>NZ_JACJLE010000062.1 GCF_016901995.1 Bacteroides caecigallinarum | reverse complement strand
ATAATAACAATTCTCAAAGGTTTGATGAATATATATTGGATCTTAGTAGAATGGATAATAATTCATTGCGTGGTGCTGCATATATAGGAGCTGAGTTGCCTGAACATTTTGAAAGAGGTGGAGAGGTAAATAAACCGTATAAAAAACTTGCTGTATTGCGAGGGGTATCAGGAACTGTAGATATGAATATTTTATATCCTTCTGATAATCACGATTGGCATTATTATCAGGGTAGAACAGTGTGTCCTAAAGGTTACCGTACTCCAAATCAAAGGGAATTAATGCTTTTGTATACAACTCTCAATTCTGAGAATCCTGATAATTATACAATGGATTGGGGTGGAACATATTTCACAAATACAGGATTTAGTTTTAATGGAAATTCATTGTTCCCTGAGGAAACAAAAACATGGGGAAGGAGGGATCAATATTCTGCAACTTCACCTGTCCGCCCAGGTTTCTTATACACAGAAGGAAACCTTATTCTTGAAACTTCATATATTATTAATGAAAATAACTACAGTGATAATTGGTGGCTTGAAGGAAAATATAAAGGTAAAGTCCGTTGTGTAAGAGATATTGTAGAATAATAAATTAAAACATATCAGTAGGAGTGGAAAAGCTGACTTCTACTGATATGTTTTTATATTGGGCAATAAAGTTTAATCCAGTTAATAATGATAAAGTATTGGTTATTATTGTTTGTTTGTCTGTATTGTTCATGCATAGGTGAACAAAAGAATAGAAATAAAGATATTTCTGTAAATTATTCTCAGGATAGTATTAAAATCTCTATTAATAATAAAGAAAACTTTCCTTTTCCCACTCTCCCTGTAATGCTTATGCAACAGGAAGATAGAAAAAAATATCTGATTCAGCATTATTGGGACAAATTCAACTTTGCTGATACCGTTTTAGTAAATAATCGTGAACTGACAGAACAGGGATTTGTAAATAACATATCGCTGCTGGCAGATAAAACAAATGCAAAAGAGCTTGTAAAGGACGGGATAGATAACTTCTGCTCTGCTATGGAGAAGCATGAGCATGCCCGTAAGGTGTGTATGCAGATGGTGGACGACTATCTGTATAACCCTAATTCGCCTTATTATAATGAAGAGTTATATGCTTTGTATCTGGAACGTATGCTGGAAAGCAAGATGCTGGATGATGCCAGAAAGAGTACACTGAAATTCAAACTTGACTTAATAAGGCGCAACACACCTGGAACAGTGGCAATGGATTTTGATTATGTTTTGCCCGATGGAAAAAAGAACTCTTTGCTGCGTACCGGAGTGAAGGGTGGCAGACTGCTGTTAGTATTCTATGATCCGGAATGTCCTTCGTGTCATGATGTAATGAATCAGATGATTATGGATGAAGCTCTGAGAAATGCTGTGGCAGATGGAAAAGTTACAGTTCTGGCTGTATATACGGAAGGTGATGTGGATGTTTGGAAAAAGTCACTCCGTGATATGCCGGAAGGTTGGATAGTAGTACGCGACAATATGGAGGTAAAAGAAAAGGCTCTTTATGACCTTAAAGCTATGCCGTCTATCTATTTGCTGGACGGAGAGAAAAAGGTGATACTGAAGGACGCTATGTACGGTGAGGTGCGTAGTGCTATATTTAAATGAAACGGCATGTGACTTTACAGAAACAGGTGTGAAAACTGCCGCTTCAGCATTGAAGAATGTTGTTAATTCATCGTAAATGCTGAAGCGGCAGTCTTGTTGTGGATGGTTATTTCTTTTTCAGTTCAAGAAGTTCCTCAATGCTGATATCAAGCTCTTTGGCAATCTCTTCGTCTGCCATGCCTTGTCTTTTGAAAAGATTTATCATGTTTATTATCATATTGGACTTTTGGCTCAACTCCTGTGACTTTTGGTTCAACTCTTGTGACTTTTGGTTCAACTCTTGTGACTTTTGGTTCAACTCTTGTGACTTTTGGTTCAACTCCTTATCCTTGAGCTCTATTTCCTTGTTTTTCATCATAATGGTAGTGTCGCGAGACTCAATTTCGGAGAGGATTTCATCTTCCACATCCATGTCCCTTCTCACTTCGGGTGCTACGGCAGCCTTTATGAGACGGTCCACAACAAGCTGTTCCTCAACCTCAAGTCCGCTTTCATCTATTTCCATGATATGTTCGTTATCCTTAAGGCAATAACTCTGGTCGAAAACCTGAAGGAGACGTTCTAGTCTGTTACGTACCTTTCCCTTAAGATAAGGTATCTGTATGATTATACTGTCGTGAGTAAGGCTTTCAATGAAAGGGTCAGGAACACCTTTATCTATCGGATTGGAATTGTAGTCCAGATATTTACGCTTTACATAGACAACGGGCTCCTGAAGTTCGCCCAGCTTATGTCCAAGAATGTAGATTGAAACGATGGGTAGCCCATAGCCTTTGGGATTGACGTCCTTGTCAGGAATGTTTTTCTTGTCAATATACTGACTCCCAAGATATTGTCTGAAACGTAAAGTCTCCGTAATCAGCCAGGTCTTCTGCAACTCTATAAGTATCAGTTGATGGCTTCCGTCATCGTTCCTTATAGTGGCTGCAAAGTCTATTCTCATCATGGAGATTCTTCTTTGTGTTACTCCTGTATATTCGTGAGGACGCATTTCAAGCTTTATGATTTCTTTCTGAAGAAGGGCGGAAAGCATAATCTTTGCCACTCTCTCGTCTTCCATCATGTATTTGAATACGGAATCGTATATAGGATTTGCTATCAGTACCATAAAAATTCCTTTCTTTTTTATTAATACAATGTAAAGATACGAATTTTTCTTGAAATACGAAAAACTATTGTAATCTATGACGATAATCACTAAATTTGCAGAAAAGACAAGTTTTCCCGAACCATACTAAGTATTGAGCGTTATGAGCATGCTTTACCCTATAGGAATCCAGAATTTTGAAGAAATACGCAAAGGTGGATACGCATACGTTGACAAGACTGAACTGATATATAAGCTTGTAAAGAGTGGAAAATATTATTTCCTGAGCCGTCCACGCCGTTTCGGCAAAAGTCTCCTTATTTCTACTTTGGAGTCTTATTTCTGCGGACGGAAAGACCTTTTTGAGGGGCTTGCAATGGAAAAACTTGAGAAAGACTGGGCGGAGTATCCTGTGTTTCATCTTGACTTGAATACGAGAAAGTATGAAGATAAGTATTCACTTGAAGGTATCCTAAACCAGTATCTGGAAAAATGGGAACAGAAATATGGTGACGAGAAAAAGAACCGTGCACCGGAGGAACGTTTTACATACGTAATAGAGCGTGCTGCAGAGAAGACAGGACGTAATGTGGTGGTGCTTATAGATGAATATGACAAACCTATGCTTCAGGCTATAGGAAACGATGCTCTTATGACTGAATATAGAAATACCTTGAAGGCTTTTTACGGTGTGCTTAAGAGCTGTGACCGTTATCTTCGTTTTGCCCTTCTCACCGGTGTTACCAAGTTCAGCAAGGTAAGTGTATTCAGCGACCTTAATAATCTGGATGATATATCGCTGTTGCAGGATTATAACAATCTTTGCGGTATAACCGAATGTGAACTTCATGATGGCTTCCGAGATGGAATCCTGGCACTTGCCGAAAAGAACGGTATTTCTTATGATGAGGCTTGCATTCGTCTTAAGGAGTGGTACGACGGTTATCATTTTGCTAGCGAGGGTGATGATATCTATAATCCTTTCAGCATACTTAATGCAATGAAAAGCCGTGAGTTTGGCAGCTATTGGTTTGAAACCGGTACTCCAACTTTTTTGGTTGAACTTCTTAAGACAGCAAGATATAATCTTAACCAGCTCACTGTAGAAGTAGCTTCTTCTGATTCTCTAGGTGGTATAGATTCGATGTACACCAATCCTGTCCCTATACTTTATCAGAGTGGATATCTGACCATCAAAGGATATGACAGTGAATTCAGGGTGTATAAATTGGGCTTCCCAAACAGGGAGGTAGAGGATGGCTTCACAAGGTTTCTTCTTTCAAGATAGGCGTGAATTTCAGCAATGAGATAAAGGGTATTGAAAAATGGATTATTGAACGTGTATGATGTATGAAATATCCGAATTTTATATTAGTTTTTATACTTTTTGTCCTGACTTCGTGCATTAAGGATAGTGCGTCAGATTCGGGAGAGGATAAAGTGAAAACTGGAGATGTGCTTCCTGAGTTCGCGGTGGAGATGAATGACGGTAATATAATCTCTACAGAGGATGTTAAGGGAAAGGTGTCGGTGATAACTTTCTTTCATACTTTGTGTCCGGACTGTCAGACTGAATTGCCTGTTTTACAGAAAGTGTATGAAGAATATTCGGGGGATGACAAAGTTGTGATTTTTGCTGTAAGCAGGGAGGAGAGTGATGATGATGTGTCCGAATACTGGGGTGAGAATGGTTTTACAATTCCATATTCTGCTCAGGAAGACAGGGCTGTATATGAAATGTTCTCCACACTTGGAATTCCGAAAATTTATATATCAGACAGGGAAATGGTGGTGAGGTATATTCATTCGGATGTGGATATGCCGACATCGGATGTTCTGAAATATGAAATAAATAGTCTGATTAATGAATGATATGACATTTATCAATAATATACATACTTTAAAGTCTTTATTTTAATCAATACGTTTATAAATCAAGATTTTTTGTGTAAGTTTGCAGACGAATTATAAAATACCATAGCAATGTCAGAGTCAAAGAAAATTAAAACCGCTCTTATTTCGGTTTATCACAAAGACGGTTTGGACGCAATAATTGCCAAACTGCATGAAGAAGGTGTACAGTTTCTAAGTACAGGTGGAACACGTCAGTTTATCGAATCATTAGGTTATCCATGTATGGCGGTAGAAGATATTACTACTTATCCGTCTATTTTAGGTGGTAGAGTGAAAACTCTTCATCCGAAAATCTTTGGAGGTATTCTTTGCCGTAGAGAACTGGAAGGTGACCGTAAGCAGGTTGAACAGTATGAAATACCGGAAATAGATTTGGTTATTGTAGATCTTTATCCATTTGAAGCTACAGTTGCATCTGGTGCAAGCGAACAGGACATTATAGAAAAGATTGATATAGGTGGTATTTCACTTATTCGTGCAGCTGCAAAGAATTTCAATGATGTGGTAATTGTTGCAAGCAAGGAACAGTATCCTACACTTCAGAATATATTGAACGAAAGAGGTGCTGTTACTACACGTGATGAAAGAAAAGCTTTGGCACGTGAGGCTTTTGGAGTTTCTTCTCATTACGATACTGCAATTCATGCTTATTTTGCAGAAAATACTAAGTAATTTTTCAGATTAATTTATATTAAAGGGTTAGCATGTCATGTTTATGATGTGCTAATCCTTATGCCGTATTAATAAACAAAGACCTAAAAGATGGGTTTATTCTCTTTTACACAAGAAATAGCGATGGACCTTGGCACAGCCAATACCATCATTATAAGTAATAATAAGATTGTTGTTGACGAACCTTCAGTGGTGGCTCTCGACAGACGTACCGAGAAGATGATCGCGGTGGGTGAACGTGCAAAACTGATGTACGAAAAGGAGAATCCTAATATCCGTACAGTACGTCCGTTGCGCGACGGTGTGATTGCCGACTTTAATGCCTGCGAACAGATGATGCGTGGTCTGATTAAGAAAGTTAACCCGGGAAAAAAACTTTTCACTCCTTCTCTGAGAATGGTTATCGGTGTTCCTTCTGGTTCTACTGAAGTGGAATTGCGTGCCGTACGCGACAGTGCAGAACATGCCGGTGGACGTGATGTATATTTGCTTTTCGAACCTATGGCTGCTGCTATTGGTATAGGTCTTGATGTTGAGGCTCCTGAAGGTAACATGATTGTTGACATAGGTGGTGGTTCAACAGAAATTGCCGTGATTTCATTGGGAGGTATCGTGTCAAACAACTCAATCCGTATCGCAGGAGACGACCTTACTGCTGATATTCAGGAATATATGAGCCGCCAACACAACGTAAAAGTCAGTGAACGTATGGCTGAGCGTATTAAGATACACGTAGGTGCAGCTTTGACTGATCTTGGTGATGAGGCTCCGGAAGATTATATCGTCCGTGGTCCTAACCGTATCACAGCTCTTCCTATGGAGGTGCCTGTATGTTATCAGGAAATAGCTCACTGTCTTGAAAAGAGTATTGCCAAGATTGAAACTGCTATATTGAGCGCTCTTGAAAATACTCCTCCTGAATTGTATGCTGATATCGTAAACAACGGTATTTATCTTGCAGGAGGCGGTGCTTTGCTTAGAGGATTGTCAAAGCGTCTTACTGATAAGATAAATATTCAGTTCCATGTAGCAGAAGATCCGTTGCTTAGTGTAGCAAAGGGTACGGGAATAGCTCTTAAAAATGTAGATCGCTTCTCATTCCTGATGCGCTGATAGTTTCTGTTTTGGCTTTTATGAATGCTTAAATAATATTCTGTGCGTAATATACTGGAATTCTTAATAAAATATTCTCATTGGACTTTGTTTATATTGCTCCAACTGTTGGCTGCAATTTTACTGTTCAGGTTCAATAGTTTTCAAGGGAGTGTATGGTTTACCTCTGCGTCCGAAGTGACGGCTTCTGTCACTAAGGTCGCTGCTGAGGTGACACGTTATTTCGGTCTTGAAAAGATGAACCGTGATCTTACTGAACGTAATGTTCAGCTTATGCAGGAATTGGAATATTATAAGAAACTGGTAGGTGAAGCTAATGAGGGCAAGGATAGTTTGATAGTTATCCAAGGTATGCAGGAAGTAATAAGAACAGACTCGTCTGTAGTTGTAATAAAGCAACCGCCTACGATGATGGATCAGTCGTTTGTGGTTTGTCCTGCAAGAGTGGTAAACGTCAGTGTCAGACGCCTTGACAATTACTTGGCTATCGACAAGGGGGAATCCAGTGGGGTGCGTACCGGAATGGGGGTTATCAGTGGAATGGGAGTTGTAGGTATTGTATGCCGTACGTCAAAGAACTATTCTCTGGTACTGCCTGTTATAAATTCGGGAAGCAGCATCAGTTGTAAGATCGCGCGTACAGATTATTTCGGCTTCTTGAAATGGGAGGGAGGGGACCCTCTTATGGCTTTTATGACAGATGTTCCTCGACATGCTGAATACGAAATAGGTGATACTGTGGTGACAAGTGGTCATAGCACTGTCTTTATTGAAGGAATACCTGTCGGCACAGTAACTTCGAAAGATGAGAGTGATGACGAAATGTCATTGACTTTAGGAATACGTCTGTTTACGGATTTTGGCAGACTTAATGATGTGTATGTTATGGCTCTGCCCCCGCGTGAAGAATTATCGGAACTGGAAAAAGATATAAAATACTGAATATGACTGCTGCATGGGTAGATAAGATAAAATGGTTTGTCATCCTTGTTTTGATACAGGGAGTGATAATAAGTCAGGTACAGGTGTCTCGTTATGCTGTACCTTTACTTTATGTAGTGTTTATTCTGAAACTTCCATCTGATACCGGAAGAAAATCTTTATTGTTTTATTCGTTTCTTATAGGATTGTGTGTCGATATGTTCGGCAATACTCCGGGACTCAATGCTACAGCCTCATTGTGGCTTGCAATGGCTAGACCGTCATTGCTCAGATGGCAGACTTCGCGTGACAGTTCGGATTCGTTTGTTCCCGGAATAAAGTCTATGCGTTTGGCTCCTTATTTAAGATATGTATTTCCTTCTGTGTTGTTGCACTCTGCCGTATTGAATGTTGTGGATGCTTTTTCTGTAGCCAAAATATCGGATATAGTTATCGCAACATTGGCTGATACGGCTGTTACTGTGGCATTGATAATGATAATTGAATTAGTAGGGAGGAAAAAATAGTGAAACGGGATTACCAACTGGAGAAAAGGAAATATACTATCGGAGGTGTAGTTACTCTTATTGTCCTTGTTTTCATTATACGCTTGTTCACTCTTCAGATAATGAGTGACGACTATAAACGCAATGCTGACAGTAATGCTCTTCTGCAGCGTGTGAAATATCCTCCACGTGGCTTGATTTACGACAGACAGGGACGTTTGCTGGTCTTTAACCAGCCTGCATATGACATTACTGTGGTAATGAAGGAGGTTGAGAAGTTTGACACTTTGGAGCTTGCCACATCATTGGGAGTTTCCAAGGATTTCCTTGTAAAGCGTTTTAAGGATATCAGAGACAGGCGTTTGAATCCGGGATATTCAAGATACACCCATCAGGTGTTGCTTACACAGCTTTCTTCCGAGGATTGTGCGGTTTTTCGTGAGAAGCTGTTTAACTTCCCTGGTTTTTATATTCAGGCCAGAACTGTAAGGCAGTATGGATATGATTGCGGCGCGCATATACTTGGTGATATAGCCGAAGTTTCGAAAGGTGAGATAGAAGATGATCCTTATTACAAGCGTGGTGATTTTATCGGAAAGTTAGGAGTAGAACGCTCGTATGAAACCCAGTTGAGGGGAGAAAAGGGTGTGGAGATTTTGCTTCGTGATGCTCATGGAAGAATACAGGGCAATTACATGAATGGCAGTTTTGACAAAGCTCCTGTGGCAGGAAAAAATCTCAAGTTAAGTCTGGATATAGAGTTGCAGGCTCTTGGCGAAAGGCTTTTGGAGGGAAAGATAGGAAGTATAGTGGCTATCGAACCATCCACCGGAGAAGTGCTGTGTCTGGTTTCATCTCCATCATATAACCCACACTTAATGGCAGGAAGGTTTAGAGGAGAAAACCATTTGAAATTGTCTAAAGATCCTTGGAAACCGTTGCTCAACCGTGCCATTATGGGAACATATCCTCCGGGTTCTACATTCAAGACTTCGCAGGCATTGACATTCCTCCAGGAAGGAATTATAAATACTGAAACACAGTATCCTTGTTCGCATGGTTTCAATTTCAGAGGTCTGCATGTGGGATGTCACTCACACGGTTCGCCTTTATCGGTAATACCTGCCTTGGCAACATCTTGTAATGCGTATTTCTGTTGGGGATTATATTATATGATAGGTGCCCGCAGTAAGTATGGTTCCGTACAGAATGCCATGAATACATGGCGTGACTATATGGTATCAATGGGTTTTGGATATCCTCTCGGTATAGACTTGCCTGGCGAAATGCGAGGTATGATTCCTAATGCAGCATTCTACGATAAGGCTTATCGCGGATCATGGAACGGATTGACTATCATAAGTATTTCCATAGGACAGGGTGAGGTGACACTTACGCCGCTTCAAATAGCAAATCTGGGAGCTACTATTGCAAACAGAGGATATTATATAACTCCACACGTGGTAAAGGAAATTGAGGGAGAGTCGCTTGATAAAAAATATACGGATAAACATTTTACAAAAGTTGAGCGTTCGCATTATGATGAAGTGGTGCAAGGCATGCGTGCCGCTGTTTTGGGAGGTACTTGTAGAGGTGCGAATCTGCCTGATATAGAAGTTTGCGGAAAGACCGGTACAGCTCAGAATAAGGGTAGAGACCATTCAGCATTTATGGGATTTGCCCCTATGAATAATCCTAAGATAGCGATAGCCGTATATGTGGAAAATGGCGGCTTTGGAGCTGTTTACGGCGTACCAATCGGGAAACTTATGTTGGAGCAGTACCTGAAAGGTGAGCTTTCTCCACAAAGTCAGCTGCAGGCTGATGAAATTCAGAAACGAAGGATTAATTATGGCATACAGGAAAGATAGTATATTTAAGAATGTTGACTGGTGGACTGTACTTTTGTATCTTCTGCTGGTGATATGCGGATGGTTCAGTATTTGCGGAGCCAGTTATGATTATGGCGATCCTAACTTTTTCGATTTCGGACTCCGTTCCGGAAAGCAGCTTGTCTGGATAGCTTGTTCGTTGGGACTGGCATCTGCCATATTGGCTTTGGATCATAGATTCTTCGATACTTATGCCTATTTAATTTTCGGTATATTGCTTTTGTTGCTTTTTGCCACCATCTTTAATCCGAATGAGATAAAGGGATCAAAATCTTGGATTGTATTGGGGCATGTGAGCATTCAGCCTGCCGAGTTCGCCAAGTTCGGTACAGCGTTGGCACTGGCAAAGTTCATGGGCGAATATACATATTCATTGTCAAACAGAAGGCATCTTATGGTTACTCTTGCCATAATCCTGCTGCCTATGTTCCTTATAATAATGCAGAAAGAAACCGGTTCAGCATTGGTCTATCTATCTTTCTTTCTGATGTTGTATCGTGAAGGTATGCCTGGCGCGATATTGTTTACAGGTGTTTGTGCCGTTGTGTATTTTATAGTCGGAATAAGGTTTTCGGTGTTGCCAATGGCTGATGGAGTTACACCATGGGGAGAGTTTGCCGTTCTTGCTCTTATAATAATTCTTACGTCAGGACTGATATGGGTATATTGTAAGGCTGGCAGAAAATTATCTTACATTATCTTAGTAGTGGGTTTATCTGCCATAGTTTTGGGAATATTGTTCTCTTTTTATGTCATTCCTTTCAATCTGGTATATATGCTCTTAGGTATGATGGTAGTCCTTTTTGTGACTCTCATTGTGACTTTTTTGCGCGAGAGAATATATAGTTATCTTTACATCTCATTCTTTGTGATCGGGTCGGTAGCCTTTTTGTTTTCTATTGACTATGTGTTTGCCAATGTTCTGGAACCTCATCAGAAGGTAAGAATAGAGGTCTTGCTTGGAATGAAGGATGACCCTTCGGGAGCGGGTTATAATGTAAACCAGAGTAAGATTGCTATCGGTTCGGGAGGAATTCTGGGAAAGGGATTTTTAAATGGAACACAGACAAAATTAAAATATGTGCCAGAACAGGATACAGACTTTATATTCTGTACGGTGGGAGAGGAGCAAGGCTTTATTGGCTCGTCTGCCGTACTGATTTTGTATCTGATATTGATTTTGCGTTTGATGGTTCTGGCTGAACGGCAACCTACACGTTTTGCAAGGGTTTACGGATACAGTGTGATGAGTATTTTCTTTTTCCATCTGTTTATAAATGTAGGTATGGTGTTGGGGCTTACTCCTGTCATAGGTATTCCTTTGCCGTTCTTCAGTTATGGCGGTTCTTCTCTTTGGGGATTTACTATCCTGTTGTTTGTGTTTTTGCGTATAGATGCTTCAAGATACGGTAATACAAATGTGTAATCCTGTTATTGATATATCTTGATACCTACATCAGTTATGTTTTCAATGCTGGCATCTTTCATTATATGCCATATTTTTATTATTGAATCCTGCCCTTGTTTATGATAAATGTCAGGTCCTTGGGTTTCATATTGGTAGTATCCGCTTGCGGTTCCGTTGCTGTTCCAGTTTCCACGTTTGTTGGCTAGTTCCAGGTGTACTGTATCGGTTTTGCTGTTTTCATTGTTTCCTATTGAAATCCACAGGTCTTTGTATTTGTAGGTAACTGTATGTCTGACTCCTATTTTCGTTTTATACACACCGGTTTCCATACTGTCAGGCATAGCGAAAAAAAATGTATCTGCCTTCATCCATTTGTTTTCGATGGGAATATAATGGTGATAAACAGTTCCGGTTGTGCATGAGATGATTATGCAGCACATTGTCATCGCGATTGCATAATATATTTTCTTATTCATCTTTTTCTATCAGACTATAGTAATTGGGGACTTCTTTATGTAAATATAAAACACACAGGCTGTATCAGCCTGCGTGTCTATATCATTTGCTTTAATATTATTGAGGCAAATTCTTTTCGTTTACCTTAACTTCCGGTTGGCGTGGTGCATTTGTTTTTGGGGCTTGTTCGCCAGGGTTGTTAGGGTTCTGCTGACGTTTGTTAGGGTTGTTTCCCTTGTGTCTGTTTTTCTGGTTTTTACCCTTATTTTCTATTTGTTTAGGTTGTTCTGCCGCTTCCTTGGGTTTGGGCTGTTCCTGCTGCGGCTTCTGCTGCTGTGGTTTTACAGCTTTATTATTATCTTGTTTTATTGTATTAGGCTGTTCTGTTGTTGCCTGTTGTGGTGTCTGGTTGTTCTTGTTTTTCTTCTTTTTGTTTTTGGACGTTTTGTTCTTGTCAAATCTTGTAAGGCTCTCTTGTTCCAGAAGATCTTTTGTCTTGCGGTCTTCTTTGGCTACCTCACTGCTGTCAAGCTTTTCAGGTTTTTCTCCTCTCTTATTCATATTTATAACCTCGAAAGCTCTTCGTGCACTTATGGTGCATTCGTTTGCAAGGAAACTCTTGTCTGTACTGTATGTAATGTTTCCTGACAAAATATCGGCTTTGAAATAATAATATGTCGAGTCTGATGTCTCGAGCTCGATTTCCTTGCTTGGCAGTCGTTTCTGACATTCCACATAAGCGTCAACTTCGTAGTTAAGGCAACATTTGAGTTTGGCACACTGTCCGGCAAGTTTTTGCGGGTTTAATGAAATGTCCTGATAGCGTGCGGCACTTGTTGATACTGAGATAAAGCTTGTCATCCATGTGGCGCAACATAATTCTCTTCCGCAAGGACCTATACCGCCTATTCTTCCTGCCTCCTGACGCGCACCGATCTGTTTCATTTCTATACGCACCTTGAAAGCTTCCGCCAGCACTTTAATAAGCTGTCTGAAATCGACTCTTTCGTCGGCTATATAATAGAAAATAGCTTTGTTTCCATCGCCCTGATATTCCACATCGCCTATTTTCATTTTCAAACCAAGATCTTCTGCTATCTTTCTTGAGCGTATCATAGTCTGGTGTTCACGGGATTTTGCCTCCTCGTATTTTTCCATGTCCACCGGTTTTGCCTTGCGATATACTCTTTTTATTTCTGCGTCAGGACGTATGTTCGCTTTTTTCATCTGTAGCGGAACCAGGCGGCCTGTTAATGTTACGGTACCTATATCATGTCCAGGACTTGCTTCTACAGCTACGATGTCGCCTTTTGCAAGTGGCAGTTTGTTGCTGTTCTTGTAATATCCTTTGCGCGTATTTTTAAACTGAACCTCCACCATGTCCTGTTCATCGGAATTGCCGGGGATGTCAGCCATCCAGTCGTATGTATTCAGCTTGTTGTCCTGACGTCCGCATCCGCTACACGCCAGACAGCCGCTACCGTTTTTAAGTTTATATTCGTTATTCATGATTATTATTATATTTAGTTCGGAGCATATTTATATGTCCGTAATTCGTTATCTGTTTTTTATCAATACTATCATTCGAACAGCCAGATCGAAGAACACCATTTTGGGATTTACGTTTTGTTCTATATGGACTATTGCTTCTTCTATCAGGTCTTCTATACCATTTACGTTTCTTTCGTTAATGAATGGCGCAAACCTTACTGCAAATGCGGCTTCTTCATGGTTCATATAGTTCAAGTCAGGTTTCTTGAAATTGGCCATGAAGTTTTCTCTGTTCATTCTGGCTGCATATCTCAGGAATATTTTATGTCTTTCCCTACCTCGCGAGGCCATTTGCTCGCTCCAGTCTTTTAGTGATCTTATGTCTCGTCTCCACGCTTGTCTCATCAGTGTGGTAAAACTGTCGAAACAAGCCTTTTCCTCGTCACTGAGACTTATGTTCTGCATGGCTTGGAGTACACTTCCTTCTGATAGTCTTGCAATATCGTTCGCATCGGCCTCGGTAAGTCCTAATTTAGAAATCAGATATTGTGCCAATATATCCTGTGCGATAGGAACAAGATTTATTCTTTGTGTTCTTCCGGCCAGTGTAGGCAATACATTTTCCGGTTCCTCGCTCACCATTATGAAAAGTGTTTTCTCAGGTGGCTCTTCTACCAATTTCAGCAGTTTGTTCGCACATTCCGCATTCATCTTTTCCGGTAGCCATATAATTGCTACCTTATATCCTCCCATTGCGGATTTTAATGACAGCTTTCTTTGGATTTCGTTGCTCTCAGAAGTGTAAATGAGAGGCTGTTTGTTTGGATCTCCCATATCTGAACACCAGTCTGCAAGTGTGAAATATGGCGAACGTTTTAGTCTTTGTCGCCATTCCGAAATCCAGTCATCGGATACGATGGACGATCCTTCTTTTTTTCTGATAACCGGAAATACATAATGTATGTCAGGATGTTCCAGCTTTTCGGCCATTCTGCATGACATACATTCTCCGCAAGAATTATCAGATGTCGGGTTCGTACAGCATACATATTTGGCTAGTGCCATGGCGAAAGCCAGTTTCCCGCATCCCAATGGTCCGCACACCATAATGGCGTGTGGCAGTCGTCCCGCATGTATTGTCTGTGTTACCATGCGGACAGCTTCCTCTTGACCTATTACTGCGTCAAAACCTTCCGTTTTTTTAGTATATATGCTGTTCATTTTTAGTTTATCAGTATATTTCTTTTGCTATTTTTGCTATTGAATCCACAGCGCCTACCGAGTAGAAATGTATGCTAGGCACTCCGTGTTCCATGAGTTCCTTACATTGTTTTATTGTCCATTCACATCCCAGTGCTGCTACGTCCTGATCCGATTTACATTTTCTGACTTCTGCAGCAAGTTCTTCAGGCAAGTCTATTTTGAATGTTCTCGGTAGTACGTTTAATTGTGTAAGTTTCTTCAGAGGTTTTATTCCCGGAATTATCGGAACATTTATTCCTGCATTTCTTGCTTTTTCTACAAAGTCGAAATACTTGTTGTTGTCAAAGAACATCTGTGTCACGGCATATTGTGCCCCAGCTTCAACTTTCTTTTGTAGCCAGTACAGGTCTCTTTCCGCATTAGGCGATTCCTCATGCTTTTCAGGATAGCATGCCACACCATAACAGAACTGTGGTGGAAGTTTGTCCATTTCTGTTCCGTCGAAGAATATTCCCTGATTGTATTTGTTAATTTGCAGTTGCAGGTCTATGGCATGAGCGTGTCCGCCGTTTTCCGGTGTAAAGCTCTTTTGATGAGGTGCTTTGTCGCCTCTCAGGACAAGGAGGTCTGTTATACCCAGAAATTGAAGGTCGATAAGTGTATATTCTGTTTCCTCAGGAGTATATCCGCTGCATAACATATGCGGAACCACAGTCACTCCGTATTTTGCCTTTATGGCAGCAGCCACTGCAACCGTACCTGGACGTCTTCTTGTCAGTTTCCTGCAGAACATCCCGTTAGGTTCAGGCATATACACATATTCGCTGCGATGTGTAGTAATGTTGATATACTTGGGGTTATATGGCAACAAAGTCTCTATGTCAGACAGCAGTCTGTCGATGCCCGTACCTTTGAGTGGTGGAAGAATTTCGAACGAGAAAGCTGTACTTTTTTCAGCATTAATCAGGTCTATTACGCTCATTTTTTTCTTATATTTGTATGTATTGTTTACAATGGAGACAAATTTATGAAAAAAAACGGACATAACCTTAATCAATGTTCTAATTTTGATAATATCCTTTCTATATAATAATGATTACCGCTTAAATTACAGGCGTTAACAGGTGGGCAAACCATCCTACAAAATTTCTCCACGCGCCTCTTTTCCTGTAATATTCTTTTGTCATGATTTCACTTTTTGTCTTGTCGTTCTTGTATATCTCGTCCAGTTCCCACGTGGTTTGCAGGTCGAAAATGAAAGCGTTTATTTCGTAGTCGTATTTCAGACTTCTGCTGTTCAGGTTAGTACTTCCAACAGTGCAGAACCTGTCATCAACAGTCATTACTTTAGTATGGTGAAATCCGCCCTTATAAAGGTATATATGTGCTCCTGCCTTTCTGAATTTGTTGGCATAATAGAAACCCCCGTCAGGCGTAAATGAGATATCACATTTTTCTGAGAGCATTATTTCTACTCTTATCCCTCTTTTTAATGCTCTGTATATTGCTTTCCTTACACTTCTAGTCGGTGTAAAATATGGTGTGACAATACGGATGTGGTGTTCTGCCGCATCCATTGCTTCGATATAAGCCCTTCTTACTGCGTCGGGCGATTTGTGTGGGACTCTTTGTACTATAGCGACTTGTTTTCCCAACTGTTCGGGTGTGTATGTGCTGTCTTCTCCATATGGAAAGTATGTATCTCCACCTATATTCTGTTTGGTCTCCTTGTTCCATACATATAGAAAAGCCTTTTGCAGTCCGCTTACGGCAGGACCTTCCAGGCACAAGTGCATATCCCTCCATGCTCCTATTTCCGGCAGCCCGTTTATGTAATAGTCGGCGATGTTCATTCCGCCGGTATAACCTGTCTTGCCGTCTATTATTACTATTTTCTGATGATCTCTACTGAATGCGTGGTTGATGTAAGGGAATTTCATCGGGTCAAATCTTATGATTTCTATACCTCTGTCATTCAACATCTTAAGATGTTCCTTACGTAGTGGCCTGTTGTTTGACAGGTTGCCGAAATCGTCAAACATAGCCCTTACTTTTACTCCTTCCTGAGCTTTTTCTGCCAGAAGTGTGAATATTTCTTTTGCAATAGAGTCGCTTCGGAAATTGAAATATTCCAGGTGTATGTGTTTTTTTGCGTGTCTGATAGCTTCAAACAGACTCTCGAATTTTATTCTTCCGTTTGGTAATAATTCTATTTCGTTATTGTTGTAAATTGGGATGTTTCTCCCGTGTAGATATCTTGCAAAAATAGAATCGGATGGAATATATTCGTCATGTTCTTCTTCATTCTCGCAAGATTGACAATAAGCATTATTGTTGGATATACAACAGATAATAATTAAAATGAGAATATTAAAATATCTGGATGCCATATTAAATCAATCTAAAAAATGCACAAAAGTAAGTATTATGTATTATATAACAAAACAGTAAAGTCTGTTCACTTGTTTTTTGACTAAAAAATATTACATATGAGCATATTTTTTCTTGTTGGTATTATTCAATATTATCCTTTTTTGTCCCACATAAAAAACGTGCGCACATTTTACCTGAAACGTGCGCACGTTTAGGATTGAATGGGCGCACGCTTAAAGTGGAATGTGCGCACGCTTTGAAAGTTACATTATGAGGATATAGAGACCTTGTTTTATATGTCTGTATTTATAGTCCTCTTTTTTGTTATGAAGTCTGTCGTTTTTGTATTTCCAATAGGGTGATATCAATATTTTCATTTGTTGCAAAGTTTAGAAACCTTGCCAACTATGAATTTGAACCTGAAAAATTCCAATATTAATATATAAATATGTATATATAACTCACCAATTAATGTAGCTTTTAAAGCCGATTAATTATTTCTTACGTCTTTTATTTTGATTTACAGAACATTACGTCAAAAGTAATATTTTTTTTGAAAAAAAGTCGTTTAAACTATTGCAGGAATGAAAAAAGTCTGTACCTTTGCATCCGCTTTCGAGAGGGAGAGCGGTTAAGTTGACATGCTGAAGCTG
>NZ_JACJLE010000061.1 GCF_016901995.1 Bacteroides caecigallinarum | reverse complement strand
GTATAATGGACAATATTAAAAGCATATTCAACAATTTTAAAATACGATAGAGACAAATAAAACTCATTTGATTATTTCAGTATGAATTAATAACTGTTTATAAGTTAATTTTGCGAATAGGAAAATATTATTATTTCATAATTATTATAGCCATGAAAAAAAGAAGTATTATCATGCTGATAGGTATTCATATCATACTAGGTTTCAACTTATCAGCACAAACCAGAAGCACTGTAGAATGGAGGAACGTAAACGGTGTGGAAATTCCGGTACCACCTTCTGTCCATCCTAGATTGTATTTACGCTCTTCAGACATTCCGGAACTTAAAGAAAGAATAAAACATCCGGAAATTGTAAAGACCATAAAAAAGATGGAGAAACTGAGTAAAAACAGGACTCCTGAAGAAGAAGCTAAAGCTCCGGCAAAAAACGGATTCAGATATTATGCTGAAATGCGAGGAGTAACAAGCCGAGTACAGCTTGATGCATTGGAGTATCTGGTAAACGGAGAGAAATCAGTTGCCAGAAAAGCCATAACAGCCATGCTCGACACTTTACGCAATACTAATTATGGAACGAAAGGTGACCTGTCAAGAGCCAGCGGATCAATGCTGATGTGTGGTGCAATGGTTTACGACTGGTGCTACGACCAGATGAAAGATTCTGAAAAGAAAGCATACATAAACGAATTTGTCAGAATAGCCAAGACAATGGAATGCGGCTATCCTCCAAAGAATACAGAACCTATAGCAGGACATTCTTCGGAATGGATGGTACTGAGAGATATGCTCTCGGCTGGTATTGCAGTATATGACGAATATCCTGACATGTACAATTATGTAGTAACAATGATGTACAAGGACTATATTCCAGCCCGCAACTTCATCTATTCGGGACATAACTACCATCAAGGCAGCAGTTATGCAAATGTACGTTTCAGCAACGACCTTATATCTCTTTGGATAATGTCACGCATGGGCGCAGGAGCAATTTATGACTCGGCACAACAGTTCGTTTTATACGATTTTATCTACAGAAGACGGCCTGACGGACAGGTTCTTCCTGCCGGTGATACCAATCCTAACAGAAAAGGCGTTGCCAATTATGCCCTTCCTGCTCTATTGGCTTACAGCTACTACAAAGACGGCTATCTGGCATACGAATATGAACGTACAAAGAAAATTGACAATCACTGTCTGATATTCGACATCCTGTGGAAAGACCTTAACGTTGAGCCTAAAGGTCCTGAAACACTACCTCTTACAAAATACTCCGGAACACCGTTCGGATGGATGATTGCCAGAACAGGATGGGATGAGAACAGCGTAATAGCAGAAATGAAAATAAACGAGCACTATGTAGGAAACCATCAGCATCTTGACGGAGGCTCATTCCAGATATATTATAAAGGTCCATTGGCACTGGATGCAGGAACATATCAAGGAAGTTCAGGCGGATATAACAGCCCGCACAACAAGAATTTCTTCAAACGCACGGTAGCCCACAACTCACTGCTGATATTCAATCCTGAAGAGAAATTTGAATGCCATAGCTATGGCGGTGAAGACAAGACTCCTTTTGCCGGTAACGATGGAGGACAGAGAATGCCTGGTGACGGATGGAATACCTGCCGTTCGTTCAAAGATTTACTGAGCGACGAATACACAACAGGAAAAGTCCTTGCACACGGAACCGACGCGGACTACATGGCACCGGACTATTCTTATCTGAAAGGTGACATAACCAAGGCATATTCCGACAAGGTAAAAGAAGTAAAGCGCTCGTTCGTATTCCTGAATCTGAAATCAGAGAATATTCCTGCCGCATTGATAGTCTTCGACAAGATTGTTTCATCAAATCCTGAATATAAGAAACAGTGGCTGCTGCACAGCATTGAAAAACCGACTGTAAAAGACGGAATATTTACCGTTAAACGTACAAAGGACGGAGATTCAGGAATGCTTTACGACACTGTGTTGCTACCGGAAAAAGGTAACTTAGATATTAATACCATCGGAGGCCCGGGTAAGGAATTCTGGGTTAATGGTGTAAACTACCCTAACGAGCCACGTACTCCGGATCCGACAAACGAAAAAGGTGCATGGAGGGTTGAGTTATCTCCAAAATCTCCTGCTAATGAAGATTACTTCCTTAATGTGATACAGGTAGCTGACAACGAATGCAAAAACATGCACAAGGCTACACTTCTGAAAAGCGACAAGACTGTAGGAGTAATAATCTCCGACAGAATTGTGACTTTCAGCAAAGACAGCAACACGCTTTCCGGAAAATTCAGCATTGACATCAACGGAGAAGGAACTTTCAAAATTGTCATGACTGACATGAAACCCGGAACATGGCAGGTAAAGAAAGACGGTGAAGTATTTATCCCATATAAATGGGTACGTTCTGACGACGGAATACTGTCGTTTGAAGGAAGAAAAGGACATTACGAGTTTTCAAGGTAAATTACATAAGTATTACGCCTGAATAATACGGGCAATAAACCGAGAGCCGCATTCGTTGGGAAAACGGATGCGGCTCGTTTTATAAATTACTTCTTTCGACCGTATTCACTAGGCAATACACCTACATATCGTTTAAAACTATTACTAAAATAGGATGGAGAACTAAATCCAAGTTTGACACTTATTTCAGCAATCGTATATTTATTCTCCAATATCAACTGACAAGCTTTATTAAATCTTATTCTTCTTATGAAATTTGCAGGTGCTTCACCTGCTATGGCATTCATCTTAAGATATAATGCCGAACGACTGATACAAAGTTCTTCTGCCAGTTTCTCAGCAGAGAACGATTCATCAGATATGTTTGTCTCTATTATTGAAATAGCTTTAGACAAGAATTCGTTATCCATCGTATTCGATGTCATTTTAGCCACATCAAGATTTATATTATTGGCATAGTATTGTCTGAAATGTTCTCTCGTTATCAGAATATTATTAATCTTACCTTTCAATAAAGATACACTAAACGGTTTTCCTATATAATCATCAGCACCGACATTTATCCCTTCCTCTTGGCTCTTGACAGAACTCTTGGCAGATAACAAAACAACAGGTATATGAGATGTTTGAATATTTCTTTTTATCTGCTTACATAGCTGAATACCATCAACATTAGGCATCATTACATCCGACAATATAATATCAATTTTATTTTCTTTAACTACATCCAAAGCCTGCTTACCATCAGAAGCTTTATAAATATTATATTGTTCACATAATAATCTTTCAAGGTAATCCATCATTTCCTTATTATCCTCAACCAACAATATATTTATATCACTGGTCTTGTTACAGGAATGTTTATTAATACCATCATCAATTGTATCTTCCAACAAATACTCCTGATATATTTCTGTAGGATACAATAAAGTATTATTCCCTTCAGAATTACTTTTTTCATCACCGGAACATACTTCTAAAGTTTTAGGTAATGAGACACTGAAAACTGTAAACTCATTCTCCTTACTTTTCACCGATATTGTCCCGTTATGTTTCTCTACCAAACATTTAACCAAAGAAAGTCCTATTCCTGTTCCCTTGTCATATTCATTGGCCTGATAAAATCTTTCAAATATTTTATCTATCTTAGAAGAGGATATACCTTTACCATTGTCATATACATCAAATCCCCATACATCCTCTTTCTCCCACAGAGTAAGACTTATTTGCCCTCCATCAGGCGTGAATTTAAATGAATTTGATAAAAGATTCAATAATATCGTCTCTATATATTTCTTATCTACAGGTATTTCCAAAGAAGATATTGACGAATCAAACAAATAATCCATTCTATTTTTCTCCGCCTGTTTATTAAACAGCATAAATGTCTGCTTACATAAATCAACAACATTACTCATCTCTATATTCAAAGGCAGTGCACCAGACTCTGCCTTTCGAAAATCAAGCAACTGATTTATAATATTTAGAAGTCGTAAAGCATTATTATATACATATTTTAAGTCACAAAGCATATTTTTATCCAATAACATAGCCTGTTGAATCATATTCTCCAATGGACCCAATATCAATGTCAAAGGAGTACGAAGTTCATGTGACATATTCATATAAAAACGTATTTTTTCGGTAGCTATCTCCTGAATTTTCTTGTGTTCCATCAATTCGATTTTTAATTGCATCTTCATTTTTTGTTTCATTATGAAGAAATACATAATCCAAATAACCAACGAAAGACATAGCAGGATAAACAACAATTTAACATACCATGTTTGGTACCACATAGGAATAACATCTATTTTAAGGTTCACAGGTGATTCGTTCCATTTACCATTATTATTACACGATTTTAACTGAAAGACGTATGTCCCTGGTTGAAGATTGAAATATGTAACTTCTCTTTTATCAGAATAATTCCATTCTCGTTCATATCCCTTTAACCGATAGGCAAAAATATTACGTCTATTACTAAGATAATTTGAAACTGTATAGGATATCTTTAATTCTTTCTGATCATAAGGGAAACTTATTTCCAGAAGTTTTCCTGTTTCATTCTTCTGGATATTGACAGAAGAATCTTCACCGTAAATCACGGAACGGTTTTTTAATGACAAATCTATAATTTCAGGATCAGGAGAATATGGATTTTCAATAAAATCCGAAGGACGAAAATATGTTATGCCATCAAGAGTTCCAAAATAAAACGTACCATCACTTCCTTTGCAATAGCCATACATATTGAACTCATTATGACTCAACCCATCCATTTCAGTATAATTGTAGGAACGTTTACTCGAGACATCAAAATGAGCAAGTCCTTTATTTGTACTCAACCATAAATGTTTCAGGTTATCCCCCAATATTCCATATATAAAATTATTAGGTAATCCATCTTTTATCGTATAATGTCCTTGTAAAATCAGGTTACTATCATATTTATATAGGCCATTAGATGATCCCACCCATACATTTTTATCATTGTCCTCATAAAAACAGTTGGCAATTATCTGGAGGGAATATTTCATGTTTGGGATACCACCAAGAGGGATTATTCTATTACTGTCATACACGAACTGGCCATTTTCCGTACCTATCCATATCCTGCCACCGGAATCTTTAAACAGAGCCTGGACCAAACTTCCTTTCAAGCTACAATTACTGTTGGCCAATGGTGACTCCTTGATTTTCCTTGTCCGTTTGTCAAGCTCAAACAACCCTGTCATAGCTCCCACATATATATTATCGCCATTATCAAGCAGCGCATAGCAACTATTATCCTCACCCACAGTACCAGGTATGGTATAATTGGATACAAGACCTGAAACGGCATCGATATAGCTTAATCCTCCAGCATGGGTACCTACATATACACCTTTGCCTTTATCAAGCAAAACGGACTTTATATTGTTTGATTTAAGAGTATTCGGGCTATTCCCAGCCTGATAATATCTGAATGTTTCACTTCTCTTGTCGTAATAGTTTACTCCACCACCATTCGTACCAATCCACAATCCTTTCTTATCCACACTCTCCACTATACAACTTACAATCCTGTCATTTAACAAACTGCCTGGTGAGAAACCAAGAACATTGAAATTATACGTGAACGGATGATAATACCTGACACCATGATAATGCGTGCCTATCCATAACCCACCCTGGTTATCAACAGCCAAAGCACGTACAGAAACATCCGGAAGTTGATTATGGAATTCTCCAGAGTCCGGATTTAAAACAAACAACCCTTCCGTAGTCCCGACTAATATCTTATCATCTTTGTATAATCTCAAAGTACGAATGGAATTAACGTGCTTATAAGGATAAAACTTATCAATATTGTATTGTCCGGTTATCACAAATGCATCGCTTACACGAAATATGCCTTTATCCTGTGTTCCCACCCAAAAGCATTCTTTCTCCTTATCAGCCATAACAGACGCTATAGCCGTATCAGACAAATGTGGAACCACCAACGTACACTTGTTGCCGGTGACGGAATAATAATAAAGTCCATGTGAGGTCCCTATAAGAACGCCATCGCCATAAGCACAAATGGAATTGACGACAATATCTGTCAAAATATCATTGGAATGGGTAATATTTCCTGTTCCTTTAGAAAAAAACATAAGCCCGACAGTAGTTCCAAGCAACAAAGTGTCACTTTTCCCCACCATTTCGGCAATGGCAAGCACCTGCAACGCCTTGCCTGGCAAGTTAAAATTGCGGAACGTATTGGTGGAATAATCATATTGGGACAATCCCAACAGCGTACCAACCCACACGGTCCCCTCACTGTCGGAATACAAGCTGCATACATGGCTGTCCATGATGGATGCCCCATCGTATATATCATGGTAATATGTCTCGACCGAATAGCCGTCGTACCTATTCAAACCGTCGCTTGTCCCTATCCAGATTTTATTGTTTACATCTTGTATTATGCTCCATACTGTGTTCTGTGAAAGATTTTCGCTGACAGATAATCTTTTCAGATTTAAAGGCTCGCATTTGCTTCCTACTGAAACGCATAAAAATATAAAAATAAAGATATATTGTTTTATCATAATATTAACCTGGATTTACGTTTGATATTACAAAGATAGCCAAAGTCGAGCGGAGAGCCAAATTTATTTGAGCTATTCCGAGACCAAGCTATCTTCAACGGAGTCAAAAATAGCTAAAACTGAAATTCCACGCAAAGCCACAGTAAGAATTTCATAGGACGTGTATAACATACTGTTTAGAATACATGAGTCCATGGTAAACAAAAACTTAAAATGCAAATCTCCATATAATGGTCAATTCTATCTTCGTTGAAAACATGGCAGACCGCCGTGAAAAGTCCGTTTTCCGTCCATATTTTCTATAAATCACACTTGAATTTATATAAACTACACTGTGAATTATACAAACTACACTGTGAATTATATAAACCACACTGTGGTTTACAGATTTCTTCATGGAAAAACTGTTTTTTTACAGGCGGCCGCCGAAGTTTTCATCAGCAAGCCATTCCCAATATAACGATAAGAATACAGAGTCGGCATGGATTACCATTTCCCCATGGTCTGTATCCTTTGGTCGGACATTTCCTGTGTCTTCCATTCGCCGTTTACGCAGTCGAACAAAACGGAAGCGTCTTTCCATTCACACTTGTATGGCTTACCGTTTATTTCCGGCTCCTTGTTGCCATAACTGAATGTCGCATTGTTCTTACCGTTACGTATATAGAGTCTTCCCGGGCGTTTAGAATCCAACTCGGCTTCGATAAGCCATTCCCCACATCTGAAAATATCACCGTCCCTCTCTATCTTTTCAGACTTCTTGCCATCCGCTTCAATCTGTATTACAGTAAGGATACGATTACTTTTACCCGGTCCAAAACTCGCAGTAAGAGTCCAAGGCGCAGTAAAGTCCTCGCCGCGTTCTGCATTCTCCATATTCGGCTCTGCAGCATATTTGTCAGTTTGGGAAATGGAAGCCATCTGGCTACTGAAGAGTTGGGCTACAGAACTGAAGCCGTACCCTTCGTTTACAGTTTTCAATATGCACTCATTGGCATTTATATCAAACTTGACCGGGCTGTGCAACAACCAATCCCAACGCACAGGCCCGTCCGCCTCAAGTTCGTCATAAACAACCACTTTGTTTGGATGCAGCAGGAAGATGTGCCTTCTGTATTTTTTAAGAGTTGTCTCTCCGAAGCCATTCTCCGGTCCCTGATTAAGGTTATACTTATCAAAACTATTCTTCCATAGGCGGATATTGCTTATTCCACAATATGCGTCCGAAGCATCTCCCAAAGCGTATGATATATTGTCGCCATTAAACATACGTACGATATATCCATGTGCTTCAGGCGTGAAAGGCTGGCCTATACCGTTTATAAGCATCGTGTTATGCGCCCTGGTGTTTCGGTAAGACAAAAGGTTATGTGGGTCACAGAAATTCATATAATGCCCTACGGAACGGTAAACCGCATGGCCTCCATAGTGCAGGTTGAAAGCGTTTTGATTTGAATGTGTGTGGTTGCCCGAGCCGAAAGGACTCGAGCGGAAACTCAGGCTTACATTCTTTTCCAGATTTTCCAAGTCGCTGTTCGCTACCATTTCCCCACAATCCATGAACCATACGGCTTTGGGGGCGTCTGCCGGAAGTTCGATATTAGCAGGACGTTCTTTTCCGCTTGCAAGCCTATAAAGTCGTGTCTCGAACTCATCTTCATAGAGGTTGTTTGCAGATGAATACCATGCCGCATAAGGGTCTTTTGCTGTCCTTGCAAGGAAATCTGCAAATGCACTGCGGATACGCAACGGCTTATTGTTCATCTTCTCATGCCCATCGCCGAACCCGTCGCTCAAGGAGCCAGGCAGCCAGGTATAGACCAATCCTTTACCAGCATTCTTATACCACGGATGTTGAAGAAAATCCGTATCGGTGAGATAACTGAACAATGCAGGCAGATAACACAGGCTTACAGCGTTTGCGCTGAAATAGTTTGCCCCATTGTGCCATGAGCCGTCACGGTTGAACCCCGTGGCTGGACCACGTGTATTCCAAAGTTCGTAATAGTATTCCAGATATTCTTTTGCATCCGGATATTTGTCGTAAAACACCAATGAGGCTTGCAGGAAACGGCGCACCTCAAACTGCCAAATATGCTCATCGAAAAACATGTTTTCTTCACGCCCCACCAAACGATTGTCATAATAATGCTTCAATACATCCATCACAATAGACTCTATCCGCAAACGCTCCCCATCGGTAAAACGGTCGTAAAAATTCTCGTAAGCGGCTGACAGAAGATACACCAGTTCTCCAGCCTTGAAATCATTTTCAATGAATTCCTTGTCAGGTACCCGCGTCAAAAGGCAACGCACATTGGATATCATTTTCTTTGCGTAAACATCATACTGCAACATCAGATAAGCGGTATATAGCTTGTCGAAATTCTCTGACATGGCAAACACATGCCTGTAAGGCAGTGTGTCGGTTGTGAAATCCATGGCGAGCGCATCACGCGCATCGTCTATCATAACCCAAAACTCAGGATTAGAGCGCACATGTTTCCTTGCCTCTTCTAAATTACCGCCCAGGAAACAGTAAATGCGTGGATAATCCTTAGGGATATTTTCCAGAAGCACTTCAAAGGCAGGCGTGGCGAACCTTGGAGTCGATTCTTCCACCGTGAAACTGTACGTCTTGCTCCAAGGCATTTCCTCGCCCGTCTTGCTTACGGAACGGAAACGCCAGTACCATACACCTGTGTCAAGCACCTTATGGGGATTAAACATACACCACGGAACAGGTTTTGACATAATATCATCTTTTCCTCTGAAATTCCTGTCTTGTGAAAGGTTGAACTGCAACAAGTCCGATTGCTTCATATCAAACGGCACCAACAACGGTGCCGGATTAAAGTATATAATGTTTTCTTTTTGCGGATAAGGTTCTTTACGCAACGGGTTATTGGCATATACAGGAATCATTATCATGTACAGCAACAAAGTAATCAAACAGCTCTTTCCCATATTTATTTAATTTGTTTATTTAAGTTATATTCCAGCTTTTCTGTTTTGCCGTCCAGGGATACTTCAATTTTAAGTTCCTTGTCGTTGAATTGCGGAGAAATAAAACGCGCATTCATTTCCGGAGCATCCTTAATGTCATTTACAGGATAAATCACCGTTATGTATCTGACAGGCGAACCATCCTGCTTTTTCTTACTGAATGATACTGCCGGGCGTTTTTCTCGTACTAAATAAAGAGTGGCTTGCCATCCTTCTTCTTCCTCCAGCACTGTACCTTCAGGGACAAAACATTGCATTTTCATGTTACTGTTTCCGTCATAATCTGAAGCAAGAATGAACTTCTGTTTATCAATATTAACTTTTCCGGCATTCACCTGGTAATGAAGTCCTATCTTACCTGTGGCATCACCAACGGCCTCATCAACTATGACAAAGTATTTCTGATTGACAAAGAAAACAGAACGGCGATGTTTCAAATCCTTATAACTCTGATTCTCAGTAACCAAAACTGGAGTCTTATCTTCAGGTTTCCACAAACGTGTCACAGATGACTGTGTCTCAATATTTTTATTGTCAAGCGTCAATGTTTTGTGTACCATTGTCTGTCGGAACCAGTTACGCAATTTCATTATATTATCATCACCGGCATAAACATAAAATCCAGAATCCGGAAAGAGATTAGTACCATTAAACCATAATTCAAATGTACCGTTATCCGGTTGATTATGCCATTCTCCTTTTGGACCAGCTTTTAACACCATAACAGTAGCATTACTACCCCATCCGTTACGGAAAGTAAAGAACCCACTGGTTTCAAAACCTTTCGACAAATTCTCTGGAAGTTTACCCTCTTTCCCCTCTGTGGCAAAATAACGGATTTGTTCATTATTGGGGAACAGTTTAGTCCATATCCTATAATTTTTGATTTTGGGTTCTTTTCCCCTTCTCTTGGCATCACTGAAACATGGGTTAGTATAGTCAGGATAACAAATATTGTAATAAAATACAATCATTCTTTCTATTGTATCCAAGAACTCCTTAGGAAATTCATTCCTTAAACCATTCATATCCGCCATCATCAGAGCCTTACAAAATATTTCTATAGATGCCATGTGGTAAAGCGGATCAAGTTCAAATTGCCCACCATCATCATAAACCTGTTTTTTTGCCTCACGTACCAATATATCTACACCACTTTTTCTCCATGTATCTGCATCTTTGTATTCCGGGAAAAATATAGCTGCATAAAGAATCTGTTGTGCTTCAAAAAGAAGATGATTCCCCGCATCTGAATAATTATGCAATATATGGTTTGCACGTTTACGATAATTTACTAAAAACTCGGTCAAAAACTCTGGTGTAAAATATATAGAATTTTTAAAAAGCATAAACTGTTGTATCTGGTCTTCCAAACGTGTTCCTACCTCGAGAGGACGCCATGCAAAACGAGCATTTTCCACTCCAGCTCTAATTTCTCCAGTACTGGCAAGTTCAAACTCATCTTTAGTTACAGAAACCAAAGGATTCTTTTTAATCCAATCCATATACTGAAAAACCCATTCTTTGGCATATTTTTCATCGTGAGTGGTATAATAAACCTTTCCCATAGGTATAAACCATTTTTGGCGATGAAGTTGCCAGCGCAATTCGTTATCTTTTATGGGCCAGTATGTCCAATCGATATCCTTTCCGTAATAGAACGAAGGCTGATAACCTTCATGGGCATATAAAATATGTGCAAGTGCTTCGTCTGCAATTTGACGTTCCTTATCAGATACAGTTACATCATCAAGGTTTATTTCCGGTTGTTTCACATTTGTGCGGTTACGGTAATAATCTAGTAATGCCTTGGCTGCTTTTACAGTATCCCCAGACATACACGCATTTTTAACATGTACAAGACCTGGATGGTCCAAGTCTATCAAGTGAAACACTTCCTTGTTTAATTGTGGGTCAGCATAAACGCTTTCACTAAAAATAAAGGAAAGTGTCAAAATAGAAATTATTATAATTTGTTTCATTTTCATGTTCTTTAAACAAAAAGGGGATGCGCATAATTATCAAAAAGCGTACATCCCCTTCAATTATTTATATTAAAAATTCCTACTTTAATCAATTACCACGGTAACATAGTAATTTTCGGACATAGCACGTACTTCGTATTCATCAGTCTTTATGATTGTAGTTGTGGTAACATCAGTTACATCCATACTCTTTGTAGGATCAAAAGTATAAACTCTTATTGAACCAGTTTTACCATTCAATGCCTTAACGTATATATTCTGTACACCTTTCTTCGCATTGGGCCATACCATTTTATATGCGCCAGTTTCATCTGGTGACAATGTTTTACCGCTTTCATCAACAACCACATAATCTTGTCCACAAACCAATTCATCACCAGTGCCAGGCATAGGTGTAGTATAATAAAATACCTCAGGACTATATGAACGAGTAAAATTACTATAGAACTGAGTAGGTACAGCAAGAGTTTTACCTTGTTCTATATTATAAGTCACATCATTTCCTCCTGGAATACTACCCCATTTTTCAAAACAATAGTAATAAACATGCTCCATTCCAGGTTGCCCGTTTTCCCATTCCGGGTGATCTTTGCTACAACTTACACTCAAAAAGCAAAGAATAAGAGAATAGATTATAAAGTTAATACGCATTAATCTTTTCATAATTTTCTGTTTTTATATTTACCAATTAGGGTTTTGTTTTATATTGCCATTTGTCGTAGAAATTTCGTATGTAGGAATCGGGTAGAGATAATCTTTATTCGGATCAAACCTACGACTTGAAGCACTTTCTTTTACATAAATATTTACTTGATTATATACTTTCTCTCCATTAAGTGTTCCGTTTTCATCTGTTAGATGTCCACTTAATTCTTCTGCTGTACTAGCACTCTCACTTGGATTAAAGAATAGGCCTAACATAGCTTTTGGTAATACATCTTCTGCCGTTTTCCATCTTATGATATCATCATAATGTAATCCTTCATCAATAAATTCAACCATGCGTTCTCTTCTGATTTCCTCAAGCATATCCAATCCGTACGTTTGCACAAATGAATTGGTTAGTTTGGTATTAAAACCTGAACGACTTCTGACATAATTAACAGTTGCTTCAAGCTGATCATCAGTAATTGCGCCATTATATTCAAAAAGAGCCTCTGCATACGACAATAAAATCTCAGCATACCTGATTATCATCTTATCTACAGTCTCCCTTGAATTTGTGTCGTACTCTTCTTTCATATATCCTTTTTTTATAGGATATCCAAAACTTGCACCATTGTTAACACTATCAAAAGGTCTGAATTGCGCTCCTTTAAAAGCTACTTCATTAAGTCTGAAAACTGTCATACCTAAGCGTGGGTCACGGTCTGTAAAAATATCATCGTAATTAACATCTGGTTGATCTCCACCAGGATGCTTATCTTTAGGCAATCCATCACTATATAGAAAATAATCAATGAATTGTCTTGTAATAGATACTTGTTGTGCTTTAGTAGCACTTTGATTATGATAAGTAATTGCATTACTTGCCCCATTCGGACCATACACTTTCACAAACACATTCTCCTTATTCTGACGACCTTCACCATCGAAATAAAACAAATTCTGGAAGTTTGGATAAAGATCATGCTTATTCTCGTTAAACATTATTTCTGCAGCATCAATAGCAATCTTCAAATGATCTTTACTATTACCTTCAGTCAGATTATGATATTTGATATATGTACCTTCATAAAGGCCAACACGGACAAGCATTCCTAATGCAGCAGAACGTGAGACACGCCCCCAGTCACTATCGCTAGACAAGTCGTCAATATCCGGTAACCATTTAGCTGCAAAGTTCAAGTCTGTATAACATTGCTGTATTACAGTCTCACGAGAGTCTCTTCCTTTAAAGATATCAGGATCTGTTGTACTTTCAAATATTTTCAAAATCAAAGGGACATCTCCATATTTCTTCACCAAATCAAAATAATAATAAGCACGGAAAAAACGAGCTTCTGCCAACCAACGATTTCGAATATCTTCATCTATAGGTGTCTGTTCTCCTTTTATAATAATATTGTTACATACTCCTATTTTATTATAAGGATCACTCCAGTCCGTTGACTTTTCAGGAATATTACGACTACCTGAAGAAATTTCATCCGGAGTTGTTCCTATCATTTCATCCGAACGTAAGTCATGTCCTCTTCCTGTTAGAAAGCCTGGTAAATCAATATAAAGGCGATTACAAGCACCACGAAGGTCTGTTTCAGAACGCCAAAAATTTATGTCACTCAATGTTGTCTCAGTCTCTCTATCCAAAGAACAATTACTGAAACAAAAAATAGCAGTGGTAAGTAATAAAAATATCTTTTTCATTTTATTTTTTTTAGAGGAATTAGTTAGAATGTAACATTTAGTCCTAAAGTCCAGCTACGGAAGAAAGGATATGAACCTCTCGGGGCCTCATTCTCTACTTCTGGATCCAGAACTTCGAGCATATCCGATATTTCAAACAAATCTTGACCGGTGACATATACTCTTAATTTTTGTATATATTTCTTTGATACAGGTATTGTATATCCTAAAGTTACATTTTTCAATCTTAAGTAAGAAGCATCCTGAATCCAACGGTCTGCTGGTTTAGAATTAAAATCATCTCCTTTATACTGATACAAACGAGGCCAATAAGCATCCTGATTTTCAGTTGTCCAATAATCCCTATGTATAGTCCAAGGCATCTCTCCATCATTTGCCAATGGGAACATACGAGAATTCAAAAGAAGATCACGTTTACCTACCCCTTGGAACATGAGTGAGAAATCAAAACCTTTCCATTGAGCAGACAAATTAATACCATATATATAACGTGGAGTTGTGTTACCCAACTGAACCAAATCACATGAATCATCAGGTTTACCTCCACCTACTCCAATAGTATGATCAGCCTCTCCCTGTGCAACATATTTAACATCTCCACCATTGATAATACCATCATTAAAAGACTCATATCCTGGATGATCAGCCTTATATTGTAGATATTCCTCACGACTTGACCAAAAACCATCTGTCTTATATCCCCAGATTGTATTAATAGGATAACCTTCCAATAATTTAACAACTCCTTCACTAACTACACTTGCACCATCATATTTCAATAATCTATTCTTACTATCAGAAATATTAAAACCAACTTGGTAATTAAAATCTTTAATTTGGTCTCTCCAACTAATATTTAAGTCCCATCCCCATGTTTTCAATTTTCCTACATTCAAATTCGGTACAGATATACCAATTTGGCTAGGTAACTGTAAAGCAGCTAACATATCATTATTGAATTTCCAATAATATTCAAAACTACCTGTAAGTCGATTATTAAAAAGTCCAAAATCAAGACCAATATTAGTTGTTTCTATTGTTTCCCAAGTCTTATCTACAGAAGCCATACTTTGTTGATAAAACCATTTTTCTCCCATATACGTAGCCGGATCATCATCATTTGAATAGACAATCAAAGGTATATAGTCATATAATCCCAATACAGCACCATTACCAAGTTGTCCCCAGGAAGCTCTTAACTTTAAGTTACTAACCCAGTCAGCATTGAACCATTGTTCTTCATTTACACGCCATGCAGCAGAAACAGAAGGGAATGCCTTCCATCGTCTTGAAGGAGCCAAACGTGAGCTTCCATCATAACGTACATTAGCTTCAAATAAATATTTTTCTTTGTAATTATAATTAAGTCGTCCAAAATAAGACATCATTGCCCATGTCTCAATATTATCTTGCAATATACTATTGGTTGATACTGATGTATCATAATAATTGAATGAGAAGAAATCATTAGACAACATATTCAAAGCCGTACCTGATATTTGATCAACCCTATAATTTTCATAAGAAGTACCAGCCAGAATACTAAAATTATGCTTACGATCATTCAAATCAAAAGTATAATTAACGGTTGCTTCAAGCACATCATGATACTCTTGGTTCTTTGCTTTATATAAAGAATTTGCCGGATTTGTAGTTCTACGTATATCACCAACATAACTATAGTAATAAAGCGTACGTGAATTTCGTTCTTGTGAATAATAACCGGCACGTCGTGAAGCACTAAGGTTAATACGCAGATCCTTTATAAGATCTTTTATGGTTAATTGAGCTTTACCCATAAATGATTCATATTTTGTTGTTTGAACACCGGCGTTTTTCATTATATCTATAGCATTATCTTGCAAGTCACCATTCCAAGGGCTTGGATAGTTTTCTGCTTCCGGTTGATAGATAGGCTGACGTCCACGGTTTTCATACAATAAAGTAAAAATATTTTCAGGACCGTATGAATTTTCCCTTTGATCATCTCCATTGTATTGTACATTAATACCTAAATCTACGTACTTATTTAGTTTGGCATCCATCTTAGCCAAAAGATTATAACGTTTATAATCATCTGGACCGTATGCCAATAAACCATTCTTATAATAATATCCTGCAGACAACATATAATTAATATTGTCAGTACCGCCACTTACAGATACAGAATGGTTATGTTGCATTGTGAAATTTTTAGTACCTTCACCCAACCAATCCACACTATCAAACAAATCCCAACGTCCATTAGCCAAAGGACGGTAATTAAAGTTTGGATTACCTATCCACGAACTTTTTTCCGCATTCCATTCTGGACCACTAACAGGAATACGTGATTGATTAATAAAATCCTGTTCTTCCCACGCTGGCAAACGTTCCGGCATGTTACCAGGAATATTAAATGACGCATATCCATTATAAGTAACCTTTGGTTTACCTGCAGCTCCATTTTTTGTAGTAATAAGAACTACACCTGCAGCAGCTCTGGCGCCATAAATAGCACAAGAAGCGGCATCTTTCAGTACTGATATAGACTCTATATCATCAGCATTCAACAAAGCCATATTTCCCTCCACTCCATCAATCAATACCAGTGCCTTTGCATCATTTACAGAAGAAAAGCCTCGGACTTGAATAGATGCACCTTCAGAACCGGGTTGACCACTTGCACGTGTAATAGTAACACCCGGCATCTCACCTTGTAAAGCAGAAAGAGCATCCGTAGCGGGCTTAGATGCTATATTTTCTCCGTCAATGGAAGAAACAGAACCAGAAAGATTAACTTTCTTTTGTACGCCATAACCTACTACAACAACCTCGTCCAATACCTCATTATCTTCCGACAATGTAATAATAAATTCATTTTTGCCTTCTAACGCGACCTCCTGCGTTCCATATCCAATGAAAGATACTACTAAAAAACCATTATCAGGGACTTCAAGACTAAATTTTCCATCCATATCTGTAATAGTACCTACAGTAGTCCCTTTTACTGTAACATTTGCACCAGTGATAGGACCAAAATTGTCTTTAACAATACCAGTAATTTTCTTACTTTGCAAAATTTCATTTGTAGAATAAGTTTCTGCAGACAAAACAAGTGCAGGATTGTCGGCATATCCCGACACACAACAAGCACTAATCAAGAGCGGAAACATCATCCGTTTCATGCATTTTTTTTGTTGTTCATTCATAGTTATAAAAACAGTAATTTACCCGATGATAAATCAAATTAGTGCATATTCAATTTACCATTCGGATTTTTAGTTAACATATTAATAAATAGGATTGCAAGTGCACTAATCTTCCCTTGAAACCAGGGAAAACAATCCTTTATATTATCAGGCAATAAAACTACCATAATATCCTACTTAATTCACATACCTCCATTTTTTTAATTTCCTGTTTACAAAAATATATAGAATAACAGAAGCATTGTTATAACTACGTTTGTTTACTTTTCAATTATGAGTATTAATATGTTGATTTTTTCCAATACAATGTAGAATTCGTACAACAAGACATTTTTACCATGATTAATATTAAAAATATAAGATACAAGTTGACTAATAAATGCCTTTTCAATGA
>NZ_JACJLE010000007.1 GCF_016901995.1 Bacteroides caecigallinarum | reverse complement strand
AATGTAAGGACTGTTCCGTATCCACAAAAAGGGGTAACTTTATATATAAATCCGTGTGCGTTATTTGTACCATTATCTATGAAAAAGGAAGAGAATATACAGTTTGCATTATCTTGTGATAATAAATTTTCAGATAATGCTACTATATATTCCGAAATTCGTCCGTGGTGTATGTTCAATCCCCACCAGGTTTTGAAACCGGGAATATGGTACTGGAGATTTCGTAATGTTTCTGCTGAAGGTAAATTTTCAGAATGGAGTGAAACCTATTCTTTCGAGATTACTGATGATATCCCCGAATTTGTAACTCCTTCTTTTGATGTATTTCTTTCAAATGTTCCTAAAAAAGGAAATAGAATATATTGTTTCTTGTCTGACAAAATAGAGAATGCTAGAAAAGATATATATAAACATCCTGAGTATAATGACATGATAAGTCAGGCAAGGCAAGGAATTGCGGCAAATTATACTTTTGATGTTAATCCTTATAATAAATTGAGTGAAATGTCAGAGCTTGCAGTTAAATTGCAAACCGCATATATCCTAATGGATCGTCAGGTATATGCTGATAAAATGGTGCAGTTTGCCAGGCGTTTGTTGTCAGTGGAATTTGAAGAATCTCGTCTGGCAAATGATTTTTTTGCAGGTGATCTGGCTTTTTTTATGGCTAATGTGTATGAAACATGTTATTCAATTTTGACAGTAGAAGAGAGGGCAAAGATCAAGGAGCTTGTTATTAATGTGTTTGAATACTATCGTAATTTGATGTATGGACATGAAGAAAATCATGTTTTTAACAATCATTTTTGGCAGTTTCCAGTAAGAAAATTTATTCAGGCTGCTTTGGTCTTTCACGATAAAGATCCTTTGGCGAAGGAGATTTTAGAATATCTTTACGAAATATGGACATGTAAAGCTCCGGCTGCAAATCTTAATAGAGATGGGAACTGGCATAATGGGACAAGCTATTTCAGTGCAAATGCAGTTACTTTAAGTTATATGGCTTCGTTGTTTTCGTATCTGACAGGTGTAGATTTTCTTAAGCATCCATGGTATAGGAATGCGGGTAAAGGACTTGTTTATAGTTGGCCTCCTGAATCTCTGTCTGCAGGATTTGGCGATGGGCATGAAAAGACCAATGACCAGCCGTTGCGTATCCGTAGCGCATTTGCGGACTTTCTTGCCCGTGAGACAGGTGATCCTTATGCATCATGGTATTCCTCTATAAATCAATTGTATAAGACTGATTATGAGTTGAGGCTTTACAGAATGTTGAGTGGTAAATCACGTCCTGTAAATAATTCTTTACCCTCTGACGTCTCTAAATCAGTGTGGTTTAAAGATAGTGGAGAGATGATATATATTGATTCTTTGTCGGATTATAAACATGGTATGTATTTGAGTTTTCGTTCTAGTCCGTTTGGTTCAGGCAGTCATACTCATTCAAATCAGAATGCATTTAATATTCATTATAATGGAATACCTGTTTATCGTTCAGCAGGATATTATCTGAATTTCAGCGATGCTCATAATATAATGTCATATCGCCATACAAGGGCTCATAACACAATTCTGGTAGATGGCATAGGTCAACCTTTTACTACAAGGGCTTATGGACAAATAACTCGTATGCTGAAAGGTGAACACATAACTTATGCATTGGGAGACGCTTCAAATGCGTATTGTGGCGTTAGTGAGTATCCTATGTGGAACGAAAACTTCAGTAAAGTAGGAATAGAGCAGACTCCTGAAAATGGGTTTGGAGAAACTCCTTTGACAAAATTCTTTCGCCATGTTATTGTTCTTGATAAGGATATTGTTGTTTTATATGACGAAATGGAGGCAAAGAAAAATGTTAGATGGGACTGGCTGCTGCATAGCCCTGTACGTTTCAATATAAATGATAATACACTGGTTACTCATAATGAAGAAGGTGGTTTTACCGCTACGGCTTATATTATATCAGAACAGTCTTGTATATACTCGCAGACAAATGATTTTACCGAACAGCCTGATGAAAATCTGGCTGTTAGAGGTGAACGTTTGGAGAAATATTGGCATTTGAAGGCTACTTTCCATCCTTCAAAATATAATAGGATACTTACCGTTATAATAATAGATCAGGATGGAAAAGAGAAACGTAAGATAGTACGTTGTCATAAGTCAGGAGGTATACAAGTGGGTGGATGGAACATATCAGCTGAATTGAATGTAAGTAAACCTGCCAGTATAATTATAACCGATGGAAAATCAAAGTTTGGTTATGGTAAAAAAAGTATTGAAATTGAACCAAGAAAAATATATAAACTAAAAGATAAGAATGCTTCTGTTCTATACGACTGCATAGATGGTGAATGGAAGACCGAAGAAATGACTGATAGAAGATTAAAACCTACATGTGTAATAATTAAATAGCTATAATTATGAGATTTTTTTTGAATTTGTTTTTATCTGGCATATTTCTTTCATCATGTCAGTCTAATGTAAATAATGAGAAATGGGTATGTGATGCACTTGATGTTGCATCTTATCAACTGAAATTCACGGCACAAGAACTAAAGGATTCTGTAGTGATGCCACGTTCTTTATGGACAGGATATGATGTTAGCTTCTTGGAAAGTCAGTTGGAACGTGATGCTTCTACTTTTGCCGATTCTTTATGGGCTAATCCTCCAAAAGAAAAATTAGGAACAAGGAGAAATTGCAATATATATGACTGGACAAGTGGCTTTTTCCCTGGAAGTTTGTGGTATGCGTACGAGCTTACAGGAGATGCTGATTTGAAAAATGAAGCTATAGATTATACCAATCGAATGTTTCCTATCAGTAAATATAAAGATAATCATGACATTGGTTTTATGATAAACTGTAGTTATGGTAATGCAATGCGTCTTGCTCCGAATGACAGTATCATGGATGTGATAGTAGAAACAGCTGAAAACTTGTGTTCAAGATTCAATGTGCAGATAGGATGTATAAGATCATGGGACTTCGGGCATTGGAATTACCCGGTTATAATAGACAATATGATGAATCTTGATTTATTGTTTAACGCTACTAATCTTACAGGAAACCAAAAGTATAAACAAGTGGCAATCAAGCATGCATATACTACAATGAAACATCATTTCCGCCCTGATTTTACTTCGTTTCATGTTGTGAGTTATAATGATGACGGTTCTGTTGAACTGAAAGGTACTCATCAAGGTAAAAACGATGATTCGGCTTGGGCTCGTGGTCAAGGTTGGGCTGTGTATGGATATACTTCTTGTTATAGAGAAACTAAAGATGTGAAATTTCTTAATCAGGCTGTTAATGTAGCAGAAATGATTATAAAACGTAATGTAGCATCAGATAAGGTTTGTTATTGGGATTTTGATGCTCCGATAAAAATGGAAACTCCGCGTGATGCTTCTGCTGCAGCTGTTATAGCTTCTGCATTTTTAGAATTAAGTACATTTGCAGAAAATGGTGACAGATATTTTGATTATGCGGAAGAAATATTGAAAAGCCTATCTTCAAAAAAATACCTTTCAGAAAAAGGTCAAAACAAGGGTTTTGTGCTCATGCATTCTGTTGGTTCTCTTCCTCATGGTTCTGAAATTGATACACCAATTAATTATGCTGATTATTATTATTTGGAAGCATTGAAACGCTATAATGATTTGAAGAAATAATACGTAATCAAAATAAGATAAAACGGTTTTGAAATTTTAATATGATACAATCAGATATATTTGCAGTCGTAAAATAGCTGAAAAAGAATAGTATTATGAAAAATGTGTATAAAAAGTTAGTAACAGGTTTTCTTTTTATGTTTATGTTTTGTGCAACTTTAATTGCACAGAACATAAACATATCAGGAAAGGTAGTAGATGATACAGGGCTTGAAGTAATTGGGGCTAATATTCGTATTAAAGGTAATGCAAATGTTGGTACTATTACAGATATGGAAGGGAAGTATACTATTTCGGCAAAAGCAAACGACGTTCTGATATTCTCTTTTATAGGAATGGCTTCGCAGGAGATTGCAGTGAAAGGCCGTACGGTAATAGATGTAAAATTGAAGCAGGATAATAAAGTTCTTGATGAAGTTGTAGTTATCGGATACGGAACATCGAAACGTAGTGATCTTACAGGTTCTGTTGTTTCTGTAAAAAGTGATGATATTATGAAAACACCTACTTCGGACGTAACGCAGGCATTGGCGGGTCGTGTGGCTGGTGTACAGGTAATTCAGTCAGAAGGTGGACCTGGAGCTTCTGTCTCTATACGTGTACGTGGAGGTATATCCATCACTCAAAGCAATGAACCTCTTTATATAATTGACGGTTTTCCCAGTGAAGACGGAATGTCAAACCTTGATCCGGGTGAGATTGAAAGTATAGATATTCTTAAAGATGCTTCTGCCACTGCTATATATGGTGCACGTGGTGCAAATGGTGTTGTCGTTATCACAACTAAAAGTGGGGGAAAGAATGGTTCCAAACTTGATGTGAATTTCGACACTTATATAGGTTTTGCAAAAATAGCGAAAAAGCTGCCTGTATTGTCTTCCAAAGAGTTTGCGATATTGGATTATGAAAGAAATCTTTATTTTAATGGTGAAGATGGTGTAAATCGTTTTCAGAACTTATACGGTTCATTTATGGAAATTGATGAGAATTATTCAGATAGAGGAATAGATTGGCAGGAAGAAGTATTGGGACGTACTACAACTAGTCAGAACTATAGAATAAATGTTTCAGGAGGTAATAAGGATACAAGTTTCAGTATGGGCTATGCTTATTTCAAAAACTTGGGCGCTATGGTATATAGTGGTGATGAAAAGCATAATATATCACTTAATGTTTCGCACAAAGGTGGAAAACGTTTATCTGTTAATGCACGTTTAAACTTTACTCAACAGAAAATATACGGAATGGGAACATCCGAAGGTAATGCCCGTTTCAATAAGATGGAACATATTATTCAGTATCGTCCAATTGCAGGTATTACAGGAACAGAACAAGGTCTGTTAGAAGGGGAGGACCCATTGCTGGTAGATGATGAGTCCAATCCTATGCAGAACCCTCTAATATCAGCAGAGCAGGAAACTGATGATAGAACAGCCCGCACGTTTCAGATTAACGGAGGATTAAATTTCCGTATAAGTAAACGTTGGACATTTAAAAGTTCTCTTGGTACCAGATATTATATTCTTCGTCGTGATCGTTTCTATGGAGAATTGTCAGCTATAGCCAAGCGTTCGAGTATAAATGGTAGTATACAATATTCGGAGAATGGAAGTTTTCAGACATCTAATGTCTTTAACTATGAATACAAGACCAAAAAACAGAAATTTATTGCAATGTTTGGTCAGGAATGGGTATCCAGGTGGACACAATGGGTTAATTCTACAGTAACAAACTTCCCTAATAATGATATTGGATTGAATGATACTAGTGTTGGCACTCCAGGTACTATTACTTCAAATGTAAATTATGACGATAAGCTTTTATCGTTCTTTTCGAGATTTAATTATAACTTCAAGGAACGATATCTTGTTACTGCTACCGTACGTGCAGACGGATCGTCAAAATTCAGCAAGAATCATAAATGGGGATTTTTTCCGTCTGTATCTGCCGCATGGCGACTTAGTGAAGAAGATTTTATAAAAAGACTGGATGTATTTTCCGATTTAAAGCTTCGAGCAGGATATGGTCTTGCAGGAAATAATCGTATAGCAAGTTATGCATCGTTGTCATTGCTGTCTTCAGCTACATATCCGAGTGACACTTCCATGTCGCCGGGTTATGCTCCTTCTGCAATTCCAAGCGAAAATTTGCAATGGGAGTCCAATAAGACTTTTAATATGGGAATTGATTTTGGATTTTTCGATCAAAGGCTTACCATTTCTCCGGAATTTTATTTGAATAAGAGTTCACATCTTTTGCTTAATTCTAAAGTTCCTGCCTCTTCTGGTTATACCACTATGTTGAGAAATATCGGTAGGACGAGAAATGTAGGTGTTGATTTGTCTGTTTCTTCTGTTAATATACAGAATGATAATTTAACTTGGAGTACTGATTTTAATATGTCTTTTAATAGAAACAGGATTGAAGCTCTGTCAGGTGAGGATTATTTTCTTGAGGAGGCTGAGTTCGGGTTTAATCAGAATACTCATAAAATAGCCGTAGGAGAGCCGATTGGACAGTTCTATGGATTTAAGACATTGGGGCTTTATGAAGTAGATGATTTTAATTATGATCCTTCTACAGGCACATATACTTTAAAGGATGGTGTTCCTGTTAGGGATGGAGTACAACCAGGTTCTTGGAAATTTGCTGATGTTAATAATGACGGTATCGTGAACGATAATGATCGTACGGTAATTGGAAATGCTAATCCCATTGTATATGGAGGTTTAAACAATTCAATATCATATAAAGGTTTTGATTTTAGCTTCTTCTTTACTTATAGTATTGGTGGAGAAGTGTTGAATGCAACAAAATTGAATAATACTCTTATAGGCGGTACAAACAGAAATGCTCTTGATCTGGCAAACAGTTCACACAGATGGATGACTATAGATTCTGAAGGAAATAAAGTTACTGATCCTGAATTGTTGAAACAAATAAATCAGGGAAAGACTGTTGCTTCCGTGGCAGATTTACAGCAAGGTAGCTATTATGTTCATTCATGGGCCGTGGAAAATGCTTCATTCCTTCGTTTAAGTAATTTGACTTTGGGCTATACATTTCCTCGCAGTATGCTTAGAAACTGGAGTATAAAAAAGCTGAGATTGTATTTCACATCAAGTAATCTCTTTATTGTTACACCTTATACAGGTTTTGATCCGGAGGTTTCTACTAAAGGCAACAATCTTACTCCGGGAGTAGATTTCGGAGCCTATCCACGTAATCGTTCATTTGTATTCGGATTAAATGTGACATTATAAATCTTAATAATCATGATAGCTGTTATTAAAAAAATATTGATTAGTGTATCTGTTATATTGTTTGCTTCATCGTGTGAGGATAAACTGACAGAAAGACCTCTTTCCTATTACGAGAAATCGGAATTCTTCAAATCGGAAGAAAACGCAGAGATGGGAATAGTGGGAATATATAATGTTTTGCCTTCTTTGTATGGTGATAATGAAATGGCTTTTGCTTCTTCAGATGATACTTATTATGTTAGTGGAACAAATTCAGATAATGCCAGAAGGGATATTTCTCATTATAGACTTTCCACAACAAATAAATACGTAGAAAGTGTTTGGAATGATACTTATAAGGGATTGGAACGTGCCAATTATATGATTGAAGGAATAGAACAAATGAAAGGATACAGTAAATCTGCAGTCTTACAGAGTTTAGTGGCTGAAGCAAAATTCTTGCGTGCTTTCTTTTCTTTCAATCTTGTTAAATATTGGGGTGATGTTCCATATAAGACATTCTATACCACAAATTATGAAGATACATATCAGCCAAGAACTTCACGTGATGAAATTTATAATCAGATAGTTGATGATCTTTGTTTTGCCAAGTCACATCTCGAGTGGGCTACCGAAGCGGATTCGCCAGAACGTGCAACTCAAGGTGCAGCTAGAGCTTTACTTATGAGAGCTTTGCTTTTCAGAGCTGGTTATAGCCTTAATATGAACGGTGAACTTACCAGACCAGATGATGAAATAAGACATGAGTACTATAATCAGATTGTCTCAGAATGGGAGGCTTTTGCAGAAAGTAATCATGGATTTTATGAAGGTGGGTATGAAGAACTTTTCAAGAGCTTTTCTGCAGGTAAATTAAATACTAAGGAAAGTATATTTGAGGTTGCTTTTTATACGCTTGATGGTAAAACAGGAGCAAGAGGATACTGGGGAACTTACAATGGTCCTTATGTTGATGCACCTGTAATTAAAAATACAGAAAGTAAAAAGTATATGGGACGAGCTAATGCCTTGTTTCGTGTAATTCCGGAATGGTATGATTTTTTTGACTCAAACGACAAACGTCGGGATGTCATGATTTGCCGTTATAAATATGAGTGGGATAAAGAAAAGTATAATCACGTAAAGGTAAGTCAGGAAAGAAGTAAGAAGAATTGGTATCCGGGAAAATGGAGAAGAGAATGGATGCCTGTCGGTTATAGAGATCCAAATCTGACTGACGTAAATTACTGCAATATACGTTATGCTGATGTTGTTCTTATGGCTGCTGAGGCTTATAATGAACTAGGGAAAACAACGGAGGCATGGTCTCTTATTAATAAAGTAAGAGAACGTGCTGAGGCTACTCAGATAAATTCTTCTAATTATTCAGACTTTTATAAAGCTCCGAAGGTTTATGATCTTCCTTTTATAGACGACGGAAATGAGCAAGGGCGTATTCGTACTGCATTGTATTGGGAAAGAGGTTTTGAGTTGGCATTCGAACTTCATCGAAGATTCGATCTTGTCAGATGGGGAATTCTTGCTGAAGCAGTAAAACTTACAGGTGATAAATCAGTAGTAAATGCCAGTTCGGAGAAAGCTTATATAGCTGGAGATAATTATGAAAAAGGTAAACACGAACTTTTCCCAATACCATTGGATGAAATGCAAATAAATTATAAGTTGAATAATATTAATAATCCTAAATATTGATACTATGAAGTTTTTTATACCAAACGTAATGATATTGGGGATAATGATTCCGGTAAGTGTGTTTGCCAAACAGGAGAAGCCTAATATCATTCTAATAATGACAGACCAGCAATCAGCTGATGCTATGAGTTGTGCAGGTAATCCTGATTTATATACTCCCAACATGGATAAGTTGGCCAGTAGAGGTGTACGTTTTGAGAATGCCTACTGTACATTTCCTATAAGTGGTCCTTCTCGTTCTTCTATTTTTACCGGATATATGCCGAGTGAAATAGGGCAGATTGCAAATGGTCTCCCTTTGCCGGATTCGCTTGTGCAAAACACTCTTGGTACGATAGTGAGTAATGCAGGATATGAATGTGCATATGCAGGAAAATGGCATGTACATACTAATTCATTGCCCGAAGAAAAATCATTTGGGTTTGAACGTTTGCATTTACATAATGATTTTGGACTGGCAGAATCTTGTGTTGGTTTCTTGAAAAGAAAACACGATACCCCTTTCTTTCTGGTAGCATCTTTTGACAATCCTCATAATATATGTGAGTATGCGCGTAAGCAGAATACTCCTTATGCGGATATAAAAGAACCTGAAATAGGTGATTGTCCAAATCTTCCTGATAATTTTCAAATAGCACCTTATGATGCAGATGTGCTGAAGTATGAGAAATCTTTAGTTTATCGTCTTGCCCCTACAAGCGGTTATACGTTTGACGACTGGCGTAGATATAGAAATGCTTATTTCAGACTCGTGGAAACTGTCGATAAGGAGATAGGAAAGATACTGGATGAAATAGATCGCCAGAATTTGTGGGAAAACACTGTAATTATATTTACAAGTGATCATGGTGACGGCCAAGGTGCGCACCAATGGAATCAGAAGACAGCACTTTATGAAGAAATAGTTAATGTTCCTTTTATAGTTTGTCTTCCCGGTGGTAAGAATTCAGGCAAGGTCTTGTCGCAGTTTGTAAGCAATGGTATTGATATTATGCCTAGTGTTTGTGATTGGGCAGGAACTGAACTCCCATCAGGAAGAAAAGGGCTGAGTGTGAGAAATATTGCAGAAAAAGGAGATTTGAATGCACCACATCGCCCGTATGTAGTTTCAGAAACTGTGTTTACGGAAACTGGAGGAGGAACAAAAGGCTGGATGGTAAGAACAGATAAATATAAGTATGTACTTTATGACAAGGGACTTTATAGAGAGCAGTTATATGATATGCAGGATGATAGAAGTGAGATGGTTAATTTGGCTGTTGAGAATGAATACTTGCAAATATTGCAGGCTCACAGAAAAGTACTGTCTGAATGGATGAGTAATAATACTGCAGTTGAAGCATCAAATTTGAAATTTATACCGAAAGATTAATAATTATGATAAATGAAAATGAAATATAATATGATTGCGAATCTCTTATTTTTATCAGTTTTTATGACTTTTAGTTGTAGCGAAAAACAACAGATTAAGTCAGAACATATTTCATTAGCGATGGAAGAGAAAAGTACTTCAGATACCGATTCTTTTTATAATGCCGCTTCTTTTACTACAGAATCAGAAATAATGGTAGATAATAATTCTTTATTATCTGAAAGTAATGAGATTATTTCAAATGAAATAAGTAGTATAAAAGAAGAGGAAGTAATAGAAGAATCCAATGTTGAATATAATGTTTCTGGCAGTGAATTAAAAAGTACTGATACATATTCTTATCAAAAACCACTTAAAACAAAAGGAACAAAGACACGTATAAATATTGGGAAAAAGGTAGAAAAAGAGTCAGTTAAAAAAGAAAGTACAGATAAAAAGTCGGTTAAAGACACAGGAATAGGTAAACGTTATGTCTCGGTTAAGACAAATTTTGCATATTGGGCTGGTGCTGTAGCAAATCTTTCAGCAGACATTCAATTACATAGGAAACTTTCTTTAGAGCTTCCTTTCGACTGGAGTTTATGGGATATTGAAAGAGAACATGGAGTGAGACTTGTACTTTTTCAGCCGGAAGTCCGATGGTGGATGAAAAATGTGGGTAAAGGGCATTTTGTAGGTGTTCATGCTCATGCTGGAGTCTTTAATGTGAAATGGAAAGATATTCGTTATCAGACAGCCGGACGTCCACTCCTTGGTGCAGGTTTGACTTATGGATACTCGTTACCTTTTTCTGAACATTGGGGCGCAGAGTTTCTTTTAGGGGTTGGTTATGCCAATATGAAGTTCGATGAATTCTATAACATTGACAATGGTGCTAAGATCTGTACGGATGAATTGAATTACTGGGGTATAACTAAGTTGGGAATTTCTTTAGTTTACCGATTTTAATTGACCATTTAAACTTTGAAGAATGAAAAAGAATATATTAATAAATAGGCTTGTACGCTTTATTATAATTGCTGCCTGTCCGGTTTTGTTGAACAGTTGCCTTATGGAATATCCTGAAATGACTGAAAATGGAGAAATAGGAATAGATCCGACTTTGGTAACTGTGAATGCTGTGGTTTCTGTAGATCTTGGCAGTTCTGAGGCTGGAAACGTAGATTTGGATTCACGTTTGGAAGAGAAAATATATAAGCATAGAATCGTTGTTGCTGCCTATGAAGGTAGGGAACTAAGAGCTCAGAAAATAATTTATGAGGACAAGCCGTTGACTAATCGTTTGCAAACAGAGGTAAAGCTTGAACTTCACGCACGCAAATATACTCTTGTAACTTGGGTAGATTATTATTGCGAAGATGAAAATCCTATATATGATATATATACTGATCAGGGCCTTATTTTGATCAGAAAAGGCAATAATAATTATTTAGGTAACTCAGAGTATAAGAAAGCATATTATAGTTCAGAAGAACTTGATCTTACAGAGTACAAAGATAGATGGGGTGAAACGGTTCCTGTTGAAGTAAAAACCATATCACCAATGATTCGTTATGAACTTGTTGCTACTGATGTACAGAAATTTCTTGACAATAATCCACATACTGAAAGTATCCAGTTGACATTGACTTATAATGATTATGTTCCAACAGGATTCAATGCACTTGACGGTATTACAAAAGAGGCTTTTAAATTCCAGTCTTTCAGCCGTACTATCAAGCGGCCGGAAAATAATCAAAAAGAACTTTCATTATTATTTGATTATGTGTTTGTTGATGATGTGCGTTCGAGAAATTCTGTATCTCCTCTTTCGGTAACATTAAAAGTTGAGGATGTAACAGATCCGAATAAAAAAGTAGAACTTGCTTCTTCCACATTCAATCTTGTTTTTCAGAATACAGAAAATGAGAAAATAACTTTTGATTTCCTTACAACAAAGCCAGGTGATGGTGTAGATGTAGATACAGATTTTGGAGGAAATGCAGAAGTAGAAGTACCGGTAGAATAATATTTTTATTATATAATTTAATGACTAAAAATAAGTAATTATGAAAAGAAATTTATTTTTTGCAGCTTCAGCTTTGCTAATGGGGCTATCTTCATGTGTTCAGGAAAGTTTGACAAATTCCGAGTCGCTTGCTCCTGTAACAATGACTGTTAATGTACCTTCTATTATAAACAGTAGCGAGTCACGTGCCTTGCCTACACCTCCTGAAGGTCACTCTTTACGTTGCATTATGCTGGTTGATTATTCTTCTGCCGAAGATTTGAGAATTGAGAAAATAGCAACAGGATCAGAAGTAAATGGTGCTTTCCGTTTTTCTTTTACTCCTGCAGAGAATATCTATACCTGTTATTTCTGGGCTGACTATATTGATGAAGTTACTGAAGAGGCAGATAACTATGCTGACAAATATTATACAACAACCGATCTGGCAAATATCTCTTACAAAGTAACAGAAAACTCTATTTTCAACAATACAGCATGTGATGCCTTCTATGGAAAGGCTTTAAATGGAGTATCTTCGGTAACTCTTAAACGTCCGTTTACAAAACTAACTATTGTTGATAAAAAACAACAGACTGTAAACGATGCTGCATCGTTGAGTATTACATATTCAGTACCGTCAGGATTCAATGTAAAAGATAATACTACAGCTTCCACTCAGGAAATAAAATTAGAAAATGCAGCTCCTGCAGATAAAGCCAATTCAACATGGTTCTATAATTATGTGTTTGCTGCTTCTAATGATAATAAGTTAGGTGATATATCTATGACTGTTGGTGATAAAACTCATACTGTTAAGGGACAGAGTATTCCATTGGATGCTAATTATGAAGTGACTGCTACTATAGATTTTGCCTCGGCGGATGGAAATGTCAACGTTGACGTGGATATTGATGATGAGTATGTAGATCCAGATGCTCCAAAGATTGGTCAGTTCCTTCAGAAAGATGGAACTTTCTCAGATACTTATGCAGCAGATAATTCTATAGCAATAGTATTTGCTGTAGGAGCCAAAGGTAGCGATACTCCTTCTAATTATGGTGAAAATTTTAATGGTAAAAAAATCTGGGGATATGCTATGGGGTTGAGCAGTGTTGCCCGTAAGGCTTTTACTACTGTCGAAACTCCTCTTGATTTGACTTCAATAGGTATTGAAACTCCATGGGCTGCCGATGATTATAATGGTTATGTTTATACACAGAAATTTATGGAAGCTGTAAATACGAATTCTTTGAGCAGTTCACAGTTGATGACTGAATATGAAGCATGGAAAACTACTAATTCAGTTTCTGGATTGAAGAATGTCAGTGATTGGTATATACCTTCTTCACGTCAGTTGCTTGATGTTATGGGTATGACTTTGGGATATACAGGAGTGGAAAGTGAAGAACCTTCTTCTATAACAAAAGATGAAGAATTTGCAGGTCTTCTTAGCAGTTTAATGACTACAGATAAGTCCTGGTTCGGAACTCATACAAGTGCTTCAAATGTAATGTCCAGTTCAGTGACCAAAAGCGGTCAGGTTATGGCTGTACAAACATCATTTGCTGATGGTGCCGAAACCATAAGTAAGGCATTTGGAGTAAGTGTAGATTCAAAGGCGTCAACATTTGCCATCCGTCCTGTTATCACAATATTTTCGAAATAAAATAGTGTAATAATTAGTAAGTTTTCAATAGGGTAATATATAATCAGTTAGCTGTTTGACAGCATATTAAGTGCACCTTTATAATAATTATGATATGGAATTATCATATAAATTAGAGGTGCATTTTCTTTTTCTTGAAGTTATTGTATTGTTTGTAGAATACAATTTAAACAATATTTAAAATGATGATGAAAATAGTAGAGAATGTATTTTGGATTATAGGAGCCTTTTTTGTTATGACTTCGTGTTCTGATAAGACAGAGATACCATTGCCTATTGAATCTCAAAAACAGGATATTCCGGATGCATGGCATGATAAAACTCGCACTCAGCCATATCCAAAAATGTCAAATGAGTTGTATATAAACCCGTCTCCTTTGATAGTCCCTCAGGAAATGAAGAAAGGGGAGTTCCTGCAATTCCAGCTTTCGCAGGATGATAGCTTTGGTAATGAAAATTCCATAACATCTGAACTGCAAAAATGGTGTATGTATAATCCACATTTCAGTTTGTCTCCAGGAAAGTGGTTTTGGAGATATCGTAATGTATGTGCAGATCAGAATTATGGTGAATGGAGTGAGTCCATACCGTTCGAGGTGAAAGATGATACTCCGGTTTTCCTGACACCTGTATTTGAAACGTTTAAATCAAATCTTCCCAAGCAGTTTCCGCGTTTATACTGTTTCCTTAGTCCTTATATGAGTGATGCAAGAGCGAAGGCAACTTCACATCCCGAGTTTAAAGCATTGGTGTCACGTGCAAAATCGGCTTTGGACATTGATTATGCATCTCTGATGTTCCCTTTCAGTGAATCAGGATTGGAAACTGTAGCAATGAATGTGGAATATCTTTATCAGGCATATATGATTACCGAAGACGAACAGTACTTGAAAAAGATGGAAGAAATATTTATGCTTTTTATAGACAATCCATATAGTGACTCGGACTTGTTCAAGGACAATTTTTCGTCAACTAATATTGCATACGGTATTCTTGCTCCATATGATTTGTTATATGATAAACTACCCGCTGATAAAAAATCTATTGCTGATGAACAACTGTATCGTATTGCCGAATATTATTTCAGAATGTACTGCGGAATGCAGGAAAATCATATATTCGATAATCATTTTTGGCAAAAAAATATGAGAGTGTTGTTTCAGATTGCTTTGTGTATGTATGATAATCCTTCTTATGCAGATATTATGTTGGAAATGTTGGAATATTATTATGAACTGTGGACTGCCAGAGCTCCTGCTTCGGGTTTTAATAGAGATGGTGCATGGATAAATGGTACAGGATATTTCGAAGCCAATATAAAGACATTATACTATATGCCAATGATTTTGTCATACATATCGCATGCTGACTACCTTCAACATCCGTGGTATCAGAATGCAGGACAATATCTGCTTTACAGTTGGCCTCCTAATTCAAAAAGTGCAGGCTTCGGCGACGGTAGCGAGAAACGTGATGAACCAGGAAGACAGCGTGCTGCCTTTGCTGATTTTCTGGCTAGGGAAACAGGCGACCAGTATGCAGGTTGGTATGCCGGACAATGTTCTGATTTGATAAAGCAGGATATTGATCTCAGGCTATACAGAATGGCCAACACCGAAAAATATAATATGTCTTTGCCTGCTGATGCTCCTAAGATGAAGTGGTATAAGGATATAGGTGAAGTAGTGATGCACAGCGATTTGGAATATATGGAAAATAATATGACACTAAGTTTCCGCTCTAGCACATTCGGTTCGGGTAGTCATACCTTGGCCGATCAGAACAGCTTTAATCTTCTATATGGTGGAAAAGAAGTCTATTATCATTCAGGATATTATCTGAACTTTAGTGATGCGCATAACATTATGTCTTACAGACATACCCGGGCACACAATACAATTCTTGTAAATGGTATTGGTCAGCCGTTTTCCACTAAAGGTTATGGCATGATAATGCGTGCTGGTAGTGGAAGTAACATCAGTTATTGTCTGGGAGATGCATCAAAGGCGTATAGCGGAATTACTGATGATGAATTATGGGTAAATGCTTTTGCTAATGCAGGAATAAGTCAGACACCGGAGTTCGGATTTGGAAGTACCCCGCTTACTAAATACAGAAGACAGATGTTTATGCTTAATCCGAATATAATACTTATTTATGATGAGCTTGAAGCCTTGTCACCGGTAAAGTGGGAGTGGTTGCTTCATAGCAAATCAATGTTTGATATTGATGGATTGTCTTTTACATCGCGTACGTCAGACGGAGTAACAGCAGTGGCACAAATGTTTAGTGAAAACGATGTCAATATTACGCAGACTGATAAGTTTGTTGTTCCTCCTGTTACATCGTCAACATCTGATTATCCTAATCAATGGCATCTTACGGCAACAGTTGAAGATAAGTCGGCATGTAGGTTCCTGACAGTAATTCAGATAATGAAACCTGGAAAAACAGCATTAGAAGTCAAAAATAATAATGGAAGCATTGAATTGGGGCAGTGGAAGATAGATGTAAATCTGTCGGCAGATAAGCCAGTGAAATTGTTTGTAAGGAATTTGGTAAATGGAGCTGCTTATAGCTATGGTTCAGATAATCCGCTCTTAAAAGGTGAGTTATATAATAGAAAATACGTAAATTCATCTATTCTTTATGATAAAGTTAATGGTGTATTTACCACTGATGAGCAAATTGATATTTGGCAAATTTCAAGCAGAATATCAAATTAGAAACGATTTATTATTTATAAATGAAACAGGTTGTCAAATATTATGATTCCATAATCTGACAACCTGTTGTTTATTTTACGTAATCTTTATTTTTTGAAATATAACGCTATTGGTTCATCTTTCAATCCTTCAGGAAGAGTAACGGTTACATTATCACCGTCGCATGAATATTTTACTTTTCTGTTGTTATTTACAATGCGGATATTACCTTTAGGCATGTTGCCTTTCCATGATATGGTTTTAGGAAGCTTTTCTCCTTCAGGAAGAGCATATATGGCGTATATGGTTTTCTTGTCTTTCGAAGATGTAAACCATGTGTTTCCATCATTATAATTTGGTGTTATTCTTGTTGAATAAATAGCCTTTCCGTAGTTTTTCAGCCATTGTCCGGTTTCTTTAAGCCGTATAACAGCTTCTTCTTCTATTGTTCCTTGTGGGGTAGGGCCTACGCCTACAAGGAATGACCCTCCTTTTGCGGTAATCTCAATCAGAGTATTGATTATCCATCTAGCCGACTTGTATTCTGTCTTTTCTCTCCATCCCCATCCTTTGGTAAGCTGGATGTTGCTTTCCCATGGGTAATCCAGCTGTTTTGGCGGAATTCTCATTTCCGGTGTTGCATAGTTCTCGTTTTTTCCCGGAACCGTACGGTCAACGGCAAGCATTCCCTTTTGAGTCTTTCGTGCTTTTTCTATTATTTTATCAAGTTCTATATCTTGTCCGTTTTCAGGTCTTACTTGTCCTCCGTCTAACCATAAGATATCAATTCTGCCATACTTGGTAGTAAGTTCGTCTATTTGTTGAGCTGTATATTTCTTGAACCCCTTCCACCATTCCGGATGTTGCTTTATTTTGTAATTTACGTTTCTGTCCGGAGTTGCCATATCCGGATTCCAGTAAAATTCGCTGTGCCAGTCCGGTTTGGAAAAATAGGCTCCAATCATGAAATTCTTTTTACGGAACTCATCAAAGACATGGTATGTTACATCTTTAAGAGGATTGTTTTTGAACGGACCTTTAGTAATTGAGAAATCTGTAGTCTGTGTGTCGAACATACAGAAACCTTCGTGATGCTTAGTAGTGAATACAATGTATTTCATTCCGGCGTCAGACATTATATCGGCCCATTCTTCAGGATTAAATTCTGTAGGATTGAATTTTTGGCTCAGGTTCCAGTACCATTGCTTGAACTGTTCGTAGTTCATGTCAGGCTGGATTTTTTTTCTTCTGTTGTAGAAACGTTCTTCTGAGCAGAGAGGCCATGATTCGTTTATCCCTTCTACAGAATAAAGTCCCCAGTGAAATATTACCCCAAATTTCAGGTCTTGCCATTTATCAAGTTTTTCTAATACATCAGGATCTGTAGGCCATTGATATGTTTCAGACATCAGGTGTACATCTGTTTCTTTCTTATCAATGAAATGCTGTCCATAAGAAAAACCGGTTGAAACGGCAAATACCACAATTGCATATGTGATTTTTATAATAGTTTTCATTTCATTTTAATATTTATTTGTCCTTTTTTTATCTTGCTCCTGTTATTAGCGGTTCATAATCAGACATCTCATGTACCAGCCATTCACCATCAATATTGTCGTATAATACTGATGAACCTTCTTCCAGACGTTGGTATGTAGTATCGCATATTTTCACATCACCGTTTCCGAGACTGAAAGTGGCATTGTTTCTTGTATTTACAATACGTAGGCTTGCGGATTTGCTAGGGTCAAGTTCCGCTTCTATATTCCATTTTTCACAACTGAATATATTACCTTTTCTGTTTACATTTAATTCTTTTTGTTCATCAGGTTGTATCCTTATAATGGTAAGAATGCGGTTGGCTTTACTTGGTTGGAATTTTGCTGTCATGTGCCATTGGTTTACGTATTTGTCTTCCTGACCTTTTTTCATCTTTTTGGGATCAGGTGGACATACGAATTGGTCTGTCTGGCTAATTTCGCAAGACTGGTTACTGAATATTTGTGCTATTGATGTAAAGTTCTTGCTGTCATATCTCGTAGTAAGTTTGTTATTTTTATTGTCGATATTGAATTTCACCGGACTATGAAGCATCCAGTCCCATGTGACAGGCTTGGTGGCTTCCAATTCATCATATATCACTACAATGTTTGGATGCAACATAAATATATGTCTTCTGTATTTTTTTAGTGGTGTCTCTCCGAAGCCGTTCTCAGGAGTCTGAGTAATTCCAGCCTTCTTAAAGTTTTCTATCCACATAGGATATTCACTTGTTCCGCAATATGCATTCGAAGCATCACCAAGTGCATAGGTGATGTTCTCGCCGTTCAGCATACGTGTTATCTTTCCGTAGGCACGTGTAGTGAAAGGCTGTCCTATTCCATCTACTAATATCGTATTATGTGCACGTGTATGTCTGTATGACATAAGGTTATGCGCATCACTGAAGTTCAGATAATATCCTGTAGAACGATATACCGGAACGCCTCTGAAGTGTAAGTTAAAGCTGTTCTGATCGGCCAAGGTATGACTTCCTGAACCGAACTGGCTTGAACGGAAACTGAGAAAAAGATTTCGGTTGGTGTTTTGTATGGCAGAATGTGCCAAAACTTCACCTATATCTTCCAGCCATACAGCATTAGGTCTGTCTTTAGGTAATTCCTTGCTTTGTGAATATGTTTTGTTGCTGCGGGCCATACGGTACAGTCTCATTTCAAAGTCACTTCTAACTTGTCTGCTACAGTGATTTGCATACCATGCAGCATATGGATTGCCTGTTTCACGCGCAAGAAAATCTACGAATGCCATTCGTTGTCTGTCAGGAATAGGTTGTCTTTCGTTACCATCACCAAATCCTGCACTCATAGTCCCTACAGGAAAAGCATATAACAGTGAGCGTCCGGCATTCTGATACCATGGATGTTTGAGAAAGTCTGTCCCTGTTATATAGGAAAACAAACTTGGTACATAATATAGGGTATGAGTGTTAGCGGTAAAATATCCGGTTCCGTTATGCCATTCACCATCGCGGTTGAAACCTGATGCAGGAGCTCTTGCAGTCCACACTTCATAGCAGTACTCCAGCATTTCGTATGCGGTTTTGTTTTTGTCTGCAAACATTAAGCCTACCTGCATCATTTGTCTGAAACAGTGTTGCCAATAATGATTGTTGAATATATGTGTCTCTTCATGTCCTTGCCTTTGTACCATGTGGTGGCCTTTCGCTACCTCAAAGACCATAGCTTCAATTTTGTCAAGTTCATCTGTTGAAAGTATTTTGTTGCATGAATCATATATGTACAGAAGACTTTCAATAAGTTCTCCTGAATAGAAATCATCTTTGAGTAGTTTGGGGTCTAATTTACTGTTTATGAGATTTCGTACATATGTTACCATTTTGTCGGAGTATTTTGTATCTCCGGTTAGAAGGTACGCTGTGTTAAGCCATACGATAAAAGAGTTATTCTTTCTTGCATTTCGATACGTGTTCTTGGCTGTGTCAAAATCTGATTTCATAGCTGTATTGGCACGCCCTGTCATATCTTTATATTCGGGATGCGACGTTATGTTTTTTCTTGCATCCTTCAGATCTTTTTCGAGGAAACAGTATAAGCGTGGATATCCTTTAGGCATATTTCTATAGAATACATCGAATTCTGGAGTTACAAATTGTGGCTCTTCGCCTGTTACGGTAAACTCGAAAGTTTCGCTCCATTCTTTTTTTTCGCCTTTAGATGTGATATTCCTTACTCTCCAGAACCATTTTCCTGTTTTAAGAATACGGTGAGGATTAAACATGAGCCATGGTTTGGGGGCTGAGGTGATTGTAGCATTTTCAGGAAAAGCGGAATCCATACTTAATTCGAATTGTATCAGTTCATCGGTTTTCATTCTTTCAGGGATAATAAGTGGCGACGGATTTATGTACAAGGTATGGAATTTTTGTGGATAGGCCGTTTCCCTTACATTTTCATGAACTCTCGTCAATGATGTTTTTTGTGCTATAACGATTGTAGAAAACATCAACAAGCACAGTAGTGAGATGATGGTTTTGGATAAAAAATAATGTTTGTTCATAAAATAAGTTTTATTTAGGTAAAATGTTTTCTGCAAAAATAGTTCTCATGAAAGAGAAAGACTTTCGATGGTGTTTAAAAATATGGTGAATTTGTTTGATTCTGGATTTATGTTGATATTATATTATGTAAAAACCGGATTTAAAGTTAATTTTGTACACCGTAAAATCATAAATGACCATGAAACTACATTTGTTTTTTATACTTTCGTTTTTATTTTCTACAATAAGTGCCATCGAAAAAATTAAATTCTCAAAGATAGGATTAGAGGATGGATTATCAAACAGTACTGTAGTTGATATACTTCAAGATAATAAAGAGAGGTTATGGGTAGCTACATATAATGGATTGTGTCTGTATGACGGATATGAATTCATGGTATATCATCATGACGATGATGACTCTTTAAGTATAGGAAGTGATGTGATCCGATCGTTGGATATCGATTCCGAAGGTAAGGTGTGGATAGGTACAAGTAGTGGACTGTCTGTTTATAATTCTGCATTAGACAGGTTTAGTAATTTTGTTTATACAAATGGTACAGCAAACGGAGTTTGGGATGTAGTATGTCTTGATAAAAATAAAGTGTTGGTTGCTACTGATACGGGACTGAAAGTATTTAATTCTGTAAAGAATGTGTTCGAAGACATATCTTTATTAGCCAAATTCCCTCATATAAGACCGAGAACAATACGAAAATTCGATGATAAGCTTTATGTAGGTGCATATGAAGGTCTGTATGTTTATTCTTTGAAAGAGAAGGTAGTAAAGCCTATTATGAAGGGAGATTACTCTTTGCATATGATTTTATCGATACTTGAAGTTTCAGATTCTGAATTATGGATGGGAACTGAAGGGAAAGGACTTTACAAAATAAATCCAAAAAACGGCGAGTATAAAGTCTTTAATAGCAAAAATTCTAGATTGAGTTCTGATTATATACGTTCATTGTCATTAGATATGTTCGGTCACTTATGGATTGGTACCTTAAATGCTCTTAATATATATGATGAAAAGAATGACAGTTTTTCAATCTACAATAGCGAAAATACCAATGATGGAAGTCTTTCACATACATCAGTAAGGAGTCTGTTTAAAGACAGGCAGGGAGGTATGTGGGTAGGTACATATTTTGGAGGATTGAATTACTATCATCCTTTGTCACAAAGGTTTACTAATATCAGAAATATACCATATTACAATTCTTTGAGTGACAATGTGGTAAGTTGTATAGTAGAAGATAAAGATTTTAATTTATGGATAGGAACTAATGATGGCGGAATTAATAAATACAATACATTGAAAGATAAGTTTGTCCATTATACAGTAAAAGAAGGTCTCACATCCAATGATATAAAGTCTATATATATAGATAGTGTAAATCAAAAGGTATATGTAGGAGCACATGCATCAAGGGGGCTTGACGTAATAGACATTAAAACCGGAAAAATAAGTAATTATAGACCTGGAGATGAGATGCAGACCGGAAGAGGCATTTATGGTATATTGCCTATGAAAAACGGAGAGGAACTTATATGTGGCTCCGTAACTGGTAGCATTGTTTCCTTTAATATCAGGACAAAAAAGTTCAAACGTTTGAAATATGACGATGGAAAAGATTTTGAAAAGCGTATTGTGACGGTTTTTATGGATTCATTGGAACGTTTGTGGGTAGGAACGATTGAGGGGGTACGAGTTTATGAAATAAAAGATGATGTTCTGAAAGATTGCAAAATATTGCCAGATGATAATATCTTAGAGAGGACTCATATTAATGTTATAACAAAAGACAGTAAGGGAAATTTTCTTTTAGGAACACGAAAAGGGCTATATATCTTTGATGAAAGGCAGGCCAGCTTGAAAAATTATGATGTTAAGGACGGACTTCCGAATAATGTAGTATATGGAATATTGGAAGATGATGATAATAATCTTTGGATAAGTACTGATTATGGTTTGTCATGTTATAATCCATCAGAAAACAGTTTCCGTAATTTTACGAATATAGATGGCATACAAAGTAATCAGTTTACATCATATTCATACTGTAAGACTAAAAGTGGAAAAATGTATTTTGGCGGAATAAATGGAATAACAGTCTTTAACCCTTCTATATTTCCTACAAATCCTTTCATTCCGTCTGTATTGATATCCGATATGCAGATAATGAATAAAAGTGTCCGTCCGGATGATAATACAGGAGTGTTGACAAAACATATCAGCGAGACTGATAATATAACATTGAAATCAGACCAGACTATGATTTCTCTGTATTTTACAGTTGCCGATTATATCTCAGGCAAACATAATCAGTTTGCTTATAAACTTGAAGGATTGGATCAGGATTGGGTTTACACTGATAATAATAAACGTTCGGCATCTTATTCAAATCTTGAGCCTGGTAATTACTCATTTAAGGTAAAGGCATCAAATCGTGACGGAGTGTGGAACGATAATCCTACTACATTGAATATAGAAGTCCTTCCGGCATGGTATGTCACCTGGTGGGCAAAACTTTTATATACTATTATATTTATTGCGCTATCTGTACTTTTATTCAGGTATTTCTGGATGAAAAAGAGTATGAGAATTCAGCTTGAGATGGAACGGGTTGACAAAGAGCGTATAAAAGAGGTGAATGAGATGAAGTTGCGTTTTTTTATAAATATTTCTCATGAATTGCGTACACCGCTTACTCTTATTCTTGCGCCTTTATCAGATTTGTTAAAAGATATAACCGATAAGGCTGTCCTTTCAAAAATTAAATATATAAATGATAATGCCAACAGGTTACTGCATCTTGTAAATCAATTGATGGACTACCGTAGGGCAGAGCTTGGAGTATTTAAGTTAAAGGTAAAAAAACAAGTATTGGATGATACAGTATTGCGTATATTCAGATGTTATGAATCACTGGCAAACTCATCAGGTATAGATTATCATCTGGAAAATAGGCTTGATGGAAAAGAAGTGTGGTGTGATGCAAACTATATTGAGTTGATACTGAATAATTTGTTGTCAAATTCATTTAAGTACACTTCTGCCTGTGGCTCTATAACAATAAAGGTAGATGAGGAAAATGGTACACTTTTATTTGAAGTAAGCGATACCGGTAAGGGTATTCCTGTTGAAAAGCAGAAGTTCATTTTTGAGCGTTTTTATCAGATTGACAATGAGCATGTAGGAAGTGGTATTGGTCTTTCGCTGGTAAAAAAACTTGTCGAATTGCATCATGGAGAAATAACTTTTAAAAGTGCTTTGGGTGAGGGATGTACTTTTTATATCAAACTTCCTTCCTTGGAAAGTGCTTATTCTAAGGATGAAATTTCTTATTCAGATGGTATTGTAAACGAAAATGAACAGGTGTATTCTACCAATTCACAGGAGATGTATCTGGTATCTGCCGGAAATCATGAAACAGATGAGGCTTTACAAGAAGAAAATACGTCGGCTGATGTAAACGCATCTGCAAATAATAAAAGACCGGTTATACTTGTTGTGGAGGACAATATTGATATACAGAATTATTTGGTTGACGGGTTGTCTGGCATTTTCGATGTTATCAGGGCTAACAATGGCAAGGAGGCACTAGATATGCTGGAAGAATGTGATGTAAATTTGATATTGTCGGACGTGATGATGCCTTTGGTGGATGGTATAAAATTGTGTCGTGACGTTAAAAGAAACATCAGGACATGCCATATACCTGTTATAATGCTTTCTGCCAAGACTGAAGTAAAAGAACAGTTGGAAGGATTGAAAGTAGGAGCGGATGACTATATATCGAAACCGTTTTATATGGAAGTTGTACTTACGAAAATAAAGAATATCTTGCGCACATATTCTTTGGCGGTTGAGTATTATTCCAAATCTACTAATGTAGAACCGGAAAAGCTGGCTTTAAATACTTTGGATAAAGAATTTTTGGAGAAAGCAGTTGCTGTTGTAAAGAAGAATCTTGACAGTGTTGTTTTTTCTGCAGATTTATTTGCATCGGAAATGAATATGTCACGTTCTACTTTGCATTTGAAAATGAAGGCTATAACAGGAGAAAGCACTACTGATTTTATAAGGAAAATACGTTTTTCCGAAGCTTGTAAACTACTGAAAGAGGGTAAATATAGTATAACTGAGGTAAGTGAAATGGTAGGTTTTAATACTCCGGCATATTTTGCTACGAGTTTTAAAAAATACATGGGTTGTATGCCTTCTGAATATGTAAAGAAAGGGTAAGGCGTTTTTAAAACGCTTTTCCTTGAAGCAGCTTTTGGTATTAATGCTGTGTGTTGGTAAGGATTCAGACTGATTATAATTTACAGCTTGCCTGCAAGAATAGATAGGATGAATGATATTAGAAAAATAGCCGCGTTTTTTAAAGCTGAAAAATGTTGCATTTTTTTATAAGCTCTATTGTAACTGAATTCATTATAAGTATTATAAGAAAAGACAGAAATGCAAAAACTGCGCTGTGTAGTAGAACGTATCACATACCAGAATCCTGAGAACGGATATTCGGTGATGAGGGTGAAGGTGAAAGGTTATGATGAACTGGTAACTCTGGTGGGAAATCTCCTGGAGGTACCGGCAGGGAGTGTGCTTTTGTGTGAGGGCGACTGGAAGGTAGATAAACGCTATGGCAGTCAGTTCGTGGCTCAGACATGGGAAGAGGTGATGCCTGCCACTCTTTACGGCATAGAAAAGTATTTGGGAAGCGGACTGGTGAAAGGTATCGGACCTAAGTTTGCACAGCTCATCGTGAGCCGTTTCGGTCTTGATACTATCGAAATAATAGAGACAGATATAAAACGCCTCTATGAAGTGCCGGGAATAGGCCAGAAACGAGTAGAGAAAATAGCTGAGAGTTGGGAAAAACAGAAGGACATTAAAAATGTAATGCTCTTCCTGCAGGGATATGGGGTGAGTACCGCTTATGCCGCAAAGATTTACAGACAATATGGCAAGGTAAGTATCGACACAGTGAAAACCAATCCATATAAACTGGCAGATGATATTTGGGGAATAGGTTTCAAGACAGCCGACACTATTGCTTCTAAAATGGGGTATGAGAAGAATGACCTGCGCAGACTGAAAAGTGGAGTCACATACACACTGAGCCATATGGCTGAGGAAGGCAATGTCTATGCCGAGGAAGAGCAGCTTGTAAAATCTGCAATTGAACTTCTGGATGCAGATGAGGCTCCCGTTCGTCAGGCTATATCCGAGATGTTACAGAGTGAAGACCTCATAGCTGATGCCGAAGCCATATATATGCCACCGTTCTATTATGCCGAAGTCGGTACAGCGAATCGCCTGAACAAATTGCTGGACTGTGTGGAAGGCAATCTGTTCAATATAATTCCTGATATTTCAGTTATATCAAAACAAACTGGTGTAGAGTACGACGAAGTGCAGGCAGAAGCCATTCGTAAGGCTGTATCTTCTAAAGTTATGGTGCTTACAGGAGGTCCCGGAACAGGAAAGACTACTACCACACAAGGTATTATAGCGGCCTTGAAAGCTATGGGCCTACGCATTCTGCTCGCGGCACCGACCGGTCGTGCCGCCAAACGCATGAGTGAGGCTACCGGGATGGAGGCCAAGACCATCCACCGTCTGTTGGAGTACAATCCTAAAGATGGATATAAACGTAATGATGATAATCCTTTGGAAGGAGATGCGCTCATTGTAGATGAATGTTCTATGATAGACCTCTTGCTGATGAACAATCTGATGAAGGCAATTCCGGCAGGCATGCGCCTTGTATTGGTAGGAGACATCGACCAGTTGTCGAGTGTGGGTGCCGGAAACGTGCTGCGTGACATCATCGACAGCAAGAGAATACCCGTCATCCGTCTGACACGTATTTTCCGCCAGGCACAGGAAAGCCGTATCGTCATGAGTGCGCATGCTATAAATAAAGGTGTATTCCCAGATACAAGCAACGGTAAAAACACTGATTTTTTCTTTATTCAACAGGAAGATCCGGAACAGGCAGTAGATACAATTGTGAAGTTGGTGAAGGAGCGTCTGCCTAATGCGTATAAGCGTCCGACAAGCGATATACAGGTCCTTACACCCATGCAGAGAGGGATAGTAGGGGCCGCCAACCTGAATATGGCGTTACAGACTGTCTTGAACCCAGGGCAGGTGTCATTGAACCGCAGTGGATATTCATTCCGTCAAGGGGACCGTGTGATGCAGTTGCGTAATAATTATGATAAAGAGGTTTTCAACGGTGATTTGGGCTATATAGAGAGAGTAGATATGGAAGGCAGAACATTGTTTGTCTGCTTCGACGGAAGAACGGTGGAATATGATGTATCTGAACTGGACGAGCTGACACTAGCTTATGCTACTACCATCCATAAGTCACAAGGCTCCGAGTACCCTATTGTAGTAATGCCTGTGTTGATGACTCACTATGTAATGCTCCAGCGCAATCTGATTTATACCGGAATTACACGTGCTAAAAAAATCTGTGTGCTGGTAGGAACAAAAAAAGCATTGAGCTTTGCTATACGTAATTTGTCGGTGCTGAAACGAAATACAAAGTTGAAGGAACGCCTGAATGCGCTTGAAGGTCAATCTGTAAAAGTATCTATGGCTGCTGAGCCGGATGCAGATTATGGAAAGCGTGGATAATGTATATAATATTTGAAGCATCTAATTCAAAATATGATTTTCTATGAAAAGGAAACGTGACCGTTCAGAGTCTGGACATTTAAGGAGAAAAATTAATAGTTGGACTCGCTTTCTGTCAAAAGAAGGAGACTGGGATTATTCATTCATGATTGAAATGGAGTATATGAAACTCCGGCAGATGGAAGAATATTTTAAGGAAAGGGATACCTTCGTAGGTATTGAATATGTGAGGCGAGATTTGAAAATATGTCTCCGACTGTTGGATATAGTTCTTGAAAAAGACGACCTCAATATCGAACTCAGTCATCTAAACCTGGTTCCGTATAAGGATGGAAAAGGGTGTAAACTTTATAGAGCGGATGGATCTTCCCGAATATTGTCATGCAGGAAACTGTATGTCAATACAAAGAATGCCAGACGTTTCGTTGAATTTGATTTTACGAATTCCAACTTAGATTATACTCTGTCAATAATTTATAAAGAACGTCTTCGTATTCATAAAGCCTGGCATTTATATAATCTAATCCGTACTTACAGGATGTTTTTATGGTGGGATTAGAGTAGAATGTGGAATTTGACTTAACACAAACACACATTTCGTTATGTGGCAACAGTAATATAAATCTAGTATTGAATCACTCTTTCTATTTCTCTGTTGAATAGGATTCAGAATCTTCTGCTGCTAATAAACAATCATTTTCTTCAACTAATTTATATGTTTTTACTTTTCTATCTTCAAGAAAAATATGATTCAATGTATAAGCTAATGACTCAAGCGTTTGTTCGCGAACTTTTGGCTTTAGTTGGCATTCCCAGACAGTGATACAATGCCAGCCCATAGAAGCAAGTTGGCATTGTTCTTCCTTGTCACGTTCTTTATTCCTTTCTATTTTATTTGACCAAAAATCAATATTGGTTTTGGGTAAATGAAAGTATTTGCAGTTTTCATGGCCATGCCAAAAGCAACCGTTTACAAAAATGACAGTTCGGTATTTACGAAGCACCAGATCAGGATGGCCGGGTAAACGTGGATGGTTTAGCCGATAACGGAAGCCTCGGCTAAACAAGAACTTTCTTACCGTCATTTCTGGTTTTGTGTCCTTACCTTTTATAGCGGACATACAACGATGACGTTGTTCTTGGGTTAGTTTATCCATAAGTCTTATGGTTTTACACATTCCTATTTTTTTAATATCTTATAGTTAAATCACTTAAAGCAAACACTTTTTAGTTTTGTATCAAATATAAACGAATTTCTATATCTCTATTTAAAATGGATTGTACAACATTGTCTAGTTCATTCACAAAATTAATCCAACATTTAGAATTGTATATATCTTCCATAATACGAATTAGATTATGTAGTTCATTAATAAGTAAAACATTATTTAATTCTGACAATCTGTCTTTAAATAAAAAAATCATAGATTTGTGTTTCATGAATTCGGTAAGGCATCTTTCTATATATAGATTGATGACCTGTTGTCCCAAGTCATCTGTCTTTAAAACCGCTTGATTCATCTTTATAATTTGATGTCCAATTAATAAAATATTAGTAGCTAGAGAAATTGTTTCCTCATAGTATAAAAGCGTAGCATTGACACTTCCTTGTTTTTCAGAAATATATTTGGGATAAAATGAATTGTCATTTACTTTAGTCCTCAATAAATATTGTACATTATAATTACGAACAAAGGATGAGATTCTATGTTTATTACCGTTTTTTTCAACAAACAAGAATTGTATTGACATTGCTGTTATTGATTGTCTTATAATATATTCTTGACTTGTGTAAATATCATATTTCCCAAGTGCATCCGTCAAAATGTCATCAATGCATATGCAAGCTCTATTATATTCTTCAATGTCGTGGAATTCAATTATGATATTGAGATTCTGCTTATCTTTATTTATGGTACAATTTATTTCTTCATTAAAGAAATCATTTTTAATGCTATTTACTATGTTTTTTGGTAGATTTGTCTCTAATTGTTTATACCTTGCCATCTGAGACTCAATAGTTACATTGGTAATGTTGCGGCATAATGTTTCCCAAAGAACCAATAATGATAGAATTGAGTTGTATTCTTTTTCGTCCAACAATGTAATTTCTTTACTGTCAGAAAAATAATCCGACAACTTTTCTTTGAACTTTGTTTGCATCATCTTTGTTGCAATCAGTGCCTCGAACAAGCAAGCCTTTGATGGCATTTTATTGCTATCCTTTTTCAATACAACTGTAGGAATTTGGCGATAGAATCCTAAAAGGTTTGACACATAATCTTTTATAGGTTTTACAAATACATCCCATGAACTGTTTTTTCCACAATCGGAACTATCTGTTATTCCATAACCAAATTCGTTGGAAAAAATGAAAGATAGTTCTGGAATTTCTTTGCTCGTAGAAGAAACACAAAGTTTATATGCTTCATCAAGTTTCTCAAGATTAAATTTTCCTTTTTTTAGAAACGTGGCTATTTCATTTATTAATCGTTGATTTGCAGTTACTATTTCTTTTCGCATTGACATGAGTCTTGAAGCATAATTCTTTTTGTCAGGTATGCCAATTTTATTCTTATATTGATTAACAATGCATGCTCTAATTTCATACATAGCATCTATTGGCAGATTTGATTTCTGAATGTTTTTCTCTGAATCAATAATCATATCTGACAAATCATCTTTACCTAGTTTTACATGATACCTTTCCTTGTCTGGGAACGCTCTTCTTAACAGGTCTATAATTCTGACTAAATATGAGTTTGTTGAATAATCTTTCAGCTGATGATTTGTCAAACAATCATTTCTTCCAATATAGTCAAGATAACAAGTTGCTTCAATACTTCTATCCGAAATACAAAAGTTGGTTATTAGTTGTTCTATTCTAAGTTTCTTAATAAAAAGTTTTTCAAGAGCATTCCAACAATCTTCTTTTATCTTTAATGATTTCAATCCAAGAAGTATAGATGAAATTTCAGCTGTAGTTAAAAGTGTAGATTCTATTTCTCCTTTTAATTTAATACATGAAGATGAATGCCCTAGACTTATACGATACAAAGCATCTGATAAAGTTATCCAATCAGAATTAGAAGAACAAGAGACAGTGAATTTGTTGCTGATAAAATTATTTAGACTGCGGAATATTTGATACTGAGAAGGAAATGAATCAACTATATTAGATACATCAGGTGCCTCATGGCAATATTTTAATAGATTAACTAAACTTTGCTTAATGTTTATTTCTGTAAAGTTTATGGGCAGATGTAATTCCCAAATAGGACCACTTTTTTCTTTGAGCAGATCTATCAAATGGCGGTTTTCGCTGAAATATTCTTCTGTTCCTTTCCATATTAGAGCACGAACAATACCTGCAAATTGTTTTGCCGGTAATATTGGTTCATTGGTAGCAAAAGAAATCAACAGGTTTGTATCCATTCCTTCTCTGTAAAGATTGAGCAAATACAAATGAGCATCGTTTATTTCTGATTTGAAATAAAAAGATAAGGCGTTTTCTATCATTGTATCGCTATCATTTCCATAAATTGATTCTATCAAAATTCTAGTCCTGATTGGGTGGACTTCTGATAAAAATCCATTAGTGTTTTCAACAAAAAATTCTCCTATATATTTTTCAATAGCATTTTGAACATTAGAATATGAACCATGTTCCAGCAAAACTTTGGACTTTCGTTTTATTTTACCACCGAAGAAATTAACGGTAATAATTTTTTCAAATACAGTTTTTTCATTTTGTGATAATAAATTCCATTGCGATGTAAGTTTGTCCTTTAGAGCTTGACCTTGAGTAATGAAATATACAAATTCAAGTAATGGAACATTGCTTCCAAGTTTATCCCAAGAAGACTCAAAATCAACAATTATTCCCTTGTTATGCTGGCACAATGCTTTATAAATAAGTTGCGCTTCTGCTTTGTTAAGTGTCACTTCTATATCTTTATACATGACTTCACTTCCTAGTCTAGAACGATATTGATTCCAGTCTTCATTTCTAAGTGAAATCAAGCAGCGTACATTTTTAACTACACTAAAAGTTTTAACTAACAAAATCCAAGAATCATCTGCTGGTTTTGCATCGAAATACAACGTAACTGGTACAGTTAATCCTGTGCACAATTCGGTTAGGGTAGCTCGTAAGTTAGACAAACTATACATATCACAGTACATTATCTCAAAGGCTAATGCACAGTTGTCCTTAATATAACGATAGGCCAAAGTACTTTTTCCCTGTCCTGAAGCTCCATTAATGATAACAACATTTTTCTCTTTGAATGAATTATGTATTGCATTATTTTTCTCTGACCTAATTATATCTAAGTCATTGGCAATGTGACATGATGATACAGAAACGCCAGAATAGAATTGCTGCTTCAGGACGTTCGTATCAAGATGAAGAGACTGCTCAAATAGAGGGATTATACGAATACCAAGTTCACTCAACGCAACCTTCTGTCTGTTCTCAAAAGCTTGATAGCATTGTAATTCTTTTATAAATTCTTCATATGTAAAATCGTTATGGCTTTCGGCTTTTTCACTTACCCATTGAAGCATGTACTTTATTTCTTTATCTGGATTGAATATAGGAAATTGAACTTTTAGTTTTGTAGAAATTTCATTATACAAAGTATTTTCGTCAACAACACTTAGTTTGTATTGTGAAGACAGAAGTTTAGCATTATTTCTTAGTTCTTTGTCCTTGTTATGCTTCAGAAATTCATACAGTGACGATGCGTTTTGAAGATAATTACCCACCTCTCCAAATGAAACAAAGTGTATGTATGCATTATTGTTTCTTGACAGAGTATTAATAGCACGCTTAAAAAAAGATGTTGTACCTGCTGGTGAAGTTAAATCTGATGGCTGTATTTTTTTATTATAGTTCTTTATTTGAATAGTTTCAATAGTAACTCCATTCTTTTTTATATCTAAATCCTCAATTCCTTCAGGATCATATATCAAACTAGAATCACAATCGTTTATTACTCTGTGTATTGTGTATAGAAATTGAGTCCTAAATCCTCTTATTGTATCACTTACTGCCATAACTTTGTTTGACAATTTATAATTCTTTATCCATTATAATAATTTTATCCAGTTCATCAAAAGTCGTATCAATAAACGTGTGATTTATCATCTTACTTGTATTTATGGACTGAATGCTATCATATTGTTTACGAATGTATCGCAATCCAAAAGCAAGACGAAGGTCATTAGTATCTTCATCTCCTTCTATTTGTTTAGCTTCGCTTGACTTGATAGTTCTAATGCTTATTATCTCATAGACATCACAAATTCCTTCTCCTTTAAAGTAAGGCATGAAGTAATGTAGATTTTACAGGGCAATAGTAGTAGGAAAATGACTGCCAGTATAATAGAATGTGGCATTACCATCCTTAAAACTTTGCAAATATCCTTTACGGCTGCTATTTGTGACAAGACCTATGAGAACTCTATTTCCGACTTCTACAAATGTTCCCTTTTGTGGTATCACATTGGAAATGGTCTCATGCGATTTCATATTAATGAGCTGTTCAATAAATTGCTCCAAAAGTAATCGGTTATACTTGTCTTTGGGGCGAAGAGGGAAAGCGCCAATATTTACACTTTCTATAGTCTTGTGAAATTTTGAATCTGCAAAATATTTAGATTCCCCATCGCCAGGGAATAAAATATAGCCTCCTATAATTTCTTTTTTCAATGCCTCTGATTTGTGATCTTTGTAATAGATAGCATCACGGTATCTGTGCATTTGGTTAATTGCATCTTCTGGTGGAACATCTACACCATTTCTATCTTTCCCGTCAATGCGATATTTTGCATCAAACAAGTAAGTAATTTTCATACCTTCTTGTAAATCATTCTTTGTAAGTTGCAGCACAATATCCGGCTTTTGAGGAACGGTGGGTACAACCCAATCCGTTATGCCAACAGAGCTGTTTTCACGTTCCGAACTTTTGGGGTTATAGATGAGTTCAGCCAGTTCTACATTGTCTTTCTTAAAAAGAATTTGTGAATGCTCTCCTTTACCCAAGTCCCATGTAAATAAACCATTCATTTCTATACGGTTTCTATGGTCTATATCTTCATCAGACAAATGTAACTTTTCTTTTACTATATGACTTACTTCTATGAAACACCATATCTCGTAAAGTGTTGCTATATCTTTGGTTTGTAAACGATATATGCCATCATTCAGAGAATAAGAACGTTGTAGCAAACTCCATGTGCGATATACCTGACTATATCCGGTAGCCTTCTGCAAAACCAGACTTTCTTGGCTCAGACCTTTATAAATTCCAATTGTACGGAAAAAGGGATTATGTTGTAAATGTTTCAGGGTTGCTAATGTAGCTTGCATATCCTCTTTCATTACATCAGACGCATTCTTTATCACTTCGATACGCTTTTTCAGGGCCTCGTATTTTTTTGTAATTTGAATAAGTGCAAATTTCAAAAATCTATTTTCCTGTGTATCATTTGTCCGTACAGATTCTTCTACACGATATAAATGCGAGCTGTCAGCTCTATGTTCTGCAAGTTCGTTTTCTATACAAGATGGGATAAACGTCAATCTGTCCGCACGTTTATATGATGCCTTTTCATTCAAACGGTGTCTTGGGCGGTCAATGATGTTTTTGCATGCTTGGATAAATTTCTTTTGTTCGTTGGCGAAGACACTCCACCAAATTATTTCCGGGGTTTCACCACTTATATCTGGAGAAAAACCATGGAATGTTCTTCGCATATAATCCAGCGAAAGCATTCTGTACTCCTGCTCAATATCCTCTATAATAGTTTTCCAGTGCTCGTGATAATTAAGCTTTGTGCTTAACACTTCAAAAGAAAAGGCAAAATTACGGACTTCTGTTCCTGCTTGATATATGATTTGTATCTCACTGCGTCCAACTTCATTGCCATAATTAAGGAAACCGGCTAATATTTGTCTTCGAAAAGTGAATTTCTCATTTTCATTTTGAAGAATGGAGCCAAATTGTGCTTTCTTCACATAGTCCTTGAACTCAATCCAAATAGGATAATCTGTATTATCAAAAAATACAGCAGGGGCTTGTTGGCTATTTTCAATCGTAACTTTTTCACCGATATGGTTGCTTAAAATAACAGACATAACTCCTTCCGACCAAGAATAAGTGGAGTATAAGTTTTCTTCTCCCACATTATTCTTTGCCTTATTCCAAATGTTATCGAATTTTGTACATTCGACAATCATTTCAAAATCCTGATGTTTTATAGTAAGCAGTTCCATTTTCTCTTACATATATTTTCCAGTTTTAGCTCCAGAAACTTGTATAACCGGATGATATTAATCGTTCTTTCATATCTTTCAGTTTGGCAACAGAAATAGATTCAATTTTCTTTTCTTCTCCGGTCAATATCAATAATTGTGTTTCGATGGTAGTCATCAGCTTTTCAAAAAATGAATCTTTGAACTTTGTATTATCACCTTCAATACGAGACAGAATTTTCATGCTTGTTATTTCGTCCAATGCTATTGCAATGACCTCATCTTCGCTGAATTCGTTTCCTTTTTCATCCAAGTTGTAGGGTAAATTGTTTACCACATAAAGCAAGAACTCGTTTCGTGTACGATAGGCTATCTTGAATGGTGTGCCATTAAGTACATCATTTACAGCCTGCAAATAGCTTAAAACCTTATTGCAAACTTCCTCATTATCTGCATACACATCCACACCTTCTACGGCTGTACCAATAAGCATGTCACTATTTAATTTGCCAATACGCTCATATTTACTGTCCAGTCCGGCATACAAATCTACTTCATTCATTTCTATGGTCATGGCACGGTCGAGAACTTTTCTGGAGAAAGAGAAAGTTGTCTCATCCATGTTTACCGTACCCATTACAATTAGATTTTGTGGAATTGTGATGCCTTCTTCCAAAAATCGCTTCCTTAACGTTTCATTGCCTCCTGTGAGTTCGGCAGTCAATACCCGATACCAATCTTCCGTACTTTTCTTTAGGATAGGATCGGTTGTGATCGTTCCGTCTTCATTACTTTTGCGAGATTCTATTACGCTAAGAAATTCTGCAAAATATTGTTCTACTGGAGCAAGATTCATTTCATCTAGACAAAGAAAATAAGGTACATCTAAATTTTCCCATGCCTGCGTAATAAATCTTAAGAAATCTCCAATTACATATACGGGAGTTCCACTTACACGACTTACATATCCAATAAGTTCAGTTGAATCGTGCCAATTAGGTTTAACCTGAATTATCTCAAAATTCTTAGGTTTCTGGGCTTTGTATTCAATAGAATCTTCATTCCAACAAGCACGGGCAAGTTCACGAACAATGCGACTTTTACCTGTACCTGATATTCCAGCAAGCAAAAGGAAAGGCTTTGTTTTGATGGCAGTAATATATGAGCGAAATTTTGTGTCAACAATGGTACCTTTATTTATATTATTTGTCATAAGAGTCTTTTCTGAATATTTTGCTTCTTTATATTCTTGATAAATTTCAAGATATAAGTTTAAAAGTTTAAGACCTTTTTCTTCATCTTCTATATTCCACAATGTATAATAAATTGCTCCAGCCTTATATCTTTCATCGGCAATATTTGCATTTCCATCTTGCTTTAAAATTTCATTCCTTTTATTTAAGATGCCTCTGATAAGTAGAGTATTTTTGGTTATATCCTTTATTCCCAGTCTTGGTCCAAATTGGCCAGGGACAGTTGTTCCTTGATTTAGAGTTAAATATACATGTTTATAATCTGTTGATAATAAGAATACTAGGTATACACCTTCACGGGTGGAATGAGTTATATCTTTATCCATAATAGCAATCCAAGGTGTTTTTGTAGCTCTTCCTACTCCTACAGATCCTTTTATTGTATAATTGATTGAAGCTTTACCTAAAAAATTATTGAATATTGAGGGAAGTTGATGACATATAATATCACTGGCTTCCTTATCTATATCAGAAGTTTTTTCTGCATGATTAAAAGAATCCGCTTTTGCAAATACTTTGCGGAAAAGGAAATTTATATCATTTATTATCATAGGTTCTTTTGAATACTTAAATTATTCCTTACGTTACTAAATATAGAAATTACGGGCTATTATTTTATTGACCAAAGTAAATCTTTCACATCTACATCTAAACATTCTGCAATCTTGACTAATGTCTCTAGGTTTGGTTGCATAGTGTTTGTACACCATTTCGAAACAGTTCCCGGATCTTTACCCAATTGTTCCGCTAACCATTTATTAGTACGTTTCTTTTCTGCTAAAACCACCTTCAAACGATTAATATCTTTGTTCATACGTTCTAAAATATGTTTTCAAGAACAAAGATAATCATTATAATCAAAAATCTATTCTGATTATAATGATTATCTGCCAAATATGTGTCGTAAAACGACTTTATATTGGAATATATTTCAATAGTACTTATAAATCATGCGTGATTTTATTGCGTACTGTGACTATCTCTAAAAATGGTTGTCAGATTTGAGTGCGATTAACTAATCTATTTTACACTTTAACAGTTGGTTCACTATTCGGCTTTACACATTCCGCTGATTGAACAGACTTCGACTGATATATAGGGATAGGAAATGACGAAATTAATAATTTTCTGTGCTGTTTCTCCAATATTTTTAGGCTTATTCACTTTCTCTCCGAACTTTCTCTCCGAACATTTAGAATTGTCTCCGAACCTTTTCACCGAAGATTTCTGCAAATCACCGAAGGTTTTCACCGAAGCTTTTTGCATTATCACCGAACTTTTTTGTTTACAGTGTACTTTTCGAGGGTACTATTTACCCTGTTGGTCACCTCCTCAACAGGTATCCTTCCGTATTCTCCTCAGTTCAAATTATAGAATGTGGTATAGAAAGAAATCGCTTCCGTTTGATATTATGTTTTTTGCCCGGCAGGAATTTATCAGTATCTACATGTATTCCAATTGGGTAAACTTATCCGCAATGACATTTGTATCACGATATTTATACAGCTATTCTCAATTTTATACTCATATTCATTCACAAACATAACTTTTCCTTGCATATATCGTAAATACTCAGTACTTTTGCGCTCGAATTAAAAACAGAGATCATTAACATGCGATGCCGTGAATAGCGGCCGTGTATTCTAGAACACCACGTAAAAAACAGGAACGATGAAAAAAGAAAATCTCGTATCAGTACCTTTCATGGTCTTGGGTATTGTTTTTTGTGTCTGCCTCGTGGCAGCCAATCTTTTAGAGGCCAAAGTCGTACAATTCGGTCCGATTTCCGTAACTGCCGGACTGATAGTTTTTCCAATCTCTTACATTATCAATGACTGTATTGCCGAAGTCTGGGGCTTCCGCAAGGCGCGTCTTATCATTTGGATGGGGTTCCTTATGAACTTCATGGTAGTAGCCTTAGGTAAAGTGGCAGTGGCTCTTCCTGCGGCTCCTTTCTGGGAAGGCGAACAGGCATTTGATTTCGTGTTCGGTCTTGCTCCGCGTATCGCGGCTGCCAGCTTGACAGCTTTCCTTGTAGGTTCATTCATCAATGCTTTCGTTATGAGTAAGATGAAGATAGCTTCACACGGAAAGAACTTCTCTGCCCGTGCCATTGTTTCAACTTTGGCTGGTGAAGGTGCCGATTCAATCATTTTCTTCCCGTTGGCTTTCGGTGGACTGATGCCTGTGAACGAGTTGCTGAAAATGATGGTTGTACAGGTAGTTCTGAAAACGCTTTATGAAATCATCATTCTCCCTGTGACTATCAGGGTAGTGAACTACATCAAGCGTGTAGATGATTGCGATGTGTATGATGAGAATATCTCGTATAATGTACTGAAAATTAAGGAGATTTGATTATGACTATGAATAATGAGGCCGCACTGGTAGTGTTCAGTGGCGGCCAGGATTCTACTACTTGCCTGTTTTGGGCAAAGAAACATTTCAAGGAAGTTTATGCGCTTACTTTCATCTATGGTCAGAAACATGTAAAGGAGGTGGAACTGGCGAGAGGGATTGCCGAAAGGGCAGGAGTGCATTTTCACGCAATGGATGTATCGTTCATCGGTCATCTTGGCAAGAATTCTCTTACTGATACTTCCATCGTGATGGACGAGGAGAAGCCTGAAGATTCTTTTCCAAATACTTTCGTGCCGGGAAGAAACCTGTTCTTCCTCAGTATAGCTGCCGTTTATGCGCGTGAGCATGGCATCAGTCATCTGGTTACAGGAGTTTCGCAGACAGACTTCAGCGGTTATCCCGACTGCAGGGATTCGTTTATCAAATCGCTCAACGTCACTCTCAACCTTGCAATGGACGAGCAGTTCGTGATTCACACTCCGCTGATGTGGATAGACAAGGCTCAGACATGGGCTTTGGCAGACGAGCTTGGAGTGCTTGATCTGATAAGAAACGAAACTCTGACATGCTACAACGGGGTGCAGGGCGACGGATGCGGACATTGCCCGGCGTGTAAGTTACGTCGCGAGGGACTTGAAAAGTATTTGAGCTCGAAAAATAAATAATCTGCTTTTTATTGCAGTTTTCAGATAAAGGATATTTATCTCCACACGTACGTGATGAGATCTCCACACGGCCGTGTCGAGTTCTCCACACGAGGGTGTCGAGTACTCCACACGAACGTGTGGAGATAATTGTTTGCGGATATTATATCGTATAAAAGGAAAAATTATATATACAATGGAAAGAAAAGAAGAACTGACGCTGCTTGGCGGTAGCACTGTCTATCGTCAGGACTATGCTCCGGAGGTACTTGAGGCTTTTGTAAACAAGCATCCGGAGAATGATTATTGGGTACGTTTCAACTGCCCTGAGTTTACAAGTCTTTGTCCTATCACCGGACAGCCTGACTTTGCTGAAATCCGTATAAGCTATCTGCCTGACGTGAAGATGGTGGAAAGCAAGAGTCTGAAACTCTATCTGTTCAGTTTCAGAAATCACGGAGATTTTCATGAGGACTGTGTGAATATAATCATGAAGGACCTTATCAAACTGATGGATCCTAAGTATATCGAGGTGACCGGTATATTTACTCCGCGCGGAGGTATTTCGATTTATCCTTACTGTAACTACGGACGTCCGGGAACGAAGTATGAGGAACTGGCTGAGTACCGTATGCGCAATCACGATTTATAATTTTATAGTATAAACCAAAAAGAAACAGCTTCATAAACTATCAATCTGAGTTGAATGTTTATGAAGCTGTTTCGCTTTTATAAATGTTTTTTATGATAACTCCAGTCCAAATTCTTCTTTCAGTTTCAGCAAATTAGGGTTTTTCTTGCTCATCATCTGGAAGCGTTCCACATGGCTGTAGGCTCTGATATTCTCATCGGCTGCACTTACGCGTACAGTCATCTTGATTTTTCTGTTGTGAAGCTGTTCCCTCAAGTGATTCTCTATCTGTGGTGCCAGTTGCAGCATATATTTCTGAACCATTTCGTTATCTACCGCCACTTCGAATGTAGTCTGGTCGTTAAGAAGTTTCGGCGACATGTTCATCATTCGTCCTGCATTTGCAGCTTCTTCTTTAGGAAGACGGGTTGCAAATTCTCTCCAGTAGTAGTTCAGGTCTTTTTCATACACATCGTAGTCTTCCCATTCCTTTTCTATCTGCTGAACTTGTGCTGCAGGTTTCTGTGCGGCAGCTTCCTCCTGATGCTGTGGCCTTTTCTTTATTGACGGTCCGAGTATTCCCGCTTTTACTACAGGTATTTTCTTCTCTTGGGTAACTTTTAGTCCGTCGGGTAGCTTATGTACCTGCTGTTGTGCAGGGTTATTGCCGTATTGTGGTTGAGATTCTGAAGTGCTTTGCTGTACCTGTTGTTGTACGTTCTGAACTTGTACCGGTTGCTGGGCTACAGGTTGTTGCTGCGTTGCTACCGGAGCAGTCTGCTGGTTGAAGATAGGTTTTATCACTTTAGGGCTACGCCCATTGCTGATATCGTCTTCTTCGGATGTAATCTGTGCCAGTTGTATCAGTGTCAGCTCTACCAGAAGTCGCTTGTTCTTGCTCTGTCTGTAGTTCAGGTCGCAGTCATTACACAGCTTCATTGCCTTGTAGAGGAACTTCTGTTCGCATTTCTGTGCCTGAGTCTTGTATCTTTCTCTTATTGAGGCACCTACTTCCAGAAGCTGCAGTGTCTGTTCGTCGCGGCTCACAAGCAGGTCGCGGAAGTGTGAACTCAATCCGGTGATGAAGTGATTGCCGTCGAATCCTTTCTTCAATACCTCGTTGAACAGAAGCATGCATTCCGAAACCTTGTTTTCCAGAATATAGTCTGTCAGTTTGAAATAATATTCGTAGTCAAGTACGTTGAGGTTTTCGATGACACTCTTGTAAGTGATGTGTCCGTTTGAGAAACTTGTCACCTGGTCGAAGATTGATAAGGCGTCGCGCATACCTCCGTCTGCTTTCTGTGCTATTACGGTCAGTGCTTCAGGTTCAACGTCTATACCTTCTTTCTGTGCCACTCCCTGAAGATGTTCCACTGTATCAGTAACGCTGATACGGCTGAAGTCATATATCTGACATCGGCTAAGGATTGTAGGCAGAATCTTATGTTTCTCTGTTGTGGCAAGGATGAATATGGCATGATGAGGCGGCTCTTCAAGTGTTTTCAGAAAAGCATTGAAGGCAGCCGTTGACAGCATGTGTACCTCGTCGATGATATATACCTTGTATTTGCCTATCTGTGGCGGGATGCGTACCTGCTCTATCAGCGAGCGGATATCTTCCACAGAGTTGTTAGAGGCGGCATCCAGCTCATGGATATTGTATGAACGCTGTTCGTTGAATGCCTTACATGATTCACATTCGTTGCAAGCCTCGCCATCAGGTTTCGGTGACAGACAGTTTATGGTTTTTGCAAAAATACGTGCGCATGTGGTTTTTCCTACTCCTCGCGGTCCGCAGAAAAGATAGGCGTGGGCCAGCTTGTTGTTGGCAATGGCATTCTTCAGAGTCGTTGTGAGTGCACGCTGTCCTACTACGGTGTCGAATGTGGCAGGGCGGTATTTACGTGCTGATACAATATAGTTGTCCATAATCAGGATTAGTTTTTCTTGTTTTGTTAAGTTAATGACAAAGATAATGCAAACCGAGTGAAGTACAAAGTGAAAATAATGTTTTCAACTTCTAATTCCGAGTAGCAGACTGTTCTATAAAGATATATTTTTAACAGCCAAATTAAGACATACGTCCTGTTTCTATTTCTTTTTCGAGGAAATCATAAACATACAACGGGCTTTGGAAATATAGTCCTGTTTTGCTGTCTTTCAATTTTTGAAAGGTGTCGGATGTATAAATAATATCCAATGCCGTTTCCAAATCCATATTCCGTCGTTCCATTAACAATAGAATAAGGTCTTTTGTCATACATTCAGTCATATATTCAATATCTGTCATAACTTTTTCAGGAATTTAATAGCACGTTCTGTTCCGAAGAAATATTGGAAAGTAATACCTTTCATGTATTTTAGCCGTTCTAGGAAAGTCTGTAAATCAATATTATGTTCCATATAATTACGTATCTGTAAACCTACACGGTCATTTGCTATTGGACCATAAACTATATCGTAATCATGAACGGGGACATTTGAATTTACATTGTTGCGGTTTTCGAAAATAAAATTAGCCCATTCCTCATCGTATTCTTTGAAACATTTGATTTTTAAACCATGGGAATTATTGGTTAGTATTCTTTCATCAAATTCAAATATGTTTACAACGGGTTCCATATCCAGCTGCATAGCTTTGTATGCTGCCATGTTGTATGCTTGTTGCCTGTTGTCAGAAAGATAAAATCCTTTGCCAAAATCTTTATTTGGCTTTGATTTTGAAAGGTCAATATTAGTAATATCTACAGTGGAACCATGATAAAGTTTCATGCTATCGCCCCTCCGTGGCGTTTGCAATATGCTGTGATATCATCCAATACATCCTCCATTCTTAAAGTGTGGGCAATCTTATAATGCATATTGATAAAGCGTATAGCATCAAACCGACGCAGGTAACGGTATGCCTGACTTTCGGAAAGGTGCTTGGCTTTAGCAAACTCTGAGATGAGAGCTACTATATATTCGGCTTTATCACGTGCTTCGGTACTCATGTTTATATTTCACTACTATAATTATTATGACAAAGATAATTATTTCTGCCGACAATTCATTATGCTATATGAAAGAATTGGGGCTTACAGCATTTATTCTTATATTTGCACCACTAAATATTCTTTGTCATGAAAGAGAAGCTGGAAAATATATGGAATTTTGTGCGACTTCACAAATACGGTGTCACATTGGCTGTATTTGTGCTGATAATTGGTGTTCTGGATGAGAACAGCTGGATCCGCCGTTTGGAACATCGTGCTGAAATAAACAGACTGAATACTGAAATCAGGCATTATAGAAAGCAGTTTGAGGAGGATAGCAAGTTGCTGAAAGAAATCTCAACCAATCCGGAGGCATTGGAGAAAGTGGCGCGCGAAAAATACATGATGAAGAAGGAAAACGAAGATATATTTATTTTTGAGCAGGATTTGGAAGATGAATAAACTGGATAATATAATAGCTGTTGCTGGTGCAGTGGTGTTGTTTGTTGGACTGATATTGCAGTTCGTAAAGTTTGAATATGCACCGTATATTTACATTGTCGGGGCACTGATGTTCGGGTGGATCCAGACAAAGACAGGAAGATACTTCGGTAAGAATATAGTTCTAAAACGACTGAAACGTCAGCAGTTGATAGGGGCTATGCTGCTTGTTATAGCGGGTGTAATGATGATTGTGTGGCATCATAACGAATGGATTTTATGTCTGAGTGTAGCAGCAGTGCTTGAACTATATACAGCATATCGTATCCCGTACGAGGAGAAGAAAGAAGAATAACATGACATTCAGAAAATATTAAAGAGCCGTTCTATGCAAGTATTGTGTAGAGCGGCTCTCGAATTTTATATCAGTTTGTTGCCTTGAATATAGGGATACCTCCCTGTTCGTCAGGATTGAAGGCATACCATATATAATGGTCGTTATCATTAACAGGCAGTTTGCACAGACGCAGATGTTCGTCGTATGTTCCGTAGGCGACTTCCCATGAATCTGGCGGTGTGACATGTTTTGTTCTTATCGCTTCTGCAGGTTCTTTCTTGAGCGACATTCCTGCTTCTATCCATGCCTGAGTGGCATCCAATGTGTATTCCGGATAATTACTCTTGCAGAACTTGTAAAGAATTATTCCTCTTCTTTCCAGTCCCATAGGCTGGTCTATCACTCCGATGTTTGTGAGATGTTCAAGGAAACTATACAGGAAGTCTTCGTTCTCTACTATCAGTCGGCGTGTAAGTCTCTGCCATGCCTTGGCATTGTAGAAACCGTCCAAAAGGCGTGAAAGAAGTCTGGCTGTCTGTAGTTCGTCAGATGTAATATCGTTCGTCTCGAGTACTTCGTATGGTGGCAGGGGAGAATATCTTATTCCTAGCTCTTCAGCTCTTCTTCTCATTTCAGTTCCCGGAAGCAGTTTCAGTGATTCCAGCTGAATTTCTCCTGCATTAAGTCCTGCAAGTGTGCGTACGTCTTCGAAAATCTCATTCAGATGATAGTGAGGCAATCCTGCGATAAGGTCTGCATGAGTTTCCATATTCTCTAGTGAACACAGAAATTTCAGTCCTTTCATCGCATCTTCAAGTTTTCCGGCACGTCGGCTTGTGGTAAGCACTATTTCCCTCAGACTTTGTATTCCTGCTTCCAGATGCAGAAGTCCTTTAGGCATTGACATCAATTCTGCTTTCAGTTCGTCTGACAGTAATGCCGGATGGATTTCAAGATGGAAATTCATGTCCGGATACTCACGAAATAGAGCAAGAAGTTCTTTCGCGTATCTGGTATTGTAATTGAAAGTACGGTCAAGCACCCTTATGTTTTTAATGCCGTGACTATGAATGATTTCTATCCTTTCTCTGATTGTGTCTATGCTTAGGTTTCTTACAGGTTTGTCGCCTCCACTGACGCAAAAGGCACAAGTGTTGAAACATCCTCTGGTTGTCTCCAGTTGTACGAATGGTTTGTCCCAGTTGAACAGTTCGCTCCTTTCAGGATATTCCAGTGCAGTGAAGTCCGTTACCCTTGCAATACCGTTGTCGTGGTATTCTCCATTATCATCCATATAGCATAGTCCGGCAATGTCCTTCCATTCCTCCTTATTGTCGAAATGCTTCATCCACTGCTTGAATCCGGTTTCACCTTCACCCCTGAAAACTGCCTCAACAAAATCGTTAGTTATCAGGAATTTCTTATTGTCTCCTAGAAACTCCGGACCTCCGAGGATTATCCGGCATTGTGGCAGCAGCGATTTCACCCGGCATGTGATATGCATTAGCGCTTCGTGGTTGAAGAGCCAGCATGTGGATGCAACGATATCAGGCTTGTGTTTATAGATCTGTTCTGCCACCATTCCCGGATTTTCGTTTATAGTAGCCGAAACCTTAATCCAAACGATGCTTTTATCGTCTGCCATCTGGGCGTGCAGAGCCGGCAGAGCAAGTGATGAATGTGCATACGAACTGTTTAAATCCAACCAGAGTAATTTCATATATTAAAGAATGAGAGTAAGAATATATTACAAAAGAAAGCGAAGAACCACAATAAGCCGTTTTATAAGGCTTTATGATTCTTCGCTTTATATTTTTTTATCGTGCGGAATATTAAGGAATCAAGTATTGTGAGCTGATTGATTCGTTAGTCATCACACGACGGATAGTTTCAGCAAACATGTCTGCAATTGAAAGCTGTTTAACCTTAGCGCAACGGTTTGCGTAAGGGATACTGTCTGTAAATACGATTTCTTCCAACTGAGAGTTCTGTACACGTTCAGAAGCAGGACCTGACATAACGCAGTGTGAAGCGATAGCTCTAACTGAATTTGCTCCGGCTTCTTTCATGATGTCAGCAGCTTTTGTAATTGTACCTGCTGTATCAACCATATCGTCAACAAGAACGACATCTTTTCCTTTTACGTCACCGATAATCTGCATAGAAGCTACAACGTTTGCTTTTTCACGAGTCTTGTGGCAAAGAACCAAAGGAACATCGAGGAATTTAGCATATGTGCTTGCACGCTTAGAACCACCAACGTCAGGAGTAGCAATTACAAGGTTTTCCAAATTCAAAGACTGGATATATGGAGCAAATATTGTAGATGCATACAAGTGGTCAACAGGAATATCGAAAAATCCCTGTATCTGATCTGCATGAAGGTCCATTGTAATCAGACGGTCGATACCTGCTACACTAAGAAGATTTGCTACAAGTTTAGCACCAATAGAAACACGTGGTTTGTCCTTGCGGTCCTGGCGAGCCCATCCGAAATAAGGAATAACAGCGATAATGCTCTTTGCAGAAGCACGCTTAGCAGCATCAATCATAAGGAGCAATTCCATAAGATTGTCTGAATTAGGGAATGTTGACTGAACGAGGAACACGTGCTGACCACGGATTGACTCTTCATAAGAAACTGCAAATTCTCCATCTGCGAAATGTGTAATGTTCATGTTACCAAGTTCGCATCCTAAACTGTTGCAGATTTTTTCTGCCAAGTATCTCGAGTTTGTACCAGAGAATACTTTAAAAGGTGATTGTACGTTCATTGTAAATAGATATATTGCCTTGATTTGTTTGCAAAGTTATACCATTTATATAAGTAAGGCAAACGTTTTGCAGGAAAAATACAATAAGTATTAATCTGCAAGGCGTTTCAATTTCCTGAAATGGTCTATAAGTTCTTGATAATTGTTGTCAAAGTTATGATTGAATTTCGACCAAAGTCCACCCAAAATAGCAGCTCCTCCAAATCCGAAATCCTTAACTCTTAGGATATTTTCCTCGTCTATACCTCCTAAAGCAATGACTTTCTTGTCGATAATATCAGCTTTAACGGCTTCACGTATTGTTTCCGGTGTAAATTTAGATGAATACCCTTCTTTTGAAATACTGTCGAATATCGGACTAAGGAACACGTAGTCGCAAGTCTTTTTGTCCTCCTGTACTTCTTCAAGAGTATGACAAGAAGCACTTATATGTCCTGAATAATTGTCCGGGGCAATAGGATTGCGGCTGTTCAGATGAATACCTTTCAACTTATATTCGTTGCATAAGTAGAAATGGTCGTGTATAACTATTTTCTTATGATATTTTTCCGGGATGAGTGTAAGCAGTCTTTCTGCGTAAACCGCTTCTGTTCCGGGTTTGCGAAGATGTAATATGTCTAACCCTTCTTCGAAGAGTGCATTTAGTATTTGGTCCTCCTCTACAAAATATTCTGGAGTAGTTATCAATATCAGTTTCATGTGTGTACCACTAAATCTGAGTGCAAAGTTAGTAACCAAAATGAAATATTCCTAATCTTTACAGTAAAATCGTATTTGTTTGCAGTGTTTTCAGGTCAATAAACCATAGTTTGCCCGAAAGAATTTCGCCAAAACCGCAGATTATCTTGATTACTTCGTTTGCCTGCACGCAGCCGACCAGGCCAGGAGTTACTCCGATCACTCCTTTTGGAGGGGCTGGCATCGACAGCATTTCTTCTTCATCGGGAAACAGGTCTCTATAGTTTCTCCCGCCCTGGTAGTTGAACACGGATACCTGCCCGTCGAAAGCTCTAATTGCACCATAGACGTATGTTTTCCCAAGCTTGACGCAAGTGTCATTTATGATGTATCTGGTTTTGAAATTATCACATCCGTCAACCACTATATCGTATTTGCCGATTATCTCTTTGGCATTCTCTTTTGTCAGACGTGTGTTGTATGCATCTATTTTTATCTGACTGTTCAGAGCATTCAGTCTTTTCTGTGCCTGAATGGCTTTCGGCATTCCTACTTCGGCTTCGGAATACAGGACTTGTCTTTGCAGGTTGCTCTCGCTCACCACATCATCGTCTATCAGACCTATGTTTCCCACTCCTGCACCTGTAAGATATAATGCTATAGGCGAACCAAGACCACCAACACCTACAATAAGTACCTTGGCATTTTTTAGTTTCTCTTGCCCGTTTTCTCCTAATTCCGGTAGAATGATTTGTCTGTTGTATCTTTCCATCTTTATATTAAAGTAAAAAAATACCGGCGGCATCGGATATATTATATCGAAGCCGTCGGTACTGAATTTGCGTAATCAGACAGCCTTTCCTGTCTTTATGCAGTCGAACGATGCATCCCAGTCCTTCCATACCGGTTCACGTCCCAATGCTTTTAAAGCTTTGTCTATTTCTACGGCTGTGCGTTCGTCGCTTACATGGAATTGCTCAAGTGCCTGAGGATATGTGTAGTAACCTCCGGGTTCGGTCTTGCTTTCTGCACTCATGGTTGTAACACCTAGCGAAGCCATGTTGTCGCGGATATGTGCCGGCTCGCGTGTAGAGTAGGAGATATCTACATCGTGGTCGAATATACGCATGGCGAAAGTAACCTGGGCCAGCTCCTTGTCACTCATGATGACATTAGGCTGGAAACCTTCGTTTTCTGCAGGACGCATACGCGGGAAGTTCACGCTGTATTTTGTCTTCCAGTAATGTTTCTGCAGATAGCGTAGGTGATATGCCATCATGGTTACGTCTGTACGCCAGTCTTCCAGTCCGATAAGTACACCCATACCGATGGAGTGAACACCTGCCTGTCCCATACGGTCAAAACCGTTTACACGCCATTCGAATTTCGATTTCATACCTCTTGGATGGTAGATATTGTATCTGGCTTTGTTGTATGTTTCCTGGAAACAGATAACTCCGTTCAATCCGTGTGTTACCAGCTCGGCATATTCTTCAGCCTTTAGAGGCATCACCTCTATTTTAAGATTAGAGAAATAAGGTTTAGCCAGGTCAAGTGCTTTGGCTATGTATGGTACACCTGCTTTTGCCGGATTTTCACCTGTTACGATAAGCAGATTTTCGAACGGGCCTAGTTTCTTTATGGCTTTATATTCGTTCTCAATTTCTTCAGGTGTAAGTATGGTACGTGCCATCGGGTTGCTGATGTGGAATCCGCAATACACGCATGAGTTTGTACATGAATTTGTTATATACAATGGTATAAACATAGACATTGTACGTCCGAAACGTTCTTCAGTATATTTCTTGCTGAGTCGCGCCATCGGTTCAAGAAATTTTTCTGCAGCCGGAGAGATGAGTGCCATAAAGTCATCTACATCGCAGCGACTCTTGCCGAGGGCACGTATCACGTCTGCCTCGGTTTTGGAGTAGATGGCTTTGGTTGTTTCCTCCCAGCTTATTTTTTCAAGTTCGTCACTAAACATGTTGGATAATTAATAATTAAAAATTAATAATTAAGAATTAAATGTTGCTGTCAGTCAAATTATTGTTTTTGATGTTTGACTTACAGGATTTTATTATGCTTACCAACAATTTGATAATTTCATTACAATCTGCATCTATTGATAAATATGAAGCTTTGTCAATGTAGTTAGACTCAGATAGTAGCAGGAGCCAATAGCTTGTTTCGTTAGCTTCTTTCAGCGCAATATGCAGTTTGTGAATGAAGTCATTTTTACTTTCAGCAAATTCGGCTTCTTTTATTAACGCTCCTATTGCCGTACCACTGCGTAACAACTGCTTGGACATTACCAGCTCTTTCTTTTCAGTAGAGAGAAATTGGTATGCTTTTATTATTCTTAAAGCAAATTGTACAGATTTATTATCAATTAAATTGTCAGTACTCATATTTGTTTGTGATAATATGGATGAATATTATTCTAATGAAAATATGATACATTATGTAAACATCCACCCATTATTAATTTTTAATTCTTAACTTTTAATTGATTTAAGATCGCGGCTAAGCTTCATTGCGCAGAAGTTCGGACCGCACATTGTACAGTATTCACCGTCTGTGTGGCGTCCTTCGTTGAAATATTCAAGGGCACGGTCAGGATCCAGTGAAAGATGGAACTGGTCGCGCCAGCGGAATTCGTAGCGGGCCTTGCTGAGGGCGTTGTCGCGAATCTGTGCTCCCGGATGTCCTTTTGCAAGGTCGGCAGCATGAGCGGCAATCTTGTATGTGATGACACCTGTGCGTACATCCTCGCGGTTAGGCAGGCCGAGGTGTTCCTTCGGAGTCACATAGCAAAGCATTGCGGTACCCAACCAACCAATCTGAGCTGCACCGATAGCTGATGTGATATGGTCGTAACCCGGAGCGATATCTGTTACAAGTGGGCCTAGTGTGTAGAACGGAGCATTGTGGCACGACTTGATCTGACGTTCCATGTTCTCCTGTATCTTGTGCAAAGGTACATGTCCCGGTCCTTCGATGAATGCCTGTACGTTTTTGTTCCATGCACGGAGTACCAGTTCACCCAGTGTGTCAAGCTCTGCAAATTGTGCCTCGTCGTTGGCATCGTAGATTGAGCCCGGACGGAGACCGTCGCCCAATGAAACTGCTACGTCATACTGTGCAAGGATATCGCAAATCTCGTCGAAATGTTCATAAAGGAAAGACTCCTTATTATATATCTTACACCACTTGCTCATGATACTTCCGCCACGGCTCACGATACCGCAAAGACGTTTGTCGGCAAGGTGTACATTATGCAGACGAATTCCGGCGTGGATAGTGAAGTAGTCAACACCCTGCTCGCACTGTTCTATCAGTGTATCCTTGTAAATTTCCCAGTTGAGGTCTTCCACCTTACCGTTTACTTTCTCCAAAGCCTGATAGATAGGCACAGTACCTACGGGAACAGGGCAGTTGCGTACAATCCATTCGCGGGTTTCGTGGATGTTTGCACCTGTAGAAAGATCCATCAGTGTGTCGCCACCCCATTTGCAGCTCCATACAGCCTTATCTACTTCTTCGTCGATGCTTGAGGTAGTGGCAGAGTTACCGATGTTGGTATTGATTTTCACAAGGAAGTTACGTCCTATAATCATAGGTTCCGATTCTGGGTGATTGATATTTGCAGGCAATACGGCACGTCCGGCAGCAATCTCGTCGCGTACAAATTCCGGAGTGATATATGTTTCGATACCAAGTTCGCGGCAGTTCATGTTCTCGCGGATGGCAACATATTCCATTTCAGGAGTTACGATACCCTGCTTGGCATAGTACATCTGCGTACAGCACTTACCTTCCTTGGCACGGTATGGCAATGCGATATGCTCGAAACGGAGATGATCGAGCGACTTATCATCACGGCGCATTTTTCCGTATTCTGAAGTGATTGAAGGTAACTGTTCCACATCACCGCGTGATGTAATCCAGCTCTCACGCATACGTGGCAATCCTTTTTTCAGGTCAATCTCAATATTAGGGTCGCTGAAAGGTCCGCTTGTATCATATATATATACAGGGGCATTCGGTGTCATCACTTTCTCGCCGTCAACGATGTTGACAGTAGGAGTGAGATTTACTTTCTGCATACCTACTTTTATGAAAGGGAACATTGTACCTTGCATGTAGGCCTTTTCTGCATGGGCGTATGCTTTTTTATCTTTTTCGTTGTCCATGTGAATTGTAAAGTTTATTCGTTTAAGAATGAAGTTAGAGGAGATGAAGCAGAAGCTACGAGGTTGTCAGCCTTAATACCCAATCCTGCTTCGTATGCACGGCGACCGGCGATGACAGCTTCCTTAAATGCTATGGCCATTTCCACTGGATTACCTGCAACGGCGATTGCTGTGTTTACTAGGCAGGCTGCTGCACCCATTTCCATAGCTTCGGCAGCATGGCTCGGAGCACCGATACCGGCATCAACTACTACAGGGACATTGCTCTGTTCGATGATTATACGAAGGAAATCACGAGTCTGCAAACCTTTGTTTGTACCTATAGGAGCAGCAAGGGGCATCACAGTAGCCGCACCTGCTTCTTCCAGACGCTTGCAGAGTGTAGGGTCAGCCTGGCAGTAAGGAAGGACTACGAAACCAAGTTTCACCAGTTCCTCTGTCGCTTTAAGTGTTTCTGTTGAGTCCGGCAACAGGTAGCGAGGGTCCGGATGTATTTCCAGTTTCAGCCAGTTTGTGCCGAATGCCTCACGGGCCATCTGTGCGGCGAAGACAGCTTCTTCCGCTGTACGTACACCTGAAGTGTTTGGCAACAGTTGTATATGCGGATGAACGATATGGCGCAACATATCGTCTTCCTTGTCTTCAAGTTCGATACGTTTCATGGCTACAGTAACCATTTCTGTGCCGGATGCCAGGATGGCTTCTTCCATCTGCTGGTTTGAGTTGAATTTCCCTGTTCCCAGGAAAAGGCGGGATTCGAATTCACGACCCGCAATAATAAGTTTTTCCATATATGTTATGAGTTTTTGAGTTCTTAAGTTCTTGAGTTTTTAAGTTAGATAAAATCTAACAACTGCTTCTCTCCACCATCTCCACAATTTTCCTTGTTTCTTCCACCGGATTTTCAGCTCTTAGTATAGTTCCGCTTAGCGCAATGCCAGTCACTCCGGTTTGCATTATTTCAGGAATATCATCAATTGTGATACCGCCTATTGCGACTATCGGCAGGTTGATTCCTTCGGCTTTCATCTGACTGGTGATTGAGCGGTAGCCTTCAAGACCTAATATCGGGCTTAATTTTTTCTTGGTAGTTGTGAAACGGAACGGACCGCAACCAATATAGTCGGCACCTGAAAGGTAATGTGCCTTAACGTCATCGAAAGTGTTGGCTGTTCCACCTATAATGAATTCATTTCCCAATATTCTTCTTGCTTCAGCTATAGGCATGTCGTTCTTTCCCAGGTGTACACCGTCGGCTTTCAGTTTCTTGACAAGTTCCACACGGTCGTCTATGATGAAGGTTGCATTATACTGTTTGCATAATTCCTGAACCTTTATGGCAATTGCTTCCACTTCCTCGTCGGAAGCATCCTTCATGCGCAGTTGAATCCATCGGCAACCGCCTTCAAGAGCCATACGTGCCGAATCCAGATAAGAATACTGTTCTGTGAAATGAGTGATGAACTGTAATTTGAATGCTTTAGTATCCATATCATTATCCTCCGCAAGCTGCTTTTATTATTACAAGACTGTCGCCTTCCTTGATTTCCTGTTCAGCCCACTGGCTACGGGGAATCATACGGTTATTAAGAGCAACTGCCACTCCCTGCTGTGGAAGTTCGAGCTGTTGTGCAAGCGATGCAACATTATTGCCTTGAGTGAGTTCTGTCTCTTTGTTGTTTACTTGTATTTTCATAAATGACTTGTTTTAAAATGTTAGTCAAAGCAAACACAAAGAGAATGTAAGAATTACAGCTTGAGAGAATATCTTATGACGGATGTCTTTTTTGAGGACAATCCCTTCGTCGGTATTAACCGCATCAGGTTCATAGGGTATAATCTCAGCCCGGGTTTTATTCTTTGGGCACCCCTTTGTCTTTACTTCGGACGCAAAGTTAAACAAAAGATTCAAAAAGCGGACAATAATTTATATTTTTTACGATACCACTTGATATTCAGAACGTAAATGATACACCTGCCAGGAATTCACGCGGACGAAGTGTGAAGCGATAATAATTCCGCTCGATAGAGGAGACAAACTCACGCTCGTAAACGGACTTTCCTAAAATGTTATTGGCTTTCAGTTGAAATTCCAGTCTTCTATAAGTATAACTGGCCGCAAAGTCAGTAAACCAGGAATTTTCGTCGGTTTCCAGTGATTGGTGACAGGCATTGGAAACACTGAATATCAGTTTCTCTGTAACAGGGAAATTAAGGTCTATGCTATGCTTCAGTTGGTTGACGCGTGAATCGGTAGAAGGTGAGTGCATGCGGTTCTGTTGCCATAAAGAACGCAACTCTACCGAAAGCCAGGATAACGGACGGCCTGAATAGGAAATGACTGCCGAATAGCTGTCCATATCATAGTCTGTAAGCGTTCCGCCATAAAGCAGGGCATCCTGATTACGCATGTATGTACCCGAAAGTGTCAGAAGACTCTTCCATGCACTGAATGATTTGCTGAGCCGTGAAGTAACCAGATACATATCGGCATGGTGAGGTGCAGCAGTTAGGCTACGCACCAGCACTTCATTACCTTCCGTCAGACGACTTTCGTAGGCTGTTTTCTTTTGTGCTCTTCTGGCCGTTGCAGAGACAGAGAAGAACAGTCCCTTGATAGGGTGGCTGTACTGATAGTTCATCGTGACACGGTGATTGCTGTTGGCTTCCGGAGCATGTGTATTATCTACTATTGTGCGATAAGAGGTAAAAAGATATCCGGAATATAAATCCCTCAAATCTTCCAACTGCTTGCCGTATTGATAAGTCATACTTATAAAGGAAGTACCTGAAAACGTATATTTCAAGAACAGCTTCGCATCAGGATAAAACTCACCTTTGCGCTGCAAAGTTTCAGGTTGTCGGAACCTTATATCCATTCTTTGGAGTTTGGCTTCCGCTTCCACCTGAAAGTCGGATGTCTGATAGTTTAACCCTAATCCAATATGTGGCAGATAGCGGTTGAAGCGTTGTGACGGCAAAGTCTCATTATTTCCTATCTGAGCCGAAAGGGACTGAAAAAGTCCCTGAAAACCAATCTGATAGTTGGCATACATACCGAAGAACCTGTGACGGAAGGCAGCCGTTGTATATGTTTGAAAAGAGGTATAATCCACCCGCTGATTCTCACCGGAGTAAAGGGAAAGTTCCTGTGGATGATAATTATATCCGTTTATGGAAGAAACAGACAGATACTTATCATTGGAAAGCGGGAGTTTTATATCAAGTATATCCGAAAAATATCTTCTGTCCGGAGAAGAAGAAAGCTGTAAACGGTTGTCATTCCATATAGTGTTACTTTTAGAGTCCAGCCAGTCGAATGCTCCCTTGCTTTCATTTTTCAGATAAAGTTCCTTACGGTTTATTTCGAAATTCAGGCTTGCATCCAGCCTGTTTCTGCGTTCATGTAGGGAGTGACTTTCAATCAAGGTACCGGATGCATTTTCGGCAAGGAGATAGTCGGTCTCCACCCAGTTGTTACGTTCGGCTACATCATTGAAGTAACTTACCTGTGCACGTAGCGTACTCTTTGGAGCAAGTTGGAAAAGATGGTTGGTAGCCACCAGATGAGAGCGGTTGAAACGGTATCTGTTCTGGTCTATGTCAGGCCTTTGTGTAGTGACAGAAGAAATCAAAGCATCCTCTTCAGTAGTACGTTTTTCCAACAGATCAGAAAGTCGTATCGGATTGACTTCGTTATACAGGTCGAGACCCGTATTGTCGTTCTTGTAGAGTGAAAGAGTCTGGTATTTTTTCTTGAAGAGCATGGCAAGCAGACGATTGCTATATAGCATGTCATCGGCATTTGCTCCTAAACCTACATCGGCAGTACCAACGAGATTCATCTTGCTGTCATCCTCCAGAATCAGATTGATGGCAGCCTGTTCGCTGAAAAGCTTACCCTTCAGAAGTTCGATCGGCTGATGGTTCTGCAATACCTCCACTGCCTTTACCCTCTTACGTGAAATGTTGTTTGAAGCCAGGGCATAACGGTCGTTCATCAAGTCCATACCTTCTATATAGAACTTGTTGATGTTTTTCCCCTGGAAACTGATCATTCCGTCCGGTTTTACCTCTATACCTGGCATTTTGGCAAGAACGTCTGCTATGCTCCTGTCTTGAGGTTGGGCAAATCCTGCCACCGAATATACCAGTGTATCCTGTTTTTGCTGAATCCTCTGTGCAGATACTTTTACAGCTTGTAGCTGATAAACCTCTTCCTGAAGCTACACATTGTATTCAGACTGTCCCGGAACGATTTTCATTGTTTTTCTCTTGAACCCCAATGCCTGAAAAGAAAGCAAAGCAGGTTGCAGCTTTGTTTCCGGTACCTTGATTTCAAACCGTCCTTTCTGGTCGGTAATGGCATAACTGATAATCAGACTGTCGGAAGAGAGCACGCAGAGAGATACTCCATCAATAGTCTTGCCGGAGTCCTGATTGACAACGGTTCCCACATAGCTTTGGCTGAAACCTGAAAGAACGTTCAGTATCAGAAAGAAAATGACAGTATATCTTTTCATACAAATCTACCTGCTTACATGGTTATACAATTTTGAGCCAAAAAGAAATTCAAGACTTATTAAGGCTGTTTCTCAAAGAAGTTGATTTGTTTCTTTCTGCTTTTCAGCGGTTTGCCGTCTGCACCCATGATTTGCAGATTTCTGCCTGTTATGGCTTTCAGTCCGCTGTTGGGATCTTTCTCATAATTCTGGCGGAGAGTAAGGAATTCTTTGCGGGTGCAACGTATGATTTGTTTTGTATCAGGTTCTTTTATGGTTTCTGAAAAGTTTTTCAGTTCAATTGCCTTGAAGTGGAAAATTCCTTCTGTATCTACAGCTTCAAGTATCAGCCCCGGCAATCCGCCTAGAAGCCATGGACCTTCGGCAACAGGTATTTGAGGTGTGAACCATACTTCCCAAGTACGACCGTCAATAGTTACGGTAGCTTTTTGGCAAGTGTGTCCCAACAGTTCTTTGGTTTCCGGAACAATGTTCCATTGCAGTGAAGGGAGTTTTTCTTCATAACAATACATTTTCACTACTTTGTCATAGCACTTGTAAGTACCTTTGGCAGGACTGTTTTTATAATATTCAAAATATTGATGTGTTCGTGGCATATCTGCCTGTTGGTTTATTATTTCAGTAGCAGTCATACCTATACGTAACATGCTGTCGCGCGATGTGCGGATAGCTCTTTCGTAAACACTGTAAAAAGCTGATTTCCCATCCGGGTAAATATCAAGTGCAAATTCATCCTGACGGATATCCTTGGGCTTAGCAGAATCTTTGATATAGTTTTCCAAATATATGCATCGGATAGAATTGTTTGAAGACTGTGCATGCAAGCTGATAGTGTAAAAGATGGAAAGCAAAGCAAAAAGTAAGTATTTTCTCATATATATATATTAGATGTTAGTGAATATGTGTCAAAAGTAATATTTTTCTTTGTAATTTATATTGAATAGAAAAGAAAATTTTTTGTTGAAGACACAAATTATAGTATAATGAGGAGGGTCCCTTTGTTGCCTTACATAAAAAGTACATCATGTTTTTATCTAACGCTCTGAAAATCAGTGTGCCGTCGTTTTACAATGTACATCGCTCTGTTTGTTGTAATGTATTGTAATACTATATTTTTGCATTCGAAAATAAGTATGAAAAAAGCCTTTTCAGAAGCTTTTAAAAAACGTGCCAGTATTTTTTTTGAGTATTCTGTAAGCTTGCTCGGATATTAATTTCAGAAGAATATTAATTGAATAAAATAAATTTGTTTATGAGGTTTATTAAAGCATCAGTTCTAAGATTTACTGTTATTTTTCTTTTGTGCGGTTTTGTTTCACTTCATTCTCAAGATATAAAAGAGAAGCGACTTTGGCTAGTGGAGCTAAACGGAGCTTTGACCAGTCAAAGTTCATGGGAGGTTGAACCTTCGGTTACTTTTCTGCCTATAGACTATGTAGGTCTGACGGCGGGCTTGGTGTTTACTTCCCCGTATCCGTCGAAATCTTTAGGTGGAGTTGCTGTAAATAAACAATTTAGGTGGAGTGAAACCAATGACAATTCGGTAAGTTACTTTTTTGCTTTCCGTCCTGCTTTGCGTTTGAATTCCCCAAAACTATGGATAGGTAAAGACAAAGACTATGCCCTATATCTTTCTGTTTCGCCCGGACTGACAATACCTCTTCCTTCCGACAGAAGATTCACCATTGATTACTTTCCAAACCAGCAGGGAGAATGGTCTGCAATAAAAAGAGAAGAGGTGACAAACAGTGGTGCAAGAAAGGTATATTACAATGTCCGTACAACCATATCATTGGAAATAGATGAAAGATTAGTGTTATCGGCAGGTTACACTTTTTCTGATTTTGACATTTATGGCGGTAGCAGGAATATTACAGTCGAAGGAAGTAAGCTTTCATTACCTAAAGTCAGTATGATGCATTCGGTATTTGTTGGTATTGGTGTTCGTTTTTAAATTGTATATTCATGTAACTATTTGTACTGGTATTCTGTAAAAATATATCTTTTATCAATTAAATATTGCATATTGCTTGCATATTTCAATTTTTATACCGAATATTGCACAACTTTAATTAAAAGCAGTGCTGTAGTGGATTTTTGATAGTCAAATTCTACTATTGATGATAATAGTATAATGAAATGCTTATTTATCTGACAGACTGTGTAAAGTTTTGAGCTTTAATTATAAAAGGTATTTACATAATAAATAGGATTTAGTTACTATGATGTATGATTTGGAAATGATGAAACAATTTTATGTTTCATATAACGGTAAAGTACAGGATACACGAAAAAAATTAGGTAGGGCATTGACTTTGGCAGAAAAGATTTTGTATAGTCATCTCTACGATGCTAATTCCATCAAGTGTTTTGAGAGAGGTGTGGACTATGTGAATTTTCGTCCTGACAGAGTTGCAATGCAGGATGCCACCGCGCAAATGGCATTGCTTCAGTTTATGAATGCCGGTAAGAATGTTTCTGCTGTACCAGCAACTGTACATTGCGATCATCTTATACAGGCATATAAAGGCGCTTCTGTTGATTTGCCTGTAGCACAGACAACCAACAAGGAAGTATATGATTTTCTGAAGAGTGTAGCATCGAAATATGGAATCGGTTTCTGGAAGCCGGGAGCAGGAATCATACATCAGGTTGTGCTCGAGAATTATGCTTTCCCTGGAGGAATGATGGTAGGTACTGATTCGCATACTCCGAATGCAGGCGGTCTTGGAATGATTGCTATCGGTGTCGGGGGTGCCGATGCCGTTGATGTTATGACAGGAATGGAATGGGAACTGAAGATGCCAAGAATAATTGGTGTACATCTCAAAGGAAAACTGAACGGATGGGCAGCACCGAAGGATGTTATCTTAAAATTGGCCGGAATACTGACTGTCAAGGGTGGTACAAATGCCATAATAGAGTACTTCGGGGAAGGTACTTCTTCAATTTCGGCTACAGGAAAGGCTACAATCTGTAATATGGGAGCGGAGGTAGGAGCAACTACATCTGTCTTTCCTTTCGATTATGAAATAGTTGAATATCTTAGAGCTACAGGACGTGAGGAAGTAGCCGACATGGCTCTAAAAGTAGCTGACGACCTGAAAGCAGATAATGAGGTTCTGTCGTCACCTGAAAAGTATTACGACAAAGTTATTGAGATAGATCTGTCTGCATTGGAACCGTATCTTAACGGTCCGTTTACACCGGATGCGGCATGTCCGTTATCTGAGTTCAAGGACAAGGTCATTGCAAACGGTTATCCTCAACGTATGGAAGTTGGGCTTATCGGTTCATGTACCAACTCTTCATATCAGGATTTGGGAAGGGCTGCTTCGTTGGTAAGACAGTTGAAAGACAAAGGTTTGAAGATGGCATCACCATTGTTGGTTAATCCTGGTTCTGAACTTGTGTACTGTACATCAAAGCGTGACGGTATGATTGCTGATTTTGAGAAAGCAGGTGCTGTGATAATGACAAATGCCTGCGGTCCTTGCATCGGTCAGTGGAAACGTGAGACAGATAATCCTACAAGACCGAATTCCATTGTGACTTCGTTCAACAGAAATTTCGCGAAACGTGCGGACGGCAATCCGAATACACATGCTTTTGTGGCATCACCGGAGATTGCTACAGCATTTGCCATAGCTGGAGACCTGTGCTTTAATCCTATGACAGATACTCTGATAAACGATAAAGGCGAGCAGGTGAAACTGGATGCCCCTACTGGTGACAAGCTCCCTGTGAAAGGATTTACAGTTGATGATAACGGTTATGTAGCTCCTTCAGCAGACGGATGCAATATTGAGGTTATCATTGATCCGAAATCAGAACGTCTGCAGAAGCTTCAGCCGTTTGCTCCATGGGATGGTAAGGATTTATTGGATATGCCTCTTCTTATCAAGACCAAAGGCAAGTGTACCACAGACCATATCTCAATGGCAGGTCCATGGCTTCGATTCCGCGGACATTTGGAAAATATCTCCAGGAATATGCTGATGGGAGCTGTGAATGCATTCAACGGTGAGACAAATAAGGTTTGGAACTCAGCGGACGGCAGTTATGGTGAAGTATCAGCTGTAGCCGGCGGATATAAGGCTAAAGGCATTTCATCAATTGTAGTGGCAGAAGAAAACTATGGTGAAGGTTCAAGCCGTGAACATGCTGCCATGGAACCTCGATTCCTTAACGTAAAGGTTATCCTTGCAAAGAGTTTCGCACGTATCCACGAAACAAATCTGAAGAAACAAGGTATGCTTGCGCTGACTTTTGCCGATAAGGATGACTATGACAAAGTACAGGAACATGACAGGATTTCAATCGTTGGACTTGAATCATTCGCGCCTGGACGTAATCTGAAAGTGGTATTAACTCATGAAGACGGTACTCAGGATTCTTTCGAGGCTGTACATACATATAATGAAATGCAGATTGAATGGTTCAAGGCCGGTTCTGCGCTTAATACATTTAGAAAATAACAATCAATATACAACTAATATAGGAGAAACTAGACAATGAGTAAAGTTCGTATGGAAGAAGGCAAACTTGTGGTACCTTCAAATGTTACTATACCTTTTATTGAAGGAGATGGTGTAGGAGCTGAAATAACTCCGGCTTGCCAGAAAATTGTAAATGAAGCAGTAAAGTTAGCTTATAAAGATGAACGCTCTATAGAATGGATGGAAGTCCTGGCCGGTGAAAAGGCTTATAAACAGGTGGGAGAGTGGCTTCCACAATCTACTATGGATGTATTCAGAGAATATCTTATAGGAATCAAAGGTCCGCTTACAACACCTGTAGGAGGTGGAATACGTTCACTCAACGTGGCATTGCGCCAGACATTGGACTTGTATGTTTGTCTGCGTCCTGTAAGATGGTTTAAGGGTGTAGTATCTCCTTTGAAAGAGCCTCAGAAAGTTGACATGTGTATTTTCAGAGAGAATACAGAAGATATATATGCCGGAATAGAATGGGAACAGGGTACTCCTGAAGCAAAGAAATTCTATGATTTCCTTTACAATGAGATGAAAGTTACCAAGGTGAGATTCCCTGAAACTTCTTCTTTTGGAGTAAAGCCTGTTTCAGTAGAAGGTACAAAACGTCTTGTTCGCTCTGCAATACAATATGCCTTGGATCATAAGCTTCCGTCGGTAACACTTGTTCATAAGGGAAACATCATGAAGTTCACCGAAGGCGGTTTCAAGAAATGGGGATATGAAGTGGCTGAAACTGAGTTTGCAGAACAGACATTCACCATGAACTATTATCAGCAGTTGAAGAAAGATTTGGGCGAAGAATCTGCAAAAGCCGCCATGGCTGAGGCTATCAACAAGGGAAAAGTAATAATAAAAGACTGTATTGCAGATGCTTTCCTTCAGAATACATTGCTGAAACCGGAAGACTATTCTGTTATCGCTACTCTGAATCTTAACGGTGACTATGTTTCCGATCAGCTGGCTGCCATGGTAGGCGGTATAGGTATTGCTCCGGGAGCAAACATAAACTACAATAGCGGTCATGCCATTTTCGAGGCTACCCACGGCACAGCTCCGGATATTGCAGGTAAGAATATGGTTAATCCATGTTCTCTTCTTCTGTCATCAGTAATGATGCTTGAGTATTTGGGATGGCAGGAAGCAGCCGACCTGATTACATCTGCCCTTGAACAGGTTTTTGAAAATTCTGAGGCTACCATCGATTTGGCAAGATTTATGCCGGACGGTAAAGTCTTGAGTACAGAAGAGTTTACTGAAAGAATAATACAAAGTCTTTAATTCAACTATAACGAATTGAACATGAAAAAAGAATATATAGTTTACAAACTTTCCGAATGTGCGAAGCAGGCATGTAGAATTGACAATAGCTTATTTACAAGTTATAATGTAAAACGTGGTCTTCGTAATGAGGATGGAACAGGTGTGCTTGTAGGACTTACAAAAATAGGAAATGTAGTAGGATATGAGAAAACGGAAGAAGGTCTGAAACCTATTCCCGGTAAGCTTTTCTATAGAGGATATGATTTGGATGATATTGTTCATGCTCTTTTGAAAGAGAAACGTTTCGGTTTCGAAGAGGTTGCATATCTGCTTTTGTCGGGCGAGCTTCCTGACAAGGAGCAGCTGGCTTCTTTCAAGGAACTGATAAACGACAATATGCCGCTTGACAAGAAGACTACGATGAATATCATCGACCTAGAAGGTCATAATATAATGAATATCCTGGCCCGTAGCGTTTTGGAAATGTATACATTCGACCCTAATCCGGATGACATCTCTCGCGACAATCTTATGCGTCAGTCTATCGAACTTATCTCAAAGTTCCCAACAGTCATAGCATACGCATATAGCATCTACCGTCACAGTACACACGGACGCTCATTGCATATCCGCTATCCGGATGAGAAACTCTCGTTGGCAGAGAATTTTCTTTACATGATTAAGAAAGATTACACTCCTCTTGAGGCACGTATGCTTGACCTTCTGCTTGTCCTCCAGGCTGAGCATGGTGGTGGTAACAACTCTACATTCACTGTCAGAGTTACAAGTTCAACCCGTACAGATACATATTCAAGTATCGCGGCAGGAATAGGTTCGCTCAAAGGCCCGTTACATGGTGGCGCAAACATTCAGGTTGTAAATATGTTCCATCACCTGAAAGAAGCCATTTCAGACTGGACTAATGTTGACGAGATAGATACTTACCTAACCCGTATGCTGAATAAAGAGGCTTACGACAAGAGTGGTCTTATCTATGGTATAGGCCATGCCGTATATACCATTTCCGATCCCCGTGCAGTTCTTCTGAAAGAGTTGGCTAGTGAACTTGTGGCTGAAAAGGGCTGTGAAAAAGAATTTGCCTTCCTGGAGTTGATAGAAAAGCGTGCCATTGCTTGTTTCAAGAAAGTCAAGGGAGACAAGAAGAAAGTATGCTCTAATGTTGACTTCTATTCAGGATTTATATATGAGATGATGGGATTGCCTCATGAGATTTATACTCCTCTGTTTGCTATGGCGAGAATCGTCGGTTGGACGGCTCACCGCATCGAGGAATTGCATTTCGATGGTCGTCGTATCATCCGTCCTGCATACAAGAATGTACTTAATGAGGTACCTTACAAACCTATATCAGAAAGATAATAGTTAATAATGAAATAATTGATTGGTGAAAACAGCCGGCTGGTTCGTTCTGAACTGGTCGGCTGTTTGGTTATTGTTGAACTTTAAGGCATATCCCCACACCCTTCAGTACATTCAGTGATACATCTGTGTCTTTAGAAAGATATTTTCTGAGTTTCGTTATGAAAACATCAAGGCTTCTGGATGAATAGAAATCAGAATTACCCCAGATTTCATTAAGGATGTTTTCCCTGCTTACAACTTTCCCTTTTTCGCGGCAAAGCATTTCAAGTATTTTGCTTTCCTTGGCTGTCAGGTTGTGTTGTTCATTTTCGAATATTAGCAGGTTCTGTGTCGGGTCGAAACTGTATTTGCCTATTGTAAATATAGTATCTTCATCATTGCCAGCAGGACTTTCTGCCTGAGTGTTATGCCTCATTCTTAATACTGCCTGAATGTGTGCGTCAAGTTCCTCTGGAAGGAAAGGCTTCTTTATATAGAAATCGGCTCCGGCCTGATATCCGTTTATTACATCGCGGGCCGTAGTAAGACCGGTAATAAAAATTATGGCTAATGACGGATGATTCTTTCTGATATGCTGTACCATAGTCACTCCGTCCATTACAGGCATTTCCACGTCCGAAACTATTACATCGAAGTTTTCATTTATAAGCATATCCAATCCGTCTTTGCCGTTGGCGACGGATACTACCTCATAACCTCCAATCATCTGTTCCAGACTGCTTTTTAGTATGAAACTCAGATTTTTGTCATCTTCCACCAGTAATACTCTTGTCATGATTCATCAGTTTTTTATAGGTAAGGTCAATATGAATTCACTGTATTCTCCTTCTATGCTGTTTAGCGAAACGCTTCCGTTCATAGCTGTTATGACTTTATATACGTAGTTCAGTCCAAGTCCGAAACCTGATACTTTATTGTCTTTTCTATATTCCAGTCCGCCACGTTGGAACTTCTCAAATATTCGTTTCTGTTCTTTCAGTGGAATACCCCATCCGTCGTCCCGGACTTTTATTAGGATTGAACTTCCATTTTCTTCTGCTGTCAGTTTCACAGTCACTTTTTCGTCAGAGTATTTCAGGGAATTGTCTATCAGATTGCTTATAGCTTCTTTCAGATACTCCTTGTCTGCCATCAGGCGTGATGTGATGCTGAATTCTTTTATGAAAGAAACATTCTTGTCTGATTTCAGACTGAATTTCTGTATCAGTTCATCAAACATTGAGTTCAAATCTATTTCCTCGTTATTGAGTTTGAGTCTTGACTGCTCTATCTTGGCTATTGTAAGTATCTTTTCTGCAAGATTCAGAAGATGCATACTCTCTTCTTTCAGTATGGAGAAATATTGCTTTTTCAGTGCCGGATTACTGTCCATTATACCACTTTCAAGCACATGACCGGCCATCGTGATAGTGTTTATCGGCGTTTTCATGTCGTGAATCATGGCATATGTGAAGTCCTGTCTCAGCATGGCTATCTTGTTCTGTTTTATGATGATTTTTATCTGATAGATTATGCATCCGGCTACAAAACAGATAAGCAAAGCTGTAGCAATGAGCAGTACGCTCATCTCGCGGATTGCTATCCAGTACGGATTTACGATAACAGCCTGCACGCATTCTGTCTTGTCCTTGTTAAGTGCTACGACTGAAGTCTTTATAGTCCTCATTGCATTTATTCCGGAAATCTTTTTTTCATCGTCAATAGGAATGCCTGTAGAATCTACCTTCATACAGTATAGCTCGGCATTATATCCTTCTTCTTTCATGTCAGCCTTGAAGATGGAGTCCAATAGTTGGATGGATACATGCGACTGGTATAATGAATCGGCATAATTGTTCAGAAAGGATATCAGATGTTCTTTCAGAGTCTTGTCGCTGATGTTTTCGTCATAGTCCATGTTGGTTGACAGGTTTAAGGTTTTATCTTCACCGTATGATTCTGTTATGATACTGAGCCTTTCCAACACTTCGTTCAATACGGATTTGGGAAATATACGGTTTCCGGATTGAGTCAATTGCAGCTCTATCAGCTGATATGTTTTTACCAGCCATACACTCTGGATAATCACAATTACAAGCAATCCAAGAAATGTTATTATTTTGATATACTTTCCGTTCATATGTTGATATTTTGTCGCACAAAGATATAACAATAAATTAACAATACTGAATATGATAACAATAATATAACAAAAGCATAACAACCGTATAACGTATTATGACGAGCGTTTAGGCTTACTTTGCATCACGAAAACAAATAACTATGCTTTATGAAAACTTTAGTGATTATTATCTTTTGCATGATTATATGCATAAACAATGTCATGTCGCAGAACGTGAACGGAAAAGTGGTCAATAGAAACCAGCAACCGGTTGAGGCTGTTACTGTAGTGATGCAGTCAGAAGACTCGGTGTTTGTGGATGCAGTGATAACGGACGCACAAGGAAGGTTTGTGTTCGATACATGTCTTAAATCGTTTCGACTGATATTCCAGCATATTCTTTACGAAACAATTTCCAGAGATTTCAACGAACCGAATGTCGGTGTAGTAACAATGAAGGAACAGAATTATAGTCTTGATGAAGTAGTGATAAAAGGAGAACGTCCTTTGGTGAAGGCAGAAAACGGATTGTTGTCATACGATGTTTCTGTAATAGCAGAAAAATCATCGGTAAGCAATGCCTATGAGGCTGTGACACGTCTGCCCGGAGTGATGGAACAGGATAGCGGATTGCAGCTCGTTGGAGCAGGCAGCCCAACCATAATATTGAACGGACGCCCATCGTCCATGACTGCCGAACAGTTGGTAAATCTTCTGAAGAATACTCCTGTTTCGAATGTAGAGAAAGCGGAAGTAATGTACAGTGCTCCTGCAAAATATCGTGTAAGGGGAGCAGTTATAAATATCGTATTGAAAAAGAACAAGTCTGAAAAGCCTTTGTTGCGTGGTGAAGTAGGGGGTAACTTCACTCAGGGTATATATTCACGAGGTGGAGGTAATATGAGTATGTCCTTTTCCGGTGAGAAACTGTCGGCAGATGTACTTTATTCAGCAGATTATTCAAAAATCAAATCTTCAAATGATTTTATTTCTCACCATACATTAGGTGATAAAGTGTATGATATATCACAGTATAATACCGGTAATCGACAGAGGCTAACTCATAATATGCGCGCTTCCATTGATTATAGAATAACTGATGATGATAATCTGAGTGTGGCATATACATCGGCTATAAGTCCAAATAGTAAATCTACAGAAAACTCTAATGGTACTCTTTCCGAATCTTCAAATATAAGGACGGGAGATGAACAGATGCATAACTTCAGCGCTGATTATACTTCAGGATGGGGTACGAATGTAGGTATGGATTATACTTACTATGCTTATCCTAGTGTGCAGAACTTTAATGATAAGTCGTCCCTCAAAGAGCAGAAATTTATTCTCAACAGCAGTCAGTATGTAAACCGTTGGAATGTATATGCAGGTCAGACTCACGCATTACCAAAGGGATGGAGCGTAAATTATGGTATCAACTTCTCATTTGCCAATGAAAAAAGCTTACAGAAATATACACCTGCAGACGGAACTGATATGTCAGATATGAATTCATCATCAAATCTTGAAGAAAAGACTTATAATTTTTATGGAGGTTTTGAAAAGTCATTTAATGAAAAACTTTCCTTATCCATGTCGCTTGCCGGAGAATACTATAGACTTGCCGATTATACAGACTGGTCTGTATATCCCACAATGCAGTTAAGTTATGTTCCTTCTGCTGCACACATCTTTCAATTGTCTTTCTCTTCCGACAAGACATATCCTGATTACTGGGATATACAGAATTCTGTAAGCTATCTGAACGGATATTCAAAAGTGTTGGGAAATCCGCAATTGCGTCCTTCTACTGATTATATTGCAGACCTAACTTATGTGCTTAAAAGCAAATATATGTTCAGTGTATATTATACCCATATAAAGGGCCTTTTCGGACAGTTGGCATATCAGAGTCCTGACGAACTGGTCATGATATATCAGTCTGTAAACTATGACTATCAGAGGAACTACGGAATATCTGCAATAATACCATTTACAATAGGAAGTTTCTGGAATTCGCGTATCACACTTGATGGTTCCTACTTCAGGCATGTGTGTCGTGATTATCATGGTATAGGCTTCGACAACTCCGTATGGCGAGGAGTCGCTATGATTAACAATACATTTACTTTGTCCTCCAAGCCATCCATCAGTCTGGAGTTGAATGCTATGTATGTTAGTCCGTCAATTCAAGGCAATTACGATCTGTCTTCAATATGGAAAGTGGATGCCGGCTTGAAATGGATGTTTGCAAAAAGGAATGCCGAGTTTCGCCTGACAGGTAATGATCTGTTTAATACAGCTACGCCGAATGCAACCGTAAATGACAGAGGACAACGCTTTGAAATAATACAGCATGCAGACAGTCGTTACGTTTCGCTGTCGTTTACGTACAGGTTTGGCGGATTTAAATCTAAGGAACGCAAGAAGGTTGACACTTCAAGGTTTGGATATTAATAAAAAAGGACTGGCTTCCCTAAAAGAAAGTCAGTCCTAAATCTATATCATGGATATATCATTTTGTGATAATCTGTTTAGCCCATTCTTCAGCCTGTTTGCTTCCTCTGTTGAACAAGCGGCCTTCTTTCCAATCCACTTCTGGATACAGCTTCTTCAGTTGTTTAACACTGTTGTTGATGGAGCTTCCGCCTGATGTAGCAAAAGGAATAACCGTCTTGCCGGAAAGGTTATACTTCTCAATGAATGTATTTACCGGACGCGGACATAAATCCCACCAGATAGGGTAGCCTATAAATACAGTGTCGTAGTTATTCATATTAAGAGTTTCACCACCAAGTTCAGGACGTGAATTGTCGTCATTCATTTCTATTGAACTTCTGCTGTTTTTGTCTCTCCAGTCAAGGTCGGCAGAAGAATATGCTTTCTTTGGAGTAATTTTGTACAGTGTTCCACCGGTAGCTTTTGAAATTGATTTGGCAACGCTTTCGGTGTTTCCCGTACATGAAAAATAAGCCACAAGGATTTTAGTTTCCGCATTATCCTTCTTTTGCTGTGCGTTTGACTGGCTGTTCAAGCAAAAAAGACTCATAATTATCAGTATTAAAGTTCTCATGTTATTTCAGTTTTGAATAATCTTTGTCATTTACCGGTTCCAGCCATTCGTTACTGCATTCTTCACCCGGAATTTCCATAGCAAGATGTGAGAACCAGCTGTCAGGAGCGGCTCCATGCCAATGCTTGACTCCGGTCGGGATATATATAACGTCGCCCGGATTCATTTCTATAGGCTCTTTACCCCATTCCTGATAGTAGCCACGACCGCCTACGCAGATAAGAGTCTGTCCTCCACCTTTATTGGCTTTATGGATGTGCCAGTTATTACGGCATCCAGGCTCAAATGTTACATTGGCAACGGGAACTCCTTCTGCAACTATAGGAGCCAGATAGCTTTGACCTACGAAATATTTAGCGTATGCATCGTTAGGTTTGCCTACAGGGAAGATAATTGTCTGAGCGTATGCGTCGAGTGATGTGCTTGCTATACTGTCCGCATTCTCAGTCCATACTTCTTTTGCCATACGGAATGCAGCCCATGCTTTAGGCCAGCCTGCATAGAATGCTGCATGAGTAAGTATTTCCGCTATTTCAGTTTTAGTCACTCCGTTCTTTTTTGCGAACTCAAGATGGTGTCTGAATGATGAGTCAGTCAGACCTTGCGACATAAGTGCAACAACGGTAACGATTGAGCGGTCGCGCATGGAAAGCAAGTCATTGCGGCTCCATACTTCACCAAAAAGGATATTGTCGTTCAAATGTGCGAATTCCGGAGCAAATTCTCCTAATACATCATGTCCTGCAGTTTGCTGGACTTTTACCTGTGATTTAGCCATATTCGGAAAAATTAAAATTGATAAACTAATCAGTAATAAAAATTTTGTTTTCATAATTAAATGAATATTTGGTTTAGAAATTGATATTCACACCACCCATAACTGTTGCTTTAGGCATAGGGTAGCCGGCATTGATTTCATATTTTTGTGCCAGCAGGTTTTCTCCACGCACCCATATGTCCAGCCATTTTGTAGTGCGGAACGAAGCTCTTAAATTCCACAATACGAAATCTTCTGTCTTCACTGGATCGGTCTGTGTATATAGTCCGGCTATGTACTGTATGCCTGTTGATACATTCCAGCGACCATGTGAAAAGTTTACTCCTCCATAAAGCTTATGTTCCGGTGCGGCAATCACAGGCTCTTTCATGTGCAGATAACTGTAGTTTCCGTCAACAGACCATTGTCTGTTTATGCGGTAGGCTGCCTGTAGTTCGATACCTGTATTGTCTATCTCGCCTGAGTTCTGGTTCAGCATTCCGCTACCGTTTGGATTAGGAAGTGTCATAATCAGGTTCTTGCCGTCTATGTAAAAGATATTTACACCATAATTAAATCGTCCGTTCATAAGTCGCTGTGAGAATGCAAGTTCGTAAGTCCACATTGATTCGGGTTTCAAGTCAGGATTTTGTGGTGGAAACATATACATCTCTCTTAGGATAGGATAGCGGAATCCTTTTGACGCGGATGCTTTCAGTTCCATAGCATGAGGCAGATGGAAAGCCAATCCGGCCTGTGGAACCCATTCTGTTCCTATGCGTGAGTGATGATCGGCACGGATTCCTGCATTCAGTGTGATAAAGGAGTTTATATCCTGACGAACATCAATGTATCCTGCAAATTCATTTTCCTGCTTGTCAACCAGATCAGATGTGGTACCGACCTTTTCACCGCTTACATACTCATTCCATGCATGGCCTCCGTAGTTGAACCAGTCGAATCCGGCAGTGATGCGGTTGCCTTTGAAGAACTGCATACTTTGATAAAGAGATACACCCATCATTTTATCGAATGACAGGAAACGATTGTCCTGTGGCCCTTCTCCTTTTGATGGAGTATAACCGTCATTGATCCAGTGATCCCCCCAGTTGTAAAAGAAACTTACTGCTCCTGAAGTCTTGTCGTATTTGTTTTCTATTGCAAATGAAGTCATCCCGCGTGTAATTCTCTGATCTCCATCTAATAGGGGAGTACTCACAGGCCCTGGATATGAAGCGTTGAAATGAGTTACGTTGACGTCTCCTCTAAGATTCCAGTTGTCAGTCATTTCATAGCCTAATTTCGCATATCCTCCATATTGCTCGAAATTCATATCAGCACGATGTCCGTCAGTACGGTTGTAAGAACCTGATATTACGCTTGAGAAACGTCCTTTGCGGATGCGGTTGGTGAGTTCTGTTTCCAGTGTGTTGTATGAGCCATATCCTGCATGCAGATTTGTGTTTACTCCGTCTTCCTGCATTTTGCGTGTAACGATATTCACTACGCCACCCATAGCATTAGAACCGTACAGAACAGAAGCCGGCCCTCTCAGTACCTCTACACGTTCAGCAAGGAATGACTGATAGGCATCGGCTATCGGATGACCGAAGATACCTGCGTACTGGGGATGGCCATCAATCATCACCATCAGTCGTCCTGAGCCACCACTCAAACCACGTAATGATATACCTCCCGCAGCGCCGTTTGACACTCCGTATCCCATAATGCCACGTGATGTAACGAAAAGTCCCGGAACCTGTTCGGTAAGTACAGGCAGTAGTGAGGGCTGCATGGCGCTTTCTATACGGTCACGACCTACCACAGATACCGTCTGCGACAGATGGCGTACATCCGTTTCACTGCGGCTTCCTGTCACTACCACTTCATTGATGTTATAAACCCGTGTGGAGTCGATTATGCTTTGTGCCGACAGACCGAGTGGGGTAAATAATGCAATGTAAAATATATATCTTTTTATATTGGGGATTATTGTTCTCATAAAATATTCTGTTCAGTTTCTATAAATTATGTCTCTATAATTTTTAAATTTGTTTTGATGCTACAAAGTTATCACACATATAGTATAAATACGTATATCTATTACTGCATTATTTACCCAAATTACAGATATTTGTATTTCCCTTTTATCTCCATCCCATGAACATGCGTACGGTATCGGCATCATGATGGTCGAAGAAAAGACTTTTTCCTGTGTCCAGTTTGGCTATATTTTCCATGTCTTCCTGTGACAGTGAAAAATCGAAAATGTCAATATTTTCTTTCATACGTTCGATATGGGTAGATTTCGGTATGATGATAACTCCACGTTGTATTAGCCATCTTAATGCTACCTGTGCAATGCTTTTTCCATACTTTGCTCCAATATTGGCTAATATCGTATTATTAAAGAAATTGTTGCGTCCTTCAGCAAGCGGTCCCCATGACATGATTCTAGTACCGAATTCCTCCATGATTTTCTGTGCTTCAATTTGTTGGTTGAAGACATGCGTCTCCACCTGATTCACAGCCGGTATTATTTCCATGTTACTGGCTATATCTATAAAGTGATCAGGATAGAAATTACTTACACCGATAGCTCTGAGTTTACCTTCTTTGTATGCTTCTTCAAGTGCCCGATATGCTCCGTAGCGGTCACAAAACGGCTGATGCAGTAGCATCAAATCAATATAATCTGTTTGTAGTTTCTTCAAACTCTCGTCTATTGATTTGCGTGCATTCTCGTAGCCGTAATTTGATATCCAAACCTTGCTTACAATAAAGATTTCATTTCGTTTTATTCCGCTGTTCTTAACTGCTTTTCCTACACCTTCTTCGTTATGGTATGCTTGTGCCGTATCAATCATACGGTAACCACATTCCAAAGCGTTGCTCACACAACGTTCACATTCTGAAGGAGAAACCTGATATACTCCGTAACCAATCTGTGGCATTTCGACGCCATTGTTTAATCTTACTGTTTTCATATTTTCAGTTTTAATTTATTTTGATAATTTTGTTCTTTGTGCAAAGATAGATACATGGTAATATAGGACTTAAACAAAAAATGCGGATATAATTACCATTTTTACAGTTCTTGCTAGTAATTGGAGGATATTTATATGGAAGAAAATAAAGAAATATTCGTAGCCCATAGACTTGGAGAAATAAAAACAGATTCGGACGAGGAGTATCTTGCCCATATGCTTTGTTTGGAAGGGACATGTAAGTACCGTTTCAACAGGCAGGATTTTGAATTGCATGCAGGCGATTTGTCTATAATACGCAAGCGTAAAATGATAGAAAAGATAGTAGCATCAGATGATTTCCGATGCAGAATTATTTATGTAAAACCGGAATTTGTGACTCTATGCACTCCGCAGAGTAATTATGGAACTAAGGGACAGTTGGCCTTGTTTCTGAATCCTGTGATGCACTTAAATCGTGAGCAACAGGATATATGCCTTCGTGATTTTGAACTGCTTGAACAAAGGATAAATGACACAAGTCATCGTTTTTATCGTGAGACGGTTATTAATGCGATGCGGATGGCAATTCTTGATTTTTTTGATTTCCATGCACGTATTTATGGTGAGAATGATATTACCACACAAAATGCATCCATTATGAATAGATTCCTGAAGATGCTGGAGGACGGAGCATACCGCGAGCACAGAGAGGTGACATATTATGCGGATTGCCTTTGTGTCACATCAAAATACCTGTCCGAAGTTTCAAAGAAGGTTAGCGGATACGGAGCCAATTATTGGATCAATAATTATACCATACTTGATATAACTCGTCTGCTTCGCGATAAATCTCTTTCGCTAGTACAGATATCAGATATGTTCGGGTTTTCATCTATGGCCTATTTCAGCCGTTATGTACAACAATATTCAGGTATAAAGCCTTCTGATTACAGAGAGTGATGGGCATGATTAAGTGCTAAATGTCATTCCTTTTCTGTTTTACATACTCTGTCGGGGAACATCCGCAACATTTCTTGAATAATCTGCTAAGGTGTTGAGGATAGTCAAATCCCAGATTATATGCTACTTGTGATGCAGTTGCTCCGCTTATAAGTTCATTTTTGGCACGTTGAATAATGTATTGCCTGATATGGTTGCTTGCTGTATCGCCTGTAGTCTTTTTTATAAGGTCTCCAAAGTAGTTTGACGACATACATAATTCATTTGCGCAATACTGCACAGTGGGTAATCCGAATGTAAACTGTATTCCTTTTTCATAATAATCCTGTAACAGGGAATTGAATCGCATCAGTATATCTGAATTTTCCAGCTTTCTGGTCAGGAACTGGCGATTGTAGAAACGTTGGCAGAAATTAAGCATCAGTTCTATGTAGCCCACTATAATTGCATTCTGTTGTTCATCGTGTTTTTTTGATAACTCATCTCTCATTTGGTGCATTAATGACACCAAAATGTCATGTTCCTCTTCTGACATATGTAGAGCCTCGTTTATTCGGTAATCGAAAAATGTATAATTTTTTATAGTCTTTTCCAGTGCTGTTCCTTGTAGTATATCAGGATGGAAAAGCAGCGCCCATCCGGTCAGCATAACCTGTTCACCGTTGTCTTCCTTTCCTCCAATCTGCCCCGGGGCTACACAAATTACAGTACCTTTCTTGTAGTCATATTTGCCACACCCGTATGTCAAGTCTATTTCTGCTTCATCGTGAAAGAATATTCCGTAAACACTGTAGTTGGCCAGACAATGGCGTATAGGGGAAACTTCCTTGTAGTCAATTACACAAACCTGTTGGTGTTGGCTTTCATAACCTAACCAGTTACAATAATCGTTTACATTTTTTACTTTCAGAATTTTGCTCATTGTGCTATGCTTTTATCCATGTCACGGCAAAAATAAAACTTTTCACTTAATCTTAAAACTCAATAGTGGCATTATCAGTAAAAATGATACAAATGTCCCACTTATTGTTACTTCATTGTTATCTGGGGCAAGTAACTTTGTGATATCAAAAAAACAGTGAAAAATGGATAGGCAAATTATCATTTCTCCCCAATTATGTGAAGACGAGGTCGTTTGTTTTATTGCAGACCGTTATCACATTAATCCACAAACACTTTTGCAGCTTTTTCTGACGCAGAATGGAATTATAACAGATACAGATAATGTGGAATGTGAACTACAACTAGAAGATAACGAAATAGAAATATTACGTGGTTTGACAGGTTTTGATAATAGTAATTAATAATGGTTTATAGATTATGGACAGAAGAAATTTTTTGAAACTATCATCTGTGGCAGTATTATCTACCGCAGGTTCTTTGACTGGCATATCTAAGGTGATAGCCGATGGTACTTCTGAGTCTGAGAATGTAGATAAAGATATAAATGAAGTATCTTCCGGAAGTATAGAACATAGAAAACTCGGAGGGATGGAAGTATCTGCAATAGGTCTAGGATGTCTGCCAATGGTTGGTTATTATGGGGGTAAGTATGAAAAGAAAGATATGATATCTCTTATCCGCCATGCTTATGATATGGGAGTAACGTTCTTTGATACGGCAGAGGTTTATGGGCCATATACCAGTGAGACATGGGTGGGCGAGGCTTTAGCTCCTTTTCGTGACAAAGTGAAAATTGGGACGAAATTTGGTTTCGGAGTTGAAGAAGGTAAACCGACAGCTTTAAACAGTAGGCCGGAGCATATTCGCAGAGCTGTGGAGGGCTCGTTAAAGCGTTTGCGTACTGATTATATTGATTTGTTGTACCAACATCGTGTTGATCCTGAAGTTCCTATGGAAGAAGTTGCAGGAGTGGTTAAAGATTTAATGCAAGAAGGGAAAGTCTTAAACTGGGGTTTGTCTGAAGCCAGTGCCAGATCTATCAGAAAGGCTCATGCTGTTTGTCCGTTATCAGCAGTTCAGAGTGAATATGCTATCTGGTGGCGTGAGCCTGAAACTAAGATATTTCCTACACTTGAAGAGTTGGGTATTGGTTTTGTGCCATACTGTCCGTTGGGACGGGCGTTTCTAACTGGTGTGATAAACGAAAACAGCACTTTTCATAAAGGAGACCGTAGATGGAATTTACCGCAGTTCACTCCCGAAGCTTTAAAACATAATATGCCACTAGTGGAGCTGATACGTAAGTGGGCTATGCGAAAGAATATGACTCCGGCACAATTTGCCCTTGCGTGGATGTTGTCGCGTAAATCTTGGATAGTTCCGATACCCGGTACAACAAACCCTCAACACCTGGATGATTTACTTGGAGCTGGAACAGTGCGTCTGGCAGCATGGGAAGTTGAGGAGTTTGATCGTGAATATGCAAAGATAGACCTTATGGGACATCGTGCAGATCCGTTTACTGAAAGTCAGATAGATAAATAATGACGATGCAAGGCTTCGGCATTTTTTAGTTATCGTATAATAATCGGTATTTTTTAAATGATTTAAAAGTTAAAAAATGAAGATATTATTTTGTCGTTTGTTGTTTCCTTTATTTATGCTTCTGAGTGTAAAATCCGAAGCACAGGAGAAGAGTATAAATATATGTGATTCTTATTATATGGAAAAACAAATTATATGTCACAAATTGCCGATGGAGGCAGACGGCATAGTCCGTCTATCGAAAATAGAGGTATATCCGGAATTCCTTGATGAATATATTAAATATGCTGTAGAAGTAGGGGAGATTTCCTTGCTTACTGAACCAGGGGTGTTGACTATGTATGCTGTGGGTGAAAAAGATAATCCTTGTAAGGTTACCATTCTTGAAACCTATGCAAGTAAAGCCGCTTATGAACAGCATATAGCCTCAGAACACTTTCAAAAGTACAAGCAAGGAACACTCCACATGGTAAAAAGTCTTTTACTTTCCGACCAGATACCTCTTAATCCGAATAGTCATATCGATAATGTTATCCGGCGGCTGTATTAAAGTTCCATTTTCCAACCGTTATCATTATGATATACCATCAGTCTGCCCATTCCTCCGTCTATCGTGAGGTTTGTTCCGTTGATGAAACTGTTCTTTTCGTCACACAGGAACATAACGGCTCTGGCAATATCTTCAGGCTCGCCTATGCGCTGTGAGGGATGTTGCATGATGTCGGCTTCGGAATATTCCGGAACTTCAGTATCCTTATGGAAACGTGCGGTCTCAATCCATCCCGGAGCAATGGAATTTACTCTTGCCATACCGCTGAGGCTTACAGCGAGAGCATGAGTAAGTGCTGCTATACCGCCCTTGGCCGCCGTATAGCTTTCTGTATCGGCTTGCGACTGGAATGCCCTGCTTGAAGATATGTTGACGATGGACGCACCTTTGGAGAAATGTTCCTTGAATAATACAGTCAGCCAGTAAGGGGCAGCTACGCCGACTTTCTGTACATACATGAAATCCTCGTATGAGCATCCGCTTAATATACCGCCGTTCATCAGACATGCATTGTTTATAAGGAAGTCAATTCTCTCTTCTTTTGACAATACCCATGCGGTAAAACTTTCCAGTACTTCTTTCTCTGAAATATCCCCTTTGTAGCAGAATATATTTTCGTCAGTATCGTGGTCAATGTCTCTGTCTATAACATATACTCTGGCACCTTCTTTACTGAAACTCTCAGCAATACATCTTCCTATACCGGCATTACCTCCGGTTACTATACATATCTTGTTGTTGAACTGCATATTTTTATGAAAAAAAGACGATATTATCCGTTTTAAAAGATAATATCGCCGTTGTCAGTTATTGTTTTAGAATTGGAATTTTTCAAGTTTCATAGCTGCAAGGCTCTCAATCTTAGGAACCAGCGTAGTGAAGTGTGCACTTTCTGAATGAGCTTTCAGAGAGGCCTCGTCGGTCCATGTTTCACAAATCATATAAACATCTTCGCGTGTTGCGCTCTTGAAGAAATCGTATGCAATGCATCCTTTATCTTTCAATGATGCTGCTACCAGTTCTTTAGCTGTTTTTTCCACTTCTGCCTTGTTTTCTTCCGATACTTGGATAAATACATTTAATCTTAGCATAATCTTGTCTTTTTAGTTGTTTGTAAATTAATTATTATATCTGCATTTGCATTATATTCTTTATCTTCCCGGCATTATTGTAGGGTTGCCGCCCTGATTTTTAAATTTTGCGCTTCTTATTATCTCATAAAGAATACCTCCGACGTCCAGTCCTATTTTGGTCTTATTAAATTTGTAATAAGGTATTGCAATAGGGCGTGTGTCCCATCTTCCTCTCATAGGGTCATATATCCTTTCTGCACCGACTTCCATTCCCCATCTATCGTTGAACTCATAGCCTATGGTTCCTCCGAAACTGCTCATCTGAAATCCGTATGCACTGGCCGGAGCATATGAACCGAAAGCCCTGAAACTCAGTCTCTCATTCGGCCTGTAAATTACAGCTCCTGATGTTCCGAAAGCCTGACCTGTACTGAACGGGAAATTAAACTTGGTAGCATTCAGTCCTGCCTGTATTTCCCAATAATCATTTATATTGTATTGGTACATCAGTGACGCTTCGTTTATTCTTCCAATCCCGGGCAGCGTTGATTGTGAACCGTAACCATACAGATTGGGAGCCATCATTCCTCCGGTACTGTAATCACCGTAGAACATAGGAGAGGGGTTCGTATGGTACGGCATGTAGAACGGGCGGCGCAACTTTATTTCCTGTATTTCCATCTGTTGTATTTCCGTTTCGGCTTTTACTTCAGGCTTTTTCATACCATTATTTACAGGTGACATTTCCGGTATGCCAATACTTTCATCAGTTATGGCTCTCAGGCTGTCCTTTCTCAACTTTGAGTTGTCTTCCTGTGCATATATGCCTACCGAGAGAAGACAAAATGCTGATAGTATGATAATCCTGAATTTCATATACAGATGTTTTTACAAATGGATATAAAGTCTGATATTTTTATCAAAGTTAGGGAAACTTGTAATAATTACAAAACATCTTCTGCATCTTTATTATTTGTTTTTCGTTTTTTACAAATCTGCCAATAGTAAATACCGTTTAAATGGCATTTAATTTCTGTTTAAATGGTATTCCAGTAGTATTTGAAAATGTTTTGCAAAGAGATAAGTTGGCTAAAAACAAAGGTAGCACCCTAGTTGAGAGTGCTACCTTCATATATATTAGAAAATTGTTAGTCTATGCTTCTTTTAAGTCTTATTTTACAATCTTGGTCAGCAATGTCTTTCCGTATGATTTACCTTTTGTGTCGTAAGCCTCAGATTTTACGAGTCCTACACCTTTTGCATACCATTCAGTGATTCTCAAGGTTGTAGTCTTCAATACAATCTTGGTACGTTTCAGATACGATATTTTAATACAGTCGAATTTTCCAGCTGTAGTACTTACTGTTTCATTACCCATATATGCGGCTCCTGAAATATTAATTTCATTTTTCAGCATATTGAGAATAAGTTTGTATGAACGATCCGGCATAGATTCACCGGCTTTGGCATTATCAGACAATGTGAAAGAGTTGTCTCCATCAAACTTTTTGTCTTCCTGCAGAGCTGCTTTAGCTGTAGGACCGTACTTGGCAGGGTCGGAGTCTGAAGCAATATAAAGTTCGTACATCAGGTCTTCAGTGCAAACGGTATTGTTACCGTCGTAGCTCCATTGTGTCAGTGAATAGGAAGTGTTGTTTTTAGTCTTGGTTGTCACTGTCTTGCTGTAATAATCAGCAAGAGTTTTACCGTCTTCATTTGTAACGTTCTTTACGGTGGTAGTTACATTAGAAATACTCTGGCCAGCTTCGTCATAGTTTACGTAATGCAGTTCCGTACCGTTCTTTGTGCAGAAATACTGTGCATTAGCCATTCCGCAGATGAGTAATGCACTGACGAATAATGCTGTTTTTTTCATAATAGAATTGTCTTTTATTTGTTTAAATAAATCAAGTTATATTCCAAATTGGCTGCGAACTTACAAAAAATATGATAAATCTTTTACTGACATGAAAGAAATGTATATTAAAAAATGAATATAAAGCAAAAAATCCTCAAAGTTATGAAGACTAAATGTAACAAATAATGTTTGTACTTTTTTTGTTGTGATATAAATTGATAAGTAAAAAGTATTCTCCATAAGATAATTCTGTGTAACTTTAACCACGGATGGATATATTACATCATTTGTTATTTTAGAACTTCTACAATGAAAAATATTATAGAAACCATCAGAAAGCATTATCCGGTGTCAGATCAGACAATTCAGGAACTGGAATCATATTTGACGCCTTGCCGTTTCCCGAAAAAATATCAGCTTATTAAGGAAGGTATATATTGTAAATATGCCTATTTCATAGAGAAAGGTATGTTGAGAGCATATTGGATTGTCGATGGGGAGGAATATACAACATCTTTTGGTGCGGAAGGCTGTATGGTTTTCAGTATGGATGAACTTTATTATAACAGAAAGAGTGAGGAATATGTTGAGACGCTGGAGGATGTGGAAGCATACAGAATAAATATATGTGATCTTAAAAGGCTTATGGAAACAAATCTTGAACTGTGCAATTGGGGAAGGATAATACATCAGAATGAGTACAGAAGATTGCACCGAAGCCATAAGGAGCGACTGGCTCTTCCGGCAAAAGAACGTTATGAGGAGTTTCGTAAGCAATTTCCCGAAGTATGTAAAAGGGTTAATCTGACATATATAGCATCGTATCTGGGGATAACCCTTTCTACACTCAGCAGATTGAGAAACGAAAAACCATAATTTGATTTAGGACAAATTTTTATTGGATGATACTGTGTATATTTGCGCATATTTACAGTAGCATTTAATATTATTATCAACATGACAGGAAATATTTCATCAGCCGCATTTTCCGATTCCAAGCCTCATTATGAACTCCTTGACGGACTGAGGGGAGTAGCAGCTCTGCTTGTAGTGTTTTATCATATTTTCGAGGGATTCTCTTTTGCCGGAGGAGGAACACTCATTACTACAATTAACCATGGTTATCTGGCAGTAGATTTCTTCTTCATTCTTTCTGGATTTGTTATCGGATATGCATACGATGACAGATGGAAAAAGAATATGACGCTGAAGAATTTTTTCAAGCGAAGGCTTATTCGACTTCACCCTATGATAATAATGGGAGCTGTAATAGGTTTCATAGCATTTTTCATTCAGGGAGGTGTGAAATGGGACGGGACTCATGTAGCTACATCTATGGCCATGCTGGCATTGTTGCTGACTATGTTCTTTATTCCTGCATATCCGGGAGCCGGGTATGATATTCGTGGTAATGGGGAGATGTTTCCTCTCAACGGACCAAGCTGGTCACTCTTTTTCGAATACATAGGCAATATTCTTTATGCTCTTTTCATTCATCGTCTTGGGAATAAGGCTTTGACAGTGTTGGTTGTTCTTCTCGGACTTGGACTTTCATGGTTCGCATTGTTTGATGTAGTGGGCTACGGGATGATAGGTGTAGGATGGACTCTTGACGGTCTGAACTTTTGGGGCGGTATGCTCAGGATGCTATTCCCTTTCACTCTCGGTATGCTTGTTTCAAGAAATTTCCGCAGTTTCAACATAAGGGGAGCATTCTGGATTTGTACTGTTGTACTGATTGCAATTTTCTGTGTTCCATATATTGAAGGGAAATCACCTGTATGTCTTAACGGAGTGTTCGAGATGGTATGTATTGCAATTGTATTCCCTGTTCTGGTATGCATAGGTGCGTCAGGTAAGACTACCGACAAGAAATCAACAACTATCTGTCGTTTTTTGGGCGACATATCATATCCTCTATATGCCGTTCATTATCCTGTGATGTATGTGTTCTACTCTTGGCTTATAGAGAACAAACTCTATACACTGGAGGAAACATGGATGGTTTCGGCAATGGTTTATTTCGGCAGTATAGCATTGGCATACGCATGTCTGAAACTTTATGATGAACCTGTAAGAAAATGGCTTGGCAATAAGTTTGTTAAATCAAAACCGACTGTATAGTTTTTTGCTTGTATTTGTTCTCAAGTTTTATTACCTTAGGGGAACAAAATATTATAGTATGGGAACTTTAGGATGCATAAACGACATGATGTGTCGTGACAAGGAGAACCGTGAGCTGAGAAACAGAAACCGTGAGCGGATGAATGATACGCGTAACCGTCTCATAGAGGTGGGGAAGGGACGTGAACTTCCGGACATGTCGGCCGACAGTATAGACCATATAAGGAAAAATACAGTGGAAAAGGAGAGGACTGATAACGACAAGTTGTTTCGTCTGAAACTGAAGTTTGCTGTGATCGTTGGTGTGGCGCTGTTGCTATGTTATGTTGCTTACGTGCTTATAATAAAATAGGCAGCACTTTGGGAAAAGTACTACCTAAACACTATTTAAATGATGCTTAAAACTGAAATGACGAAGTTACCGATTTGTTATACGGATTATAAGTAGTGGTTCCGCATGAACTGAGACATGCGGAAAGGCAGATTACTGCGAGGAGAATAAGAATCTTCATGTGAATTAAGAATTAGAATTTACAACTAAAAATAATACGTCAGTGAAACTACAAATGTTCTGTTTTTGGTTTCAGGGTTGTTCATATAAGAATTTTTCATGCCCCAGTCATAACCTATGGCTATTTGTGTGTGACGCGCTATTTCCACTCCGGCACGGAAACCTATTCCCCAGTCGAAGCGTGGTGAGAGTCCGTCTTTGAATATATTGTTTGATGATACTTGTGTTTCTATCTTACTGCCAAGATGTGTGGTTGTGCAGTTCATCTTGCCGAACATTCCCATGTTGAAGTACGGACCGGCGTTTACGAAAATGCTTAAATTGTCATTGACCTTGAATTTATAACCAAGGTGAATTGGTATGTTCAGGTAGTAAGGTGTTGTGTCCCATTCTAATTCTTTTCCGGTTCCGTTCTCGTATGCAGGTGTGGATTTCCAACCGTATGATGAAATCATCAGTCCGAAATCGGTGTACAATCCTTTCTGGGCGTCCCTGAAAGCATATTCACCTTTCAGTCCGGCATGGAAACCTGATTTTGATTCGTTCGCTATCATAGAGTTAAGGTTATAGCCGCCGGAAAGTCCGTATCTGAATTCCTGTGCCTGTGATGTCGCGAATACTATTGCAGATATTGCGATTGTAAGTAAAAGTTTCTTTTTCATAAGTCTATGTTTAAATAATTGATTATTCTTCGTTCTCTTCATTTTTCAGGTTCTCTATCCAATCGGTTTCGTAAATACTGCATCCGCCTAAAAGACCTATACCGTTTTCTATGTTTGTGTAGTGGCTGCGGATAGGAGCAAGGCCGTATTCTCCTAATTCGTTGTCGTTTATATCGTTTACTGATTTCAGATATTTGTACATATCTTCCGAGAATCGGTAGAGGTAGATTTTGTAATAGGTAATTCTTTTGCTATGCTCGTTGTCGTAATTATTGTAATAGCTTGTACCGAGATGTAGTGTGTAGTTTTTGCCGTTAAGCATGGTATCGTCCCACAAATAGATGTCCTGGTAATGATGTTTCAGTATATCGAATATCTCATCGAAACCTACTTTCTTTGATAATAAAGGTTATTCGTCAAGATTTAGCCTTTCACCCCATATTTCTATATCATTATACTCTGAACCAGATTCAGGGTAATAACTCCAGTCAATATATTTGTGTACAATCCTCACTCCGTAATAGTCCTTCGTCTCTGCATTATCCGTAAACGATATGCGGAACTGTATTTCCCTGCCGTATGAACCGTCCTTTAGAATCATATCCCATTTGTCCAATGGAAAAGGCTGTGGTATTACGGTACTCGATTTTGCCGTAGGCATATCCGGGTATGATGCTTCCATATCTATCTTGTCGCCTTCTTTCAGTTTGCCAAGAACATAGTATGAATTTGCAGGGAGCAAGTCTGTCGCTTTGTCAATATATTTTATTTCCTTTTCCACTCCGTTCAACTTAAATGTTATGTCCGGTTTGGCAGAAGAGTTTATACCTTTATTGTTTACATTCATGCTTTGCGATACCTGTATCAGTGTAGTATCTCCAAGTGTGTTTGGCATACAGAATATTACCGGCTTTCTTTTAGCTTCCACATCATCTATGTTGAATTCGTATGTGCACGATGATAATATAATCAGTAGTGATGCAATATATAATTTCATACGTTTTTGAGTTTTTAAGTTCTTGAGTTTATAGGTACTAAATACTTGTATGTTTAAAATTTAAGTGTGTAACTGAATGACGGAATTATAGGGAATACTCCGTATGCTTTTCCTACGAAACTTCCGTCTTCTTTTTGTGTTACAGTGGCATACAGAGGATTCATCCTGCAATAGGCATTGTACAGACTGACATTCCATATTCTTTCAAAGCCTCTTTTAGTGGTCTTGCGGAAGTTTATACCTAAGTCCAGTCTGTGATAAGCCGGAAGAGATACGTTGTTAGGGGATTCATAAACCATAATACTTTCGTTTTTATTCTCTGTTCCGGGTATGGCAGGTGCTTCTACCTTTTGTGTCGGGATAGTCATGCGGTTTCCGCTATGGAAGTTCCATGATGCGTATGCGTCAATCCTGTCGCTGAACTTGTGGCTCAGGTTGATAGAGAATTTATGACGGTTGTCGAACTTGTCCGGGTACCATGACTGATGGAAGTCCGGAAAGAATCTTTTGCTCCACGAAAGGGTGTAGGATGCATCGACGGATGTTTTTCCGTTACTGTAACTGATGTCAGCTTCCGCACCATATGCCTTTCCTTTTCCTGTCCGTACATTCTCTTCCCAGTCATCAGCAGAAGGGTTGAGTTGGTTATCGCCATTATATTCTATCAGATTGTTCATTGTCTTATAGAAACCTTCTATGCTAAATCTGATGTTATACGGAAGTCTGCTGTATATTCCTGCTGAGTATTGTCGCGACCTCATAGGGGTGATTTTTTCAGTAGAAGGTACCCAATAGTCTGTCGACAGGTTCAGGTATGTAGCCGATAGCTGATGCATGAACTGACTCATCTCGGTATATGAAACCTTGAAACTTGCATTGTCGCATAGTTTGATGTTCATTGCTGCGCGTGGCTCTACAGAGTGATATTTCGTACCTGCAATACCGAACATGGTGTAGTGTATTCCACCGTTCAGTTTCAGACGGCTGCCAAGCGAGATGTCATCTTCGGCATAGAGGGTAAATTCATTACTCTTGTACTGACTTTTTATTCTGTCTGTCAGTTCGTTGTTCGCCGCATTGTCGTACTTTGAGTAGAAATTCTGCGGCATGAAAATGTGGCGCATATAGTTTGAACCGAAACGGATGTGGTTCCATGTGTTGGGACGATAGTCGAACTCCATCCTGTAGCCGAAATCGTTTATGGTGGAATGGTTGTTCTGAATCTTTATTATTGCACCGTCCAATCCCTCTATATATCCCAAGCGTTCTTCACTCAGATAGTCGAATTTGGAGCGGTTATGGGTATATACTCCGGTAAAATTTGCAAACAGTTTGTGAGAAAAAATATATTTCCAGTTGACTGATGCGGTGAAGTTTCCCCATTGCAGATTGAACTTGTCTATATTTGAAAGTTCCGAAAAATAAGAATATGCCTTGTTGTTCACTTTTAGAAGATCATTACCGGAATACAGGCTGATATCCGCACGACTCTTTTCAGAAAATATGTGAGTAACTTTTGCATTGATGTCGTGGAAGGCATATCTTGTATTTATCTTGTCCCTTCTGCTTGTATTCATTATGGCTAATGAGGGGGCTGTGAGTAAATCTATCCATGTGCGTCGCATAGCCACATTGAACGAGGTGCGGTCTTTTACTATCGGTCCTTCAAACTGTATTCTGCCTTCAAGAAGTCCGAGCGTGAAACTTCCGTGATATTCTTTCATGTTTCCGTCGTTTGTGCGGACATCCACTACCGATGACAGTCGTCCGCCGTAACGGGCTGGGAAGCCGCTCTTGTAGAAGTCGATGTTCTTTACAATGTCAGTATTGAATGCAGAGAACAGTCCTCCGGCATGGTTCACCTGATAGAGTGGTGTACCGTCGAGCAGGAAAAGGTTCTCGTCGTTCCCTCCGCCGTGTACATAAAGTCCGGAGATTAGCTCCGTACCGCTGGCTACTCCCGACAGACTTTGAAGCTTCTTCACTACATCAGGCGAGCTCATGAAGTTGTTTCCGCTTACAAAGTCCTTTGCTGTAAGCGAAACTTTTCCGGTCTGCGTAGTGTAGATAGGGGAGTTTAGGTCGGCAGTAACCACCACCTCATTTATGCGGTAATCAGCTTTCAGGTATATGTTCTGCGATTTGTTTCCTTTTAGTGTAATATCTTCCGTTTGCTCACCGCAGCTGATATGCGAGAAACGGATTTTATGTTTACCTTCGTTGAGTGTAAGACTGTAGAAACCATGTTCGTTTGTCAGTGTGCCTGTATTGGAGGTGATGTCCCAGACTGTGGCGTTTATCACTGTCTCGCCGTTCTCCTGATAGATATATCCGCTCAATGTATATGACGACAGTCTTTTCAGTATCACGTAGTCACCGTTTATCTCCCATTTGATGCCGGTATTGCTGAATATTGTTTCAAGGCTGTTTTCAAGGCTTACCATACTTGGTTTCTTGCCTGAATACGGTATGTTCAGCTTTATTGACGAGTCGTAAACAAAGCTTACAGGGTAGATACTCTTCACCTGCTCCATCATGTCTTCTACGGTGACTCTGCCTTGTGCATTTATTGATGAAACGCATATTGTAGAAAACAGAAGGATTATTGATATAATTCTGTTCATGTTCAGTCTTTCTTAGTTATTTTGATGTCCAGTGTCTTTTCTATCAGTGAGATAATTTCGTCTAAGCTGTCCGTCTTGAACTCGGCTGTAATGGTCTTGAAATGTTCGGATGCATAAAGGCTTGTTCCGTAATAAATTGAAAGTTCCTTCATTACGGCATCTATAGGAGTATTTTTGTAAACAAACTTTCCTGTAGCCCATGCTGACGGGTTAGGGAAGGCGGCGTTTGTTATTTCTGGTATTTCGTTTCCGTGCTTCAGTGTTCCGCTCATATCCTTTGTGAGGATAATTCCTTTGGAACTGTTCTTGCCCTTAAACATTACTTTCCCGGATTTTACATACACGTTTGTGACAGTGTCCTGCATACGTTCGTCAATTTCAAATTCAGTTCCCAGGACTTTGACCTGTGCATACATTGCTGTGGCCGTGAATGGTGACTGCTCGTTTCTGCGGACAGAGAAAAAGACTTTTCCTGACATATTTACCTCGCGTGACTTCTTTCCATAATTATCGGAGTCGTATTCCAATGTGGAACCTTTGGAGAGTATGGCAAGTGTACTATCCGGCAAGAAATGTCTGGTGATTCCTGCATCCGCAGTGACTGATATCATGTTGTTGTCACTTCGGCTTAACAGTGTATAACTTACTATACATATCAGTATTGCGGCAGCTACTCCAGACGAGTATATCCATAATCTGTGCAGATTATTCTGCTGTCTGTGGCCTGTGATTTTGTTCAGGGCCTTGGCCGTGTCCAGTTTCCCGTGTCTGTAATATCTGAGGACAAACTGCAAGTTTTTTTCTTCTTTATCTTTCATGATTGTACTTTGTTTTTAGATAAGACGCAAAGTATTGAAAAAACTACTACGCCGAAATGAAAAAAATTATCCGAAAAAGAACATATATACTTTGCGGATACCTTCTTTGATGTTTTTAAGAGCCTTGTTCATCTGATTTTTTACCGTGTTCACGGAGATGTTCATCCTGACGGCTATTTCCTCATACTTCATTCCGTCGCGTTTTGCAAGCAGGAACACTTCCCTGCATTTTTCCGGCAATGAGTCTATTGCAGTCCATAGTCGGGCTTCGTCGTACGAACGTTCCTCGCATTCCTCTTCGGAGATGATGCCTTCAAGATCGGACGGCTGTACATTGTTGTCTATCAGTGAGTCTTTCTTTACGATATCTATACAGCGGTTCCTTACCATAGAATACAGATATGATTTTGTATCAGAAATCTCCATTCCTGAGTCTTTCCGTTCCCAGAGTTCGGCAAAACAGTCCTGTATTGTGTCTTCCGCATTGTCTATATCGTGGAGATAATGCAATGCGAAAAGGCATAGCGGACGGTAGTACATACGAAAATTGTCCTTAAAAGTTTCGGTATTTATAGCCATAATGTGTTTATTCGTGCGTTTATATTTTAAGGAAGACTATAAATATATGTCTTACTACTATGGAAAGGTTGGTTGATTTAACTATATTTAAAAGATTAAGCTTCGGTTTAGTATATGTTCAGTGAACGGTCACTGGATGTTCACTGAACACGTTATGAATTATTTACATGAGTATGCCTGACATTCCGTTCCTGCTGTTTCTGTCTCGATTGTGCAATGATGCACTCCTGATTTATGGAAAATTTCTCTTACTTCAGTCTTGACGTTTTCCATGTCATTAAGGTCTTTTATAACGATGTGAATGGTAGCTGCAACATCAGTGGTGCTGATAGCCCAGATATGAAGATGATGCCAGCTTTCTATCTTGTTATAATTGCGTAAGTCTTCGATGATGTGCTCTTTGTCAACGGATGATGGAACGGCATCAAGCGTCATAAGCAGACTCTCTTTGAGCAGATTGTAGGTGGAGAACATGATTATTATTGCCAATACGATACCGATTATCGGGTCTATCCATACCCATTCCGTGTAACTTATTATAATTCCCGATGCTACAACACCAACTGACACAAGTGTATCCATAAGCATGTGAAGGTATGCGCCTTTTACGTTTATGTCCTGCTTGCTTCCACCCATCAGCAGCCATGTGGTCAGTCCGTTTATCAAAATTCCAACTCCGGCAGTCCAGCTTATGGCTGTACCTGATATCGGTTCCGGATTTTTCAGTTTATATATACTTTCTATTATTATGGCACCTACGGCTACAAGCAGTATCAGGGCATTAATCAGAGAAATAAGTATAGTGGCTTTCTTATACCCGTACGTAAACTGTGGGGTTGATGCAGCTTTGCTCATTCTGAACGCGACAAGCACAAGTACTAGGCTGAAAACATCGCTAAGATTATGTCCGGCATCCGACAACAGTCCGACAGAATTGTATAGTAATCCTACAACAGTTTCAATCCCTACGAATAAAAGATTTAGCGCAATGCAGAAAATGAAAATCTTGCTCATAGAAGCAGAAATTTCATGATGATGGTGATGATGATTGTGGTGGTGATGAGTGTCCATAACATATATATTTTTCTTCAAAGATATGGAATTAGTTATAAAACTACCAAAGGTTAGGTAAGAAACCTGTTTCTGCCGACATTAAAATCATTATTTTTAGGTATTTCAGAAACACTTTGTTTGCACTTATTTTGCAATGTCAAATCAATTAAATGTAAGGAAATGAAAAAGATTGGAATTTTTTATGGTTCCACTACTGGAACTACAGAAACGGTAGCAGGAATGATTGCAGGTAAATTGGGCGTTTCATCGGCCGATGTACACGATGTGAGCAAGATGACTGCTGATATGGTAAACTCATACGATGTTCTTCTGCTGGGAACATCTACATGGGGCGACGGCGAGTTGCAGGACGACTGGTACGACGGTGTGAAGCTGTTGAAAGGGCTTGACCTCAGTGGCAAACTTGTCGGACTGTTTGGCTGTGGAGACTCTGAATCGTATGCCGATACGTTCTGCGATGGTATGGGAATCATCTATGAAGATTTGAAAGGTACCGGATGTGAGTTTATCAATGGAGTTTCTGATGCTGACTATACTTACTCTTCGTCTGTAGCAGTTGTTGACGGTATGTTTGTAGGTCTTGCCATAGACGAGATGAACGAGAGCGGTAAGACTGATGAGAGAGTAACTGCATGGACTGAACATATCAAGACATTATTGTAATAATATTTATACATAAAACCTATTGCCTATGATGATGCAAAATGTAAATCCTACTGATATGAAGGTGTTTCTGAACCATGTGTATGAGTTCAAGAAAGGAGTTCGACAGATGGTGCTTTACACCATGAACAGGAAGAATCAGGAGTTTGCCGTGAACCGTCTGAAGAAACAGCGTATAAAGTTCGTCATACAGACAGTTGACGATGAACGCATCAACTTGTTCTTCGGCAAGGACGAATGTATCAATGCCATACGGATGATAGTCACCCGTCCGCTTAACCAGCTCACTCCGGAAGAGGATTTCATTTTGGGGGCCATGCTCGGGTATGACATCTGCGGGCAGTGCAAGCGCTATTGCGACCGCAAGATGAGAAAAAAATGTGTTATGATAAACTAAAATCAGGTTCGTATTTGTATTTCAGTACCAATCATACTATTTTTGCAATATGAAATACATATACAGTGTCATAGGCTTTGTTTCGGTGTTGCTGGGCATTATAGGAATATTTCTTCCTGTATTGCCCACAACACCTTTTCTTTTGCTGGCGGCCGCATTGTTTTTCCGCAGTTCGCCGCGTGCCTATAAATGGCTGACAGAACATCCGCAGCTGGGACCTTATATAAAGAGCTTTCGTGAGGACAAATCAATTCCTTTGCGAATCAAGGTTATATCCGTAGGAACACTGTGGATTACGGCTGTACACTGTATTGTTTTCATTTTTGATACTTGGTGGCTGAAACTTTTTATGGGGGTACTAGCCACTTGTATCACACTTTATATTCTTTCTTTTAAATCACGCAAAAACAAATGTCAAGACTAAACTTCCTGTCGCGCCAGGATGCCATAAAGAGAATGAACTATTATGGCAGAAGGGGTATTCCGTTCTTCTTTCTGATAGACTTTGATGAGGAAAACTGCATTGTCGAAGAACCTGACAATCTGCCTGACGATGAAATACTGTTCAGCTTTCCGTCCGGTGGAAATTATGGTGAAATGCCTTCTACTATGAAAGAGCATTTCATGTGGGAGCCTCATCCGCAGACAATAGAGGAATATTCCCGTTCGTTCGACATTGTCTGTAAAAATCTGTATGCAGGAAATTCATTCCTTACAAACCTTACTTGTGCAACACCGGTTGAAACCGATCTTACACTCAGGGATATATTCGTTCATTCGCGTGCAAAGTACAGGCTCATGATGAAAGACCGCTTTGTAATGTTCTCGCCGGAGATTTTTGTGAGGATTACGGACGGTATGATCTATTCTTACCCGATGAAAGGGACAATAGATGCGTCATATCCTGATGCGGCTTCCGTGATATTGAACGATGAGAAAGAGTCGGCCGAGCATGCGACAATCGTGGATTTGATAAGAAACGATTTGAGCCAGATGGCATCAGAGGTGACTGTCACCAAGTACAGATATATAGATGAGGTTCAGACGAACAACGGTACTTTGCTTCAGGTAAGCTCCGAAATAAGAGGAAGACTGCCGGAGGATTTCTGCGATACACTGGGAGATATGTTTTTCAGACTATTGCCTGCAGGATCAGTGACAGGAGCACCTAAGAAAAAAACAGTTGAGATAATTCGTGACGCAGAAATTTATGATAGGGGATATTACACAGGTGTCACCGGATTCTTCGACGGAAAAAATCTTGACAGTGCTGTTATCATAAGATTTGTGGAACAGCTACCTGACGGCTCTTTGGTGTTCAAAAGCGGTGGAGGTATAACCTTCAAAAGTGATATTGAAAGCGAATACGAAGAAATGATCCGGAAAATATATGTGCCGTTTTATTGAGACAATATGTATAAACGACGGAGTGATAGAGAATCTGTCGGCCCATAATGAGAGGATGAACAATACAATCCGTGTGCATTATGGCAGTTCTGCCATGCCTGTTTCTTTGGAGGACTTCATAACCGCTGAAGGCTGTAAAGTAAGAATCCGTTGCCGTGTGGAATATACTTCAGCGGTAGAAAAAGTGGAATATTTCCCGTACAGTATTCGTGAAGTGAAATCGCTGCAACTGGTAAACGACGATACGGCAGAGTATTCATTCAAATATGCAGACCGTTCGGTACTGGATCGGAACTTTGCCTTGCGTGGCAATGCGGACGATGTAGTGATTGTCCGCTCCGGTATGCTGACAGATACCTCAATAGCAAATATCGCTTTATATAAAGAAGGAAAATGGTTTACCCCTAAATATCCATTGTTGAAAGGTACACGCAGGGCGAGACTCCTGACGGAAGGAATTATCGAGGAGGATATTATTATGGCAGACAGTCTGCACAAATATGAAAAAATCCGCCTCTTTAATGCCATGATTAGCTTTGGTGAGGTTGAAATAGATATAAAAAATGTCTTTCCGATATTTGAAAAATAATTTTGCAAACAGTAATGGTATTTTTCTAAATGTCTTGGTCTTAATAAAAAAGGATGCAATATTGATGTAATCCGGTAAATATTTCTATATTTGTAAAATAGGTGTTTTAACTCATAAATTGAGATATTATGACAAGCAGACTTTCAAAACTATTTGTAATTCTATTATTGTTTGTGCCTTCTCTGGTGTTTGCACAATATTATTCGTATTCAAAGAGAAACGGTCAGGTTTATTATGACGGTAAGATCATTCATGGAGCAGATTCTCATTCCTTTTGTGATTTAGGTTACGGTTATGGTAAGGACAGAAATCATGTTTACAGATATGGAACAATATTAGAGTATGTAGATCCTTCCTATTTTAGGGTTGACAGAAGATTTTCTGCCGATAACCGTCCGTCGCATGGTCGTCCAGATGGAGGACATCATCATTGTGACAGACCGGGATATTATGTATCAACCTTCGATGTATTTTATAATGGAGAGAAGATTTCGGGAGCTGTAAGCAACAGTTTTGTTATCTTGAAAGAGGAATATGCAAAGGATGCATTCAACGTATATTGGATGGGAAAGAAAATTTCTGGAGCGTCAACTTCTTCCTTTGTCTGTCTTGGAAACGGTTATGCCAAGGATGCTTTCAATGCATATTGGGAAGGCCGCAAGATAAATGGAGCTTCAACTTCATCATTCAAGGTTACGAGGGGATTCTATGCCGAGGATGCTTTCGATGTGTATTTTAAGGGAGAGAAACTTAAATAGTCGATCTCTTTATAAGACCTAAAAATCAAAACAAAAAGTTTTTTATTGACAGTTCTATTATTTAACTTTGTATTTAGCTTTATTTCTTATAGGTATTATGAAACATATATACCGGAAAGGCATATGGCGAAAGATCGATAAATTCTTTGAAAGAATAATTGACTGTATAATTATCTTTTTCGGTTGAGAAGTGTAAGATAACAATTATAGGTACAGAATCAATAAAAGCGGTCAGAATCAACTGACCGCTTTTATATTATGTTGTCATTCCAAAACCTCGTAGCTGCTTATCTGTATCGGCATATCAAGATTATGGAGCACTTTTTCAAGCATTATTCCGTCAAGGTTATTGTATTCATAACCGAATGTGGCACGTATTCCCTGAAGAATAAATTGCGTGGCTCTGTCGAGTGCTATCGGAAGGCTGTCACCCTGCATCAATGAACCGGTTATTACGCTTGTAAATGTATCTCCTGTACCTGGATAGTGTGCCGGCAGATACGGACATGTTACTTTCCAGTATCTGTTGCCGTGACGGTTGTATGCAAATACAGAAGTTGTATGTGCATTTTCAGGCACAGGTACACTTGTTGCTATCACAATGTCCGGTCCTGCGTCAGAGAGTTGTTTGAGATATGATTTCATCTCCTGTACACTGACCTCGCTTTTGTATTCTATATCCAGGAGTTTGAATACCTCAGTCATGTTTGGGGTAATCACATCGGCATATTTTATGAGTTTCTTCATTTCTGTTACCATGTCTTCTGTGATTCCTTTGTACAGATTGCCATTGTCACCAAGCACCGGGTCCACTACTACCATATCCTGTGGGCGGCGGAACTTCGATATGAAATTCTCTACTATCTGTACTTGCTGTGGTGAGCCAAGGTAGCCGGTATAGAATGTATCGAACTTCATTTCAAGCTTTTCCCAGCTTTCTATTATTCGTTTCATTTCCTCAGTCAGGTCGAGGAACGAGTAATGCGGATATTGTGTATGTGCCGATAGTACTGCCGTAGGCAAGGGACACACCTGTATCCCCATGGATGAAAGAATAGGTATTACAGCCATGAGCGATACTCTGCCGGCTCCGGACAGGTCGTGTACCGCCGCCACACGTTTGACATGGCTTTGCATGTATGTTTTCTGCATGCCTGAGCCAACTGCAGATGTATGTGCTGTGGATGTCTTTTTCTTTTTCATTCCCGATTTTTGCCATGCAGCCTTTCTTGCCTGATATTGCTCGTATTTGTTTTCTATATAATTATCTGCCATAATGATTATAAATGTATTGTGCAAATTTCGTTATTTTTATGGATATGGCAAATTTTTGTCTAATCATTCAATGTGTAAACAGGATGTGATTTGTATCCTATATTTTTTATTACTTTTTTTTCGACTAAAGTTTTTATTAATCTGCTTGCTTTATATCTTGTTATATTGAAAAGTCCTTCAAACTGTTTTCTTGTTATAGTTTTGTTTATTTTGAGATATTCTAAAAGTATATTTATTACATTATAATCCGAAATGTCAGAGGAGTGTTTTCCACGTGTTCTGGTAATTGGCATTAGTTTCTTTTTTGTTTCTTCGTTTAGTTCTTTACATGGTGATATTCTGATTCTCTTGAAGCCAATATCTTTTCCTTCTTCTCTTCCATTACATTTGCTGTTTTTTTTTGAACCTAAAATGAGTCGGAAACGGCATAGACCGTCAATATTGACTTTGTTTCCCTGAGCAAGAGCGTTTGTGATTTCATCTTTTAGTGCAATTAATACTCCATGGACATCTGAAGGGGTCATAGAACAAGAAAGGTGTATTCGCCTTACAAGTTCTTTCAAATCAATAATTTGTGAATTGTTAATTCTTATATGGTAACTTTCTGTTATATCCATATTGTTTGCCTTTGAAGGGTTGGCGAAAAAATCAAATTCAATATTTCCCATTTTTTTAATATTTAGATGTTATAGTTAGATTACATATGTATGTTAATATGTTTACATTTGTCAGTTGATTAAATTATATATGTGAGTATA
>NZ_JACJLE010000060.1 GCF_016901995.1 Bacteroides caecigallinarum | reverse complement strand
GGGACTGAACATGATATACAATCTTAAGGATTAATGAAAAATCGGCCTTATTCCACTTCCTGATGTTGTAAGTTTATACAAAATTATAATTATAAATTGATATACAATGAAAAAAATAAGTTTTATATTATCTGTTGTTTTAGCTTCTTTGTTGGTAGTATCGTGTGGCAGTTCTAAAAAGGCAGCAAATAAGATGTCTATTGGTACTGAAATAGAAATGCCATTGAGCGGAAAAGAGTATCAGAGTAATAGTGAATATTGGAGATATACTTCCGAAGGTGTAAGTCCGCAAATGTCTGTAGCTAAAGAAATAGCAGTACAGTCGGCAAGAGAGCATTTGGCCGCTACGGTTCAATCAAATGTTGAAATGGTTGTTGACAGGTATGCAAAAAATTTCAATATAGGTGATAAGGCAGATTTAACTCAGTTATATGAAAGACGAGCGCTGACAGCTGTAAGTCAGACACTGAAAGGTAGTGAAGTGATAGGTGAAAAAATGTTCAGATTGGAAAACGGAAATTATAAATGTTTCGTATGTATGCAGTTAAGCAAACAAAGTGTTAAAGACGAGATTCTTTCTAATTTTGAGCAAGACGAAAAAATTAAGACGGAATTGGATAGAGAAGAGTTCAAAAAGGTTTTTGACAGTGAAATTGAGAAATTAAAATAAACTTATTATTTGTGGCATAATCTGAAATATACTCGGATTATGCCATTTTTTTAAAGCTAAGATTATGAAAGTATCATATATAGTTATTTTATTAAGTTTGCTGGCACTTAATTTGAATGCACAAACATCATTCGAGGAGTTTAAAAAAAGAAGAAACGCTGAATTTGCAAAATATAAAGAAAGAGTTAAGACGGAATTTGAAGAATTCCGTGAAAGAAGAAATGCTGAATTTGCAAAACTTATTTCACGTAGATGGGATATGATGAAACATTATAAGGGAGTTGAACCTCCAACAAAACCTGAACCGGTAAAACCTGTAATTAAAGATAATAATGAACCGGTTGTTCCGCCTGTAAAGATTCCTGTTGACAAGGTTGTAAGCATTCCGAAACCTGATCCAAGAGTGCCACTGAATATTGTTCCTATACCGGATGATATTAACAAAAAGAACTATTTTACAAAAACTTTTTATGGAACTCCTGTCATGATCTGCTTTGAGAGTGGAAAACATAAGTTCAAACTTGCAAATATTAATGAGTCAGAAGTTGGTAAAGCATGGCAAACAATGTCTGACGGAAGGATGGACGATGTGGTAGATATGTTCCTGTCATGGAGGAAAAAGATTAGTGTCAATGACTATGCTTACATTCTTATGGTGGAGGATCTTTGTAATGCATTTTGGGGGAATACTTCTGCCAATGAATCTGTAGTGATGCAGACTTATATTCTTACACAGTGTGGATATGATGTAAAGATAGCCAGAAAGAACACTGCATTACTACTTTTGGTTGCCGTTGAAGAGACTGTTTATAGAAAAACATTCTTGACAATTGGAGGTAAAAAATACTATGTACTGAGTGATACAAAAGAGAAAGGAGAGTACTATACGTTCAATGACGATTTTGCTGGTAAAATGCAGAAATGTTCCATGCAGATAACAGAGCCAATAATGCTTGCTCAAAGCAGAAAAGAGCAAGGAAGAATGTTCTCTTCGGAAAAATATCCGCAATTGTCTGTTAACCTATCTGTCAATAATAATCTGATAAAACTGTACAATGATTATCCTATACTGGATTGGGAACTTTATGCTAATACTCCAATGAGTAATGACTTGGCAAATAAACTTCTACCGGCATTGAAAAAGGAAGTGGCTGGTAAAACAGAAGAACAGGCCGCCAATATCATATTGAACTTTGTGCAGACTGCATTCCAATATAAAACTGATGAGGAACAGTTTGGCTATGAACGTCCGTTTTTTGTGGACGAACTCTTTTATTATAATTATTCTGATTGCGAAGATAGGGCTGTTTTATTCTCTTATTTGGTAAGAAAAATATTACGATTGGATGTGGTTTTGTTGTATTATCCTAACCATCTTGCTACGGCTGTTAAATTTTCTACTTATTCTGATGGAGACTATGTCAGTGTAAATGGTAAAAAGTATGTGGTGTGTGACCCTACATATATCAACGCGAATATAGGTGAAGCTATGCCTAAATTCAAGAATGTCAGAGCAAGGGTGATAGAGCTTTAATAAATCTATATTAATATGGGATTTATTATGTTTACGTAGCTTTATAAAATACAGCTTGATAAACGTTATTTTATCTTTATAATGAAAATAAACGGAGATTTTTAGTTAAGTTTGCATCCAGAATATACATATATCATTAATGAAAGAATTTGTAATATCCGAAGCACAGACCGAGAAGGCTGTATTGGTGGGCCTGATAACCCAAAACCAGAACGAAAGAAAGACAAATGAATATCTTGACGAATTGGCATTCCTGGCAGAGACTGCCGGTGCCGAAGTCGTGACACGTTTCACCCAGAAGCTTGATACTCCAAACTCCGTGACATACGTGGGTAAGGGAAAACTTCAGGAGATAAAGGATTATCTTCTGCAGATGAACGAAGACGAGGAAACGGAGATAGGTATGGTGATATTCGATGACGAACTTTCCGCCAAACAGCTCAGAAACATTGAAAACGAACTGAAGGTGAAGATTCTTGACCGTACTTCGCTTATTCTTGATATATTTGCCATGAGGGCACAGACCGCAAACGCCAAGACTCAGGTAGAGCTGGCACAGTATAAATATATGTTGCCAAGACTGCAACGTCTGTGGACACACCTTGAACGTCAGGGTGGTGGTTCCGGTGCCGGAGGTGGTAAAGGTTCTGTGGGACTTCGTGGTCCGGGTGAAACACAGCTGGAAATGGACCGCCGTATCATCCTTAACCGTATGGCGTTGCTCAAACAGAGACTTGCAGAAATAGACACTCAGAAATCTACACAGCGAAAGAACCGCGGACGCATGATACGTGTGGCGCTCGTGGGATATACTAACGTAGGAAAATCAACAATAATGAACCTTCTTGCAAAGAGTGAAGTGTTTGCAGAAAACAAACTGTTTGCCACACTTGACACTACCGTGAGAAAGGTTATCATTGAAAATCTTCCTTTCCTGCTTTCCGATACTGTAGGATTTATCCGTAAGTTGCCTACCGACCTTGTTGAGTCATTCAAATCGACTCTTGACGAGGTGCGCGAGGCAGACCTTCTGGTACACGTGGTAGATATCTCACATCCTGATTTTGAAGAACAGATACAGGTGGTGGAGAAAACCATATCAGATATAGGTGCCGGAGGAAAGCAGAGTATGATAGTATTCAACAAGATTGATGCCTACAGCTATGTGGAAAAGGCAGAGGATGACCTGACTCCGAAGACGAAGGAAAACATTACGCTGGAGGAACTGATGAATACATGGATGGCAAAGATGGACGACAACTGTATCTTTATCTCTGCCAAGGACAAGTCGAACCTGGAGGATTTCAAGAATATGCTGTACAAGAAGGTACGCGAACTGCATGTTCAGAAGTATCCTTATAACGACTTCCTCTATCAGACATACGATTTAGGCGACGAGGCTTAAGTTACAAGTTGACAAGGTCTCCATCCGGAAGGTAGCCTTGTTAACTCGTCAACTGAAATAAGAAAGCATACTAATAACTAGAAACTCAATAACTCAAAAACTTAAAACAATATGGCAACACCAGAATTTAAGTATCAGCCAATGTTCGAACACGGACATGACAATACAGAGTATTATCTGCTTACTAAGGACTATGTTTCAGTAAGCGAGTTTGAAGGTAAACCTATCTTGAAGATTGAAAAAGAAGGTTTGACAGCTATGGCTAATGCGGCTTTCCGCGATGTGTCTTTTATGCTTCGCCGTTCGCACAACGAACAGGTTGCAAAAATCCTTACTGACCCGGAAGCCAGCGACAACGATAAATACGTAGCTTTGACATTCCTTCGTAACGCTGAAGTTGCAGCTAAGGGAGTACTTCCTTTCTGCCAGGATACAGGTACTGCTATCATCCATGGTGAAAAAGGTCAGCAGGTATGGACTGGATACTGCGACGAAGAGGCTTTGTCACTTGGTGTTTACAAAACATATACTGAAGAGAATCTGCGCTACTCACAGAATGCTCCTCTTACAATGTACGAAGAAGTGAATACACGTTGCAACCTGCCTGCTCAGATTGACATCGAAGCTACTCAGGGTATGGAATACGAATTCCTCTGCGTGACTAAGGGTGGTGGTTCTGCCAACAAGACTTACCTCTATCAGGAAACTAAGGCTATCCTTAACCCGGCTACTCTTGTTCCTTTCCTTGTAGAAAAGATGAAGACTTTGGGTACAGCAGCTTGTCCTCCATATCACATCGCATTCGTAATCGGTGGTACTTCAGCTGAAAAGAACTTGCTGACAGTGAAACTTGCTTCTACTCGTTTCTACGATAACCTGCCTACAACTGGTAACGAATACGGACGCGCTTTCCGCGACGTAGAACTTGAAAAACAGGTATTGGAAGAAGCTCACCGTATCGGTTTGGGTGCACAGTTCGGTGGTAAATATTATGCACACGATGTACGTATCATCCGTTTGCCACGCCATGGAGCGTCTTGCCCTGTAGGTCTTGGCGTTTCTTGCTCAGCTGACCGTAACATCCGTTGTAAGATCAATAAAGACGGTATCTGGATTGAAAAACTTGACTCAAATCCAGGTGAACTGATTCCTGAAGAATTGCGTCAGGCTGGCGAAGGTAACGCAGTGAAGATTGACTTGAACCGTCCTATGCCGGAAATCCTTGCAGAACTTGACAAGTATCCAGTAGCTACTCGTCTTTCTTTGAACGGTACTATCATCGTAGGTCGCGACATCGCACACGCAAAACTGAAAGAACGTCTTGACCGTGGTGAAGACCTTCCACAGTATATCAAGGATCATCCTATCTATTATGCCGGTCCTGCTAAGACTCCGGCAGGTATGGCTTGTGGTTCTATGGGACCTACAACAGCCGGACGTATGGACCCATACGTTGATCTGTTCCAGAGCCACGGAGGCAGCATGATTATGCTTGCTAAAGGTAACCGTAGCCAGGCAGTTACAGACGCTTGTAAGAAGCACGGTGGTTTCTATCTTGGTTCTATCGGTGGTCCTGCAGCTATCCTTGCTCAGAACAACATCAAGAGCATCGAGTGTGTGGAATATCCTGAACTTGGTATGGAAGCTATCTGGAAGATTGAAGTTGAAGATTTCCCTGCATTTATCCTCGTTGATAACAAAGGAAACGATTTCTTCAAGCAGATTAAGCCTCGTTGCGCAGGAAACTGCAAATAATGGGATAACTGCCCGCAGAAAATAGATTTTCAATAAATAATATAACACGGGTTATGCCGGATGTCTTTCCGGTGTAATCCGTGTTTTTTTACACCTGATTATGAATATCATTCGATTTATTAAGAACTGGACTTTGCCGATAGCTATGGCGATGGGGGTAATACTTTATTTTGTATATGTGAACATACCTTTCCTGGAGCCGACAAAACCGTTTGTGGAACATGCTGTGGCTGTATTGCAGCCTTTGCTGATTTTTCTGATGCTTTTTCTCACATTCTGTAAGGTTGATGTGAGTGAGCTCAAGCCTTGCAGATGGCATGCCGTGTTGCTTCTCATACAAAGCCTTTCGTTCATTCTCCTGGCCGGAATTTTGTATATATTACCTGATATGCATTCCAGAATATTGATTGAGGGAGCTATGTTGTGTCTTATCTGTCCTACGGCTACGGCAGCAGCAGTAGTGACCGGAAAACTGGGAGGCAGTGCTGCACATCTTACCTCATATACAATTCTGATAAACCTCGTGACAGCTTTTCTTGTTCCGCTGGTGGTTCCCGTCATACATCCGCAGGAAGGAGTAGGATTCCTTTCTTCATTCCTGATGATTCTTGGAAAGGTATTTCCTCTGTTGCTGTGTCCGTTTATTCTGGCAGTCCTTTTGCGTTATCTTTCGCCTAGACTTCATGCGTTTATAGGAAAGTATCACGGATTGTCGTTCTATCTATGGGCTGTGGCGCTGACTCTTGCCATTGCCGTAACTGTGAAGAGTATAGTCCATAGCGACGTGTCTATATGGTATCAGGTAGGTTTGGCTTTTATTTCGTGTATAGCCTGTTTCCTTCAATTCTATATAGGGAAAAGAGTAGGCCGCAAATATGACGATACGATTAGTGCCGGGCAGGCATTGGGACAGAAAAATACTGTATTGGCCATTTGGATGGGATACACTTTTTTTACCCCTGTTACCGCTGTCGCTGCCGGTTTCTACAGCGTATGGCATAATGTATTCAATTCTTATCAGCTTTACCTTAAACGTAAGGAAGAGGAAAAATAAAAACAACGGCTGCACCGGAGTTAAATCTGATGCAGCCGTTTACTGTAATTGTGTGTTTATCAGTAAATACTCTTTTATGCCTTACTGTCCATTATCCCCATTTGAGGAATTTCCTGTGGAACATAGTCTCCTTGGAAGAATCGGCTGGCACGCAGCAGGTGTCTCCATACACTGACCAATTCCTGTGTTTCCTGCAATATGTTCAGATATACCATTGATGCTTTAAGGCTTCTGTTGTCAGCTTCCTGCATGTGGTTCATCTGGTGCTTGCGAAGAGCTGAAATCTTGTTTTTAAGATCATCGCCTTTTTTCAGAATATCATCTGCTTCAGAGTAGTTGTTGGCTATAATGGCATTGCGTGTACGATCCATCAACTCACACAATTCTTCTCTGATAGGCAAGAACTCTGCAACATCATCTTTAGGAACTGGGTTGAAGTTGTTGTCAACATGTTCCTTACATGGCTCACAGATACGCTTCAAGCAGTATAGCATTTCTTCGCAGCTGTTTGTTCCAAGGTGGAACCATGTATTCTTTTCTATTGCTATGGTGATTGGAATACGTCTTAAACCAAGTATTTCCTTGCGACGGCGTTTTTTCAGGAGTTTACGCTGCTCGTCAGTCTCGTTAAGCGATTTTTTCAGTTTCTTCAAATCCTCGTTTATGAAACCGTCTGTCATCTTAATGTATGCATCCTTACTGAAATCGATGTAGTGTGTAAGAGTTTCCTGTACGTGTTCGCGGAGCAATGCAAGTGTTTCGTTTTTGTCTTTGCTTGCCATCATACGCTTGAACAGGTCGTCCTGCTTTTCAGCTTTTTCTTTCTTGCTGTACATAATGTTGCTGCGTACAAGTAGGAATACAGCCAAAGCGATGAATCCAACCATACCTACTATGTTCGTGTAGTACATTATTATTGTAACGATGGCACAAGCTGTAAACGCTACGAATGCTGTGATGAACCAGCCGCCGATAACTGAAAGCATACCGGTGATACGATAGACTGCGCTTTCACGTCCCCATGCGCGGTCGGACAATGATGTACCCATAGCCACGATAAATGTAACGTATGTGGTAGAAAGAGGAAGTTTCATTGTTGTACCGATGATGATAAGCAATCCTGAAAGGACTAGGTTAACTGCTGCACGGATAAGGTCGAATGCCGCACCGTTTTCAAGGATAACTTCATCTTTGTTGAATCGGCTGTTGATCCAGTTTCTTACGTTAGCAGGAATTACTCTTACGAGGAATTCGTTTATGCTTGTTGCACGACGTACGATTGTGCGGGCAAGAGCTGATGAACCGAACATTTCGTCACCTTCTTCCTGACGTGCAAGGTCAACCGAAGTCTTGATTACGTTCTGTGCTTTCTTCGATGTAGCCAGAGCATATACCATTATCACTCCTGATGCTATAAGGAATATAATAGGAGTCTTTGCTGATGACATAAGTGATTCCATCATGAAACCATCTACACCTGCACCATTTGAGTTTGCCACAAAATCTGTGTATGCTGAATATCCTGCCAAAGGTACTCCGATAAAGTTTACAAGGTCGTTACCTGCAAATGCCAGAGCCAATGAGAAAGTACCAAGGAGAACTATTATTTTCAATACATTGATTTTGCACCAGTGAAGAATCTGCATAAATACGGTGAAGAATACAAAACATCCTATAACCAGTGCGGCAGTGTTTGCATCTATCCATGCCATTACTTCAGGTGTTATGAAAGGCGCTGATTTCAGACCTTTGATAAGTATAAAATATGAAAGTGAAGTTACGGCTATACCACCGAAGATACCTATAGTCCAGGAAAGATTCTTTTTATAGTTAAAGCTGAAGATAAGACGTGAGATATATTGTACTATTGTACCGGCTATGAAAGCGATTGCTACCGAAAGGAATATACCAAGTATCACAGACAACGCTTTTTCTGTGTTGAGCAAGTCGCCTAGTGTAAGACCTGTTTCATCGGAAATTAGTTTTAAGATTGCCAGAATGAATGTACCTCCCAATAGCTCGAATACCATTGAAACTGTAGTAGATGTTGGAAGTCCCAAGGTATTGAAAACATCCAGTAGCACGACATCGGTGACCATTACGGCAAGAAGGATACACATTATCTCGTAGAATGTGAAATTGTTTGGCTGGAATATACCATGGCGGGCTATATCCATCATACCATTACTTAACACAGCTCCTGCAAATACACCTATTGCAGCTACGATAATGATAGTCTTGAATTTTGCTACTTTGGCTCCTACTGCGGAGTTCATAAAATTCACGGCATCGTTACTGACCCCGACCATCAGGTCGAATATTGCCAGCATAAACAGGAATATTACAATCCCTAAATAAATAGTTTCCATAAAATAAAAAATAATTAAGCTTTGATTTTTCGGGTGCAAAGGTCGGAAATAGATGTTACAAACATGTTACAAAAACGTTTTATAACGATGAAAATAAGAAAAAAAACTAGATTAATGAATGTGTTGAAAAACATATGATAATGAATGTAAAAATACCTTTCCTTTTTTTGTTTTTTTTCTTCGAAATAAATAAATTTGTTACAACCTCCATTAATAGGAAGTAGATAGAATGTTAATAAAATAACAAATGTTACAGAATGTTAACGGGGGGGGGGTAAAACATGTATATATTTAATTACCCCCCAACTGGGGGCTTCTAAAAGCATTAAATGTAAAAATAATTAACACTACTGTTCCCTTTTAAGAAAAATCTCTGGAAGCCCCATCTTGTTAAATAGTATTTAAAAAATGGAGGTATGAAACGAGATTATTTTTTTTCATTAATTACAGTTCCTATTTTAAGAGTATATCCTTCTTCTGTTGATATACATTCTTATGGATTATCATTTCAAACATTATTGTATTTATTGCTGGCACTTCTTATATGTTTTATATTAGTCTGTGCATTTGTAATAATCTGGCAATATCGCCAGATTAAGATAAAGAACAGATATTTAGTCCAGACAATAATAAAACTAAATGAACTTAAATTTTCAAGACCAAGAAAGTTTGATAATGTTTCAGTAGAAACGCAAGTAAATAGTGATTCTTGTTATACGGTCGAGACTAATAAAATTACGCAAGCTTGTAGTGATGATGAAGAACTTTTCCATCGTTTCGACGAACAGGTACATTCTAAAAAACTTTATCTCAATTATAATTATGGCCGCGATGATTATTCCCGTATAATGGGAGTAGATAAGAACAGATTTGCAGCAATAATAAAGGAATATGGAGGTGGTAATATATCTACCTATTTAAGTAATCTTCGTCTTGAATATTCCGTAGGTCTTCTACTTTCTAATGAAAATATGTCTGTTAAAGAAATAGCTTTCCGTAGTGCATTCCCTAATTCTGCCACATATTACAGGCTTTTCAAAGAAAAATACGGCATAAGTCCTAATACATATAGGAGTAATTTTAAGAATTAGAAGTATTAAAATGTCCGCTATAATAAAATCTAATATATTGATATTTAGTCAGCTATGACAAAATGATACTATCTGATCTTTATTGAGATAGTTGTATTTGACAAAAGGAGACACATGTTTTTGTCTGTGTTTCTTATTGTTTACCTAGCTTTGTTATACGAAATCTTAAGTCAATCTTTTACGCAAACATTAAAAGAGTGAAGTATATATGAAAAAACTATTTCTGTTACTGGCGTTAGTCCTTGGGAGCTTGTCTCTGTCCGCACAGAAAGTAGCGGTAAAGACAAATCTTCTGTACGATGTGACTACTACACTTAATCTTGGGTTTGAGTTTCGGGTAGCGCCCAAGTGGACAATAGATGTGTCCGGAAATTATAATCCTTTTTCTTTTAAGAACGACAAGAAAATAAAGCACTGGCTTGTTCAGCCTGAGGCGCGTTATTGGTTCTGCGAGGCGTTCAATGGTCATTTCCTTGCTCTTCATGCTCTTGGTGGTGTCTTTAACGTCGGAAACATGGATTTAGGAATATACCCGTCTTTCAAGAATCATCGCTACGAAGGTGAAATGTACGGAGCCGGTCTTGGTTATGGCTATCAGTTTATTTTAGGTAAACGTTGGAATCTGGGACTTGAAATCGGAGCAGGATGGATACGTGCCAATTATGATAAATATGACTGTCCGCATTGCGGAGAGTGGATAAAAGACGGCAAGAAAGACTATTTCGGTCTTACCAAGGCTGCCATATCACTCATCTATATTATAAAATAGGAGGAACAGAACTATGAAGAAATATATAATATCTGTAGCATTATTCCTTGCACTGGGTACACCGTTGTTCTCTCAGACATCTTATCTAAGCGAGATAGCCGTAGAGAACCGCAAGGTGGAAAAGACTGATGCGAGAATGGTCCGTGTAGGTATGGATCTTAACCTTGACGCTCTGGACATGAAGAACCAGCACGTAATGGCGATAGACCCATATATAGTTTCTGCCGACGGTACGCAAGAACAGAAACTTCCTTCTGTTGTAATAGAGGGAAAGATACGTCATAAAGCCGATATACGACGTGAGGCTCTGGAAAACATCAAACTTTATCCGGAAGCACAGGCAACTGTACGTCGTAAGAACGGAAGCGACCAGACTGTAAGTTATGAGGCTTCTGTTCCGTTTAAACGTTGGATGATAGGTAGTGAATTGGTCTTGAGAGCCGATGTGAGCGGTTGTGCGCAGTGTGGAGAAGGAAGCGAGACAGCATATACCAGCGATATTCTTCCACCGATGAATCCTGCGTATGCTATGCCTTTCATTTCTCCAAAAGAAGAAATAGTGAAACGTCGCTCTGAAACACGGGCAGCCAGACTTCAGTTCCGTCAGGACAGTCATAATATTCGACCTAATTATAAAAATAATCAGGAAGAACTTGACAAGGTTCGTGAATCTCTGAATTTGGTGAAAGAGAACAATGACTTGAGCATCACTGGTATTTATGTGACAGGTTATGCTTCACCTGAAGGAACTATGGACTATAACATGCGACTTTCAGAACGTCGTGCCAAAGCCTTTACCGAATATGTAAAGAAAGATATGGAAGGCATTGACCCTTCTCTATATCATGTTGACTGGAAAGGTGAAGACTGGGACGAGTTGCGTCGTCAGGTAGAGGCACATCCTAATTTATTGAGAATAGAGGATGTACTTGATATAATAGACAATTGTGGTGAAGATAGAGATGTGTGTGAAGAAAAGATAAAGGCTCTTGTGCCTCCTGAAATATATCAGAGAGTATTGAACGAGATGTATGGTCCAATACGTCGCAATGAGTACCGCATAGAGTATAATGTACGCCATTTCGACCTAGAAGAAGGCAAGCAGATGATAAAGACCCGTCCGGACTTAATGAGCGTTAGTGAAATACAGAAGGTGGCTGACAGCTACGGTAAGGGTACTCCTGAATATATTGACTGCCTGCTGTGTGGTGCAAAAGCTTATCCTAATGATGTGACTGCCGTAAATAATGCTGCCTTAGCTTTGATGGAAGCCGGAAGGACAGAAGAAGCAGTTTCGCTTCTTGAAAAAGCTCCTGCAGAAGGTGCCTTGCAGAATATGTTGGGTGTGGCATATATGAAACTTGGTAAGGCTGACAAGGCCCGCGAAGCTTTCCGTACAGCTGTGGAAAAAGGTAATCCTGATGCCGTGAAGAACAGCAAGCTGATGGAAGACTATGTGGAATATATGGCTGAATAAAAAAAGAATTATACAATTGATTATAATGAGTTAATTAACAATAAGTTAAACAAATTAAATGTAATGTTTATGAAAACAAAAAGTTTATTTTTGGCATTTGCGGGCTTGGGTTTGTTCGCTTGTACAAATGAAGATGTAAATGGTGTTGCTGACGGTAATGCTAATGTTACTGTAACCATTAATCAGGCTGTATTGGGCAGTAGAGCTTCACAGGAACATATAGATGGTGGTACTCCAGTAGAGGTTAAAACTATGAATGTAGTTCTCACTGCCGGAGGTACACATGTAAGAGATCTTCAAAATGTTACAAGTCCTAAAGAAATTGTTTTTACTAATGTAGGAATACCTACAGCCATGAGAGTTAGTGTAAATGGTGGAGATGAAGAACTTGCTCTTACTAATGAAATTATCAATGGTGGTAAAGCTGCTCCTATGTTGTGTACGGCTTCAGGTAATGCAACTAGTGAAGGTGAGACAAATAAGATTTATAAAAAAGATGAAACCAATTACACTATATCTGCAACTCCGGAATTCCAGGTAGCTCGTCTTGAACTCTCAGGAATAAAGTATAAGACAACAGGTTTGACTGAAGGTACTACAGCTGCTTATTCAGATGTAAAACTTATGGGAGTTTATGTAAACGGTGTTTTGAATTCTATTGATGGAGATCCTTGTAAAGTAACAGGTCCAGGTGCATGGACAAGTATGGTAGGTAATACTTTTGGTCCAGAATCTGATAACCTTCAGATTTACGATAAGATTAATGGTGATGCAGGTACAGCTATAGACGCTACTGCTTACCCTGCTGACAATAAAGTAATTGCCTATAACTTTATTCCATCAGAAACAGCTGAACAAGTAGTTTTGGTTCTTAGTGCAAAAGCTTATGGTGAGGAAGCTCCAAAAACATATTATGCTGCTGTAGAAAAATATAAAGTTAATACAACTAATGAACCTATTGCCAAGTTTGCTGTAGGTAATGTTTATTCTATCACAAATCTTGAGTTTACAGATGAAGCAATAACACCGGATCCAGACGGAGAAAAAAATGTAACAGTTACTGCAACAGTAACTATAAAGACATGGCAAGAAGTAAATACAGACGTTGAATGGAAGTAAACATTTTATGAAATAAAACGGTGCAGGTATATAATCTGCCTGCACTGCTTTTATGGTATCTTAAAATAAACATACAGTTTTATAAATTCAGAAAAATATGAAGTATATACAAAAAATATTATTGGCACTGGTTGCTTTCGTCCTGGCGACCGGATGTATCAGGGAAGATAATGATGATTGCGACAATGTGACCATCTACTTCCAGTATCTTGCCGATGGCGACGAAGACGTATTATATCAATATATGAAAAAGGTAGATCTGTATGTTTTCGACGAAAACGGACACATAATGGGAGTGGGCCATTATGGTGAAAGTGATCTGAAAACTTTTTCAGCGAAACCTTCTTTCAAACTTACACCAGGACGAAAATATAAGGTGGTAGCCGTGGGTAATGCTTATGAACGCACGGAAGTTGTGAACTTGGAATCAGAAACGGATTTCAATAATATTTATCTTCAGCATCCTGCCTGGGGAACTGAAGAAAAAGTTGATGGTCACGACCACAACTATATGGGATTGCAAGAATTCTATATCCCAGCAACAGGAGAATTTACTGTATATCGTGACACAGTGACACTATATAGTGCTCACGTGAACGTGGAAATAGAAATAAACGGTCTTCCGGCACCGGAAAACACAAGGGAAGGAGAGCATCCTTTTGCATTGAGCATAGAACAGTCTAATGCACAGACAGACTTTAATGGAAACATTAACGTTGAAGAAAAAGGTACGTGTTATCCTACACTTATTTATGATTATGAACGCAAGTGCTATCGTACAGATGATCTGACTCTGTTCCGCATGGACGACCATCATGGACACATTGATGAAGAATGTTGTTCGCATGAATTGGTTTTAGTGGACAATAGGGATGGCAGAGAAATGATACGTGGTAATATATATAACTATCTCAAATATTATGAAGATGAGATAGACCTTACAAAACAGGAGGCTACGCTTCCTATAGCAATAACTTTTAATGGAGTTACTGGAGTTATAGAAATTCCGGATTGGGCAGTTGTTGATACAAAACCAGAGTGGAACTAATTAATGAGTGATATTATGAAACTATCAGTTTGCAATATAATTTTGATTGTATGTACTATTAGTTTAATTTTTAGTTCATGCGTAAAAGAAAAAATTTCGGTTGGACAGGCTTCTAGAAGTGCAACTGTTGATTTAAACTTTTCAGCTTTAGGTGAGAGCTCTGGTACCGAAGCAGATGCTCCGCTTGAAGATAATGAGAATTTCAAGACTTTACGTGTGCTTATAACAGATGAAAGCAGTAAAGTTCTGAAGAATGCTTTTGAGGATTTCAGTAGTCAGGGTGGCAAAGACAGTTACTCTATGCGTATTCCTAATTTACCACAAAATGAACCTTTGAATTTTTATGTAATAGGTAATGAGGCAAGTGTGAATATAGATAAGGATTTATCTTTACTGACACCGGGTGAAAGTTTTTTGCCTGCTGGCTTCTTGGAGACTCTCATGAAGAATAATGGAGAAAGAGCTTTTCCTAAGATGAGAAATCAGATTAACGAAACTGGATTACCTATCACAGGAAAACTCACTACTACTCTACCTTTAGAAAATAATAGTATGAACATAGAATGTACCCATAGTGTAGTTAAGGTGGTTCTTAATATTAATAATATAATGACTGAATCATTTTGGATTAATAAGATTTCTTTAGGCAGTTTTGTTCCTGATAGAGGGTTCTTGTTTCCACAGAATGAAATAATTGTTCCCAATGATGCAGATGTCTCTTCTTATGATTTCATTGCACAAACAGATGGAATTACTGTTAATCAGGGAGAAAATAAAAGTGCTTTTGTCTTTTATATGTACGAAACTGAATCACAAAAAAATAATTATACTTTGGCATTGACATCACCGACCATCTCAAAGTTGTCAGAAAGTCGTTATATTTTCGGTGAAGGTACAGAAAATGTAACTTTGAAGCGTAATACTCAGCTTAATATTAATGCAACAGTAAATGTACATAAGGACGTAGAGGTGACTATAAAATATGAAGTGAAACCATGGACACCTGCCACTATTGTTGTACCTCCGTTTAATTAAAGAAAGGAGTCTTGTTATGAAAAGAAGAAATTTTGTTTATTTGTTGATACTTATATCCATGCCGGCATTTATGCTGTCATGTAAGGATGATTTTGCTATTGAGCAGAGTTCTAGAAACATTAAAGAGGGTATTCCTGTTACTATACCATTGTCCGTTGCTGTGGAAGGTTCTAAGCAAATCAGTCGTGCAGCACAGTCTGATATTGCAGAAAAAACTATAAACTATTTATACGTAGCAGCGTTTAATTCTGACGGGACTCTTGATAATAATGCTTATTTTGAGAAAAATGAGGCAACCGGTTCTGGTGAATTCCAGTTTGGAATGACTACAGGTTTGGATAAACGTATTTATGCTATTGCAAATCCATTAAGCGGTTCTGGCTCTCTTACTGTCAATTACCTTAATGGGTTGAAAACCGAGTCTGAATTTCTTAATGCTGTTTCTCATTTAAGAACTCCTTTGCTTATAACGAGAAGTTATTTCCTTATGTCAGGGAAAATGGAGCCTGATAGCCCTACAGGTAAAATAGATGTAGATGTAAATGATAGTGATCCGAGTAAAGGTGTTATTATTGGAACTGTTAACCCAAAGATATACTTGCAGAGGGTTGATGCCAGAATAACATTTAAAGTGAAAGGAGAAAACAGTAAATACAGTGATTTCAAATTTGTGGCCGACCGTTATTGGGTTGGAAGCATTCCACAAGGAACATTTGTTTTCCCAAAAGAACAAGATTATGTTAAGACAGAAGGACAGGCTTATGCTTCCATGACATACGATGATGCCATACCTTTTGAGGGAGAGAATGCAGAAGGGTATAATATGTTTGAATTCTATTTGCCGGAAAATCGCCAGGAGCCTAAAAAGCGTATAGAAACAGCTAATCAAGGTGAAGCTGAAAATTTATATGCTCTTCGTGAAAAAAGAGAAAAAACAGAAATATCTGCTAATCCAAATAAACCCGGACAGACTCACGAAAATGGAGAATTTATATATGCCAACCCAAATTCTACTTTTGTAATGTTTCATGGAGTATTGTCATATACTGACAACACTAATTTGGGTGCACCTGAATTTGTGAGTGCTGATGTTACATACACTGTACATTTGGGAAATACAGGTGGTGAAGAATATGCAAATACACCTGGTGATATGAGTAATCCAAATGAAGTGTGCGTTAATAACTATCGTACTGAAAGAAATACCCATTATACTTATACAGTTACAGTAACAGGTATTAATTCTTTGATAGTTGAGGTGGATCAGAATAATGAAGTACGTCCGGGTATGGAAGGTGATGTAATTATAGCCGGTGCAAAAATAGCTTCTATGGATTCTCATTATGGAAGAGCCAGTTTCTCTTTAAAGCGTGGTGATATAAAGAATGGATTGTCATGGGCTGTAAGTACTCATTTCCAGCGTGGTATGAAAGTCTTTGTAGCCGATGACCATAAAGATGATGCCGGTAATATCACAGAGGATTTGCCTGCTGAAAAACTGAGAAAATTACAGACGGATATTTCTCTTAATGATTATAAGTGGGTGCATTTTGCCATAAATAAGGAAGCTATAAAGAAGGGTGTTCCTGTGCAGGAAAACCAATATGTAAAGTATCCGGGATATCAGTCTTATACTACTTCGAATCAGACTGAATCTGCGCCTGCCTTTAATAAAACAACTTATAGTGGTGGCTATTATGATAATCCCGTTACTCTTTATGATGTAAACCAACTTATTAATCATTTGTATGTGGAGGCAAATAAAACAAATTCTGAATTATTTGTGAAAAATGGAAAAGTGTCTCAAGATGATGATGCTGTTGTTACATTTACGGCTTTTGTAGATGAGTATGTGTATAAATACGACCCAACTAAGGTTTTTTATGAGATACCGGAGAATGTTACAGATGCTTCTCAACTTCAGTTATGGAAAGAAGTTGTAAATGGTGAAGACCGTATGTTGCATTTCTGTACAAGTGGAAATATCTATTCAGCCGATGGTGCAACCTCACTTTCACGTAGTGTGATTACAATTTCACAGAAACCTATTTATTCTTTCTATAATACTCGTAGTGATGTAGCTACAGCATGGGGTACTGAGTCTATAAGAGAGACAGGAAGATTGTTGGTAAGTGGTGCTTCTATGTCAGATAATCATGATAATACTAAAAACAACGGACGTGAAAATACGCTGAATATTGTGAAAAGTGAATTGAAGTGGACTGATGTTCTTGAAGTTAGTACTACAGCTGAAAGAGAATTAAAAGATGGTTATAACAATATTTGGTATGCATGTCTTTTAAGAAATAGAGACCTTAATGGTAATAATATTATAGAGGAAAATGAAATTCGCTGGTATTTGGCATCAGTAGACCAGTTGACCGATCTTTGGATAGGACAGGGTTCTTTGAATAAAACCGCTTGGCTATATCAAGATGATGGAACTGTAAGACGACACGTGGCGAGTAGCAGTTATTATAATAGTACTAACAAATCTGAAAATCCATGGGTAATCTGGGGTGAAGAAGGAGCCTCAAGAGGATCAAAAGACTATTCAGATGATTATAATGGAACATCTTCTGATAGGAATTATTATGATTACAGATGTGTTCGTAACCTCGGATTGAAGT
>NZ_JACJLE010000059.1 GCF_016901995.1 Bacteroides caecigallinarum | reverse complement strand
ATATGAATATGCATGGCAGGAATACCAGCTTCCATATAATGAATTTCATCAAGGAACTGGAAAAAGGAAAGATTGATAGTTTCATGGAGCGTCTTCAAAGTCTCTTTTCAGATACTCCATACGAGTTAATCCGCGACACAGAGCTTCATTATCAGAATGTTCTTTTCATAGTCTTCCGTCTTATGGGTTTCTTTACTCATGCCGAGTATCATACATCTCAGGGTAGGATAGATATGGTGGTGAAGACTCCACAGTATATCTATGTAATGGAATTCAAGTTTGAAGGCAGTGCCGAGGATGCCATAGCTCAAATAGAATCCCGAAACTATGCCCTTCCTTTCATGTCCGATGACCGTAAGGTTTATAAGATAGGGGTTAATTTTAGTGAGGAAACAAGAAATATAGAAAAGTGGATAGTAGCAGAATAAGGTGAAAAACGATATATCTACTGTGTGAAGCGTGCGAATTCGCAATGATAATGTGCGGATACGCACGCTTCCTTTATACAGATGGTTTACGTAATTTCTTTATAATCAGAGTGGTATGTAAATGGCATGTTTTTTGATTATTTAATTATGTAAATAATAGTATGAAATATAAATTAAAATACTCAAAATATGATACTACATTATTTGAAAGTGGCAGTTCGGAACCTGATGAAATATAAGGTTCACAGTCTTATTTCAGCATTATGTCTTGCTGTGGGAATAGTCTGTTATACATTGGTGGCATATTGGATAAATGCTTATAATAGCATGATAAATATACATGATGAAGAAGTAGTAACATTTAGGCTTGAAGATGAAGATGGCCGGTGGAGTCTGTTTACGCCGGTTGATGTTGAACGGATAGAGAATCTTCATATTGATGGATTGTCGGATATTACAGTTAAATTTCCGTCAAGACAGGCTGAGATAGATGTAATAGATAAGGACCAGAAAGAAAAGCCTTTTCTAGTAAACTATACTGTGGTAAACGGAAATACTTTTTCATTCTATGGATTGGATTTATTGTATGGTAACCGTATTCCGGAGAAAAAGGATGAAGTCGTTATATCACGTTCTTTTGCAGAAAAGGCTTTTGGTCAAGACAATCCGATTGGGGCTGTGATACATCTGACGGAATCTGTTTACGATTTCGACAAGGGGATTCGTGATTACAAGGTTGTAAATGTGGCCGAAGACAACTGGGCGTTTCCCAGAGTAGATTGCTATTTTCCATATATGGTTTTTCCTCAGGGATTCATGGAAGTGTATGCACTCCTAGGTGATGGTACAACTCTGTCTGCGCTTAACGATAATCTGCAGAATCTTAAATTTGTAAATAATGGAAAGGACTACAGTGTATCTGCATTGAGTTTTTCTGATGATTCCCAAAAAAAACAGATGACAATAATTTTTTCAATTGTACTGTTCGTCACATCGCTCATATTGCTTTCCGGAATGATTAACTTCCTGAAGTTTGCTATACAGATGTTTTATAACCGACAGAGGGAAGTCGCTTTGCGTAAAAGTATGGGGTCTGATGCCCAGGGATTGTTTATGCTTCTGTTTTCAGAGGTATTCTGCATGCTTACAGTGTCATTTTTGCTGTCAATTGTTATAACGGAAATTGTAGTTGATACATGTCATACTTATATCTCATCCGACGATTTGCCATACATTGATTTGCCGGAAGTATATTGGGTACAGACAAGGTGTTTTGTTTCCCTTCTTGTTATCTGTTTACTTGTGGTTTATGTTCCGGTATGGCGTTTGCGACGTTCCTGTATAGGCTATCATGTTCGCATAAACAACAATAAGCATGTCTTTCGTTCTGTCATGATGTGGCTTCAATTGAGTATTGCTATATTCTTTGTCGGAAATGTTTTGTATATAAACATTGCTTTTAATAAGGCTTTCTATTCCGTATACAGACCGGTTTCTGATGATGAGGAAGCCCGTATTATTGAGTTCAAGCCAAGTACATATCGCTTAAGACAGAATATAACGCATGTAGTTGATGCATTCAGAAAGATGCCGGAGATTGTTGATGAGATAACTTTGTGGGGAGTGTTGGATTCTCGTATAAAACAGAGATATATTAAGGCTGATGGTACACATTCTTTTATAAAAATTATAAAGGGTAATGCCAATTACTTCCAGTTCTTTAATATCCCTCATCAGGGTGAAATGACGGAGTCGGAAGATGCTGTTTATGTAAGTGAGAGATTTATGAGACAATTGGAGAAAGACAGTATTTCCGGAACTGTTTTCATTCAAGGTACTTCATACCGTATAGCTGGTACATATAAAGCCCTGTATGGAGAGAATGAAGATGATCCACGTACAATCGGTTCGGCATTCTTCCCGGTAAAACCTTTTGGAACTTTTTATTTTAAGATTGCTGAAGGGAAGGATACAGACGAAGTGATTGGTAAGATGAAAGATATTTGCAGGGAATATGTTCCGGAAACATTACCTTTGGATATTAAACCGATAACCGACAGGAAACAGACTTTGCTTGGTACGGTGGGTTTAGTCGGAACACTTGTCAATGTATTGGCTTTTGTCAGTCTGCTGTTGGTGGTTCTAAGCATATATTCTGCCATTTCGCTTGATACAGCCGGACGGCAGAAGGAGGTTGCCATAAGGAAAATAAACGGTGCTTCGCCGGTTAAGATAGCTTTTATGTTCGGACGTTCATATATGTTGATTTATATTTTGTCGTTTGCTGCTGCATTTCCCTTTGTATATTATTTTGCGTCAATTGTCTTTATGGATGGTACTTTCCAGGTTAATATGGATTGGGGAATGGTTTTAGCCTTGTTCGTTTCAATGTTGATTGTGGTTTTAGTTACTGTAGCATATAAGATATATAAGGTTATGCATATTAATCCGGCAGAGATTATTAAGACTGAATAAGTGATATATATTGAATTGTGCTATGTGTGCGTATTTGTAACAAAAACGTGCGATAACGCACATATACTGAATGTGTTGTATTTTGGTAAATAGCAGATTGCTAGTGACTTAATGCTTTGGCACGATTATTGATATAATATTTACAGGTGAAATGACTTTTTTTGATATATGTTATTGATAAAGATTAAATATGCGATTCGTTTTTTGTTTCGTGCAAAGTCATATACGGTTATCAATCTTGTAGGGCTTTCGTTGAGTCTTGCCTGTTGTATAATATTGTTACGATATATCCACAGGGAACTTACGGTGGATAATCATGCCAATGACTTAAGTTCTATAATCGTTCCTTTAAGGGATATAGACGGTAATATTTATCCGGCTGAGAATCCGAACAATAAAGATTATTCGGTATATGAAAAGTATATAGAAGACAGATGTAAACTTATTGAAGAAGAAAATTCTACTATAGTCAGCGATGATGTTTCCTACAAAACAAACCTGATGGCTGCAGATACAACATTCTTCCATTTTTTTAATTATCGTGTATTGGAAGGAAATCTTTCTTTAGATAGTCCCCATGATGTTATACTTACAGAGGACTATGCCATGAGACTGTTTGGGAAAGAATCTCCTGTAGGCAAAAATATCTATTTTGATGGAAAGATGCTTACAGTGTCCGGTGTTATTGAACAACCTCTATGTAAGACCACATTCAATTTTGATGTTTTGGTCTCTCAAAAATTAAGGCTGGATTGGGGAGTACTTAATATTGAATTGATTCGTGTAAATTCTGGTTTCGATATTCTGAAGCAGAATGAAAAGAGTAATGTATATCGTTTGCATAAACGGAATAACCTAAGTGGTAATATCCAGACCAGGTATAAATATATTTCATGGAAAGATTTTTATTTTGAGTCATCCATTTCTAAAAAATATGACAGTATCTTCATATTTGGAAACAAAGAGTATATCTTAGTTCTGTCTGGAGTGGTGCTCCTTTTATTTCTTGTTGGTTTACTGAACTTTGTAAATCTCTATTCTGTCGTAATGCAAAAGCGTAGAAGGGTTTATGGAGTGAAGAAGGTCTTTGGTTTGTCCGTTGGAGGACTTTTTGCTGAAATGTGGATGGAGAATTTCCTTTTGTTTGCATGTGCTGTATTCCTTTCATGGTGTATTGTAGAAACCTCTTCCGGATTATGGGAGGGACTGTTTTCGGAGAAAATACCTGTTACCGGTTTTGACTGGTATTTGTCGTTGGGATTATTGTTGTTCGTGCCTCTCTTTACGGCTATATTCTTTTATTTCAGATATGGTTACAGGAAACCGGTAGCATGTATGCGTTCAGCCATGTCGGATAACGGAACAATGTTCTCACGCTATTTATTCTTATTTTTACAGTATTCTATCACATTGTTTCTCATGATACTGTCCTTATATTTCCAGCGTCATTTTGATTTCCTTATTAATTCTTCTCATGGATATCAGACTGATGATATTCTGGTTGCGCAGTTATATAATCAAAACAGAATATTTAATAGTATAACACATCAACAATTAAAAGAACGCTACCGGTGTATTGATGAAGTTGGGAATAAATTAAATGAGTGTCCTTTTATAGAATGTTGGATGAATTCATCGACAACAGTATTGAAGGGATTTCCAACTCGTATTATTAATAATAGTGATGAGATGTTTGAATTACAGGCGAAATATGTTTCTGCAGATTTTTTTGATTTATGGGGATTGAAAATTGTAGATGGGGGATTGCCGGATAATATAAATAATGTCGATGAAAGCGTCATTGTTTTAAATAAATATGCAATGAAATTACTGGGATATACCGGTTTGGAAAATGCATCTGTAAGGAGTACCTCAGCCTTGATGGTATATATGAAGAATAACGGTGAAATAGGTGAGTACGGAGTTAATATGACCCCGGTCTCAGCAGTGGTTGAGGATTATTATATGGGACATCTTACGGAAGGAATCAAACCTATGATCTTTATTGTGGGGGCTAAGGATGCAGAAGGGGATGTTATGATAAAAGTGAAGAAAGACAGAGAAAAATAAGTTATAGACTATCTTCGCAAAGTTGAAAAAGAAATATATAACTCAGAGGATTTTACATATAAATGGGCTGACGATATAGTGGCAGAAATGTATCAGAAAGATAAAGAGACTGCACATATATATACTGTTTTCTCATATATCGCTATAGTGATATCATGTTTGGGACTGTTGGGTATATCTCTGTTTGATATTCGTCGCAGGTATCGTGAGATTGCAATCCGTAAGGTAAATGGTGCCAAGCCTAAAGATTTGTATATTATACTAGGTATGAGCTATATGCTTAATCTGGTGTTGGCATTTGTTGTTGCAGCGCCTGTATCATGGATTGTCATTTATTATTATACGGCATCTTTCGTAGAAAAGGCACCTGTTACATTTGGACTGTTTGTCATTCCACTGTTTATCGTATTGATTTTATCTATGCTGACATTATATTATCAGATAAACAAGGCTGCACATATCAATCCTGCCGAAGTAATTAAGAGTGAATAAATATAGAAAAATAACATTTTAAATTCTACTAATATGATTAAGACAGAAAATTTGAAAAAGGTATTCCGCACAGAGGAAGTGGAAACCTGGGCATTGAATAATGTAAGTATTGAAGTAAAGAAAGGTGAGTTTGTGGCTATCATGGGACCTTCCGGATGTGGTAAGTCTACATTGCTCAACATTCTCGGACTGCTTGATAACCCTACTGACGGAACTTATTACCTTAATGGAGTAGAAGTGTCAAAATTCACGGAATCGCAACGTACTGATATAAGGAAGGGAGTTATAGGTTTCGTATTCCAGAGCTTTAACCTTATTGATGAACTGAACGTGTATGAGAATATAGAATTGCCTCTTTTGTATATGGGAGTACTGTCGTCAGAAAGAAAAAAGAGGGTAGAAGAGGCTATGAACCGTATGGATATATCCCACCGTTCCAAGCATTTCCCTCAGCAGCTTTCCGGTGGTCAGCAGCAGCGTGTAGCCATAGCTCGTGCAGTCGTAGCTAATCCTCAGCTTATCCTTGCCGATGAGCCTACCGGAAATCTAGATTCAAAAAACGGTAAAGAGGTTATGTCTCTTTTGAGTGAGTTGCATAAGGATGGCACTACCATTGCCATGGTTACACATTCACGTCATGATGCAAGTTATGCCGACAGAATAATCAATCTGTTCGACGGTGAGGTGGTAAATGAAGTTAGCGAATGATTTTTTATTTCTCCATATCCCTCAGATGTATCTCAAGTGCCTTTACGGATATATGTATTTCCCAAATTGAAATACCGAGTGATGCTATAAGCAACAGCAGTGCTATGCCGAATACATACACTGCTGTTGTATGAAATCCTATATAAATCAGAAACATTGTGATTACGCAGAGAAACAGGCTTGATATGCCGAGTACCTGCATGCTTCGTGTCAGGTAAAGCCGGCGGCGCAGATTGTCTATCTGTGCTGCTGTCACTTCCGAGTGTTTCTGTACATATTGTTCTTTGAGCGTCCTTACAAGCTGTGCGTACGACAGAAATCTGTTTGTGTATGCCAGTAGTATGAGTGATACTGCCGAGAACAGCAGTGCAGGTGTGCTTAAGTTCAGTTCTTCCATATGTTTATGTTTTTATATCGTTTTATTATACGCAAAGTTAGCTTTAAAATCTGAAAATATAGTCTTTTTGTAAGGTTTTACGTAAAAAGAACTAACTTTTTATCCTTTTTATGTTAAAACAGACTAAAACCTGAACATATATTTTTATACATTATTATCAGATATTAATTTTGTAAGAGATTAAAGATAGGGTTTTGTAATGTTTTCACATAAAGTAGCAGGTAAATATATATCCAGAATAGTTTGTATGGTCATGTTTGTGCTCATACAGTTCGATGTGTTCGGATATGACTTGATTTATGCTACTGTTTGTGATGATGAGCGGTCTGTCGTTTTGACTTTGGACGATGAATCTTCTATAAGCGATTCTCAGGGGGAATATGCAGAGTGGTCTGATCCTTCTTATAGAACATCATCTGTTCGTTTCTTTTTTGATTCTGTCTATCCTATTTTTTCTATACCTATATATTCTTTTGAATATTCAAGGCTAGGAGTACAACCTTATGTTTATGAAAATCCGGTTTCTATAACGGATAGTCAATCTTATATTATGTTCAGGGCTTTGCTGATCTAGCATAGTCTGTCTTTTTATGTCATGACTTTCGTGTCATGTCTTGAATATGAATCTTATTCAAACAAAACACATAGTATCTTTTTAAAATTCTATTACGTAATCTTATGAAAATTTCTATTCAGAAGGTTGCCTTCTTGTCGTTGTTGGCAGGGGTGCTTCCTGCGTGCCATGAGACCGGCACAAATCAGGTTAGAAGCGATGGTTCTATACCTGTAACAGTTCTTCAACCTACTACGGTAGAATTGCCGCGTACATATGTGGCTGATATCCAGGCTATACAGTTTGTAGAAATAAAACCAAAGGTGGAAGGATACGTCAAAGAAGTATTGATTGACGAAGGTGAGTTCGTGAAAAAAGGACAGCCGATGTTCCGTCTGAGTTCAGAAAACTATGCAGAGGCGGTGAAAGAAGCTGAGGCAAACTACAAACAGACTGAGGCAGAACTTGAAATGGCTAATTATGAGACTGAACGCATCGAGCGTCTTGTAAACAAACAGATTTATTCGCCAATCCGTCTTGAGCAGGCAAAGAGGGAACGTGAGGTGGCTCGCATGAAGGTTGAGCAGGCACGTGCGCAGATGCAGCGTGCGCAGATGGATTTGAAATATACCACAATCACTTCACCTTTCACCGGTTATGCCGACCGTATTCCTTATAAGGTTGGTAGCCTTGTAAGTCCTGAAAGCTTGCTTACCACTGTGAGCGATATCTCAGAGATTTTTGCTTATTATAAAGTAAACGAAAGTGAATATCTCCGTATCCGCCGTGCCCAGCTTCAGGGTACTGATGTCCAGCAGCAGAACAATGTTGAACTTATTCTAGCAGATGGAACCGTTTATCAGTATAAGGGGGTTATAGAAACAGTAGAGGGTGATTTCGAACGTGGTACAGGTTCTATTGCTTTCCGTGTTCGTTTCCCTAATCCGGAAGGACTTCTTAAACACGGTGTAACAGGTAAAATCCGCCTTATGACTAAGATGGAAGATATCTGTCTTGTCCCTCAGAAATCGACTTTTGAGATTCAGGACTTTACATACGTATATCTGGTAGATAGTGCCGGTACAGCCAAGGTGCGTAGCTTCAACCCAATAGAACGCTATCATAACTATTATATCACCGACGACCTCGGCGCAAACACGACTATAGTTTACGAAGGTGTGCAGATGATCCGCGACGGTATGCATATCAAGACAGATACTATCCCGTTTGCTGATGTGAGAAAAGAACTTCATTTGGAAAACGTCGAATAATCTCTTCAGCCTATGTTCAAGTTATTTATTCGTCGTCCGATTCTTTCGGCGGTTATATCGGTAATATTCGTGTGCTTAGGGGTACTGGCTATCGTCTCTCTTCCTATCACGCAGTATCCGGATATCGTGCCGCCGTCCGTTACGGTCACTGCCCGCTACACGGGTGCCAGTGCCGATGTTATGACCAAGACTGTAGCTACTCCGCTCGAACGTGCCATCAACGGTGTGCCGGGCATGACTTATATGACTACAGTCTGTACCAACGACGGTATGTCGCTCACCACTATCTATTTCAAGGTAGGAACAGACCCTGATGTGGCTGCTGTGAATGTGCAGAACCGTGTGACTACAGTCCTCGATGAGTTGCCTGAAGAAGTTATCCGCGCCGGTGTGGTTACGGAGAAGGAGGTAAACAGTATGTTGATGTACCTCAACATCTTCAGTACCGACAGTACTCATACAGAGAAATTCGTATATAACTTTGCCGATATCAATATCCTCCGCGAGCTGAAACGTATCGACGGTGTGGGATTTGTTGAAATCATGGGTAGCCGTGACTACGCTATGCGTGTATGGCTTAATCCGAGTCGTTTGGCTGCATATAACATGGTGCCGCAGGATGTTACTGAGGCTATCCGCCGTCAGAACATCGAGGCAGCGCCGGGTAAGACTGGTATCAGTTCCGACAAACTTCCGCAGCAGTTGCAGTACGTGTTGCAATATACCGGAAAGTTCAGTACACCTGAGGAGTATGGCGAGATTGTTTTGAAGGCCATGCCTGACGGTTCGCTCCTGCGACTCAAGGATGTTGCTACCATTGAGTTCGACTCTGAGGACTATAACATGATTTCCATGACCGACGGTCGTCCTTCGGCATCTATCATGATCAAGCAGCGTCCGGGTTCTAATGCCAGCGAGGTAATCAAGAACATCAAGACACGTATGGAAGAAATTAAAGAGAGCAGTTTCGCTCCGGGTATGGAATATAATATTGCGTACGACGTGTCGCGCTTCCTCGACGCTTCCATCGCGTCAGTGCTGAAGACACTTGTCGAGGCATTCCTCCTTGTGTTCGTGGTGGTATATATCTTCCTTCAGGACTTCCGCTCTACGCTTATTCCTGCCATCGCCGTTCCGGTGTCGCTCGTCGGAACATTTTTCTTCATGCAGGTTTTGGGCTTCTCCATAAACATGCTTACTCTGTTTGCACTTGTGCTTGCCATAGGTATTGTGGTGGACAATGCCATTGTCGTGGTTGAGGCTGTCCACGTTAAGATGCACGAAGAGAAACTCTCTCCATACAAAGCCTCTGTGGCAGCTATGAAGGAAATCGGTGGTGCCATCGTTGCCATTACTCTTGTCATGTCGGCAGTGTTCGTGCCTGTAGGTTTCATGGAAGGTACAGTCGGTATATTCTATCGTCAGTTCTCGCTCACACTTGCCGTGGCTATTGTCATTTCGGGTATAAATGCCTTGACTCTGTCGCCTGCACTCTGTGCCATGTTGCTCCGTCCGGCTGCTCACGGAAAGAAGAAGGCTACTCTCATGCGCCGTTTCTTCGTTGTGTTCAATCGTGGATATGCACGTTTTGAACGCCGCTATAATCTCGGACTTTCCAAGTATCTGGGCCGCCGCTCATTCACATACCTCACCCTGTTGCTTTTCCTTGCCGCCACATACGGTATCAATCTCGTACTTCCTACAGGATTTATCCCTAATGAAGATCAGGGTATGATATATATCAACGTAGATGCACCTCCGGGGGCTACTGTTGAACGAAGCGAGAAAGCTTTGAGTCAGGTTCAGGCGGCGTTACTTCCACTTGAGGAAATTGAGAGTATTTCTACACTGGCGGGCTACAGTCTTATGACCGAGACAGAAGGTGCCAGCTACGGTATGGGTATGATTAACCTCAAGCCGTGGGACGAAAGAGAGCAGACTGTGGATGAACTTATGCGCACATACGCCGACCGCGTGTCGCACATCAAGGATGCCGACATCCAGTTCTTCCTTCCGCCGTCGGTTCCGGGCTTCGGTAATGCCAGCGGTTTCGAGCTTCGATTGCAGGACAAGACTGCGGGCGACTTCCATGAGTTTGCCGAAGTGGCTGACAATCTGGTAGAGAAACTCAATGCCGACCCTCGCATACAGGGTGTTACATCAGGATTTAATCCTAACTTCCCTCAGTACCTCTTGAAAGTCGATTTGGCAAAGGCTGCCAAGTTGGGTGTTGACCTTGACAAGTCGATGGAGACACTTCAGGCATATATCGGAAGTTTCTATTCATCAAACTTCATCCGTTTCGGACAGATGTATAAGGTTATGATTCAGGCTTCTCCTGAGTACCGTATGAATCCGGAAGATATCTATAAGCTTTATGCCAAGAACAGTGACGGCAATGTGGTGCCATACTCCAACTTCCTCACTATGGAACGTATCTATGGTCCGAGCCAGATTACACGTTACAATATGTTTACTTCCGCGCTCATTACCGGCGAAGGTGAGGGTGGAGTAAGTACCGGTGAGGTAATCAAGGTAGTTGAGGAAATCTGTAAGGAAGTCCTTCCTCGCGGTTACGATGTTGAATGGTCCGGCGTTACCCGCGAAGAGAAAGACTCCGGCGGACAGACATTCATGATATTCGGTATCTGTCTTCTGTTCGTATATCTGCTTCTTGCCGCACAGTACGAGAGCTTGCTTCTGCCGTTCTCCGTTATACTGTCGTTGCCTGCAGGTATCTTCGGTTCTTATTTCTTCCTCCAGGTAGCGGGGCTTGAAAACAATATCTATGCCCAGGTGGCGCTCGTCATGCTTATTGGTCTGTTGGGTAAGAATGCCATCCTTATTGTGGAAATGGCAAACCAGTTCCGTGCAGCGGGAGCTACTCCATTCGAAGCAGCTGTCAAGGGAGCCGTGAGCCGTCTGCGTCCTATCCTTATGACTTCGTTCGCATTCATCTGCGGTCTTATTCCGCTTGTGCTTGCTACGGGAGCCGGAGCATTGGGTAACCGTTCCATCGGTACAGCCGCAGCAGGAGGTATGTTTATAGGTACGTTTGTGGGAATCTTCCTCGTGCCGGGATTATATTTGGTATTTGAAACACTGTCGGTTTATCTCAACCGCAATAAAGTCAGCTATTTAGAAGAAGATGATGAAGAATAAATTTGCATATATAGCTTTTATGGCTTCGGCACTGGCTATGGGAGGGTGTAAGGCACCTTCCCTTACGCCGACGGAGAAGTTCGACCTGCCCGAAGCGTTTATAGAAGACACAGATACAGCCACTATGGCTTCTATTTCATGGAAAGAGTTTTTTCCGGATGCGTATTTGGTTGAATATATTGATTCTGCACTGGCAAACAATCATTCTTTCCTAAAGACAATAGAGAATGTTTCCATAGCACGTGCACAGATGAAAGCCGGAAAAGGTGCGTTGTTCCCTGAAATATCGTTGGGTATTGACGGAGGCATACAGCGTTTCGGCGAATATACCATGGACGGAGTGGGAAACAGCACTACCAATACTCCGGATCTTGTAAAGGACAAGCATATTCCAGATCCGTATAAGAATCTTAACTTAGGACTGAATTTTCAGTGGGAGGCAGATATATGGGGAAAACTCACTGACAAGAAGCGTTCGGCAGTGTCGCGCTGGATGAAATCAGTTGAGGCTCAACGCCTGGCTCAGACTATGCTTGTTGGCGAAGTGGCAGATATGTATTATAGACTTGTAGGACTTGACAAGAAGCAATATGTTCTTGAAGAGGCTATCCGTAAGACTGCTGCTTCATATCTTCTTGCCAATGAGTTGATGAACGAGGGCGAGGAGTCAAGGCTTTCTGTCGATCAGTTCCGCTCACGCCGTCTTAAACTGGAAGAAATGCTTCTCGACACAGAACAGCAGATAGCTGAAACCGAGCGGGCATTTGCTCTTCTTTTGGGACGTATGCCTTTCGACATAAAACGATCTTCTTTCGAGAAGATAAGTGATTATACTTTCCCTGTGGAGACAGGCATACCTGCTCAGATTTTGCGTAACCGCCCGGATGTGGTTGCTGCAGAACTTGAACTGCTGGCATGCAAGTCGGATGCATCTGCAGCACGCAAGGCTTTTTTCCCTTCGCTGGTTATCGGAGGAGGTGCAGGCTTCAATGCTTTCAGCCTTGATAAATGGTTCTCTTCGCCAGCCTCGATGGTGTATAATCTTGCGGCAGGAATTTCCGCTCCTATTTTCAAGCGTAACGAGATACGTGCATTGTGGGAGGAGGCGAATGGAAGACAGCGTATAGCCTTGCTTGATTATCATGAAACGGTTCTCCGTTCGTATCTTGAAGTTGTGGATCTGATAACGTCGTCAGAACAGATGAACCTTCGCAAAGCCTTGAAGGAGGAAGAAAGCCGAATTCATCACCGTTCTATATACAATGCAAATGAGTTGTTCAAGACCGGATTTGCAGGATATCTGGATGTCCTTTCTGCCGATGAGCGTTATCTGGACTGTGAACTCGAGAGAATAGAGTTGAATATAGCTTATTGTCAGGTACATACGATGCTTTACAGGGCACTGGGAGGAGGTAGCTTTTAGTGTTAAGAAACTGTTAAAAAAAACGTGCGCACATTCGAGACAAAATGTGCGCCCATTTAACTTTAAACGTGCGCCCATTTTACCTTAAACGGACGCACGTTTTTTTTGAGGCATTAGAAAGGATTATTTCGTATATTGTTTTTATATTTGCTAACCATCTGAACAGATAAGATAAATTCATTATATATAGACATCATTTTTCATGGAAAAATCTGAAAATGCATTCCTGTTGCATGGCAAACCTGTAAGGGAGTATATCCTGAAACTGGCTGAAAATTCAAATAAGGAATTTGCCGAGAAATTGAATCCCGGAGTGGAAAATGTTCTTGGATTGCGTCTGCCAGACCTGAGAAAATTGGCAATTGAAATAGCCAGGTCAGACTGGAAGGCATATCTGGCTGATGCTCCATCGTTATATATGGAGGAAAGGATGCTTCATGGACTTGTGTTGGGATATATTAAGCCGGATGATGATATCGAAAATTATCTTTCTTATGTAACACGTTTTGTAAAGATTATAAACAGCTGGTCTGTGTGCGACTCTTTCAAATTTGCCGGAAGCAAGAAATATCTATCCTCTCATTCTGACAGAATATGGGAGTATCTTAAATCTTTCATATGCTCAGATAAGGAATATGAGATACGTTTCGGAGTGGTAATGACGATGAAATATTTTATTGATGACAGCCATATTGATGAGTTGTTCGGATTTTATGATAGTATCCATCATGACGGATATTACGTGAAAATGGCAGTGGCATGGGCTGTATCTTTCTGCTTTGTGGCATACCCTGAGAAGACAATAGAATATCTGAAAAGGGCGAAACTTGATGACTTTACTTATAATAAATCAATTCAGAAGACAATAGAGTCATATCGTGTTGATGAAGAAATGAAAATGCGCTTGCGTGTCATGCGACGAAAATGAAAATTGATAGGAAAACTAAAAACAAATATTCATTATGAAAACAATTTCAAGATTATTTCTAATTGCAGGATTGGTGTCTTTGTCTGCTTGCACACCATCGCAGAAAAGTACCGAAGTACAGAATGTAACATCCGAAAATCAGGTGATAGAAACCATTATGTCGCGTAGAAGTATCCGCAAATACAAGCAGCAGCCTGTTGAACAGGAAAAACTGCAGCAGATACTTGACTGTGGTATAAACGCTCCTAACGGTCAGAATAAGCAGTCTTGGGAAATCCGTGTAGTTAATACTCCGGAATACATATCCGAACTTGACTCTTTGAACAGAAGTCTGGCATTGGCAAAAGGAATGGACGCTTCCAAAATCCGCCATGCGTCATATGGGGCGCCGGTGATGATTTTCATAGCAAACGATCCTTCGTACGATTTCTCACAGGTGGATTGCGGTCTTCTAGGTGCAAACATGATTCTTACTGCACAATCTTTGGGATTGGGTTCATGCTGTCTTGGTGGAATAGCCAGAACAATGAAACTTCCAGAAGCCGAATCTTTGCTTAAACGTCTTGAACTTCCTGAAAACTATAATCTGCTTTATGCCATATCTTTCGGGTATCCGGATGAATCGCCTGCGGCTAAACCTCGTAAGGCTGAAAAAATAAAGTTTATAGAGTGATATTATATCAGGAATATAAAAAATATGGAAACACACGGACAAATATATGTTCGTGTGTTTTTTAATATAATAAATTTTGTATCTTTGCCTTGAAAAGTAAAATATTTACATCAATGTAAAAGAATTAAATGTATATATTTATGAAAGAAATCGTTAATCTTAAATTTAAAGCGAAATTAAGCTTGGCTATGGCATCTTTTGTGGCGCTTGGAGCATCTGCTCAAGTTGTTAAGCATGAAAGAATGCTTTCATTTGAAGATGGGGTAGTACCATCATTCATAACTACCGACAAAGGTATGCTCGGTATCAATGACGAACATTACAAGGATGGGCTGCATTGTATGCAATGGGAGTATAAGCCCGGTTCTGTATTGTCTATCAAGAAAGATTTGAAATTCGAAAAGCTCGATCCTTCAGGAAAAGACCTCTATCTCTCAGCGTTTATAGTTTGGGTGTATAATGAAAAAGCACAGGACAAGAAAATCCGTTTTGAGTTTTTAAAGGACGGTAAGGTATGTACTTCATTCCCTTTCGGCATTAACTTCACAGGATGGCGTGCCGCATGGGTTTGCTACGAAAGGGATATGGAAGGAACGCCTGAAGAGGGTATGAACGAAATCCGTGTTCAGGCTCCTGATGTGGAAGGTACTTTGTTCTTTGACCATGTAATAACAGCCAGCAAGGTCGATCCACGTCAGCAGACAGCAGATGTACAGGTACCGTTCGTAAATAAAGACACCAAGAGCCATTGGCTTCTCATCTATCCGCATTCATTGTGGAAGCCGGATATTGAACTTAGAGATTTGACAGAAAAAGATAGACAGGACATTCAGCTTATGGAGAAACGCTTCCGTGATATGCTATATACCCCGTCTGAATTGACACAAAAGGAAGTCAGTGCAATAAAAAAGGCATTTGCCAGATATGATATTGTATATAAAAACGGAAAGGTGAGCGGTATGCCTATCTTCATGGTACGCCAGGCTGAGGCGTACGAACGCATGATTGACGGATGGGACAAAGATATGTTCACTAAGCTGGGCATGGAGATGAACAATTATTTCAATCTTATGAAGCGTGTGGCTATTGCATACAATAATGCGGTCAAGGATGAGGATAAAAAAGAACTGGAATATATCTTCAATGCCATGTATGATCATATAACAGATCAGGGAGTTGCATATGGTAGCTGTTGGGGTAATATCCATCATTACGGATATAGCATGAGGGGCTTGTATCCGGCATATTTCCTGATGAAAGATGTACTTAGAAAGAGAGGCAAGCTTCAGGAAGCGGAAAATACACTACGCTGGTATTCCATTGCAAATGAGGTATATCCGAAACCTACTGGAAACGGTATTGACATAGATACTTTCAATACACAGACACAAGGACGTATAGCCAGCATACTTATAATGGAAGATACTCCTGAGAAGTTGCAATATCTGCGTTCGTTCTCCAGGTGGATAGATTACGGATGTCGTCCTGCAACAGGACTTATGGGCTCGTTCAAGGTTGACGGAGCATCTTTCCATCATTGTAATAATTATCCAGCTTACGCTGTTGGTGGTCTTGACGGGGCTACAAATATGATTTATCTCTTTAGCGGTACTGACATGAGACTTTCTGAGGAGGCACATAGTACAGTGAAGAAAGTTCTTCTAACTATGCGTTTCTATTGCAACACACGTCAATGGGCCTTGTCAATGTCCGGAAGACATCCTAACGGTAAGGGACAATTGATACCTATACAGTATGCTATGATGGCAATATCAGGTACACCTGATGGAAAGAAAAACATAGACCCGGATATGGCTGCCGCATATCTCCGTCTGATGTCGCTCAATGCTTCTTTGGATAAGGACGCGCCTGACTATTTGCCGCAAACATCGAATAAACTGGAGCTTAAACTGAAAAAACAGCTTGAGGACAGTGGTTATAAACCTGAACCGGAACCACAGGGAAATCTTGCCCTCGGATACGGTTGTGTGAGTGTACAGCGTCGTGATAATTGGGCTGCTGTAGTCAGAGGACACTCCAGATATCTCTGGGCAGCGGAACATTATCTGGATGCCAATTTCTACGGACGATATCTGGCACATGGCAGCATGCAGATACTTACAGGTAAGCCTGGCCAACTAGTAACCTTTGCTACTTCAGGTTGGCAGGAGAATGGATTTGACTGGAATCGTTTCCCTGGAGCAACATCAATACATCTTCCGTTCGATAAGTTGCGTGCTGTAGTGCTGAATGTGGATACATATTCAGGTATGGAAGAGATGCTTTATTCTGACGAAGCTTTTGCGGGTGGACTTTCTCAGGCTGGAGTGAACGGAAATTTCGGTATGAAATTGCATGAACATGATAAATATAACGGCTCTCACAGAGCTAGAAAATCATATCATTTCTTTGATGGAACTATCGTATGCTTGGGCTCTGATATAGAAAATGATGTAAAGGATTATGAAACAGAAACAACTGTATTCCAACTTGCTGCAATAACTCAGGAAATGAAAGATTATTGGCAGAATTATAAATCAGACGGCAGGGTATTCATTGATCCTAATGGAGTGGGATACTATTTGTCAAAAGAAACTGCAGCTGAAGCTAAGTTTGAGAAGAAGTTCCCGCAGACTACTGTCGGTGAGAGAAATCCTAATCCGACAACAGGTGATTGGGTTTCATTGGTTGTAGCTCATGGTAAGGCTCCTAAAGCTAAGGGATATGAATATGCGGTATTGCCACGTACTGACATGAATGCTCTGAATAAGTTTGCCAAGAAACCAGACTATAAGGTTCTTCAACGTGACAGAAATGCGCATATAGTAAGTACTGCTGATGGAAAACTGACATCATACGTTCTGTTTGAGACACCTCAAGACGGGTTGCCAAAAGGACTTCTTTTGAAGGCGGATACTTCATGCCTTGTAATGGTGAAGGACAATAAAGACAAGGTTCTTCTGACAGTGTCACAACCAGATCTTGCATTGTATCGTGGAGCTAGTGATGAGGCATTCGATGAGAACGGAAAGAGAAAGGAACGCAGTATTTATTCACGTCCTTGGAAATTCAACGAAAGTCAGGAGATACCTGTTACTGTAACTATCAAAGGTAAATGGAGCGTAAAGGAAACTCCTTTCTGTAAGATAGTTTCATCTGATAAGAAACAGACGGTTCTGAAGTTTACTTGCAAGGATGCGGCAAGTTATGACGTTGAACTTTTAAAGTAATTTCTTATTGACATAATTGGAAATCATAAATATATATGCAGGAAGATGATTGTATCTTCCTGCATATTTTATGTACGCTCAGCATGAGTATTAGCTAACGGGTGCAAGTCCCCAATGAGCCCTAATAGCGGGAATCATACAGCCAAAAGCAAGGGTGTCCATCGCGAGGTGGAATCT
>NZ_JACJLE010000058.1 GCF_016901995.1 Bacteroides caecigallinarum | reverse complement strand
GGTCGAAACAGCCTTTTATGTCCCCCTCCAATATCCATTCGGGAGAGCAATCCCTGCTTAGCCATCTGTGGAGTGCGTCTATCGCATCTGCCGTACTTCTGAACTTTCTGAATCCGTAAGAGTTCGCATCCGCTTCACTTTCTGTTATGGGTTCCAAAGCCATAAGATACAGTGCCTGCATGGCTCTGTCTTTCATGGTCGGTATTCCCAAAGGTCTTGTCTTGCCATTTGACTTGGGTATGTTGACCCTTTTCAATGGGAGGGCTTTATATCCTCTACGTGTCAAAGAACGTATAGCTTTTATTTTCCTGGCATCGGTATCCCACTTTATGTGGTCAACCCCTGCCGTGCGTTTACCTTTATTGGAGGTCACTTTCCTTACTGCCAATGCCTTGGCTTCGAACGAAGTGACAAGAAGGTGCTGCAAGGCTTTAACCTTGTTATACCTCTTTCCTGTATGAGCCTTTGCTATTCGGATTTGCAGCTTTCTGACCTTGCATTCACACTTATGAAAGTCAATGTCTTTCCATGTAGTGTTATACTTGGCTGAAGATGCACACTCGGCTTTCGCCTCGCTCCTTTGCTGTTTCTTCATTTCGTTAAAGTTCTACAATCGTTTCACAAAGAATTACCCTGCGGAAGTCTGCCTGCTTTCGCATGAGGTGACGTTCAAACCTCTATCCCCCGCATTACACGGAAGCGTTCGCTTTCTCCGCAATCCTTTACCCGCACCCCATTCGGCTTCTCTTGCGATTGGCTTACCTGCTATATATAGTAGGAGAGATACGGGCTTACCAAATTCCGTACAAGTAACTGACGACCGACTTAGAGTCCGCCCATCCACCGGCAGCACTACATCCGTGTAGTTCTAAATCATAGAGAACTATCCTGACTGCATACCTTTTGGCTATAGCTTCTAAATATCCGTAAGCTATTTCTTTGTTACGATGGTGCAGCGGTTCACATACGTTACTCATATCGGTCAGCCTAACAGTCTATACATTGGATATTTCTGCATAGAACCATATTGTCGAGAGGGCTTCGCACCAAACAATTACTCGTAAAGCACGCCTCTTTAGGCTACTGTTGACGGAACAACAGGTTCAGACATAATGCTGAACAATTACTTGTACGACTTCTTGTCGCACATCAGTTACAAAGATACAACAAAGAAACGAAAGTGAGTGCGATATGGAGAAAGAATGTTGTCTGTTAGCGATTTAACAGTGTTTGCTAAGATGTTGCAGTGCCATTAAATGCCAATGAGAAGCCAAGAAATGACAAAGTTTCGTTACTATAACATTACTTTGATTCTTGATTTCAATGGAGTATATTGATTGCCGTAACTGATTGAATAGCAATATCTGTTAAGCGATTGCGATTGCAGATATAGCAAAATTTCTTATATCTTCGTTCCGGTTTCGCTTCGGCTGATTCTTTTGCACCGATACGCAGTGTTTTGCCTACCGTCACTCAACTCTACAAATAATAATTTCGCAAACAAAAAAGTAGAGTTATGAGCAGAAGCACTTTCAGAGTATTATTCTATCTCAAACGCAATGCCCCGAAGAAGAACGGGCTTGTACCTGTAATGTGCCGTATCACCGTAAACGGCAAGATTTCCCAATTCAGTTGCAAATTGGATGTGGAGGAAAAGTTGTGGAATGTCAATCTCGGCAGAATGTCGGGAAGAAGCATTGTTGCACAAGAAACCAACAGAATGTTGGATAAAATCAGAATAGGCATCAACAAGGCTTATCAGGAGATTATGGACAGAGATGGTTATGTGTCGGCAGAGAAGGTCAGAAATGCTTTCTTGGGTATGGGACAAAACCATAAAACCCTGCTTGCTGTATTTCGACAGCACAATGAAGATTACGCCAAACAAGTGGGCAAGATGAAAAGCCAACGCAGTTATTGGAAGTATTGCACCGTTTACAACCATTTGGAAGAATTCATCAAGCATCGCTACAAGGTAAGCGATATTGCCTTGCGCGAGCTGTCCCCGGCATTCATCACCGACTTCGAGTTGTTCCTCCGTACTGAGAAGAATCATTGCACCAATACCGTATGGTCGTATATGATGCCGTTCCGCAGTATTATACATACAGCCATCAACAACGGTTGGTTACAACGCGACCCTTTTTATGCTTATCGTATTACAAAGGAAGAAACCAAAAGAGGATTCTTAACCAAAGAAGAAATCACGATGCTTATCAACGGAACATTCAAGAAGAAAAGTTACGAACTGATTAGAGACCTTTTCATTTTCTGTTGTTTCAGCGGATTGAGTTGGAGGGATATGTATAATCTCACAACCGACAATTTACAAACATCATTCGATGGGCATTTATGGATTAAGACCAATCGACAAAAGACGGGAACGGAAACCAATATCCGATTGCTCGACACTGCCAAACATATCATCGAGAAGTATCAAGGTCTGGCGGAGGGCAATAAATTGTTGCCTGTACCCTGTTATGCCAATTGCCGACATGGGATAAAGGCTGTGGCTAAACTATGCGGAATTCAAAAGAACGTCTGTTGGCATCAAAGCAGGCATTCATACGCCACGACCATTTGCTTATCCAATGGAGTGCCCATTGAAACGCTATCCAAATTGATGGGGCATACAAGCATACGAAGCACTCAAATTTATGCAAAGATTACAGCCGAGAAGGTAAGCAATGATATTGAGAATCTATCCAAGCAAATAGAATCGCTGGAGAGTTTTATTTGTAAAGCCATTTAACAACCTCTAAAACCAAGAAACGATGAAACAAGAAAGAAACATCATAACAATGGATGAATATGGAAGAGTCCATTTCCCGAGCACAACGAACAATGACATTTGGATGAACACAAATGAATTGATTGAGCTGTTCGGTATCAAATATTCGATTTTAAGAGGTAATATCAAAGCCATATACAAAAGCGGAATCCTTGATGAATGTGAGGTACGAAGATGTATCAAATTATCCAATGGAATAAGCATAGATGTTTATGCACTCCCGATGATTGTTGCTTTATCCTTCCGATTGAATACATTGGGAGCATACAAGGTTAGAGAGTGTGTAATGAACAAACTCACAACCAATTTAAGAAACCAAATTCTGTTTTTGAATGTGCGTACGCACGAATGTATGAATAAAAGTAAGTATGGCTTAAATTGAGGATATCATTCATACGTACCTTTTTGTCAATTCCCATCATACGTTCATTCCTCAATGGGTACAAAGAAATGTGCGAACCGTTTTTGAAACCTGCAAGTTCAAGTGGCAAACCGTTTTCGGAACAATCTTCCTCTCATACTTAGAGAGTATTGATCCGAAAAAACTTGCATATTTCAAGTTCGCACACATAAGGTACCCATAGAGGAGATGACCGACCGATGGGAAACAGGAAACTCAGACGGATAGTAGAGCATAGATAGCTCTGCTATCCGTTTCTTTTTTAGAAGGAAGAATCCCTCCCTCAAAGAAACAGCAATTCTATATTTGCCACAGACTGGTCGGCTTGCTGTCCTGCCGGCTATGCGGCAGGCACACATGCAAGCTATACAGCCTTATCGCCTACAAGTTTGACAAACCGTCATATTGCTTGCCTATGCTATGGCAATCCCTCCATTTACAAGCCACGAATAAGAACTTTGGACTTGTGTTCTTCCGAACACAGCAAGGTATGTTTTCAGCCGCTCTAAATGAATTGAGCCGCTTCAAACTTGATGTTCGCAGGAACATGGCAAGGTATGTTTTGAGTAACTCAAAACGTTTCGGGTTACTCCCGAAAACCTTGCCGCATTCCGCGAACTTCTCCCTCCGAAGTCGGGAGAATTGGGTATTTCGCGATAAAATAACAATGCTTTTTTATGTTTGTCGGCACAGCAGGCTCTCTATTTCAAATTAAATAAGTACTTTTGTACCTTGGATGTGGTATGTACCGCTTTCAAAACAAGAAAGATAATGGACCGCCTGACAAAAGAACAACGATATAAGAATATGTCGGCAAACAAAGGAAAGGGTACCAAGCTTGAACTTTTGTTTGGCAAATTGTTGTGGAATGCCGGTGTCAGATATCGCAAGAATGATAAAACGGTCTTTGGAAAACCGGACTTTGTTATTCGCAAAATGAGAATTGCGATTTTTTGCGATGGAGAGTTTTGGCATGGCAGAAATTGGGAAGAACGCAAAAACGACCATAAAAGCAATTGTGATTTTTGGTATTCCAAGATTGAGCGGAACATTAGGAGAGACAAAGAAGTAAATGAACAATTGAAAGCACAAGGTTGGACAGTCTTTCGGTTTTGGGAAACGGAAATAACCAAGGAATCCGATAAATGCTTAAATAGAATTTTGAACTATATGAACGCTAAAACAAAAGCAACCGATAAAATCGCCATTACACAAATGTGCGGCGGCAGCAAAGTATCGATGCAGATGTATGGTCCCCATTCATTGAATGAGGATGGAACGATTATACCGTTTGAAGAGCAAATGGCGATAGTATCTCATTATCTCCATAATCAAGGATATAAATCCGCCAAGCCATATGAGAACAAAGCCGAAGGATTGATAGAGGATATATACAATGTTCATCAAAAGACCGTTGGAACCAATTGCGTGTCGGATGTAAGTGTTCAATATTCATTGTTCTCCGATTTATTCTCTGTTCCGTTTTTGCCAACAGACAAGCCTAAATTTACATTTATAGATTTGTTTGCCGGCATTGGCGGTTTCAGAATGGCAATGCAGAATCTTGGAGGCAAATGCGTGTTTTCTTCCGAATGGGATGCACAAGCCCAAAAGACATATCTTTTGAATTATGGCGAGGTCCCATTCGGCGATATCACCAAAGAAACAACAAAGGCATTCATCCCGGACGATTTTGATATTTTGTGTGCCGGATTCCCCTGCCAAGCCTTTTCTTTGGCAGGTAAAAGATTGGGATTTGAAGAAACGCGAGGTACGTTGTTCTTTGATGTGGCTGAAATCATCCGTCGCAAGCGTCCCAAAGCATTCTTCTTGGAAAATGTCAAAGGATTACTCATTCACGATAAAGGAAAGACCATTCAGACCATATTAAAAGTTCTAAGGGAAGACTTGGATTATTATGTACCGGACCCTCAGATAGTGAATGCAATGAATTTCGGCGTACCGCAACATCGGGAAAGAGTTTATATAGTTGGTTTCAGAAAAGACCAGAATGTAAACGAATTCACATATCCGTCACCGACAGATAAGACCAAGACTTTTGCCGATATTAAGGAAGAGCATACCGTTTCTGCCAAATACTATCTATCCACTCAATATGTGAAAACCCTTGTGGCACATAAGGAGAGACACGCAGCCAAAGGCAACGGTTTCGGTTATGAAATCATTCCCGATGACGGAGTGGCAAATGCCATAGTCGTTGGAGGCATGGGAAGGGAACGTAATCTTGTTATTGATACCCGGCTTGAAGATTTCACACCTGTTACCAATATTAAGGGAGAAATAAATCGAGACGGACTTCGCAGAATGACTCCGAGAGAATGGGCTCGTTTGCAAGGTTTTCCGGATAATTTTATAATCGGGGTTGCTGATGCATCTGCATATAAACAGTTCGGTAATTCCGTTGCAGTTCCTGCAATTCAAGCAACAGCCAAGGAAATCATTAAAAGAATAAACCTATCAAAATCTATTCAATATGGCACTGACAGGAAATAAAGGAGAATGGAGTGAAATATACACATTGCTCAAATTATTGGGAGAAGGGAAAGTATATGCAGGTGACCAAAATCTGAATAAGATTCAAGACTTGTTCTACCCAATCATTATGATTCTTCGTCAAGAGAAAGACGGTAACTATAATTACAGACTGCAAGACAAAGACGTAGTAATTCAGACACCGGCAGGTGAGGAATTGTTGCGTATTCCTGCGTCGGTATTCCTTGTCGAAGCAGAGAATCTGTTGAAAGCCATAAATGAAAATGACGGAGCTTTCGGAGTACCTCAAATAGAAGTATTCATGAACAGTATTTATTGCCATTCGTTGAAGGCAAAATCTTCCGATAAGACAGATATTCGAATCATATTGCATGACCGCAGAACAAAAATCAACTCCGAAATGGGATTCAGTATTAAGTCTCAATTAGGAGGTGATTCGACATTGTTAAATGCAAGTAAAGTCACCAATTTTAACTTTAAGGTAACCGGAGCTAATTTGTCAGATGATGAAATAACAGCAATCAATTCCATCAATCCCAAACGTAATAAAGTTATTGAAAGAGTGAATGCCATAAAGAAGAAAGGAGCATTATTGGTATTCGACAAAGTGGACAATTCTACATTCCGAAACAACCTTGTTATGCTTGATGGCGATTTGCCCGCTATTATTGCAAACTTATTATTGGAGCAGTTGAATACCGGTGTTTCGACATTGAAAGAATTGGCGGAAAAGATTACAGAAACCAATCCTTTGAAATACGACGTGGAGCAGGCTTCTCCGTTCTATGCATACAAAATCAAACATCTATTAACTTCGGCAGCATTAGGTATGATGCCGGCTACAGCATGGAGTGGCAAGTTTGACGCCAATGGTGGCTATTTGGTAGTGAAAAAAGATGGTGAGATACTTTGCTACCATTTCTATGACCGCAACAGATTTGAAGATTATTTGTTCTCAAATGCCTATTTGGAGCGTTCAAGTACAACTCGTCATGAGTATGCTACTATTGTAAAGGAGATAGATGGGACATTGTCGTTTAAGTTGAACTTTCAAGTCAGGTTAAAATAATAGGTTATGGGAGAACAACTAAATATTTTACCCAATATAGAAGTCGTAGACCTGTTTTGTGGAATAGGAGGGCTTAGTTATGGTATGAAGTGTAAGGGGTTTAAAATTAAGGCCGGTTACGACCTTGATGGCTCATGCAAATATGCATACGAAGCAAATACAGAAGCTACATTCAATTACAGGGATATCAAAACGGTAAGTTCAGGTGATATAAATGCTAATTTCAGTAATAATAGTATTCGTGTTTTAGCCGGTTGTGCACCATGCCAGCCATTTTCTTCTTATGCTTTTAAGAACAAAAAGAAGGATCCAGACAAATATGATTTATTGTATGAATTTGGTAGATTGGTTAGAGAAGTTCTTCCAGATATTGTTACAATGGAAAATGTCACTCAAATATTATCTTTCAAAGAAAAGCCTGTTTTGCAAGATTTTATAGATTGTTTAAGTGATTGTGGATATTATGTGGAAGTAAATAAAGTATTTTGTCCTAATTATGGAATACCTCAAAATCGAAAACGTTTAGTGCTATTAGCATCCAGACTTGGAGAAATCAAACTAATATCCCCAACACACAATAAAGAAAATTATGTTACTGTTAGGGATACTATAGGAGATTTACCTGCAATTGCTTCGGGCGAATGTGACAAAAATGATCCTCTGCACAGAGCTAAAGATTTAACCCCATTGAATTTACAGCGAATACAACATACACCATATGGTGGAAGTTGGAGAGATTGGCCAGAGCACCTTGTGTTGAGATGCCATAAGACAACTGGAGGAAAGTCTTTTGGTAGTGTTTATGGAAGAATGATTTGGGATGCCCCATCCCCGACGATGACAACTCAATGTACAGGATTGGGAAATGGGCGTTTTGGGCATCCTATACAGAATCGAGCTATATCAATAAGGGAAGCAGCGTTATTGCAAACTTTCCCAAGGTCGTATAAATTTTTCCCAAATGAAGAAAGTGTTGCAATAACAAAAGCTTCGCGCTATATTGGCAATGCTGTTCCTCCAAAATTAGGAGAAGTGATAGCAGAAAGCATTTCTAATCATTTATTATGTTTTAAACACCAATGACTATGGCAAAAGAATATAATATAAACGTTGACCCAAGAATTCTGGAATTATTAGGTCCTAATTTGTATACCAACATCTACTATGTTTTAGCAGAACTTATAGCCAATGCTTATGATGCAGATGCAAAAAATGTTTATATCATCTCCAACAAGGATGACATCCGCATTGAAGATGACGGACATGGTATGTCATATGACAATGGAGATATAAAGAAGTTCTTAAATGTAGCAGGTGTATCAAGAACGAATGAGAATGAATCTTTTTCGCGTTCTGGAGAACGCAGAAAGATGGGACGCAAAGGCGTGGGTAAGTTGGCTGCACTTTCTGTTTCTGAGTCTGTTGATATAATGACTATTTGTAATGGAGAAAAATCAGGTTTTGTTTTAGCTCGTCGCCCAAATGATGGCAATAAACTGACACCAATAGAAGATGAAAATATAAGTTTTTGCTACATACAAAATAGCGGTACTGCTATTGTTATGCGTAATCCACAATATCGTTTACATAAATCTTTAGATGCAATAAAAAGAAATCTTTTGAAAATATTCCCTTTGGTTGATGATAATTTTAAAATTCATATTATACGTGGTAAAGAGGAAGAAATTGTAGAAAAATTCGATGAAAATGTAGCAAAGGAATTATGTTCGTTAATTATATTGGGAGAACAGCACGCTGACTTATTGAATTATGTTCCAGACTATTTCCCGAAACATCGTAGTGACTTAGTTGAAAAACGGGATGAGTATAGTGTACCTCTTACCATAAAAGACAACAACGGTAATGAGCATGAATATAATTTACAGATTGAAGGTTGGATTGGTGCATATAAAACAACACGCGGCAGAAAGTCTGAAGTGACAGATTTTCCAGACAATTTCATTTCGCTTTATGCAAATAAAAAAATGGGAGAGTTTAATATTCTACCAATTGTAGGACAAAATAAACTGAATGAGGTTTATATTGTAGGACAATTATATGTTGATTTATTTGAATTGTCAGAACTCCCTGATATGGCTTTAAGCAACAGGCAAGGATATAAATCTGATGATATACGTTATGAGACTGTAATAAAATATGTTAGAGAAATTCTACTTCCTGATATATTAAAGAAGAGAGTATTGTACACAGACCTAACGAAGGCTGCCAAAAAAACTCAAAAGATAGAAGAACAAAAGGATAATGAAGCAAAACTTCGTAAAATGGTGGATACGTTTAAAGACAAAGCCTCTGAAAGTGTTGCTTTAGCTATTGAACGATATAATTCAACAGATTCTCCGTACCAGTCAGAATTAAAGGGAATTATTTCAAATGCTATTAATGATAATATACCTGAACTCGGACTTAAAACTGTTGTTGATTCACAAAAGAAGAAGATTTTGATTAGTCACACATACAAGGATAAAGACCTTGCAGATGTAGTTTATAACATGTTGTTATTTAACAATGTTCCGTCTGAAGATGTCTTATATACAAGCTGTGATGATGAAGTTTGTAGAATTCCTGAAGGAGTATCCATATATAATTACTTGCGAGACTTTTTTGTAGAAAGTTATTCAAAACAAAAGTTGTTTGTGTTATTTATAACAAGCGATAACACTCCGAAAGCGTGGGGAGCTATGACAGAAATTGGAGCTTCATGGATAACTCAAATTGATAATAAAATATTTAATATTCCACCATTTAAACCTCAACATCCATTAAATGATGAAGCTTTATGGCATAGCACAAATAGAAACGAGGAAAATGTGTTATCTATGAATCCTCTTAATGCGGACATTTTTTGCCAAAAAGTAGAACATATTTGTGACGAACTTGGCTATAAAAAACGAATAAGGAAGGATAATAAAGATTATTTAAAGACTTTAGTTAAAGTGGAGAATTAGTAAAAGTAGCCAAACTCTTTGCACAATCAAGGAATTTGGCTACTTTTGCATCAGAGTTGTTTGATAAAGCATAACACAGAAATTTGGTGCCATCTCAAAGTCGCCAAATCGTTACCAACAACTTTCTATCATAGCATTCGCTATTTGTGTATCAATCAGATACGGGATAATTGATTATTCGTTGCAAAAATAATGATTATTCTTCAACTATCCATTTTTCTATTCCTCTTATCTGATTGTTGAAGTTAATGCCTACCTTCAACAATTTGCGGGTGTCGGAAGCGAAGGGCTTTGCGTATTCTTTTTCATTTATCTGTTTTATAGCCTCTTCGGCACTACCGTTAAGCTTGAATTCCATAACGTAGATATAATTGTTTGTTTTGACTATCATGTCAATTCTTCCGTTCGAAGTATGGTATTCGGCTTCTGTATAGAAACCCAATAACTTGAATACTATGAAAAGAACATTCTGATAGTGCAATTCAAGTTCTCTTGCCAGTTCGTAAGGTGTGTCGGCAAAGAAACTTTGCAGGCGTAGCATGAATGAATCAATATCTCCGTTGCGTACATCATTTATAAATGATTTTATTTGGAATGTTGTATTACCGTTCTCTACAGACGCATAGTATGGCAACAGGAAACGGTTGAATCCTTCTTCTACTTCACGGTTGGGAAATCCCAAATAGTATAGTCTGAACTCCTTGTCGAAATCTTTGATAGTCAGATACCCGCTCTGATAAAGAATAGGTACAGGATTTACATATATAGACTCAATTCCTCCTAATGAATCTGACGATGCCATTTCATTATTGAATCTGTTCAGATCGTAATTGCTTTTCTTAAGCAGTTCCACCAGGAATGTCGGTGTGCCGGTTTCAAACCAGTAGCTTCCCAACTGCATTTCTGCAAAGGTGTTCAGAATACTGAAAGGATTGTAGATATCTTCGCTCTTGTCGGCAAAATGATATCCGTCGTACCATATTTTCAGAGTATCCTTCATCTCCTCTTCGGTCATGTCGTTCTTTTCGGCCATTATTTTTATGTCTTCCTTGAAGTCGCGGTGCAGTTCATGTTCTGTAATTCCGCAAATATTGGCGAAACGCCTTGACAGGGAGATGTCCATAAGATTGTTAAGATCACTGAACACACTGACTTTGCTGAATTTTGTAACTCCTGTAAGCAGTGCAAACTTTATGTATCGGTCGCAGCTTTTCAAAGTTCCGTAGAATGCTTTCAGGGTGTTTCTGTATTCTGTCAGAAGATCTTCATTTCCTATTGCTTGTAGCATAGGCTTGTCATATTCATCTATCAGTATGACAACGTTTTTACCGGCCTTTTCTGCAGCACGCTGTATAACTCCCTGAAAACGTAAGGAAAGACTGCTTTCTGCTTCCCTTGCTCCGTATAGCTCTTCCCAGTGTGTTAATGTGTTGTTAAGAATCTCGTCCAAACTGTCTTTGTACTCATATTTTTGATTGTTCAGATCTATATGCAATACAGGATATTCTATCCACTCTTTTTCAAGATTTTCCATGGCAAGACCATTGAAAAGTTCTTTTTTGCCTAGAAAGTATGCTTCTATGGTCGAAATAAGAAGGCTTTTACCGAAACGTCGCGGACGGCTCAGAAAGTAATATTTCCCGTTTTTAATCAATTCGTGGATATATTCTGTCTTGTCGATATAAATATATCCACCTTTACGGATTTCGTCGAAACTCTGTATCCCTACCGGATAAATATTAGCCATACAAGTGTTGCTCTTTTAATAGATGATTAGTCGTTACAAATATATGTTTTTCTTCGCACAATGTCAAGAACACCAGAATAAAAGGTAATTAATATGCTGCTTGCTTTCTTGAAGAATATATCGGATAATAAAAGGAATTAGAGTCTGATTCAAAGTTTTCTGTTCATTTCTTGCTGAAATTACGGAATTTTGTGATTTTTGTATTACGATTATATTTATAAACAGGTATTTAAAAAATTACAAAATTAAGCTTATGAAAAGACTTTTATTCGCAACGGTCGTTTCTATTGCCGGAGTGGCATCGTATGCTGAGGATTCTCCGTTATGGATGCGCTATTGCGCTATTTCTCCTGACGGCGAGCAGATAGCTTTTACTTATAAGGGTGATATTTACACCGTACCTGTCAAAGGTGGTAAGGCATTGCAGATAACTTCCAATCAGGGACATGACACACATCCTGTGTGGAGTCCTGACGGAAAGAATATTGCTTTTGCTTCCGACAGGGAAGGTAGTATGGATATATTTATTGTAGGCAAGGACGGTGGAGTGCCACGAAGACTTACCACTCATTCCGGAAATGAGGTGCCATATGCTTTTCGCGACAACAGTCATGTGCTTTTTCAGGCTGCAGTTATGCCTGATGCTCAGGATATGACTTTCCCCAGTTCTCAGTTCCCACAGATATATGAAGTAGGAACAGAGGGAGGCAGACCTGTGATGTTCTCGTCTATACCTATGGAGGATATCAGCATCAGTCCTGATGGCAAGTCTCTTCTTTATCATGACAAGAAGGGATATGAAGATGCATGGCGTAAGCATCACACATCATCCATAACACGTGATATTTGGCTCTGCACAGAACAGGAAGGAACAGAAAAAAGTTACAGGAAAATTACTTCTTTCGACGGTGAAGACAGAACTCCTGTATGGACTCCGGATGGAAAATCGTTCTATTATCTGAGCGAGAGAGAAGGTAGTTTCAATATCTACAAGTCAGATCTTGAAGGTAAGAACATTACACGTCTGACGTCTCATACCGGCCATCCTGTACGTTTCCTTTCAGTTGCTTCAAACGGAACCTTGTGCTATGGATTCAATGGAGAAATATATACAGTGAAAGAAGGAGAGTCTCCAAAGAAAGTCAATGTCAGCATTGTGGCAGACAGTTATGACAAGCATCTGGTGAAATGGTTGAAATCGTCAGGTGCTACGGAGATATCAGTATCTCCTGAAGGCAAGGAGATAGCTTTCATCCTGCGTGGTGATGTATATGTAACATCTGTAGAATATAAGACAACAAAGCAGATTACCGACACTCCTGAGCAGGAGAGGAATATAGATTTCTCACCTGACGGAAGAAGTATAGTCTATGCGTCTGAACGAAACGGTCTGTGGCAGATATATCAGACCTCGCTGGTTAATAAAGAAGATGAGTTGTTTACATATGCCAATGAATTCAAGGAAGAAAGACTGATAAACAGTAATGTGACTTCATTCCAGCCTCAGTATAGTCCTGACGGCAAGGAAGTGGCCTTTCTTGAAAACAGAACAACATTACGTGTTCTTAATCTGAAGACAAAGGCAGTTCGCACAGTAATGGATGGTAAGTTTGAATATTCTTATAGTGACGGTGACCAGTGGTTTGAATGGAGCCCTGACAGCCGTTGGCTATTGTCCGGATATATCGGTCATGGTGGCTGGAACAATAACGACGTAGCTTTGGTCAATGCGTCAGGCAATGGTGAAATACATAATCTTACTCAGAGCGGATATACTGACGGAGATGCGAAATGGGTTCTGGGCGGTAAGGCTATGATATGGAAAAGCGACCGTGTGGGTTATCGCAGTCACGGCAGTTGGGGTTCTGAGGATGATGTATATATCATGTTTTTCGATCTTGACGCTTACGAACGTTTCCGCATGAGTAAAGAAGAACTTGCCCTTGTGGAAGAACAGGAAAAGAAAGATAAAGAGGATGCGGAGAAGAAGGAAAACGAAAAGAAAAAAGGAAAGAAGAAAGATGAAAAGAAGGATAAGGAAGACGAAGTCAAGCCTTTGGTATTCGACCTTGAAAACTGTCGTGACAGAATTATCCGTCTGACTGTAAACTCTTCTAATCTTGGTGATGCTGTACTTTCTTCAAAAGGTGACAAACTGTACTATCAGGCAGCCTTTGAGGATGGTTATGACCTGTGGATGCACGACCTGAAGGAGAATAAGACTTCAATCGTTATGAAGAATATAGGTTACGGATCTATGATGACGGACAAGAAACAGGAAAACCTGTATCTCTGCAATTCTTCTATCAAAAAAGTGAATATGGAGAAAGGAGAGTCTAAGAATGTGGAATTCAGTGCTCCTTTCAATTATCGTCCGTATGATGAACGTATGTATATGTTCGACCATATATGGAAACAGGTTGAAGACAAGTTCTACGTTGCCGATTTGCATGGGGCAGACTGGAAAGGCTATTATGAAAACTACAAGCGTTTCCTGCCTTATATAAACAATAACTATGATTTCCAGGAAATGTTGAGCGAACTGCTTGGCGAACTAAACGGCTCTCATACAGGAGCAAGATATTATGCGGTAGGAACTTCGTTCCCAACTGCGTGTCTTGGTGTGTTCTATGATAATGAATACACAGGAGATGGCTTGAAGATAAAGGAAATAATCGCTAAGGGACCTTTCGCAGTGAAGAAGACAGATGTAACAGAAGGATGTATCATCGAAAAAATAGATGGCGAAAAGATTTTGGCAGGCGTTGATTATTATCCTATGTTGGAAGGCAAGGCAGGTAAGAAGGTGCTTCTTTCAGTTTATAATCCTGAAACAAAAAAACGTTTTGATGTTACAGTGAAGGCAATCAGCGCAGGCGAACAGTCTAATCTGCTCTATAAGAGATGGGTGAAACGTAATGAACAGATTGTTGAAAAACTTTCCGGAGGACGTGTGGCATATGTACACGTACAGGGAATGGATAGTCCGAGCTTCCGTACAGTATATAGCGAACTGTTGAGCGAGGAGAACAGAACCAAGGATGCGGTGATAGTTGATACACGTCATAATGGCGGTGGATGGCTTCACGATGACCTTGTCACACTGCTCAGTGGAAAGGAATATCAGAGATTTGTTCCAAGAGGACAGTACATCGGTAGCGATCCGTTCAACAAGTGGCTCAAACCGTCATGTGTCCTTGTTTGTGAGGATAACTATAGTAACGCTCACGGTTTCCCATGGGTTTATAAGGAACTTGGTATAGGCAAGCTTATTGGTACTCCTGTTCCCGGAACAATGACTGCCGTATGGTGGGAAAGACAGATAGATCCAAGCATTGTTTTCGGAATACCACAGGTGGGATGTATGAATATGCGCGGAGAGTATCTTGAAAACAAAGAACTACAGCCAGACATAGAAGTTTATAATTCTCCTGAAGAGGTATTGAAAGGTGAAGACAGACAGTTGGAGGCTGCAGTGAAGGAGATGCTGAAAACTATTGAGTGATAACAGTGTCCAATATGTAATTTCTTCTGTTAATCTTCATGGCTCAGATTACATAAGTAAAAAATGACAATAAACAGTAAAGGTCCTGAAATGGAAATCACTAGTATTTTCCGTTTCGGGACCTTTATTTTATGATTTAATTATCAGAATTTCAGAACATATATTTGAAGTATTTATTCGCTTCAATATTATCTGGAAGGAACAAGGGTAAATCCCCATCTATATTCCTGGTTGGCCGGGATAAGATACTGTTTGTCAGGAATGGCTCCCCAGCTGTCGTATCCACCTACACCCATCTGTTTCATATCTACGCATACTTCAACAAAATCGCGTGGCTTGATATCACTGATGTGAGTCTGCCTTGGCTTGATGTTTTTGGCAGTTGATACATCATGCTTCAGTTCTTCCTCATCACGGTTGTTCCACTGATAGTCGCAGAATGTGGCTTCCTCGCCGTCGAAATCTTCTATTGAGTTGCGCAACGTATTGAAGCCGATAGTCTGGTCGGCATAAATTGTAAGATCTTTTCCGCCTTTCCTGCCAACGCTAAGCCAGCGTGTATCTGTGTGATGACCATTTTCCTGAGGGCGTACGTATGGGAAATACATATCATCGGCAGTGCTCTTATAGAGACCGACGAGGGTACCATTATTGCGGTCAATATAGTTTTCTTCAGGTCCGCGACCGAAATATGTCACATAATTCATATTGGCCGGCATACGGAAACGGATACCTATACGAGGTACCACAAGTTTTGAACTTTCCTTGCGGATGGCATCATTACCCGGAGTGAAGGTAGCCATAAGAGTAGCTTCGGACAATTCGGTCTTTGTTGCCTCCATATCGGTAGAAGTAAAGGTATAGTCAGCTTTTACAACTCCTGAAGGATGTATGCGGTATGTTGCTATATAAAGATTTCCTGCAGCCAGAAGATATGTGGCTTTCAGTACGGCATCCTTACCATCCATTTCTACAGAAGCATCCACTACATTGAAGTTTTTGCTTGACTGTTTCCATATCTGCAGGCGTTTAGGCATCTGGCTTCCGTAATCATTGTCGTTTGGAGCACGCCAGAAGTTAGGCTGAATACCGAAACCTTCGCTGAAGTATTCTGTTCCTCCAACCTTATAGGAAATGACAATTCCGCTTTTCTTGTCGAACTTGAAATTCACCTTTGAAGAAGATACGCTTAAAATATTACCTTCTGTGCTACACTTAAGGGCAGGACCGGAAACAGCAAATTCACGTTCCAGAGGTTCTACCGGTAAACGGAACTGCTCGTGTGCCAGTTCAAATCCGGCAGGAACAAGTGTTTCAGGCTCCACGGTAGTTACACTGAACTCAACAAAATATTCAGTACCTGCTTTCTGCTTCAGACCGCTTACATCTACTTTAAGTTCTTTACTTGCCTGCGGTTCAATATCCATTGATATCTTGTTACGGCGAATTACCTTATCATTCTCCTTGACAAGATATGTAATCATATATTTCTTTAGATTTGTGAAGTAATAACGGTTGGTTACATTGAATATACCGTTTTCTCCATCTTTCATCTCGAAACCTACATATTGATGAGCATATTTCACTTCACTCATGGCAGGGTGAGTAGTACGGTCAGGGCTGACGATACCATTGCAACAGAAGTTACCGTCACTTGGCATATTAGTTCCGAAGTCACCTCCGTATGCCCAGAAGAAACCACCATCTTCAGTATTGACTTTCAGTCCCTGGTCAACCCAGTCCCAGATATAACCGCCCTGAAGATTAGGATACTTATATATTGCTTTCCACTGATCCCATAGACTGCCTGTAGAGTTACCCATGGCATGAGCATATTCAGAAGGAGCAACAGGACGGTCGCTGCCTCTCTTGCCTATAGATTCCAGCCATGATGCACTAGGATATTGAGGTACATACATGTCGGAGTTCCATTCCCACTGGGCACGTTCATAGTTTACCGGACGATTCATAATATCCTTGTCGGCTTCTTTCAACCACAGATAAGTCTGGTAGAAATTGTAACCGTTGCCGGCTTCATTACCGAGCGACCAGAATGTAAGTGAAGGATAATTCTTGTTACGTTCAAACATATTGATGGTACGATACAAATGTGGCTTCAGCCATTCAGGATTATTTCCTAATGTACCACCTTTTCTCAGGTCGTAATACATACCGTGACTTTCAATGTTTGCTTCATCGTAAACATAAAGACCATATTCGTCACACAGTTCATAGAAACGTCTGTCCTGAGGATAGTGACACAGACGAACTGTGTTCAGGTTATGTTGTCTCATCAGTTCGAAATCTTTTCTCATAAGCTCCTCAGTCACATAATGTCCTGTTTCAGGATTATGTTCATGGATATTTACTCCTCGCAGCTTGATTGGCTGGCCATTGACCAATAATACTTTATAATTATTCCCGTCGGCTGATTTCTGATCAATTTCCTTTATCTCTATTCTTCGGAAACCAACGTTAAATGGAACCACTTCTGTAACTTTTCCGTTCTCCTTTACAGTCATAAACATCTTGTAAAGATTAGGAGCTTCAGACGACCATGTCTTTACCTGTGGAATTTCTTTGTTGAAAACAACTGTGTTCTCCTTTTTAGACTCAACAGATACATTCTTGTTTTCCTGTGCTATGACATTTCCTTGTTTGTCAACAAGTTCATAGCTCACTTCAAGATCGGCAGTTGTACTGCGGCTGTTCTTCATATCTATTGCCAGACGGAAGATACCATTACTGTACGTATCATCAAGAGTGGAAGTCACACGGAAATCACTCACCGAAGCCTTGGGTTGTGAATAAACAAATACATCTCTTTCTATACCGCTCATGCGCCAGAAATCCTGACATTCCAGATATGAGCCTGTACTCCAACGGAATATTTTCAGTGTCAGAACATTCTGTCCTTCTTCCAGATAATCATTGATAAGATATTCTGCCGGATTTTTAGAATCCTCGTTGTATCCTACTTCCTTTCCATTGATATATACATAACATCCCGATTTTGCTCCGGCTATATGAAGATAGATATCTCTACCTTTCCAATCGGACGGTATATTCAGATCTCTTCTATACACACCTACAGGTATATCATCCGGCAGTTTGGGAGGCTGCGGGTTTCTTGGTTGGAACTCATAACCGTGGTTGGTATATATAGCTACTCCATAACCCTGCATTTCCCAGTTCCCGGGGACTTTTATATCGTTCCAGCCGGATACATCTGTATTCTTTTCGGTAATGTCGGCTGGAAGGTTACGATGTGAGTCTGTATAGTAGAATTTCCAAACTCCGTTAAGTAATTTATAATAAGGACTGGATTCGTATTTTCCACTCATGGCCTGAGACTTGTCAGCATAGCTCATAAATGCAGAACGAGGCTCCATACGGTTTACACTTACGGTTTGTATGTCCTGCCAGTAAGGCAACGTTACAGACTGATTATTGTTTGAAAAAGAATTAAAGGAATTGCTACATAATAATAGCGACATCAGAGCTAGTTGTTTCTTCATAATATTTATTTAAGTTTAGTTTCCGGGCCAAAGTTAATACATTACGATGTCTTTCCTTCTATAAATTCATTGTTTTTCTTTTTCTTTTTCAGCTTTTTGCTTTTTCTCTATCAGCATGTTCATGAAAGCGGAGCTTATTATACCTGTAGGGATAGCAATCATGGCAATACCAATCAGGCTTATCAGGCTACTCAGTAGGCGCCCTATTGGAGTGATAGGATATATATCGCCGTATCCCACGGTGGTAAAGGCTACTATGGCCCACCAGAATCCGTCACCGATATTCTCGAATGCATTGGGTTGTGCGTTACGTTCTATGTAATACATCAGAATTCCTGAGAAACCAAGCATGATGCCACATGCCGTATAAGATGTTATGAGTTCCTCCTTTACGGTCTTCAAAACTGTTCCTATCATCTGGAACGAACGCGAGTAGCGTATAAGTTTGAATATTATCAGAATGTATGCTAACACCACAAGATGTATATAAGGTGTCTCTTTGTAGATATAAATACCAACGAAAGGAAGTACGGCTACAAAATCTATAAGTCCGTAAAAGGAAAATATGTAATGCAGACGTGCTACCCATGGGCTTTTATATTGTGCATACTGTACAGGGGCTGCAGCAATCCTTAATCCGTATTCTATGGTAAAGACGAAAGAAGCCAGATAATTGAATAAGTACAGCCAGTTGCGATATGGCGCGGATTCTTCAAACGAGCCGCATATAATTGAAATTATAGATCCGATAATGAAGAACAGTACGAAATACTGAAACCATTTTTTCATCAGTTGGCGGTGTATGGATCTGTAAAGTTTCTCATGTCGTATAAGAGTGGTTATCTTCTCACGTATAGGTGATATGACATTGTTGGGATTATTTTTCATACGTAAATATTAAGCGTCCTACACATAGAGTAGGACAGGTTTATACTAAAATTGATATAAAACCGAGTGTTTTGACAAAAGAAAGATTAGCACTCATGAAA
>NZ_JACJLE010000057.1 GCF_016901995.1 Bacteroides caecigallinarum | reverse complement strand
AGCATGTCAACTTAACCGCTCTCCCTCTCGAAAGCGGATGCAAAGGTACAGACTTTTTTCATTCCTGCAATAGTTTAAACGACTTTTTTTCAAAAAAAATATCACTTTTCACGTAATATACTGTAAATCAAAATAAAAAAACAATTGAAAAAGTAATTGGATGTAAAAGGCAGATAGAAGGATAAAATTTACACACATTATAATAATTAAAAAAAGGCCATACCTGTATCACACAGACACGACCTCAGGAAAGAAAGAGAGTGTTTTTATTAATTTAATAATTAAGCATAATCATCACTATGCCATATCTTCAAGAGTGAAAACAGAACTTATTTCATTAAAGAAATCATGTGATATATCTTGAAGATTTTCTATAGCTTCATTTTCAGTTTCGCCATAAGCACAACATTGATTGTAATCTAACAAGTAAGCATAAAACTCACCATTTGGCAAACTTTCTATTACATAATTAACTTCATTCATATTCAGTCCTCCTGTTTTTTTAAGACACTGCAAAATTAATTACGCCGTATTACAATCAGAATAACAGGATGTTACGATGATATTAATTTAAATTTTCACTTTCTATCCTTACTTCGAAACACCTCTACCAAGAAAGCTACAATCATACCTAATCCGCCACCAAACAAAGTACTGGCCCCGTATATAATTGAAGCAGTTTCTCTAACTTGTCTATTCGCCTCATCAATCCAATACTCAGGCAAGGAATTACATATGATGATATATCCAATCAAGATACCAAGTCCTAAACCAAGCAACAGACACCCGAAACGGAGTGCAGAATATGAAGACGACATATTAAGCCCCTTAAACTTTCCCTCTGTCAAAGAGTTTTCAGAGAGCTTGTCTATCAACATCTGACGTTCCTTTTTTCCTACAAACAATTCGAACAACTTGTAAATTGTTCCGAAAACGATGGCTACATTTGCCACAATCATTAATTCTTCCATAAATGTGATATTTAAATATTAAAAAATTTGTTCCTTTGCCATATTAGACGACAGTTCAAGCTAAAGGTTACAATATAGCTACTACAAAAAAGAAAAAAATTATACCAGATGTAACCTTAAAGCTGTTCTTGCGTCTAAATAAACAAATGAAAAATGAGGAATTAAATATTATAACAAGAATATTGTCAGGAAAAACAGATGAGTTCACGTATTTCCTTGACACATACGGACAACAAGTATATAGTCTTATTGTCCGAATTGTCAGATCAGAAGCAGATGCCGAAGAGCTGACGCAAGACACATTCATGAAATGTTTTGAAAACCTTTCATCATTTAATGCAAAAAGCAGTTTCTCTACATGGCTCTATCGAATAGCTTACAACACAGCAATATCATTCACCAGAAAAAAAGAACCTGAGGTAAACGTATATGACGAAAAGATATGGAACACCATATCTGATACAGAAATAGATGAAACAATGAATGACGAGTCGGAAGAAAACATCAATAAACTACATAAAGCATTGACAATGTTACAACCTGACGAAAGAGCATTGATAACGTTATTCTACGAGCAGGAGAAAACAATCCAGGAAATACAGCAGATACTAAACGTAAAAGAGAGTTTTATAAAAGTAAAACTCCACAGGATCAGAAAAAAGCTATATATTCTAATGAAGAAAGAGGAGGAACTATAATGGGAAAAGCAACAAATTCAGATAATTTCAGAGTTGAAAGCACAGACAAATGTATTAGAAAAGCTGTTGGCATGCAGCAAAAATTCCGTTTGCCAAGCAACTTCAGCTATAAAATGATGGAAAAAATAAACGAAAAAATCCTACTTGAGGAAAAGCAACGTGAAAAAAGAACATTCGTTGCCATAATAATTACATCATTGTTAATGCTCACAGCATGTATATTAATCATTATAAGTTATACAAACATAACATTGACAGATATTACCAACAGAATTTCAAATGTCTCAATTTCTTCGGAAACATTGTTCTATCTGCCAATGCTGATTTCCCTGCCATTATTATTAGGATTCAATTTCTGGCTAAGAAAAAGATACGGGCACCTTATTAAACGTTAATATTCAAGCTATACCCAACAGTTCTATCTCAAAAATCAATGTCGAAAACCCAGGTATAGGCCCTGATGTACGTGTTCCATATCCCAGATTATATGGAATATATACCATCCATCTGTCGCCCACATGCATCAGTTTCAAGGCTATACGCCAACCGTCAATCACATCAGTCAGTCTCAACGCCTCAGGACAGTTACGTTTCCATGAATTATCAAACTCTCTGCCATTTATAAGCGTACCACGATAATGTACAGAAACTATACTTCTGTCAACTGGCGATACCTTTCCGTCTCCACTGTTGATTACTCTATAAAGTATGCCCGAAGGATGTTGCACCACACCTTCCTCAGCAGACATTTCTTTCAGAAATTCCTGATTCTTTATCTTGTACTCTTCTTTTTTTGCCATAAATACGTTTTTTATTCTGTACAAAGATATAAACAGAGCAGTAAAAACAAAAAAAAATCGGAGGACAAGATATTTACAATACCAAGTCCTCCGAAAACTATTTATTCTTCAAATATTATTTTCTGTAATTTAAAAGCTCTTCAGCACTGAACTTGCGGATGAAATTGAAATGCTTTTCAACTTCTGACTCTGCATAATTAACATATACGTTAAGTGACTGAGCGAACAGTTCAGGAGCCTTAGTAGCATCCTGCAGCAACAGATGACTCATTACGCACACAGCAGACATTTCGTAGAGACGACGTGAAACGAAATCAAGCAATTCCTGATTCATAGCTTCTTTCACGGCATTTGTACAAGCCTCAAGTTTGCGAGTCATGTCTTTAATTCTGTTCATATAGCCTTCGAATTCAGGAGCGCAAGGAATCAGTTCATATTCATGGAGAGTAGCTGCATAAGCACCGTTTGTTACATAACGGATAGCTGCAACTGTCTGCAACTGAGTAGTACCTTCATAGATACTTGTGATACGTGCATCACGATAAATACGCTGGCAAGCATATTCCATCATGAAACCAGAACCGCCATGTACCTGAATACAGTCGTATGCATTCTGGTTGGCATATTCAGAGTTCATACCCTTGGCAAGAGGAGTGAAGCTGTCGGCCAACTTAGCATATTTCTTCTGCTCCTGACGTTCTTCCGGAGTAAGTTTGCGTTCGCGTGCAATATCATCAAGAGCCTTATAGATATCCACATAGCGTGCAGTCTGATACAACAGAGCACGACCTGCATCAAGTTTAGCTTTGATAGTAGCCAGCATATCATATACCGCAGGGAATTCAATGATAGCCTTACCGAACTGCTTACGATCCTTAGCATAAGCCAAAGCTTCATTGTACGCAGCCTGGCTCAGACCTACTGACTGAGCAGCAATACCAAGACGGGCACCGTTCATAAGAGCCATAACGTACTTGATAAGTCCCAACTTGCGTTCACCGCAAAGTTCTGCTTTTGCATTCTTGTAAACAAGCTCGCATGTAGGAGAACCGTGGATACCAAGCTTATTTTCTATACGGCGTACATCTACCCCACCATCGTTCTTGTCGTAGATAAACATAGAAAGGCCACGACCGTCGTGTGTACCTTCTTCCGAACGTGCAAGTACAAGGTGCAAGTTTGCATCACCATTAGTGATGAAACGCTTAACACCGTTCAGACGCCAACAGTTATTAGCCTCATCGTATGTAGCCTTAAGCATAACACTCTGAAGGTCTGAACCAGCATCCGGCTCAGTCAAGTCCATAGACATTGTTTCGCCTGCACAGATACGAGGTATGAAACGGCTGTGCTGATCTTCATTACCGAACTCATAAAGAGTTTCGATACAGTCCTGAAGAGACCAGATATTACCAAAACCGGCATCTGCCTGTGCTACGATTTCCGCACACATAGTATATGGAGTGATAGGGAAATTAAGACCTCCGTAACGGCGAGGCATTGTCATACCGTTAAGTCCGGCCTTAACCATAGCATCAAGGTTAGCTTTTGTACCGGACGCATATTCCACACGTCCGTTTGCACAGTGAGGACCTTCTTCGTCAACGCCTTCAGCATTGGCTGCAATCACCTCACCTGTAATTTCGCCTGTTATTTCAAGCACTTTATCATATGAATCGATTGCATCAGCATAGTCCTGTGGTGCATAATCGTATTCTTCCTTATCTCTATAATCGCGTTCTTTCAACTGACAGATACGCTCCATCAACGGATTGTTCAAGTGAAACTTGAGTTCCGGATGTTCTGTATAAAAGTTTGCCATTATTTACTGTTTTTCTTATAATACTTAATCATTTTCGGAATCACTTCTTCCACTGTTCCGTTAATCACATAGTCTGCTATCGCATTGATAGGAGCATTCTCATCATTGTTTACAGAGATGATGATACCTGCATCCTGCATACCTGCAATGTGCTGGATCTGTCCTGAGATACCACATGCGATATACAATTTAGGATGAACAGTTACACCTGTCTGGCCAATCTGACGGTCATGGTCGCAGAATCCGGCATCAACAGCTGCACGGCTTGCACCAACTTCAGCATGGAGTTCTTTTGCAAGTTCGAACAACATGTCAAAACCTTCCTTAGAACCCATACCGTAACCACCGGCGATAACGATAGGAGCACCTTTCAGATTGTGTTTAGCTTTTTCAACGTGGCGGTCGATTACTTTCACTACATAGTCTGTTTCAGGAACAAACTTAGCCACGTCATGACGAATCACTTCACCCTGATAGTTTTCATCAAGAATTTCTTTCTTCATCACACCCTCACGCACTGTAGCCATCTGAGGACGGTGTTCAGGATTGATGATAGTAGCAACGATGTTACCACCGAAAGCAGGACGAATCTGATAAAGCAGATTTTCGTATGTAATACCTGCCTTTTTATCCTCATGACTACCTATTTCCAACTGAGTACAGTCGGCAGTCAGACCACTTGTCAATGCAGAAGAAACACGAGGACCAAGGTCACGACCGATAACGGTAGCACCCATAAGACAGATCTGAGGTTTTTCCTGCTTGAAAAGATTTACGAGAATAGATGAATGAGGAAGAGAAGTATAAGGGAACAGCCCCGGAGCATCGAACACGTGAACACGGTCAACTCCATACGGCAAAACTTGTTTTTCTACATCAGTAAGGTCGCTTCCGGCACAAATAGCTTCAAGCTGGCATCCCAACTCATTGGCTAACTTACGACCTTTAGTCAAAAGTTCGAGACTTACATCGGCAACATGGCTGCCTTCCATCTCACAATATACAAATACATTATTCATAGTCTTATCCTATAGTGTGGTTAGCCAAAAGTTCAACAATAAGGTTTTCTACATCAGCATCACTTCCTGTGATAGTCTTGCTTTCCTTAGCCTGGAAGATAATGTTTTCAATCTTCTTCACTTTTGTAGGAGAGCCTGACAGACCACACTGCTTTGTATCACCGTTTACGTCGGCTACACTCCATTCAGTGATATTCAGATACGGACGGCTTTCGTAAAGCGAAGCGTATGGAAGTTCAGCACCATCTTTTGTTATGGCAGCCTTTTCCTGTGCGCCAAGAGCACGTTTATATTTCTGAACCAGTTTTGCATTACGCGGACGACAAGGAGCAGCACTACCGTTTACTGTCAACACAATAGGCAATGGACCTTCTACAGTTTCAACACCACCGTCGATATGACGTTTAACACGGATGCATCCGTCTTTCACTTCCTGGATTTCCTCTACGTATGTAATCTGAGGTAATCCCAGTTTTTCAGCTACCTGAGGACCAACCTGAGCAGTATCACCATCGATAGCCTGACGGCCACCAACTATGATGTCATACTCGCCAATTTTACGGATGGCAGTTGCAAGAGCATAAGAAGTAGCCAGTGTATCTGCACCTGCAAAAGCACGGTCTGTTAGCAGATAGCCGTTGTCAGCACCTCTATATAAACCTTCACGAATGATTTCTGCAGCACGACCCGGACCCATAGTCAACATAGTTACAGTAGAACCAGGATGAGCGTCTTTCAGTCTGAGAGCCTGCTCCAAGGCATTCAAGTCTTCCGGGTTGAAAATTGCCGGAAGAGCAGAACGGTTAATTGTTCCGTCTGCATTCATGGCATCTTTCCCAACACAACGAGTATCAGGAACTTGTTTTGCCAATACTACAATTTTTAAACTCATTAGATAAAATATTTTGGTATTAGTAATTTTCTGACGGCAAATTTAATGAAAGCATTTATACTACAAAACGAAATACCACAAAATATGCACATAATGAGTAGAAATGAGCAAATTAAAACAATAAAAAAACGTGCGCACGTTCGGTTTAAAACGTGCGTTCATTCGATCCAAAACGTGCGCACGTTTTACCTTAAACGACAGTTCATTTAATTTTTGACTTTTAAACCTATTATTTTGACGGGGCGAAGATAATATTTCACAGTCTTACCGGCTGGCCCCATTTCTATCTTTCCAGACATATTAAATGCGTATTCTCCATTCTCGCATAAATACCTGTTTCCTGCATTATCGTTTGGGGTATAAAAAATATTGTGACCATTCTCTTCCAGATAAGGATTAAGTTCGTCCAGTTCAGTAGAAAATTCCTTAAAAAATTCCTGAGCCTCATCTTTTGTGAAAGTTCTCCATCCGGAAATACCATCAATCTCGTATCCTTTCAGTATTTCCATAGCTTCTCCCTCTTTATAAATCTGATACCATTGGTCGGGAGATATAATAGTAGCTTGCGCCTCCCCGACACCAATCTCTTCCAGTTTCCATAAATAGAAAGGTCCCCAAATTTTATTGGCAGAAGGCATAGTTTCTACATAAAACACATCAATATCCTCATCGAATGAGCTTCCATCGGACTCCTCACCTTCTCCATCCTGTTCATTTTCGTCATTTTCATCATCTGCCGGTTTTTCATTTTCAAAATCCATAACGATTTCCTCTTCCATTTTCCAGGCACTAATCTGAAAATCTCCGTCCATACTCAAATCCTCATCATATCCACCCGTAAACTTATAAGGTTGTCCGACACTCAATCCTTCGGCAAACGTATAAGAATATTTCTTTATTTCATCACCATAATCAAGATTTACAATAACACTGGTCTTTACTCCTTCGGCCGGGAATATAAATTTCTGACCGGAAAGCCATTTACCATTATTTAAATTACATTCCAAAGAGGCAGCTTGTGTTCTGTCGGAGAAACCTCCTTCAATCTGATAGCCACAACTAACCGGAGATACTTCCACCTGGATTTTCTTTACTTCGGAAGGTATATTTGTAAACTCAAACTCTAAAGACGCTACTATATACGATGGGATAAGATTAATTTCAGTCTGTTTCTCCAGATTTATCGAAGAATGTGCTGCCATTAAAGGTATGTCCGAGACACCACTTCCATTGACTGAGATTATAGGTTTCCCTGAAATATCATTTACTTTCGAATAACTCTCTTCTCCTATACCTAAAAATGCATTTATTGAATATTCACCTGGGATAAGTGTAGCCACTATACCCTCACCTTCCAAATAATTAAAGTCTGTAACAACTGAACTGGTCTTATCAACGCAATATATCCTGACAGGATAGTCTATATCAAGAATATCGCCCACCGCATTCTTTTGAAAATTTATATATACGTTTATATTGTCTGTGCCATCTGTACCATCTTCATTGATGGCATATCGGCTACATGAAAAAAGAAGTGACGCAACAAGGAGTAGAAATATATTCAGTTTCATAAGAAGTCCATATTTTAATATATAACTGTATATGTCACTGATTGTACCCCTTTTATATAAAAAAAGCTATATACCGCCCACAAGAAACGGTATATAGCAATCGGTTTAATTATAAAAAAAGTAAATATTATTTTCTATAAGCAATAGTTGCAGATTGAGGTGCTGCAACAAGAGTCTTTCCTTTAGTATCTTTCAAACCTTTTTCTGGAGAAATCTTTCCGTCATAGCACACCATCCTGTATGTACCCTCAGGCACCTCAACTCTTACAGTCTCAGCTTTAGCATTAAAGATTACAGTTATATCTTTCCACTCCTCTCCTGCAGGCTGACCTTTGATACGGAACGCCACTACACCTTCTCGTCCCGGATTAATAAATTCAAGATGTTCGTAAACCTTTTCCGCAGAACCTAAACGGAACGCAGGATGCGCTTTTCGTAAAGCTATAAGTCCCTTTATATATTCGTACGAGTCGTTATGTTCTTTTTTCAGACGCCAGTCTATGACATTTATTGAATCAGGACTGTTGAAAGAATTCTTTACCCCTTTCTTGTCGCGCATAAGTTCATCACCTGTAAAGATGAAAGGAACACCCTGCGATGTAAATACTGCTGTTTCTGCCAATTTCAATAAACGCATGCGCTGCTTGGTGTCAGCCTTTGGAGCAGTAATAAGAAGACGGTCGCCTATACAATGGTCATCATGACAGCTGATATAACTTATCATCTGAGTTGGCTGTGCTGTCCATGATGCCGGATAATCTTTCAAAGCCTCTTTCAACTGCGGATGAGGTAGTGCAGCAGCAATACCGAACATTACCCCCGACTCATATCCCTTACCTTCAGTGACAAAAGCACCCTTAGTATCGTCACTCCATGAGCCACGCAAACTGTCGCGGAATTCATCGCTGAATGCAGCAATGCCAGGCATCTGCCATGTGTTGGCCTTCATCGCCAGTTTTTCTTTAGGATATTTAGGAGCACTTGCAGCCCATCCTTCGCCATAGATGAATATTGTAGGATCAATTTTGTCAAGCTCCGCACGGATGGCCTTCATAGTCTCTATATCGTGTATCCCCATAAGGTCAAAACGGAAACCATCTACATGATATTCGTTTACCCAATGTTTCACTGATTCCACAATATAACGACGTACCATCTCACGGTCGCTGGCTGTTTCGTTTCCACAGCCTGAACCATTGGCAAATGTTCCATCCTCATTCTGACGATAGAAATATCCAGGTACAGTCAATTCAAAATTACTGTGTTCTGTATTGAAAGTATGATTATATACCACATCCATTATCACCCTGATGCCAGCCCTATGGAGCGACTGCACCATCTGCTTGAACTCACGTATTCTGACTTCAGGCTTGTACGGATCTGTTGAATATGAGCCATCAGGCACATTGTAGTTCTGAGGGTCATATCCCCAATTATACTGAGGTGTATCAAGCTTAGTTTCATCTACAGACGCATAATCGTATGACGGAAGAATATGAACATGAGTGATACCCAGCTCCTTCAAGTGGTCAATACCTGTAGTCTGTCCATAAATATTCCTCGTTCCTTCTTCAGTCAACGCAAGAAATTTTCCCTTGTTATTTATACCCGACAAACTGTCCAATGAGAAATCACGATGATGCATTTCATACAGAATAATGTCATTGAAACTCTTCAGTTCCGGACGCTTGTCGTTTTCCCAACCTTCAGGATCAGTACTGTTCAAATCCAATATGGCAGCACGCTTACCGTTCACACCTACGGCCTTTGCCATTACTCCCGGAGTATCGTCAAGCCATTTGCCGTCGATACATACATTGAATGTATAGAACTTGCCGTTCAGATCTTCATCTATCTCTGCCATCCATTGGCCGTTATCGCCACGGCGCATTTTCACAGAATTAACAGCCTTACTGTCAAGTCCTTCGTCAAAGATATTGACCTTTACAGCCTCGGCAATAGGTGCCCACAACATAAAGTTAGTCGATTTTGGAGTATATACCATCTCCGTCCACTCTGAAGTGAAAGACGGATAGTCTGCATACGACTCATACTTATTAGTTTCTCCACAACTTATAGTAGTTACTATCAGTGGTAATGTCATCAATTGTTTTAGTTTTATCATGATATTATCGTCAAAATAAATAAAAAAATAATTAATCCCATAGAAATAATCCCAAATCTCTGAACTACTCAACTTTTCATATTCAGACTAATTCTTATCATATCATTTAGTTATTAACGAGGAAATTAGAATATATAACAAAATCATGTGGAGCTACAGTCGGCTGTGTTCCGGCAATATTACTTACCTGTTCAGCACTGATAAAGTTATAATATCCGCTCCAACCCGACGGAACTTGAGCTGAAGATGTCTGTTCTTCTGTCGTGAAATTACCCACAATGAAAAGTTTCTTTCCGTCTATACTTTCAATTGAAATATTACGGCATCCTTCCCAATAACTCTCGGATACTTCCCATCTGAATGTAGCATCAGAAGAGAAAAGCTGTGGCAGTTCACTTCTTAGTTTAAAAATCATGGTATAAGTCTCAGTGAGTTTCTTCCTATACTGATCATTCAGATACTCCCAATGCAAAGGTTTACGTCCCGTACGACCATTCTCTTCAATAGAAACATCATATCCCATTTCACCGAACTGCCATATCATCTTCGGTCCGGGCACAGTAAGGAAGAAAGCCGTATTTGTAGCCATACTTTTCATTCGGTTTGCCAAATTAGTCTTTAAGTCACCATTACCATATTCTTTTGACTTAAATGCAGTACGCTCTTCATCATGGCTTTCCATAAAGCTTATATATCCACCAAACTTCATATCATTAGTGCCTGTATATATTCCTTCAAAGCCACTGTCGTCTTGCCATCCCATTCCAGACTGGCAATACGCATTGTTACCATTTCTCCATAGTTTAAGACCATAGTCTGCAAGTTCTTTTTCTTCTTTATCACAACAGAAATGTTCCAATATAACCACAGCATTTTCGTTTGCCTCGTGAATAGCGTCATAATAATCTTTCAAAACGGCTATACGATTTTCATCATAGTCAGATGCGGTACTTTCATTACATTGACGCTGAGTGAAACCTTTTGTAAGATCAAAACGGAAACCATCTATCTTGTATTCATCAAGTAAGAATTTGAGGTTTCGTTTTACGAAAGTCTTTACAAGCTCTGATTCATGGTTGAAATCATGGAATACACTATAAGGATGAGGTGCGTCAACATTAAACCACGGATTCTCGGCAGCTGTCTTATTATTCTTGCTGTCCCAATACAATTTTGCAAAAGGATGTGCTCCTGTAGCATGATTATATACCACATCAAATAGAACAGCTATTCCCCTATTGTGACATTCATCAATAAATCTCTTATACATTTCCTTTGTTCCGTATGCTTTGTCCATGGCAAAGAAGAAGCATGGGTTATATCCCCAACTGTCGTTACCATCGAATTCCTGTACCGGCATCAGTTCTATGGCATTTATTCCAAGCCCTTCCAGATAGTCAAGCTTGCTCATCGCGCCATTAAGATCGGATGTTGAAGTAAAATCTCTGAGGTGCAACTCATATATAAGGAGATTATCTCTGTCATTTATCTTGAAATCATTATTCTGCCATGAATATTCATCCTTATTAATCTTGAATGTGGAAACTATTCCTATACCTTTCTCCGGATAAACCATTTCAGATGAAGGATATGTCGATTCAGGGATATACTTATCATTATCAGGGTCAAGAATCTTTTCAGAATATGCATCAGCCAGTCTGATTACATCACCGTCTTTAGTTCCTGTATAATATTGGAAGCGATATTCCTTTGCCGGGTCCAGATTTTCAACAGTTATCCACCAGCATCCGGCAGAATTATCCCTATACATTTGAGAAGTGCCGTCATTGGCTAATGTCCAGTTATTGAAATCACCTAATATGTATGCAAAGTCTTTATGATTTCCATTCTTATCCTTATCATAGAAAGCAAAAGTCACACTGCTTCCACTTGATATATTTATACCTTCTACTGTCCCTGCCGGCATAGTCTGCTCAATTATAGGAGCAGGTTGGAAAGCTGTGTATTTATTATCGGTTACCTCAATAAAAGAGTCTTCCTCTATTCCTTTCTTACTCCCATCGGAACTACGTATTACTATACCAAGTTTATTGATAGCAGTCTCACCGGAAGCAAACCATTCTCTTACAGACGGAGAAAGAGATATAGACCAGCAATTGTTATCCTTCTTCGTCATTTTACATTTGGCTATGTTCTCGTTCCATTCGGCAGGAACAAAGGTCCAAACATTTTCTGACACAATTCCAATATGTACATAAACATCTCCAGTATATCCATAAAGTTTGGACTTAGTAGAAGCTTTAAAGTTAATAGTAAGTTCTGAATCCGCATCTGGATTTTCAGGTAACCAAGTAAGTCCTTCCTGAAAATATTCTGTTTTTACATCTGAATCGTTTTTTGTACATGATGAGATTATTAAACAGAGTATTAATTGTAAAAAAATATTCTTTCTCATAACTAAAAACAAAAAGTGTACTGAGAATCAATATCCCAGCACACTTTATTTACAAATACTTATCTAAAAACTTATTTACTGCTTAATGAGTTCATAAGTGTAGCTTGGATTTGACAAATCAACAACAATCTGATAGTCTCCAGCACTAACAGGAATATTACCGCCTTTAGCAGCTAATTCTCCTTCTTTTTCCCCGGCACCGAAATCAACATCCCAAGCATCATTAGCTCTGAACTTTATTTCTCCATCAGTTAAAGTCGTGGTTACTTTTAGCTTAAGATCATTCGGATCATACACTAAATCTATGTCTTCATTCCAACCTCCAGATGTAGCACTACCTATAACACCAAAGTTCCGTAAATCAGCTTTATAAGTTAGATCCTTAATATTAACTGTTATATAATAATACCCTTTATCCTTCGTTAGATTACCGGCTTGAGCATCTGTGGATAAACTACCTTCAGCATCACCTGAACCATAATTGGGACCGTCCCAGTTATTTTGAGAAGTAAATTTGAACTCACCGTCCAAATATGCATAACCCTCATAATTCCCATCAGCATCAACCGGATAAACTTTACCAATAACCTCAGCTCCAGGATTCCAGCTTTGATGGTTTCCAACTACAAGTAAGAATTCAGGTCCTTCTATTGGAACAGAGGGTTCTGGTTCGTAAGGAATAATTCTCCAATTCTCATTATCTTGGCAACTTGTTCCAAACATGATGAATAAAGCAAGTGCAATTAAATATTTTATAGTTTTCATATAAATCATTTTTTAAGTTTGTCATTTCTTATAACCTGGATTTTGAGAAAGGTTAGCATTAACAGCTAATGTATTTGTATGGATTGGGAATACTTGCAAATAAGCTTCAGTCTTAGGTCTGTCTGTTATTGCATCATTGAATTTCTTGAATCTAATCAAATCTTGTCTTCTCCATCCTTCCCATGCTAATTCCAACAATCTTTCTTTCAGAATATTATCTAATGTCGCAGTAACTTGAGGAGCTCCAACTCTATTTCTCACCTGATCAAGGTCAGCCTGTCCACTCTTACCATCACGAATCAATGCTTCAGCTCTCATTAATAATACATCCGCATATCTGAAAAGAACCCAATCGTTATGAGGGCATTGGCCATCTTCAGTAGCAGTAGCATCTGCTTCATATTTATACATACGTGCGCCTGCCATTTTCATTGATGTGTCACTCTTATCAAACATTAATTTTACAGCCATTGGCAGATATTCAAGTTCTTCTCCAGTCTCGCTAAGAATAACATACTTACCATCCGGACCTTTCACCTTTCCTGTATAATATGTCAAGTCAAGTCTTGGATCAGGATTAGCCGTTCCATAACCAAATGCATTCATAGCTTCAATTGTTGCAGACGATCCGTTCCATCCTCCATTACCAAATCCATAAGCCTTACCTACATCATAATGTCTTGAACGGACCAAATACATATTTCTTGCTTTATATAACGATGGATCCATTGGGATTACAAATATATTTTCCTGTGAACCTTCATTATTTACTGCAAAATTTGAAAGGAATCCATCTGTCCCTTGGTTTAATGCATATCCGGAATTTGTTATTAAATCAGAGTAAGCAACAACAGCTTCCCAACAATTCATTTCTGTATCACCAACTTTGAATTTAATATTCTTTCCATCAGGACGTACATTGTCTGTCCAGTCATCATCGGTATAAACTTCAGCATTTAAAGCAAGCTTAGCCATGAGGAAATATGCAGCAGCCTTCGTCATTCTACCATAATATTCTCCCGGATCTGCACTCTTTTCATCCTCTAATAGTGGAATGGATTCTTCCAATTCTTTTTTTACAAAGTTAAATACTTCAGTACGTGTAGCTTGTTTTACATCCTTCATTTGAGTTAATGAAGACTCTACAATAGGTACTCTCGCATACATATCCAACAGATAGAAGTAATACATAGCTCGCAAAGCTCTTACTTCAGATTGATAGACTTCATAATATGGGTTACTTGGATCTGCTTCTTTTAAACTCTCCAACTTGTCAATTGACTGATTACATTGAACTATAAATCCATATAGATAATCCCAAGTTGCAATAATAAGGTCATTATTTTCACCCCAATTATGAGTAAACAGATTTCTCCACAGACCACCATCATCCCAGTCGCCACCTCTTGTAGGAAGAATAGCTTCATCAGCTGTAAAAGTATTAAGATCGTATAGTCCACGGTCTGTTCCGGCTAATCCTTTACCTCCACCGTCGCCACCTATCATTGTGTATAAGTTTGCAACAGTATTCAGATAAATCATTTGAGGATTCTTGTATGCTTCATTTTCAGGCATCTGATCTTTAGGATTCTCTTCCAAGAATGAAGCACAGCTGCTTAATCCTAAAATTGCAGCCATCGTAATACTATATAAAATCTTTTTTTTCATAATTCTTCAATTTAAAAATTAACACTTAGTCCGATTGAATAAGTACGAGTAAGAGGATAGAACTGTTTATCGTCAATACCCAAACTGCTTGATACTGTAGAACTATTAATCATAGGAGATAATCCTGAATAGTTTGTAAATGTAAACAGATTGTTTACAGAGAATGTAACTCTTAAAGAATTGATATTTTTCAAATTCTGAGTATTCAGATTCCATCCTAAAGTTACATAGTCGATATGTAGATAATCACCTCTTTCCAACCAATAATCTGTTACAGTCTGGTCATGGATATTCAACTTAGGAGCATCTGTAAGGACGTTATATGTTGGGAACAGACTCATATTCATATATGACAGAGATGTACCATTATAAATTTTGTGTCCAAATGCACCACTAAATTGTGCCTGAATATCAAATTGTTTATATCTGAAGTTTACATTACCACCTAAATAGAACTTTGGAATTGCCTGACCAGCAATATAACGGTCTTTTCCATCAGACAGGTCTATACCTTCCTGACCATCAATATCAAGAATATGATATGTATATTCACCATTACCTTTCATATCAATAATTCCATCACATTTTGGTAAATAGAATACACCCAAAGGTTGTCCTACCATCTGGTAAATAATTTGGTTATTACCGCCAATGAATCCAGCTCCATTCATACCTCCAAGATTCATAAATTCTTTAGCATTCAGTTCTTGCCCCATATAAGTTCCACTTAATGAAAGCAATTTATTTTTTTGCCATGAGAAATTGGCAGATATATTTAATTCCATATCCTTATTCTTTAAAGGAGTTCCTGAGATTGCGACTTCAACTCCTGTATTTTCCATTTCCCCAAGATTGGCAAGTAATGTATTAAACGCAAACGGAGGTACAGGAACAGCATAATTATAAAGCAAATCACTAGTCTTTGAGTAGTAATAATCCAATGTAGCAGTTAATCTGTCTTCGAAAAATCCAGCATCAATACCTACATCAAACATTCTCTTAACTTCCCATTTAAGATCAGGATTCTCATTTCTGTTAATTCCATATGTTGTGACAGGCTTGCCATTAATAGTTGTAACACCTGTAGGACTCATAAGTCTTAATGAGTTATATGCACTAATAGCATCTTGGTTACCTGTAAGACCATAACCTGTCCTTATCTTTAAATTACTGACTACATCAACATTCTTAAGAAAAGCTTCCTCTTTAAGAACCCAAGCAAGAGATGCAGATGGGAAGAAGCCCCATTTGTTGTTTGCTCCTAATTTTGAGGAACCGTCAGCACGCATATTAACAGTAGCAATATACTTGTCAGCATAACTATAGTTAAAACGTCCCATGAATGAAGCCAATGAATATCCGTTCAAGAAAGAACCGACATCACCATATTTAACTTCCGCACCAGCACCCAGATTATTATATTCAAAGAAATTTGTTCCAAACTGTTTAGCTTTTGCATTGAAACCTGAGTATGAATATTTCTGCAATTCAGACAAACCAAGGATATCAACATAATGTAACCCAAATGCCTTTTTATAATTTGCAGTAAAGTTACCCAAAAGGACTCCACTCTTGTTGTCATATTTCTCAGCTATACCGTTTTGTCCCAAACCAGCCTTAATATTTGTAGGAGTATATTTTGAATTTTCCTTAACATTATAGGTATAAGATCCAAAAGCACTCAGTTTAAGACCATCAATAACAGTCCATGTTATCCTGGCATTAGCATTTATATAGCTGTTTGATTCTACATCTTTTATAGTAAGTCGGCCAAGAGGGTTTTGAGTTTCGTTTGCATTAGGATCTTCCGGCCATGTACCATCTGCATTAGCAAAATCAGGGAAAGTTGGATTAAATGAAGCAGCAGAATAGAAAGTCTTCTGATAATCATTTACATACCTTTTATCAACTTTGGAAGCAAACATACCAAAATCAATCTTAACTTTATCGTTAAACATTGTTTGAGAAGCATCAAGTTTTGCTGTATAGTTTCTCATATAATTATCAAGGATAATACCCTTTTGATCTATTACTCCTATAGAAGCACGATAATTAGATGATTCTGTTCCTGCACCAAACGAAAGTCTATGATTTTGAGTATAACCTGTCTGTTGCATTGCCTCAATAAAGTTAGTATTATATCCCATATCAAGAGCATTGGCATAACCTCTATCAGCAACAATTTGACGGTATGCGTTTGCATCAAGCATCTCTAAGTTCTTATATACAGTCTCTATACCGAAACTACCATCATAACTCAATGTTTTAGTTCCATTTTTACCTTTTATTGTAGTTACAACAATAACACCACTAGCACCTCTTGAACCATACTGTGCAGTTTCTGAAGCATCTTTAAGAACTGTAAAGCTCTCTATATCTGCTGGAGAAATAGCGTTAAGCATAGACAAATCTCCAAAAACCCCATCTATAATAACAAGCGGATCATTACCTCCAGAAAGAGAAGTTGTACCACGTACACGAATAGAAGCAGAAGCTGTTGGATCGCCTCCAGTTTTAGCGATATTCACACCAGCAATCTTACCTTTAATAGCTTGAAGAGGATTTGTAACAACTCCAGCATTCATTTCTTCACGACCAACACGTTTGATTGCTCCTGATACTGTACGCTGGCTTCCTGTTGCATAACCAATTACAATTACATCATCAAGCAATTCTGCATCTTCCTTTAAAACAATTTGCATATCCGTACTTGCAGGAAGTTCTTGTGATTGATAGCCGACAAAAGATACAACAAGTATATCTCCTTGGCTAGCTTCTAAACTAAAGTTTCCGTCGAAATCAGTAATACAGCCATTAGTTGTACCCTTCACAACAACATTTGCACCAATTACGGGTTCTCCAGTTTTGTCTTTCACGACACCTTTGACTGTTATTGCTTGTGCAAAGCCTTGTACAGCCATCAGCATTCCTACCAAACATAATAGCAGGAATTTTCCATTAGAATTTAAGATTTTACTTTTCATTTGTTATTTAATTAAGTGTTAATAAATAGCCTAAATAAAATATACCTATTGAAAACTTAGATTTACCCTAATAAAAACATCTTTCATATTTTGATTTTACAATACCTAACAGGCTGTTCCTACCTTTAAGTAACTGTATAAACCTAGTTTTTACCTTCAAAAATATATTATTCAGATTTTGTATGACTATTTGATTTCTTTAATTGATATAGCATAGCCACCACCTACACCAGCAGTAAGTTTAAGTTTTGACTTGTTTGTCACTTTTTTCTTGGTGATAGTATATGCCTGTGGATTATTATCCCAAGATGTTCCTTTTGCATCAGCATATATAATAGCCTCATATTTCTTGCCCGGAGTCAGGAAATCAAGTTTAAGATCGGATTTGTGTCCGTTATATCCGGCTGTACATCCTACATACCAGTCGTCTGTACCTTTGGCACGACGTGCAATAGTGATGTATTCACCCGGTTCAGCTTCAAGGTAACGGCTTTCGTCCCAGTCTATAGCCACATCCTTAATAAACTGGAAAGCATCCATAAAGCGTTCATAGTTTTCAGGAATGTCTGCTGCCATCTGAAGAGGGCTGTACATAGTGACATAAAGTGCCAACTGACGTACCAATGTACTGCGTACGTGAGATGTATTTGTAGGATTCATCTTACTGCAATCAAGCTCAAATATACCAGGAGTATAATCCATAGGACCTCCAATCAGACGAGTGAAAGGAAGTATAGTGGTATGATTTACGTTACTTCCACCGAATGATTCATATTCTGTTCCACGAGCTGACTCATTACCAATCAAATTAGGATATGTACGGCACAAACCTGTAGGACGTACTGCTTCATGAGCATTTACCATAATTTTATAGTCGGCAGCCTTTTTAACTGCGTAAAGATAGTGGTCAACCATCCACTGTCCGTAATGATGTTCTCCACGAGGAATAATATCGCCCACATATCCACTCTTAACAGAGTTATATCCGTTATCTACCATAAACTGATATGCCTTATCCATGTGGCGTTCATAGTTTCTTACAGAAGAAGATGTTTCATGGTGCATCATCATCTTAACACCCTTGCCGGCTGCGTAACGGTGAAGTTCTTTCACATCAAAGTCTGGATAAGGAGTTACGAAATCAAATACATAATCTTTTGTTTTACCAAACCAGTCTTCCCAACCTTCATTCCATCCTTCAACAAGTACTGCATCAAATCCGTGTGCAGCTGCAAAGTCAATATATTTCTTCACATTTTCTGTATTGGCAGAATGTTTTCCGTTAGGTTTGGTCTGTTTATAATCTGTAATTCCAAGTTTGACGCTAGGAACTTCATCAGTATAAGCCCATGAACCTTTTCCGGTAATCATATCCCACCATACACCGACATACTTCACAGGATGTATCCATGATGTATCTTCTATCTTACATGGTTCATTAAGGTTTAGTGTAACACGAGCAGCCAATATATTACGTGCATCGTCACTTGCTATCACAGTACGCCAAGGAGATACGCATGGAGTCTGCATGTGACCTTTATCACCTCTAGCATCAGGTGTAAGCCATGATTCAAAAATCATATTCTTGTCATCAAGATTAAGGTGCATGCATGAATAATCCACCAATGCTGCTTCATGAAGATTAATATACAGGCCATCATCTGTTTTCATCATAAGAGCTGTCTGAACTCCTGTAGGCGAGAATACATACTGAGATGAATTAGGAGTGATTGCGTCTTTCATTTTTCCACGAATTTCACTCAGACGTGATGTAGTGTAATCGTATTCCTGAGTATCATAATCTCCCGGAATCCAGAAAGCCGTATGGTCTCCAGCCATTGCAAACTGGGAATGTTCTTCCTTGATAATGAAATAATTAAGATTCTTCTGTTGAGGAAACTCATAGCGGAAGCCTAAACCATCGTTAAACAAGCGGAAACGTATTACTATGTAACGGTCATTTGACGGTTGGTCAAGTGTAACAGCCAGTTCGTTATAGTTATTACGAATTTCTTTTTCTTCTCCCCAAACAGGACTCCAAGTCTCATCAAAAGTGGAAGTACTTGTATCTTTTATTTTAAAACCAGTCATAAGATTGATTTTTGCATCAAGCTGATCTTTGTCTGTACGTTCCGTCCATTCGAAAGTTGTCTTCTTGTTTGCATCTTCTTTTTTAAGTTCAAGTCCCAATGTACTTGGTTTAATAATCGGTTTATCTTTATAAGAAAGTTCATAAACCGGTGCTCCTTCAGGACTGAGACTAAAATTCATGACGAAATTTCCATCAGGAGAAGTAAGTTTCTGGGCATTTACTGCCATAGCGAAACAAATACATGATGTTAATGAAAAAATACTTTTAAGGTTCATAGCTTTTCAGGTATTTAAGTTTTAAAATTTCAGGTTAAAAAACTCTCTGCTGCAAAAGTATTGTTCTTAGTAACGCTTTTATTG
>NZ_JACJLE010000056.1 GCF_016901995.1 Bacteroides caecigallinarum | reverse complement strand
CTTCTGCCATAACTGATACATTTAGGGTTACACTATACAAAGGTAACTTCAGCTTGACTATTTACATTCTCTTTGGCGTGATTTTTTTATCTCATGGGAATTTCATTTTATATAATAATAGGTACTATTGGCAAATGTAAATAAAAACTATGATATTTAAAATACCAGTTTGAACGGAGTGTATAATTTTTGTATAATATGTGCATATGATTTCAACCTTATATGCCTATTTTTTGTTTTTCATTATATAAATACTTATTTTTGAGAAAAACAAATAACCGATATCATTATGAAAAAACACAAGCGAACCAATACGCTTAGTTTGTTGGCATCATTGCCTTTAATATTGGCAGGCCAAACTATTAATGCACAAGAACAAGAATTAGACAAAGTCTCTGCCGATACTGTAGTAAATGTCGGCTATGCCACCGGAAGCATTAAGAAACTGTCCGGATCAGTGGAGCTGATCAAAGAAGATCAGATGAACAAAATACAGATTGTAAATCCTATTGAGGCTATTCAGGGACGAGTAGCAGGACTTACTATCAATAAAGGGGGGAACGGAACGGCTGCTCTTGATGCGGTACGTCTGCGTGGAACTACATCCATAACGGGAGGTAACTCACCGTTAATCATTGTTGATGGTGTTATAGGGGATATGACTCTGCTTACCTCAATTTATCCTACTGACATAGAAAGCTTTACTATTTTGAAGGATGCTTCCGAAACGGCTCAGTACGGTTCGCGTGGAGCTTCCGGCGTAATAAATGTCGTGACAAAGAAAGGTATCAAGGGCAAGACAAGTATAAACTACAGCGGAAGTTTCGGTATTTCCAGTGTGTATAAAAGAATAGGGATGCTCGATGCTGATGAATACAGAAATGTCACTTCAAGCTTGGGATTGAGTATTATAGACAAAGGCTATAATACAAATTTCCAGAAAGCAATAGAGAGGACGGCCATAAGGCAGAATCATAATATTGCTCTTTATGGTGGCGGAGAGAAATCTACTTACCGTGTATCTCTTGGATATTTGGATATGGAAGGAGATATAATGAACGAGGGTATGAAGATGTTTACATCAAACATGAATCTGAACCAAAAGCTTATAGATAACTTGGTAGATTGTGAACTTGGAATATTCGGCTCGGTGAAAAGGGAAAGAAGTCTGTTCGACCTGCAGAAGACATTTTATTCGGCCGCAACTTTCAATCCTACTTTCCCCGGAGAAAAGAATTCTTCAGGTGCCTGGGATAATCTTACTACGGCCAGTCAGATAACAAATCCGTTGGCATGGATGGAAGTTGACAACCGTGAGGCAGCCTCATACTTCAGTGCGCATGCTAAAATAAACGTAAATCTTCCATACCGGCTGAAACTGGTACTTTTCGGCTCATATACATACAATAATGCTGAGGACAGCCAATATTTACCTACAACAGTATGGGCTTACGGTCAGGGATACAGAGGTTTGAGAAGTTCGGAATCATTGCTGGGAAACATGATGCTTACATACAACAGACAGATGGGAAAACATTTTATAGATGTATTGGCATTGGGTGAACTCTCTAAGGACAGATATTCCGGATTCTATACTACAGCTACAAACTTTTCATCTGATTATATGGGCTTCAATAATCTTCAGGCAGGAGCATTGAGACCATGGGACGGTACAGGCTCTTATTTTGAAGATCCCAGACAGGTATCGTTTTTGGGCCGTGTGAACTATTCGTATGATGACAGGTATGTTGTCACATTGAATGCGCGTACTGATGCGTCATCCAAGTTTGGCGAGAACCATAAATGGGGATTTTTCCCTTCAGCTTCTGTGGCGTGGAACATATCGCAGGAAGATTTTATGAGGTATGTTGATATAGTCGATAATCTGAAAGTCAGACTGGGATACGGACTTGCTGGAAACCAGGGAGGAATAAGTTCTTATACCACTATGAGTCTGGCTAAACCGAATGGGGTAGCTCCTGTTGGTAACTTGCCTATGGTTACTTTTGAAACACTGAGAAATGTCAATCCGGATCTGAAATGGGAAGTGAAGAAGACTTTCAATGCTGGTGCCGACCTTGAAATGTATGGTAGCCGGTTTATTCTGTCTGTTAATTATTATAAGTCGAAAACAAGCGATATGCTTTATAATTATCATGTCAGCGTTCCTCCGTTCACTTATAATACTCTTTTGGCAAACATCGGCTCGATGGAAAACAATGGTGTGGAAATATCAGTAGGCGGTACTCCGGTGAGAACGGGGGATTGGGAACTTATGATAAACGCAAATCTCACCTATCAGCAGAACAAACTGCTGTCGCTTGGTGGAATGTATGAAGGTAATTATATATCAGCTGCCGAATATACAGCCATTGCCGGACTGAATGGTGCAGGATTTCATGGTGGAAACAACAATATAGTGTATCAGATAGTGGGACAGCCATTGGGCGTTTTCTATCTGCCTAAATGTACAGGGTTGAAAGATGACGGTAACGGAGGTTATGTATATGGTATAGCCGATTTGAATGGGGGCGGAGTAAGCATAGAGGATGGAGAAGACAGATATATAGCCGGACAGGCCATACCTAAATATATACTCGGTTCAAATATCAGTCTGAGATATAAATCTTTCGATATTTCGTTACAGATGAACGGTGCGTTCGGCCATAAGATTTATAACGGTACTGCACTTACATATATGAACATGAATAACCTGCCTGACTATAATGTTATGGAAGAAGCTCCTAAGAAGATGATACGTGACCAGACGGCTACGGACTACTGGCTGGAAAATGGAAACTACCTTAATTTCGATTATCTTACAATAGGATGGCAACCGAAAGTAAAGGACGGACTGTGGCTGAAGGGTTGCAGACTGGCTTTTACGATAAACAATCTTGCGACTATAACGGGGTATTCTGGACTTACTCCGCTTATAAACAGTTCCGGTATAGACGGTACATTGGGAGTTGACGATAAACGCAGCTATCCTGTATCGAGGACATATACTTTAAGCCTTGGGTTGAACTTTTAAAATTTATGCGTATGAAACGATATGTTTACATCATAACAGCTTGTATCCTTTGTCTATCATCTTGCAAGGGTTTTTTGGAAGAAAATCCAAAGGACGCAATAAACGAAAATCAGATAGCCGGAAATCTGAAAGAACTATACATGCACAGTGTTGCCACTCTTTATAATAATATTGGCGGATATAATGACAGTGAGGGGATACAGGGCACCGGAAGAGGTATATACGACCTTAATACTTTTACCACCGATGAGGCTATAATGCCTACGCGTGGCGCGGACTGGTATGACGGTGGATTCTGGCAGGGACTATATCTTCATGACTGGGGAACAAATAACAATTCTATTCTTGCCACATGGGAATATTTGTACAAATCGGTCATGCTTTGTAATGAATCTGCCAGAAGGATAAAGGACTATGCAACAGATCACAGTGATGATGATGCACAACCCTTGATGTCAGAAGTCAGAGCTCTAAGGGCATTATTCTATTACCATCTTATGGATTTGTTCGGGAGAGTGCCGCTCATAAGGGAAACAGAAGTTGAGAAGTCGGTGAAAGAACAGGCAGAAAGGAGTGAAATCTTCTGGTTTATTGTAAATGAACTACAGGAATCCTTACCTTATCTGGCAGACGAACGTAGTAATATCCCCGGAGAGTATTACGGACGAATTACACGACATGTGGCATATTTTCTGTTGGCTAAACTGGCACTGAATGCCGAGGTATATACAGATGATGTATGGACTGACAATTTAAGACCAAACGGAGCTGATATAGAATTTACAATAGACGGAACAAGGACGAATGCATGGGAGGCCACAATATACTATTGCGACAAGATAGCAGAGGCAGGATACAATCTGGAACCGGACTATAGGACTAATTTTGCAGTGTTCAACGAATCGTCTGTCGAGAATATTTTTGTCATACCTATGGACAAGACATTATATACCAACCAGTTCATATATTTATTCAGGTCGCGTCATTATAATCATGCAAAGGCTTACGGACTTGGAGGAGAGAACGGTGCGTCTGCCACTCTGGATGTTCTTGAAACATTCGGCTACGGTACAGAAAATGAAGATCCACGATTTGATTTCTGCTATTTTGATGACGATCTTACCGATCTTGACGGAAATCCTATAATGCTGGATGATGGAAAGACACGTTTGGTCTATGAGCCTTGGAAGGTTGAACTTGACGTTTCAGGAAAACCGTACGAGAAGACTGCCGGAGCGAGAATGAAAAAATATGAAGTCGATCCTACAGGCTTTAAAGACGGAAAGCTTATAGACAATGATATCGTTCTTTACAGATATGCCGATGTGCTTCTTATGAAATGTGAAGCTAAGGTTCGCAATGGAGAAAACGGTGACAGAGAGCTTAATCTTGTCAGGAGTAGAGTAAATGCTCCTGCCAGGAGTGCTACTCTTGAAAATATTCTGGATGAAAGAATGCTAGAACTTGCCTGGGAAGGATGGAGGCGTCAGGATATGATAAGGTTCGGAGTTTACACTGAAGCATATAGCAGCCGTCCTCAGCTGGAAAATGAAGAGACCGGATTTACAACAGTATTCCCAATCCCTGAAAAGATTATTCAGATGAATAACTGGTTATTACAGAATTCAGGTTATAAGAAATAAAAAAAGACCTCTCTTATTGGAAAATGTCCGTAAGAGAGGTCTTAATCTTTTTATTTATATTATTGGTTATTTATATTCGTCCCAACTCTTGATTGCTATATCGTCTATACTCATAGTGCAGAATGCATTGATGAATGCGCTTGCAAGACGTGCGTTTGTAACAAGAGGAATATTCAAATCCACAGCGGCACGACGGATCTTATAACCGTTTTCAAGCTCGGTTGGAGTAAGGTCGCGTGGGATATTTACCACCATGTCAATTTCCTTCTTGTGCAGCATTTCGAGAGCCTGAGGATGTCCTTCTTCGCTTGGCCAGTAAACGCGTGTATTTTCTACGCCGTTTTCTGTAAGGAACTTGGATGAACCGCCTGTAGCGAAGATGTTGTAACCTTTAGCCTTGAGGGCACGTGCAGCCTGAAGCAAGTCAACCTTCTGTTTCAGTGTACCTGTTGACATAAGTATGTTCTTTTCAGGGATGCGGTACCCTACAGAAAGCATAGCTTTCAATGCTGCGCATGAAGTATCGTCGCCGATACATCCCACTTCACCTGTAGATGCCATATCAACGCCCAATACAGGGTCGGCCTTCTGCAGACGGTTGAATGAGAACTGGCTAGCCTTGATACCTACATAGTCGAGGTCGAACAGGTTCTTCTCAGGTTTTTCAACCGGCAGACCGAGCATAACCTTAGTAGCAAGTTCGATGAAGTTAATCTTCAAGACTTTACTTACGAATGGGAATGAACGGCTGGCACGCAAGTTACATTCGATAACCTTGATATCGTTTTCACGTGCAAGGAACTGAATGTTGAACGGACCGGAGATGTTAAGCTCCTTTGCAATCTGACGAGAGATACGCTTGATACGGCGTACAGTCTCAACATAGAGTTTCTGTGGAGGGAACTGGATAGTAGCGTCACCTGAGTGTACACCGGCAAACTCGATGTGTTCAGAGATAGCGTATGCTACGATTTCACCGTTCTGTGCCACAGCATCCATTTCAACTTCCTTGGCATGTTCTATGAACTGGCTCACTACCACAGGGTGTTTCTTCGATACGTTGGCTGCAAGCTGCAGGAAGCGTTCAAGTTCTTCCTGGTTAGAACATACGTTCATAGCTGCACCTGAAAGCACGTATGAAGGACGAACCAATACAGGGAAACCAACTTTCTTGATAAATGCGTTGATATCTTCCATAGAAGTAAGCGCACTCCATTCAGGCTGGTCAACACCGATACGGTCAAGCATAGCCGAGAACTTGTCGCGGTCCTCTGCGTTGTCGATACTCTTTGCAGAAGTACCAAGGATATTTACTTTCTGAGCATCAAGACGAAGCGCGAGGTTGTTAGGAATCTGTCCACCTGTAGAAACGATTACTCCGTGAGGATTTTCCAGGTCGAGGATATCCATTACACGTTCGAAAGTCAGCTCGTCGAAGTACAGACGGTCGCACATATCGTAGTCTGTAGATACAGTTTCAGGGTTGTAGTTGATCATTACAGAGCGGTAACCTTCCTTGCGGATAGTGTTAAGAGCCTGAACACCACACCAGTCGAATTCTACAGAAGAACCGATACGGTAAGCTCCTGAACCGAGAACCACGATACTTTTGTGGTCGCCAAGGTAATGAACATCGTTAGCCACACCGCTGTAAGTCAGATACAGGTAGTTAGTTTGTGCAGGATATTCAGCTGCCAGAGTATCTATCTGTTTCACTACAGGCACGATACCTACACTCTTACGGTGGTTGCGGATATCAACGATAGCGTCTTCCATTTCACCCTTGTAACCGATTGCACGAGCTACCTGGAAGTCAGAGTATCCCTGACGTTTAGCCTTATAAAGCAGTTCGTTCGGCAACTGTGAAAGCTGGGTATGGTTGTTTCCCCATTCGTGGAGCTCCTTAGATGTCTGCATGATGTTCTGCAGCTTGTCGAGGAACCACTTGTCTATTTTAGTAAGGTCATGTATCTGGTCAACAGTGTAACCCGCACGCATAGCCTTAGATATAACGAAGATACGTTTGTCTGTCGGTTCGCGGAGAGCCTTGTCGATATCGTCGATAACGAGTTCCTTGTTTTCAACGAAACCGTGCATTCCCTGACCAATCATACGAAGACCTTTCTGGATAGCTTCTTCGAAAGTACGTCCGATAGCCATAACTTCACCTACCGACTTCATGCTTGAACCAAGTTCGCGGTCAACACCGTGGAACTTACCCAAGTCCCAGCGAGGAATCTTACATACACAGTAGTCAAGAGCCGGTTCGAAGAATGCAGAAGTAGTTTTTGTTACAGAGTTCTTAAGATCGAACAGTCCGTATCCCAAACCAAGTTTCGCAGCAACGAAAGCCAAAGGATAACCTGTAGCCTTAGATGCAAGAGCAGACGAACGGCTCAAACGAGCGTTAACCTCGATTACACGGTAGTCTTCTGATTCCGGGTCGAAAGCATACTGTACGTTACATTCACCTACGATACCGATGTGGCGGATGATGCGGATTGCAAGTTCACGCAATTTGTGGTATTCGCTGTTTGTAAGAGTCTGTGATGGAGCGATAACGATAGACTCACCGGTGTGGATACCCAGCGGGTCGAAGTTTTCCATGTTACATACAGTGATACAGTTGTCGAAACGGTCGCGCACTACTTCGTATTCCACTTCCTTCCATCCTTTCAAGCTCTTTTCTACAAGCACCTGTGGAGAGAAAGAGAAAGCCTTTTCAGCCAATACGTTAAGTTCTTCTTCATTGTCGCAGAAACCGGAACCCAGACCACCAAGCGCGTATGCAGCACGGATGATAACAGGATAGCCAAGTTCTTTTGCCGCACGGCGTGCATCCTCAATGTTTTCTACAGCCTCACTCTTTATAGTCTTAACATTGATTTCGTCAAGTTTCTGAACGAAGAGCTCACGGTCTTCAGTGTCCATGATAGCCTGTACAGGAGTACCAAGAACACGAGTCTCATATTTTTCGAATATACCTGCCTTGTAGAGAGCAACACCGCAGTTCAATGCTGTCTGTCCACCAAATGAGAGCAGTACGCCGTCAGGACGTTCCTTAGCTATTACTTTTTCTACGAAGTAAGGTGTTACAGGCAGGAAGTAGATCTTGTCTGCCACTCCTTCTGAAGTCTGCACTGTAGCGATATTAGGGTTGATAAGGATGGTTTCTATACCTTCTTCCTTAAGAGCCTTAAGAGCCTGTGAACCGGAATAGTCGAACTCACCGGCTTCGCCGATTTTAAGTGCTCCGGAACCTAACAATAATACTTTCTTTATATTTTCTTTCATGAATTTGAGTTTTTAAGTTTTAAGTTTTTGAGTTTGTTTTTAGTTACGAGTTGACAAGTTGACGAGGTGACAAGGTTGCCATCCGGATGGAGAGCCTTCTATTAACTTGTAACTGTAGCCTTGTAACCTGGTTTATAACAATTTTACAAACTCATCGAACAGGAATTCTGTATCTGTCGGACCACTTGCAGCTTCCGGGTGGAACTGTGCAGAGAACCAAGGGTTCTTTTTGTGGCGGATACCTTCGTTAGAGCCGTCGTTCATGTTGATGAACAGTGGTTCCCAGTCTGAGCCAAGAGTATTGTTGTCAACGGCATAACCGTGGTTCTGTGAAGTGATGAAACATTTTTCTGTTCCCACCATGCGAACCGGCTGGTTGTGGCTGCGGTGACCGTATTTCAGTTTGTATATTTTTGCACCTCCTGCTTTCGAGAGCAACTGGTTACCCATACAGATTCCGAAGATAGGAAGTTTTTCGTTCTGCATAGCCTTGCGGATGTTCTGTACTGCAGCATCGCAGGTGTCTGGGTCGCCAGGACCGTTTGAGATAAACAGACCGTCGAATTCAAGAGAGTTGAAATCATAGTTCCATGGAACGCGGATTACTTCTACATCGCGTTTCAAAAGGCAACGGATAATGTTCGATTTAACACCACAGTCCACGAGTACGACTTTCTTCTTGCCTTCGCCTTCGTTGTAGCGGATTACTTCCTTGCAGGAAACCTTATCAACGTAGTTTACTCCGGCATATTCAGCCTCAGGAATGTTGTCCGGTTCATCGTCGAATACGATTTTTCCCATCATCACACCGTGTTCGCGCAATACCTTTGTAAGCTCACGGGTGTCAATGCCTGTAATTCCCGGTATCTGCTCACGTTTAAGCCAGTCGCCAAGGCTTTCTACTGCATTCCAGTGAGAATACTTTTCGCTGTAGTCGCTTACGATAATCGCTTCGGCATGAATTTTTTCGCTTTCCATAAAATGAGGAAGTCCGTTTTCCGCGAAAGTGAAAGGAGGTACACCGTAGTTTCCAACCAAAGGATAAGTCAGTGTCATAAGCTGACCGGCGTACGAAGGGTCTGTCAAACTTTCAGGGTAACCGGTCATGGCTGTGTTGAACACCACTTCGCCTGCTACCGGTTTCTCATAACCGAACGACTTGCCATGGAAGCGGCTCCCGTCGTCGAGGATCAATGTTACATTTCTCATTATCTGTATGTTTGAGTTAATAATTAACAGTTAATAATTAATAATTGAGAATTAAGAGTGATATCATCCACTCATTATTAACTTTTAATTCTTAATTATTCATTTAAAAAATTTTCTTCTATATAGTTTATAAATGCCTGATTTACCAGTTTCACTCCGCCCGGAGTAGGGTAGTCTCCACTGAAGTACCAGTCGCCTGTGTGGTCAGGACATGCCTCGTGAAGTCCTTCAAGTGTCTGATATACTATTTCTACTTTGGCTTGTGTTCCGGCAGGTGTCAGCAGTTCTACCATTTTGGCTGATATCTCTTCATCCGTGAACGGTGCGTATATCTCTTTTACATAATTCACCATCTCTTCTTTAGGTAATCCTAATTGTGCCTTGGATTTGCTGTATGCATTTATTATAACGTCCTGCATACCTCTTTCCTCAAGCAATGCTATGGCAGCCTTGAAGGCAATGAACTGCTCCATGCTTGCCATGTCTATACCGTAATAGTCCGGATAGCGTACCTGTGGCGATGACGATACTATTACTATCTTTTTCGGGTGCAGGCGGTCGAGTATGCTTATGATACTTTGTTTCAGTGTTGTACCACGAACTATACTGTCGTCTATTATCACCAGGTTGTCAGCGTATGGCACTAGGCTTCCGTATGTAATATCATATACGTGTGCTGCCAAATCATTGCGGGTATTTCCTTCGGCGATGAACGTACGCAGCTTTATATCCTTAATTGCGACTTTTTCACTTCGGATACGCTGTGAAAGAATCTGTTCAAGCTCGCTATGGCTCGGTTTATGCCCCAAGGCCTCTATACGTTGTACTTTCAGCTCATTCAGATAGTTGTCGAAACCTTCCAACATTCCGTAGAAAGCCACTTCGGCTGTGTTCGGGATGAAAGAGAATACTGTGTGTATCACGTCGTTGTCTATAGCTTTCAGAATAGGATTCACCAGCTTCTCACCGAGTTTTTTTCTTTCGCGGTATATATCCATGTCGCTGCCGCGGCTGAAGTATATACGTTCGAAAGAACAAGCCTTTTTCACTTTTGGCTCGTTTATCTGAGCCAGACGCATCTGTCCTTTTTTGCTTATCATTATTGCCTGGCCAGGCTGAAGTTCGTTTATACTGTCGGCAGGAACATTCAGTGCTGTCTGTATCACAGGACGTTCTGAAGCCAGTACGAATATTTCATCGTCCATATACCAGAATGCAGGACGTATTCCCCACGGATCGCGTACGGCAAAGCTTTCGCCGCTACCGGTCAGTCCGCATATCACGTAACCGCCGTCCCATGTCGGACTTGATGTCTTCAAAACGTTTGTCAGGTCTATTCTGTCTTCTATGGCATGAGTTATGTCCATACCTTCCAGACCTTCGCCTTTACATTCTGTGTACAACCTTTCCACTTCTCGGTCAAGTCGGTGTCCCACCTGCTCAAGCATTATATACGTGTCGGCATATTTGCGCGGGTGCTGTCCGTCGGCAGTGATTGACGCGAATATTTCGTCAACATTTGTAAGGTTGAAATTTCCGCATAATGCAAGGTTCTTTGCACGCCAGTTGTTGCGGCGGAGGAATGGATGCACATACGATATTCCGCTTTTACCTGTAGTGGAATATCTCAGGTGTCCCATATACAGTTCGCCTGCAAAAGGAAGACACTTTTCGGCATATTTGGCATCACGCATCTGTTCCGGTGTCAGATCCTTGAAATAGCTGTGTACAGTTCCGAAAATCTCGGTTATAGCTCCTGCGCCAAGTCCTCTTTCGCGGAACATGTATTCTTCTCCCGGTGCAGCCTGAAGTTTCACGCAAGCCAGTCCGGCAGCTTCTTGTCCACGGTTATGCTGTTTCTCCATCAGAAGGTACAGCTTATTAAGTCCGTACATCCATGTACCATATTTCTGCTGGTAGTGTTCCAGTGGTTTCATCAGGCGTATCATTGCCACCCCACATTCGTGCTTTAGTTGTTCCATACCTTAATTATCTATATTTGTATTGTTGTATATCGTATAATGCTGTTGGACGAAAAAAATCCCGGATATGCCGAAAAGCATTTCCGGGTAAATATGAATTTTCTGAAAAAGAAAAGTCTGTATGTTTGAAAAACAAAAATAACATACTGGAAAATGAAAAACGGATTTTGGCAAAAAGAAATGTAATAGCATTTCTGTATGCTTCCGAAGTTTTACAATATAGAAAAACCGAATAAAATCTTTTCATCTTCTGGCTCTTAATAAATATATATTATATATAATGTGTTATATTAAGTCTTTCTTATGTTATATTCGGGGTGCAAAGATAAGTATTTTCAGTGAAATATATGCATTCCGTTAATACATCTTTAGAAAAAAATATTCGTATTACCTTTTTATTATATGTGATAAATATATGAAGCAACGATAAAAAAATCGGAAATACATTTGTCAATAAAAAAATAAGAAGTAATTTTGAACCACAAAATAAGAACTTATCCCGCCGAAATAACTCAGTTGGTAGAGTAACTCATTCGTAATGAGTAAGTCGCGGGTTCGAGTCCCGCTTTCGGCTCTTATTTTGACGGTTACAAAACGCCCTGTCATTCGATTTGAAATGACAGGGCGTTTTGTTTAAAACGACAGTTCATTTTTTTAAAACGCATGAAAGGCTTATGCTTTAGTTTATTTATACCTTCGTTTTGACAGTATTTGAAGATTTTATTTATCTTTGTCGGCATGGAAAAATTTGAGCTTAACATATTGGGATGCGGTTCTGCATTGCCTACGATGCGGCATTCTGCCACTTCACAAGTCATCAACGTAAGAGAGAAACTTTTTATGATAGATTGTGGAGAGGGAACACAGGTGCAGCTGCGCAGATCCAGACTGAAATTTTCAAGACTTAACCATGTTTTCATCTCACACCTGCATGGCGATCATTGCTTTGGACTCATAGGAATGATATCAACTTTCGGCATGATAGAAAGAACTGCCGATCTGCATATATATGCGCATCCCGATTTGCAGACATTGCTCAAACCTCAACTCGATTTCTTCTGTAAGGGATTACCCTTTGAGGTTATTTTCCATGATATCGATCCGGCAGAGCGAGCTGTGATATACGATGACCGTTCGTTGACGGTTGAAACCATCCCTCTGAAACACAGAATGCCTACGTGTGGTTTCCTTTTCAAGGAAAAGCCTGTACCTAATCATATCATAAGAGATATGATAGATTTCTATAAGGTGCCGGTGTATATGATTAACAGAATTAAGAACGGTGAGGATTTTGTGTGTGAGGATGGAACAATGGTTCCTAACAGCAGGCTGACTGTGCCTTCTGATCCTCCAAGAAGTTATGCCTACTGTTCTGATACGATGTTTTGTCCGAAAATAGTTGAACAGATAAAGAACGTGGACTTGTTATTTCATGAGGCTACTTTCCTGGAAACGGAGAAGGCAAGGGCTAAGGTTACCATGCATTCGACGGCAAGACAGGCGGCTGAGATTGCAAGGATGGCAGAAGTTAAGAAACTGGTTATAGGTCATTTCTCGGCAAGATACGATGACGATGAATGTCTTCTGTCCGAAGCAAAAGAAGTTTTTGCCGATACAATTTTGGCAAACGAGAATTTGAGTATAAATATTTGAATTTCCTACAGCATATTGTTTAAATGGTTATGGCACATAATAATGAGGACGATATAAAAGAGCGTTTGCACGACCCGCACACGCGACGCAGTGCTTTTGAAGAAGTGGTAGGGGAGTTCAGCGAACAACTGTATTGGCAGATAAGAAGGATGGTGGTGTCTCACGATGATGCCAATGACATTCTTCAGAATACATTTATAAAGGCATGGACCAATATTGACTATTTCAGAGGAGATGCGAAACTTTCTACATGGCTATACAGAATTGCCCTGAACGAATGTCTGAATTTTCTGAACAGGCAGAGGGCACAGGAAAATATATCTATAGATGAGGCTGACTCGAATTTTATAAACATGATTGAGGGAGACCCGTATTTTGACGGGGACGAAACTCAGGTCATGTTTCAAAAGGCTATACGAACACTACCTGAGAAACAGAGGATTATATTCAATCTGAGATATTTTCAGGAAATGAAATATGAAGATATTTCAGAGATAGTGGGAACTACGGTTGGAGCCCTTAAAGCTTCATATCATCACGCGGTAAAGAAAATAGAAGAATATTTCAAGCAGAATGATTAAACCTTTTACCGTATTTTTAATCTAATATAAAGGAAGGAGATCGTAATATGAAGGAAGATACCGAATTAAAGAACAGGATAGGGAAGGAAAATCCTTTTAAGGTGCCCGAAGGCTACTTTGAAAATATTGTTCCCGAAATAATGAAGCAGCTTCCTGAAACCGAGGTGCAAGAAGAGGTTGAGGTGACCATGTGGGAAAGAGTGAAACCTTGGGTTTATATGGTTGCTATGTTCTGCGGACTTATGTTCGGACTGCGTGTAATGATGAATGACAGGCCTGTAAGTACGAGTATTAATGCGGGCGATGTCTCTATGACGGATTCTGTGCAAGGTATTCCGGATGAATATATTGATCCTATTTTGGATCAGGCTATGATGGACGACTATACATTATATATGTATCTGACTGATGCCGATTTGGAAATATACAATTAATTCGATTATTCTTATATGAACAGATTTGTTATTATAATTGCTATGCTTATATCTTGTCTTGCCATACAGGCTCAGGACAAAAAAGAATGCATGAGTAAGGAACAGTTTCGTGAACGACAAAAACAGTATCTTGTAGAAAAGGCAGGATTGACACAGGAAGAGGCTGCAAAGTTCTTTCCTTTGTATTTTGAATTGCAGGATAAGAAATTTTCTTATAATAAAGATATGTGGGACAAGATACGCAAGGCTAAGGATGGCAATAATGTGACAGATGCCGAATATTCCCGCATAACGGAAGATGTGATAAAGACACGCCTTACAATAGATGAACTGGAGCTGGAATATCTTGGTAAATATAAAAAAGTGCTTAGCCCAAAGAAAATTTATAATATTCAACGGGCTGAAATGAAGTTCAGCCGTGAATTGCTGAAAGGAGCCGGAAAACATAAAAAATAGTGTTCATAACAGGATTATACTACTTGATAAAGCCTGTTTTCAGAAAAAAAACGTACTTTTTCAGAAGAAAATGTCCGAAAGCTTTGCATATTCAAAAAAAATCCCTACCTTTGCATCGCTTTTGAGAAATAAAGCACTTCGAAAGGAGTTTTGGAGAGGTGGCAGAGTGGTCGATTGCGGCGGTCTTGAAAACCGTTGTACCGCGAGGTACCCGGGGTTCGAATCCCTGTCTCTCCGCTGAAACCTAAGACATTAGGTAGTCAAATTAAGACAAGTCCCGTAAAATCAACGTTTTACGGGACTTTTTCTATTTATCCGGTGGACAACCGAAAGACATTCAAATGCTCACTTCAGACAAAGTTCCGTTACTAAATCGTTACTAAAAAATAGCCTATAAAAATAGTAACGATTTTCGATGTAAGTCCTTGATTTGTCGCTCATTGACGTTCAAATGTCTGCTTGTAACCCAATTATTAATTATTCCTTTGCAGAGGGAAGTCATTACACCCACTGTAACGGAGATAAATTAAAAAAGGATATGAGTAAGAGTACATTTAAGATTTTGTTCTATCTAAGAAAAAATCAGGTAAACAAGGACGGAACAGTTTGTGGACTTCTAATATAAATATTGAACACTTATGCTGTGACTCAAAATCATTCTTGGAGATAAATTATCTAATTACAATCTGACTACAAAACGATATTGCATATCTTCTTCAAACCACATTGTGTAATTTGTACCCCATACATTGTTGAAAAGGCAGAAATGGATTCCATCTTCCACTTTTGGTAATTCATTGTTAAAATCTAATAACGAACTGTTTCCAAACATAACTAAAGGAGCGTCTAACGATGTAATAGATATTTGGGTTTCATCTATGTTTTTCAGCTTTACTCCTCCAGTACACGCATGCATCTTTCTGTTTCCGTGGCTTTCAACATCTCTGAAATTGACCATTTCACCCATTTTATCAACATACCAATCTCCTCGGTTTACTGTGGGGATAAAAGAGAACCACAGAGCCTCCGGAAGTCTGTAAGCTTGTTTTCCGAACCATTTTAAAGTAGCCTGTATCTCCTTTTGGTCGTTGGGAAAGACTAATTCTACATAGATTATTTCAGGATTTCCTCCTACCTCTTGCTTTTTCCTGTCGATAAGTCTCATTTTCAGTAAAATGGAGGTACCGTTCTTGTCTTTTTTGTTATAGGCAGATATTAAAGTGGGATGCCATACCTTTGACTCTACATTAAAATTTTCCAACCCCGGCTTACCAAAATCAGCCAATGCCCACTGCATTTTTTTTGTTAGATATTGGTTGAAAAATCTTTCATAATCATCATTTGAGAATGTCTGATATGAGTACAGGAATAATGGATTCTTTTCGCTTGCCCACTCTTTCCCACTCTTGTTGTCTTTCAAAGAAATAATAGATCCATTGGAAGCACTGATTTTGAAATTATAATATTTTGTTCTGATGATTTTATTCAAATTTCTTATTTTTGAATAACTTGAAATCTCAGGAACCGATGGGGATAACGCCTTTAAGACAGTTAATGCCTCTTGTTTCTCTTCTGTTGGTAAGGCCTTAATTGCACGGTCAATATAGTTTCTTTTCTCTTTCCATGACTGTTCCATCTGTTTGAAATTAGGCTTTTGGCGTGCAGCTTTGAAATCATCAGGAAGGTATATGTTCCAATCTTTCAAGAAAGTCTTTACGTCTCTTCCCCAAGTATGTTCGGCAACCATTAACAAAGGTAATCCGAATGCCATATCTTGTTTACTGCCAAAAGTAAATTTGCCTTGATTTATCCAATTGAGTCTCAATCGGGAAAGTGCACGAAACTCTGCCATTAAGACAGGATCGCTTCCCACTCCGTGAATCCAGGTGTCTCCTAACTCCTTGGTAATGACAGGAAGTAAGTTCTCTATTTTCAATACCTCGTTAGCTACATCATCTAAAGTAGATGCTACAATTTCTGCATTGGGGTATTTTTTATGAAGTTCTTTATAGATGTCATTTACTTGTTGGTACGAATGAGGTCCCAAGTTATCATTCGTAAAGCGAATATCCACCATTACATCAGTTCCAGGCAACACGAATTGATCACCATATTCCTGTTGGTACATCACGATGATGTTGCTTCCATCCGGTGCACACCATTTGAATAAAGCGGGGATATCTGGAGCTGTACTAGCAGGGTTGACGCCAATATGTAAAAAGCGAATTCCGTTTTTGGCTAGAATAGGAATCAGAGAACGAGTGTGTCCAGGAACATCGGTCATCTTTGCAGAAATCGTTTTTTTACCAAATTGTTTATCTAAATTTTGGGATATTTGGATGCCTAAATCGTATAAAGATGAATCTAACAATTCTGTTTGAGTAGAAAACGGCAAGGCGTGCCAAGCTATATCGCCATTTTTTATAGCATTTTCCATTCGTTTTTTCATAGCAGAATCTTGTGAGTTTAAAAATTCGGAAATTAGCCAGGAACCTGTAGTCCAACGATAGCGTTCATTGGTTTTACTTTGACGAAGTGACTCCGTTAATATTAAAGTGTTAGGAATAAAATTATTCATATAAGTCTTGATGACAGAATCTCCTGAGTTAGTGAACCCGATATCAAGGTGAGTTTTAAATATCAAATGTATTTTCTTAATCTGTATAGGATTAATTGGTCCATTTTGCTGAATGATTTTTGCTGATCCATTCATCGTAAATAGAATAGCCCACAACAATGTTAATAAATGCTTTACTTTTTTCATAATAAATTAATTTTATGAGTTTTTTAAATATTGATTTTGATACCAAAGGCACAATAAGCCAGATAGAGTACACAAGATAGTATGACCATTACGCCACAGATAATTCCTATTGTTCCGATAGCAAAACCAATAGCAGGTGTAACAACTCCACCACCTGCTACAGCAGTAATCATTAGGCCTGAAATTTCATTCGCCTTGTCTGGTTTAACTTGTAATGCCATAGAATAAATGATTGGAAATACAGAAGATACAAAGAAGCCAATTGATCCAATACACATAATATTTACTGTGTCATTTTTTACAAATATCAGAACTAAGAATGATAGAATACAAGCTAAGATATTTATTTTAAAGTATTTCATTTCGGATATATGGATAAGCAGAAAAGTGCCAAGCAATGTACCTATAGTTCGGCAAAGGAAATAGACCTGTGGAGCAAATTTTACTTGTTCGTTGCTCCAGCCAAAACGAATGGTCATTAGTTTTGAACTGATATAATTGGTCGCTACGTCTACTCCTACGATAAAGAAAATACCGAGGAACAGAAGCAGAATAATACGGTCTTTCAGTAATGATAAAGTGGCTGATACTTCTTTCTCTGTATCAATATTTTGTTCCTGTTCGATGGGAGTGGCAACTAGCCACATAGCAGATAGCATAGTGATAAATCCTAATATGGGGAAGCAATAATACCATTTGTCTATTCCGAAAAGATTAACTACTAATAATACAATCTCGGGCCCTAATAGTGAGGATATGGCCTTGATGACTTGTCCTGCAGTAAGGCTGCTGGTTAGATAAGCTTTGTCTGCAATGACATTGTTCAGTAATGGATTCAGAGAGACTTGTAAGATAGCATTGCCTATTCCCAATAAGGCATAGGTTATTATGCAAGTTATATTTCCATAAGTAATCAAAGGAAGAATCATACCCACCATAGTGATGGCCATACTTATAAGAACAGTATTCTTTCTTCCCCATTGATTCATTTTATTGCCTATAGGAATACCTAAGAATAAAAACCATACAAACACAGTAGAAGGTACAAATCCAGTCATTATAGGCGACCAATGGAGACTACGCTGTACATAATCAGATGAAATACCTACTATGTCGCAAAAACCCATTACGAAGAAGCCGAAGAGTACTGGAAAAATTGATTTGGTTACTTTTTTTTTCATATTAAATAAATTAGACAGCAATAATATTCTTCTGTTTTTAATCCAACTGAGAAAGTGCATACGCATAAGCTCCCAATGCAATTGCTTTATTGGCTCCTAATTTTGATATGATAATCCCTGTTTTTTTGAAACGGTCATATATTGCATATTTATCTGTAAAGGGAATTTTTACATCACTTCTTTTATTCATTAAGAAAAGAGAATGATCATTTTCGTTCATTAGATTATAGACTTCACTTTGTAAACAGTTAAAGTTCAAACCTGCAAACGTAGATATGGAACGTTTCATTTCATGAATCATAGCCGGTAGTATGTACTTATAGGCACCAGATAAACCTCCACCTATTACAACTATGCCATCTATGATATTGAGCGCATTGATAATGGCAGCTCCTGCCATTTCTCCTAATTCATTAAAACTCTGTATGGCTGCATTACGGTTGCCCGGGTGGATGCCTTCTGCAATGTCAAACACATCTTTGGGGGTCAGAGAATAGGTGCTTTCTCCTGTCAGTTCGTTGTAAACACGATTGATAGCACGGATGCTAACACTCTCTTCTGCAAGCATATCTGGATATTTTTTGTTACGCATCAGCCAGATATCACCTCCACAGCCATTATCGCCAGTTAGAAGACTGTTATTGATTACTACTCCTGCTCCAAAGCCGGTTCCCAATGTAATACCTAATAAATTTTTGTAGCGTTTAGGATTTCCTGCGATTTCAAGTTCATGATTAATTTGCGGTAGTACACCTGCTAAAGCTTCACCATAAGCGAATAAATTGCCGTCATTGTTAATGAAGACAGGAATACCGAACTCTTCCTTCAAGAATGGTCCTAAAGCTATTCCACCACGGAAGGCTGGGAAATTAGGTAAATCACCAATTATTCCGTGCTCATAATCGGCCGGACCAGGGAATGCAAAACTAATAGCAATAGGATCATCTGTTAAGGAATTTTTTATTTTGCGAAACCCATCTACCAATACAGACATGCATTTTTTCAAATTATTGGGTACTGATGGTAAGCACACGGATGGGACAATTGATGCATAACCTTTAATGGCCGAAAATACAAAATTTGTTCCTCCTGCATCAAGAGTCATCACAACTCTATTATCTGATTCATACATAAATATCAAATTAAGATTAAATAAATGATTATCAAAATCTCACGTAAGCCTTAATGGTTCCACATTCCTTGCCGACAGCCTTTCCATAAGGAGTAATTGTATATTCATCTATTGAGGCGGGGATAATGAACGTTTCGGCATAATGCACAACAAATGGCTTAAAAGCACCTGTGGAGCTTTCAATGACTGCTTCTTCACCTTCTATCAGATTCAGTACATTCACACTGCCGTTGGTGTGATGAGTCACCGACTTGGTGAACCAGTGACGACGCGTTTCGATAAACTCGTTTGGATGTAGTCCTGTACGTTCTTCTCTCCAACCATCCCCTTCGGCTATAGCGGTAAATTGATTCACTAGATGTTCCAATACGTATTCAGTATTTCGTTTCCAGTCAATCACACATTTGCCTCTTTCCACATTAATGGGACGCGGTTTACCGTCCAGTCCTAAACGCTGCCAATCCCAAAGCTTGAATGTAAATAGATTGGGAGTTGAACTAATTTCCAGTACCAAAGCTTCTGCACCTGAACAATGTATGGTTCCGCTAGGAATGAGATAATGGTCGTGCTTCTTAGCAGGCAAACGGTTCACATATTTTTCTGTATTGAAAATGAGGTCTCCTTTTAAAGCTTCACGTAAATCATTGATCATATCCTCCTTGTTGATACCGGTCTTCAACCCGAGATAAACCGAGGCGCCTTTTTTGACATCTAACAGATAATAGCTTTCGTCCTGTGTATAGTACATACCAAAATTCTCGTGGATGTATTGTGTAGTGGGGTGTACCTGCACACTAAGATTTCCTCCGCCTACCGTATCTAAAAAGTCAAAACGAATAGGGAATTCTTTACCAAAGCGAGCTTCTACTGGTTCGCCGAGTAATTCTCTTGATCTCAGCAATACCAAATCTATTGCTGGTATTTCAAAACGTATTCCGCTTACTTCAAAATATAAGCTGTTTTCTTCGGGCACACAATCGAAGCACCAACCGTAATTTTCTTTTTCTGAATTCAATCCACATATCTCTTTCATCCATTGTCCTCCCCATGGAGCTGGGTCAAAGAAGGGAACTACGCGAAAAGGTTTTCTGATAGTTGCTTCTATTCCTTTGAAAAAGGTTTCCCGGTCAATCAAGTTGGGTACCCCTGCGATATGTGTATCTAACCAAAAATCAACTTTGTGAAACAACGAATCTTTATAATGATCGCATATACGCCAGTCATTAAAATATCCTCTTTTATATTGGAGCGAAACAGTTTCGTTACGATTGTCTATACCTAAAGCTTTTACTTCATGGCGACGAAAACGTTGCTGAATTTCCCAACGGGCCATATCCACATACACAAGCGTTGCTTCAGGGGCAACTATATGCGCTCCTGTACCTAATACAATAACAGGCTTATTGCTTTCACTGATCTTCTTTTGTGCTGCCACCAACTTTTTACTATCAAAATAATCAGCCAAGCATAAATTGGTTACATAGCCAAACAACACATCATCAGTCATAAAGCGTTCTGTCATTTCAGCTATAACCTTCTCATCTTTATACAATTCATTCACCAGAATAATTTCTTCCGGCTGAAGTAAAGAAAGCTCATCTATAAGTTCTTTTTCATACACTCCAGTATAGCAGTCGACTGCTAATACAGTTTTTTCAGATAATTTGGATGCAAGAATATCACGTATTTCACTCCATCCTTGAAGGATATTCCCATCAATTACTGTAGCAGGATATTTGTCATAATTCGGTTTTCTCATAAATAATTTATTTGTTTATACATATTGTTATTTGTGCAAATATAAAAATAATATTTTATAATCAAATGGAATTAATAGAAAAAATTCACCTTATCGAAATAGAATAAAATTATAGAACAGAACTATAT
>NZ_JACJLE010000055.1 GCF_016901995.1 Bacteroides caecigallinarum | reverse complement strand
CTCAGCAGAGCTCGCCTCCTCTTTGATTCACGAGGCAAAGTTAACACTTTACTCCTTGAATCTACTACTTTTAAAGACCAAAACGTTGCACTTCGTTTTGGAATCTACACTTTTTTCGTACTTACAGGTTTATATTTATCATTAAATCATCGAAAAATAGCACTATTGTTCTCTTTCGTGATTATGCTTCCTCAATACCCTGTGAGGCAATTCTCCGTGTCCAAGCAGTTCTATAGGGCATTGCAGCTTTTCTTCTATCCATTCGGCAGAGACTTCGCTTTGAGGGTGATAGTCCAATGTACCGTTTACGCAAGCTATACTCTTTACGTTTTGCAGTACCGAACCTATGTCGTGGCTTACCAGAATTATGGTTCTTTCCTTGTTTATTTCTTCAAGCAATGAGTACAGCCTGGCTTCGAAGCGTTTGTCGATATAGGTATTTGGTTCGTCAAGGATTATTGCCTTTGGATTTGATACTATGGCCCTGCCTAGTAAGGCTCTTTGCATCTGTCCTCCGCTCAACTGTCCGATAGGTTTGTTTTCCAGTCCTTCCAGTCCCATCATAACCAATGTCTCTTCTACTCTTCTATGATGTTCTTTAGTGAATTTGCTGAATAGTGTCTTTTGCTTGTTTAATCCCGATAATATCACCTCATATACTGATATGGGGAATTTTTTGTCTATCGAATTATATTGCGGCAGATAGCCTATTTCCATCCTGTCTGCGGGTATTCCGTTGTTGTAGTATGTTATTTTTCCTTCAGTAGGTTCAAGCAGTCCCAGTATAACCTTCATCAGTGTGGTCTTTCCTCCTCCGTTCGGTCCTATTATACCGAGGAAATCCTTTTCTGATATTTCAAGGTTTATGTTGTGCAGGACAGTTTTTTTCTCATATCCGGCAGAAAGATTTTCTATTTTTATTATGGTGTTGTTCATTATTCTTTTGCTGTATCTTCTTTTGTACGTAATGCTTTTGCCGTATTTACCATTTCTTCAGTCCAATTGTAGTTCAGCGGATTTACCGGAACCACTTCCACTCCAAGCTCCTTGGCTATGGTCTCTGCATTTCGCATGTCGAATTCCTGCTGTACGAATATTACTTTGGCGTTCTTTTCCTTGCATAGTTTTATGAGCGACTGCAGATGTGCAGGCGACGGTTCTTTCCCTCCTTCTTCTATGCTTATCTGCTCCAGACCATAGTCTCTGGCGAAATAAGTCAAGGCCGGATGATAAATTAGGAATGTCCTGTCGGCATCGGCAATGATTGATTTTATAGCCTCGTCTGTATTTTCTATAATTTGGGTAAGGCTGTCAAGATTGTTCTTGTAGTATTCCGAGTTCTTTGCATCCAGCTCTTCCAAGGCATTATAGATATTGTTGGCTATTATTTTGGCATTTTCTGTAGAATTCCAGATATGTGGCTCCACTCCATGTGCGTGATTTTCTACTGTTTCTTTGCTGTGCGAGTGCGAACATTGCTGATGAATGAGGTTTACTCCGGCAGAAGTATCGTAGAATTGCAATTTAGGGAAATTCTCCTGTAGCTTGTCTATCCACGACTGTTCGAAACCTATATATCCTATGCGCAAGTATGCTGTACTTTTACTTAGACTTACCATCTGCTGTGGAGTAGGGTCGTATGTTTCCGGACTGCTTCCTTCCGGTACCATGCTTACTACCTTAAACTTGTCGCCAGCTATTGTTTCAGTGAAATATCTCAGCGGTTCTATGGTGACAGTTATTGTAGGCTTGTCGTTCCTTTCGGCATTTTGGCACGATGACAATGCCAGAAGCAAGCATATTATTGATAATAATGTTTTCATGTTATGATTAAAATTTAAAGGATTTATACTACTTGTCGGATACTTTTTTGGTACCTCTCAATATCTCTCTTTTTCCTCCAGGAGGACCGGCAAGTCGTTCTACGGCGAAGCCTGCTTTCTGAAGCATACGTCTGACAACTCCTTTTGCGCAATATGTGGTCAGTATCCCGTTGTCGTCAAGCACTTCATACAGATTGTCAAACAGTTCCTGACTCCACATCTCAGGTTGTTTTTCAGGAGCAAAGGCATCGAAGTATATAATGTCGTATCCTTTTTTGAAATGATATTCAGTGAAGTCGCCTTCAATCTTTTCTATTGTGAAATATTCCGAAACTGTTTGCGGAGAGTTCCATGCGGCACTGTGGATAGAATAAAACAGTTCGCTTTCTTCCGGCGCGATAAGTTCCGGATAGTCAAGCCGCTTTATTGTTTCCATATCCAGAGGATATTTCTCTATCGTGGTATAGAAAATATTTCTTTTCTCTTTCTGGGCCTCGAGCGATGTCAGGAATGCGTTTAGTCCTGTTCCGAACCCAATTTCGAGTATGCGCGGAGTTGTAGCCGACGAGTGTTTCAGCCCCATATTGATAAATATGTGTTCCGACTCTGTCAGTGCTCCTTTCACCGAGTGATAGTGTTCGTCCAGTTCCGGTACGAACAATGTATAACTTCCGTCTGCAGTCTTTTCTATTTCCATAACCTAAACTCTATATAGTTTGTTACAAGGATATCAGCTTTAGGGTTGTAGCCACCAGAATGGCATATCTGGCAAGTTTTCCCAAAGTCATGGATATTGCAACTATAATCGCATTAGCTCTCATAAGTCCCAGTACTACCAGTATGGCATCGCCTATCACAGGCAGGAAGGACAGAAATGCTATCCACGATCCTTTCCCTTTGATAAACCTCTCGGCCTTGTCCATCTGTTTCTTTTTCACTCCAAGATACTTTTCTATCCATTCCATTTTTCCAAGATGTCCTATCCAGTAGCATGTCAGTCCGCCAAGAGCGTTTCCAGCCGTGGTGGATAGTGTGGACAGTACAGGGTCAAGTCCCAGTCCTATACATGCCAGCAATACTGCCTCCGAACTGAACGGCAGTACTGTTCCTGCCAGGAATGCCGATATGAACATTCCCCAATATCCCCATTCTGTAAGAAACTGAAGCATTGTATCCATATCCACTTAAAATCCTATGTTAGATGAGAAATGTATCATTACGTTATATGCAGCCATCATGGCTATTATAACCATTGATGCTATCATAAATATATATGTAAATTTGTTTGTCTTCTGTATCATAATATATCCGTACAGGATGGCACACATGGTGATTATCACAGGCAGTATGGATTTCAGCATAACAGGCTGTGCAATCATAAGTATTGTTTCATAAATACCTATTGTGTTTATTACTCCTATGATGATTCTGTTTCTCACCTTGTCGCTTTGCGATGTCATTATGCTGCTGACACCGCTTACTGATGACAATAACAATATGCATCCGGTCGTTATAATTTGTGGCAATGGTATAGTTCTGTAAGCTTCGATATTCCACTCAAATATATTATTGAAGTATGTAAGGACTGTAAGACTGTTGCCAGCGTATATGTCGTATCCGGATATAATCCAATATGGAATACATAAACCTATTATGCCTGCAAAGAATGTTCTGATACCCAATGTCCTTAGCTGAGACATGACGATGAATATCAGTGGTGCCGATAGGATTATCCCCAGTTCGATGAGACTTCCTATGCTTAACCATAGAAAGGCATGGAAGATATATGACGGAACATTCTTTGATTCATAACTCCTCAGAAGACAGTAAAGGCTTCCCATGAAAAGCAACAATATCCAACATTCCCCTTTGCCGTATTCATGTATGAACAGTGATGATGAATAAAGTATTGTAAATAAGGCAGAGGGCAATGACGAACGGCTTCTTACCAAAGCAAATGATGTGTTAAGTTCAATGAGAAGATATGTGACAAATCCTCCTGTCAGGAAAGGGATGATTTCCATCTTGTCATTAAATGTTGTTACCCATAAAATGACAGATAATATGATAGCTACCGGAAGAGTCAGTCTCCCGGTAGCTATCTCATATTGAAAGCGGTTACGCATGATATATTATAAATCGAAACCTATGTCTGAACGGAAATATTTCTTCTCGAACTGTATCTTGCCGGCGTTCTGGAACGACATAGCCAGAGCTTCTTCCTTGTTTGCTCCGTAAGAGCTTACAGCGATGACACGTCCTCCGGCAGTTACTACCTGTCCGTCCTTAACAGCTGTTCCGGCATGGAATACTATGCTTCCTCCTTCTTTAGCATCTTCTATGCCGCTCATTGGGAATCCTTTCTCATATGCTTCAGGATAGCCTCCTGATACCAGCATAACGCATACAGCCGAGCGAGGGTCTATCTCAAGAACACGCTGGTCAAGGTTGCCTTCTGCAACACCTTCGAGCAGGTCAACCAGGTCGCTCTTGATACGGAGCATTACGCTTTCTGTTTCAGGGTCACCCATACGTACGTTGTATTCTATTACCATTGGTTCGCCCTTCACGTTGATAAGTCCGAAGAAGATGAATCCCTTATAGTCGATACCTTCTTCTGCAAGACCTTCTACTGTAGGACGTATGATACGGTCTTCCACCTTCTTCATCCATTCTGCATTTGCAAATGGAACAGGTGAAACAGAACCCATACCTCCTGTGTTAAGACCTTTGTCGCCTTCGCCGATACGTTTGTAGTCTTTTGCTTCAGGCAATATCTTGTAGTTCTTTCCGTCTGTAAGAACGAAAACAGAACATTCTATACCGCTAAGGAATTCTTCGATAACAACTGTGGCAGAAGCACTTCCGAACATACCGCCAAGCATTTCCTTCAGTTCCTTCTTAGCTTCTTCCAGTGTAGGGAGAATCAATACACCTTTTCCGGCACACAATCCGTCAGCCTTAAGTACGTATGGAGCTTCAAGAGTCTCAAGGAAAGCCAATCCTTCTTCAAGGTTTTCGGCTGTAATGCTCTTGTAGCCTGCCGTAGGGATATTGTGACGCTGCATGAATCCTTTTGCAAATTCCTTGCTTCCCTCAAGCACTGCACCGGCTTTAGAAGGGCCTATAACTGGGATTGATTTCAATGCTTCGTCGTCGCGGAAAAAGTCATATACACCCTTTACCAATGGATCTTCCGGACCTACTACCACCATGTCAACCTTGTTTTCAACGACAAACTGTTTGATGGCATTAAAGTCGTCAGCCTTGATAGCTACATTTTCACCAACTTCGCGTGTTCCGGCATTTCCCGGAGCGATGTACAATTTCTCAACTTTTGAGCTTTGTGCAATTTTCCATGCCAGAGCATGTTCGCGGCCGCCTGAGCCAAGTAGTAAGAGTTTCATATTTTGAGTTTTTAAGTTTTAAAGTTCTTAATTAGTTGACAAGTTGACGAGTTGACAAGTTAACGAGGCTTCAATTCGGATAGAGAACCTTGTCAACTTGTAACTGATACCTTGTTATCTTCATTTTAAAAAGTCATCAAAGTATCTCGAAATGTGTTCATGCAGATGAACTCTTTCTGTTCCAATCATGTTATGTCCTGATTCAGGATAAACGAAGAAGTCAGGGTGTGTTCCTGCATCAATGCATGAACGCAGGAATGTATAACTGTGCTGAGGAACGCATGTCGGGTCTTCTCCGCCGATAATAATCAGCAGTCGTCCTTTCAGGTTTCCAGCTTTCAGGTTCAGATTAGAATTCTTATATCCTTCCGGGTTTGTTTCCGGTGTGTCCATATATCTTTCGCCGTACATTACTTCGTAGTATTTCCAGTCGATAACAGGACCTCCGGCTACACCAACCTTGAATATCTTTGGATAAGTGAGCATAAGGTTTGTAGTCATGAATCCTCCGAAGCTCCATCCGTGTACCCCTATCCTATTGGCGTCAACGTATGGAAGTGATTGCAGCATCTTTGCTCCTTCCACCTGGTCTTTCATTTCCTCCACACCAAGCTGACGGAAAGTACAGTTTTCGAATTCCCGTCCTCGGTTATCACTGCCACGGCTGTCAACTGTAAGCATTACATATCCTTTCTGTGCCATGTACAAGTCCCATCCACGAGCATCGTAGAAACGAGTGTTGTGTATCATCTGTGCGTGAGGACCGCCATACACGTAGATTATAGCAGGATATTTCTTGTTAGGGTCGAAGTTAACCGGCTTGATAAGTCTGTAGTAAAGGTCAGTCTTACCGTCTGCAGCCTTGATTGTTCCAAGAGTTATCTCAGGCATATTGAATTTCTCAGGCATTGGGTCGCTTGAAGTGAAGATAGTGACACCCTTTTTGCCGTTTGTAGGCAATATGCTTGTTTCGCCTGCTACACTGAACGAAGTCATGTTGTCGATGATATAAGTACCACCGGCAGAGAGTTGTGCTCTGTGGTTACCGTCTTCCTTGCCAATCAGAGTACGTTTGCCGCTCTTTATGTTGAGGCTGTAGATGTTAGTCTGCAAAGGTGAAACCTCTGTAGATGCAATGATGATTTCCTTTTTCGCTTCGTTGAAACCGAGGATATCCTGTACCAGCCAGTTACCTTTGGTGAGTTGTTTTACCTCTACATATTCTTTGTATTTATTCATACCTTCTATCAGCTCCAATGTGACAGGTCTAGGTTTCTTTGTATCGAACAGATACAGATGGTTGAAGCCGTCTCTCTGGCTCTGGTAGATAAATTTTGTTTCATCCCAAGGCAGGAATGTAAGAGGATGCTGAGGCTCAACATATTTAGGATGAGATTCTTCGTACAGTACACCGATTTTTTTACCTGTCTCGGCATCGTACTTAACGAGTTGTGCATAGTTCTGGTCGCGGTTCACTTCTATCACATAGATGTTTTCCTCGTCCGGAGCCCATGATATGTTTGTGAAATATCTGTCAGTAGGGTCGCCAGCATCCAGATAGACTGTTTTTCCGGTTTCAGGATTGTATATACCCACGGTTACCTTATGGCTTGTCATGCCTGCCATAGGATATTTGTCAGGTTCTAGGGTTGCTGTACGTGTAGTGGTATTCACTTGCGGATAGTCTGTCACCATACTCTGATCCATGCGGTAGAAAGCAAGATATTTTCCTTCAGGACTCCAGAATGTACCCTTGTAAATACCGAATTCATTACGGTGTACAGCCTGTCCGTAAACGATATCGTGTATATCGTTACCACCGCATGCGGCTTTCTCAATGTTGATGTCAGGATTAACCTGCTTGTCTGCTATTTTCTCGGAAGCTATATGTAGGTTGTCGCCCACTGTATATGCCACAGTCATGCTTTCCTTGCAGAAATCAATATTGGCAGCTCCCTTGTTTATTTTGATAGCCGATTTTACAGCCTTGTCTTCGAAGTCATAGACTATGATGTTACCATCGTGCGAGAGAAGTATTTCCTTTTCCTCTCCCCAAGGCATTGAAGCACCCATGAGCGAACGTAGCTGCTTGATACCATTGGTCTTTTCGTCAGCCTGTAATGCTGTATTTACTTCATCCAGTGTGATGATAGTCTTTTCCTTTCCGTTCTTTTTGTCGATAGATACTATCTCCTCCACTCCTGTGCGGATACATACGTCGCCCCACCATTTCAGGCCTGACATTCTTTTCGGAATGAGGTTGAAATAGTTGTCACCTCCAGGTATTACATCCTGTAGTGTGAACGAAGTCTTTTCCTGTGCCAGGATTCCTGTAGTAGGGATATTAAGTGCCATTATACTCAATAGGGTTATAATTTTGTTCTTGAGAATCATGTTTTTCCTGTTACGTTATAGAATCGTTTTAAAAATATGAAACCTTGCAGGGTAAGGTTTTTACCCAGCAAGGATATGTATTAATCAACGTTGTTTTCTTCTGTTGACAACAAGTCTTCCGGCTTGCGTCTGCTGTGCATATATCTTGGTGCAGGCGCGCTTTTAGGACGTCCGTCGTCTGTTGACGGGCGTGGAGTGCGTGGCTTGTTTTCGTCGCGGTATTTGAATTCGCTCTTTCTTTCGCGTGTGAATTCTTTTCCATCGCCAGCTCTTCTTCCTCTGAATTCTGGTTTTGCATCGCCGTCTTTACGGTCTCTTCTATCACCTTTGTCGTTGCCGAAAGGTTTTCTGTCCTTGCGGTCGCCTTTGCCGAAATCAGGTTTCTCACTCCTTCTTCTTGGCTTTTCGCTTCTTTCTTCGCTCTTAACCTTGAAGTTCTTGCCTTCCTCACCGCTTCTGAATGCCTTGAACTTACCGTCAAACAGCTGATACTGGCGGAACTGACATTCCAGAGCACCGTTCATCAGACGTATTTTCACACTTGGCTTAAGTCCTATCTGATCGAAACATTCGTCACGGTAGCTCAATATCCATGCATCGTTGCCTGTGAAGGCATGTTTCAGTCTCTCTCCTATCATCTTGTATAGACCAAGCAGGTCGTCCGATGAAATTCTTTCACCGTAAGGAGGGTTTGTAATGATGATGCTCTTTTCTGCAGGCTGTTCAAACTGCTGGAACGGTTGGATTTTCAGTATGATATCCTTGCTCACTCCGGCAGCCTTGACGTTGTGAGTGGCAATCTCATTTGCCTTAGGATTGTTGTCATAACCGTATATCTTATGGTTGAATTCTTTTTCCTGCGAATCGTCGTTATAGATTGAGTCGAGAAGTTCGCGGTCGAAATCTTTCCATTTTTCGAATCCGAATTCTTTGCGGAACACCCCCGGAGCGATGTTGCGTGCTATCAGTGCAGCCTCGATAGGAATAGTACCGGAACCGCACATAGGGTCGATAAGGTCGCACTCGCCTCTCCAACCTGTCATCAATATCATTCCGGCAGCGAGAACTTCGTTAAGCGGAGCTTCTACCTGTTCCTGACGGTAACCGCGGCGGTGAAGAGACTCGCCGGAGCTGTCGAGTGACAAAGTACACTGGTTTTCTGCAATGTGGATGTTGATACCCAGATCAGGCTTGTTGATACGTACCGAAGGACGGTTTCCTGTCTTTTCGCGGAAATAATCTACAATGGCATCTTTTACCTTGTATGCAACGAATTTTGAATGACGGAATTCTTCAGAGAATACTACAGCATCTACACTGAAGCTGCTCATATTGTCAAGATATTCATCCCATTCAATGCTTTTTACAGCATCGTAAACTTCGTCGGCCGAGTTGGCAGTAAAATGTTTGATTGGTTTAAGAATGCGGATTGCAGTACGCAGGCAAAAGTTTGCTTTGTACATCATTGCCTTGTCGCCTGTGAAAGAAACCATGCGGCGACCAATTTCGATGTTGCCGGCTCCCAATTCAGTGAGTTCTTGTGCCAATACTTCTTCCAGTCCCTGGAATGTTTTGGCGATAAGCTCGAATTCTTGATTCATGTTTGAAAAAAAATTACGTAATTTTGTTTTAGGGTACAAAATTACGTAATTTCAGTCGCTTAATCAACGATTTAGCGGTGTTTCTTATAATAATTCTATAAAAGCGTCCACGTCTTCTTCGCGTGTGGCCCAACTGGTGACAAATCTTACTACTGTTTCCTTCTCTCCGCGCGGTCCCCAGAGCTCAAATCCGGCATGAGGTGAAAGTCTGTCAATCTCTGTATTTGGCAGACATACGAACTGCTGGTTTGTAGGCGAGTCGATATAAATCTTATATCCTTTGTCCTTGAAAGCCTGTTTCAGTTTCATTGCCATGCGGACAGCATGTTTTGCGATATTCAGGTATAATCCGTCGGTGAACAGTGTTTCAAACTGGATTCCTTGCAGTCTTCCTTTTGCCAGCAGTGCACCGTGCTGTTTTATCAGAGGGAAGAAATGAGGCAGACGTTTAGGATTTGCTGCCACTACAGCCTCACCGAAGAGGGCACCAACCTTTGTTCCTCCTATGTAGAACACATCACACAGCCTTGCCACATCTTTTAGTGTTACGTCTGTTCCTTTTGCCGCCAGACCGTAACCTAGTCTTGCTCCGTCCATATAAAGTGGAATATCTGCCTTGCGACATACACGGCTGATGCTTTCCAGTTCCTCAAGACTGTATAGTGTTCCGTATTCCGTAGGATGAGAGATATAAACCATTCCCGGGGCAACCATGTGTTCGTAAGTCTCGTCGCGGTAGAAATCAGATATATATTTCTCTATGTCCTCAGCCCTGATTTTGCCTTCATATTGAGGTAGAGTCAGCACTTTGTGTCCTGTAGCCTCTATCGCTCCCGATTCGTGAACATTGATATGTGCGCTTTCGGCAGCCAGTACTCCTTCGTGATGTCTAAGCAGTGCGTCTATAACTGTGGCATTGGTCTGTGTTCCTCCCACAAGGAAATGTACGGCAGCTTCAGGCTGTCCGCAAGCCTCTCTGATAAGCTGTTTGGCTCTCTGTGTATATTGGTCGGAACCATATCCTGTGGTATGTTCAAGATTGGTCTCCATAAGCCGGCGCATCACTTCCGGGTGTGCCCCTTCCATATAGTCTGTATAAAAGTATAACATTGTTGAATGATTTTATAATTCGTGTGCAAATATATGCATGATAACTCTTATATAGTAGAATTTATCAGTGATTAATGTTGAAAAATATCTAATTTTGCGGTGTAAATTTATGAAGACGATATGACAAGTTTGCACAATGCCAAATATCATATTCTGGCGATACTGACGGTAGCTGTATGGGGAACAACATTTATATCTACAAAAGTTCTGATAAACAATGGTTTGACTCCTCATGAGATTTTCTTTATACGCTTTGTTATTGCGTATATCGGAATATGGTTTATTTCGCCCCGCAGGATATTTTCCGAGAATGTAAAAGACGAGCTTACTTTATTGGCTGCCGGACTGACCGGTGGTACACTGTATTTTATCACGGAAAATACGGCTTTGCAGTTTACTCAGACCACTAACGTAGCTTTCATTATATGCATAACTCCGCTGATAACAACCGCTATGTCTCTTTGGGTAAACAAAGACAGTAAAGTGGGGCGCGGATGGGCTGTCGGATCATTGGTCGCACTGGTTGGTGTGGCTATTCTTATATTCAACGGTAGTGTCATTCTGAAGTTGTCGCCCGTAGGAGACTTGCTGACACTTGCCGCTGCATTGTCGTGGGCATTCTATAGCCTGATAATAAACAAACTTTCGAAGAAATATAACTCGGTCTTTATTACAAGGAAAGTTTTCTTTTACGGAGCTTTATGTGTTCTGCCCACATTTGTAGTCAATCCGCCTTCATTCCCTGTCGAAGGTTTTCTTCGCCATGAGGTATTTCTTAACATAATGTTTCTTAGTGTTTTGGCCTCACTTGTATGCTTCGTTGTATGGAATGTAGTACTGATGCGTATAGGCACTATAATGTCATCTAACTATCTGTATCTTAACCCATTGTTTACAACAGTTGCAGCGTCCATATTCCTTGATGAAACATTGACCGGCTATGCCGTAGCCGGTGTTATATTGGTAATGCTTGGAGTATATATTGCTGCGAGAAAGGGATGATTGCTGATTTTGAGTTTATTTTTTTCTTTTCCTGATATTTCCTGATTGTTTTAATGTTAGATTGAATAAATTTCTTATTTTTGTAAATGTTGATTTATAGGGTCTTATGTGTTTTACTTTGGAATTTAATAACTATATGAAATAATGGAAAGTAATATTATAGAAAAGCATGAAGAAGACATATCTCCGAAAGTAGTAAATATGTTTGAGAAAGTACGGGGGAAAATTATAAGTCTTAGGAATAGTCAAGTCATACTTGATTCTGATATAGCTGAGTTATATGATGTTGAAACCAAGCGAGTGAATGAGGCTGTAAAAAATAATAAGGATAAATTTCCTGACGATTATATGTTTCAATTAACAAATGAGGAAGTGATATATTTGCGGTCGAAAAATTCGACCGCAAATATATCGCCCAAATCCCGTGTCCTCCCTAATCTTTGCGATACTTACTTCTAATAACTTATATATGAAAAAATCTATAATCACATCTTGGGTATGTATGTCATTCTTTTCTGTACTCTCGGCACAAGATAAACCAAATATTATAGTATTTTTGGTTGATGATATGGGACTGATGGATACTTCCGTACCCTTTATTGTAAATAATGACGGTGAACCTGAAATGCAGCCACTTAATGAGTGGTATAGAACTCCGAATATGGAGCGTCTAGCTTCACAAGGAGTACGTTTCTCTACGTTTTATGCACAAAGCGTGAGTTCGCCGTCGAGGACATCGATGATGACAGGGCAGAATGCGGCACGACATCACACGACAAACTGGATTAACTCTGAAAGCAATAACCGCGATACATACGGGCCGTATGAATGGAACTGGACAGGACTTAAACGTACTGATATGATTTATCCACTTGTACTTAGTAAGGCAGGCTATAAGACGATACATATCGGAAAGGCGCATTTCGGATGTTTCGGCAGTGAGGGTGAAGACCCTATTAAACTGGGTTTTGATGTGAATGTGGGAGGTTCATCCATAGGTGAACCGGGAAGTTATCTGGGTGAAAACGGATATGGACATATTGCCGGTAACAGAAAAAGGGCTGTACCTGATTTGGAAAAATATCACGGTACTGATACTTTCCTTTCGGATGCACTTACTATAGAGGCGGTTAAGGAAATACAAAAGGCTGTGGCAGAAGGAAAACCTTTCTATCTGAACATGTCGCACTATGCGGTACATACTCCGCTGGATGTCGATAAGCGTTTTATAGATAATTATCCTCATACCAAGAAGGATGATGCACGTGCTTTTGCCGCACTTGTGGAAGGTATGGACAAATCGCTTGGTGATTTGATGGACAAACTGAACGAAATGGGAATAGCCGAGAACACTATGATTATATTCCTGGGCGATAACGGCAGTAACGCTCCTCTTGGTGACGCGGCCGATTATGGTTCGTCAGCCCCGCTGAAAGGTAAGAAAGGGGCAGAATACGAGGGAGGAGTGCGTGTACCGTTCATTGCCGCATGGGCTAAACCTGACGATACAAACAAGTTCCAGAAAGAATATCCTGTCGCACGCAATTATGTACAGACGCAGATGGGTACAATTATGGATATCTACCCTACTGTGCTTTCCATTGCAGGTGTAGAGGCTCCGGAAGATCATGTACTTGACGGAAGCGACCTGAAGAAACTTTTTGCCGGAAAGAAAGACAACACTCGTAGGGATGATTTATTGATACATTTCCCTCACGAACACCGTGGAAATTACTTCACCACGTATAGAAAAGGCGATTGGAAACTGATTTATTATTATAATCCTGATAAAGACGGTGTCCCATCGTATAAACTGTATAATCTGGCTGATGACCCGTATGAGAAAAACGATGTGGCATCGGAGAATAGTGATAAAGTAAGAGAACTGTGTAAATTGATGGTGAAAAGACTTGAACTTGAAGGTGCCCAATATCCTGTGGGAAAAGATAATAAACCATTATACCCCGTTATACCATAAACTGCTGTTAATCATTTAATAATATCATTTATGAACAAATACTCAAGAACAATTTCTCTGATAGTCTTTCTATTGTTTTGCAAAGCTTTTGCAATGGCATCGGGCAATAATGGCATTACAGATATAACCGTAGATCAGGGATTTCTGACTGCAGGAAAAGGCAATGCAGACCATATTCTGTTGAGAATAAACCTTAAAAGGGATTTGCTTAGGGAAGCTCCTCTCCTATCAGGTTTGAGAATTTCGCTTGACGGAACTACTGACTTCAATGATATTTCATCATTGAAGGTTTATGCTACGCAAACTCCTTTCCTTAACGGCGATATTAAGGCTTATTCATTGTTATTGGCTGAGGCCGGTGCTTCGGCAGAAAACAGTCTCGATATTTCTTTTTCTTCGGATTTCATGCCGTTGAAGGAAGTAAACCATCTGTGGCTTACTGCAGATATTTCGTTTGAGGCAAAAGCCGGAAACAAGATTGATGTCAGGTGTGAAGCTTTGTTGTGCAAGGATGGCTCGCTCATGTCTGTAGAATCTGGAAATCCAAAAGGTATTACATGTATATACGACAGACAGACCATGCTGTTCAATCCGTGGGACAACGGGTCTGAATTCTACAGAATTCCGGCAATGATAGTGCTTGAGAATTATTCCCAGAATAAAGGTCGCATACTCACTGTGACGGACAGACGTTTTAACAGTAATGCCGATTTGCCTAATAAAATAGACCTTGTAGCTAGACATAGCGATGACAATGGGGCTTCGTGGAGTGAAACCAAGACAATAGCCGGAAATTATAATCAGGGACCGGACTATGGATATGGCGATGCGGCAATTGTAGAAACGGAAAGCGGTAAGGTGGTTTGTCTAATGGCTGCCGACCGTCAGTTCCAGCGTTCTACCTATGACGACCGTATTAAGGTTTATCAGACATCCAGCAATGATGGTGGCGAAACATGGGAGAAACCTCACGAAATATCTGATGCGATATACGATGCTGTATATAAAGATGCTCCTTCAAAGCTTCAGGGTGTGTTTGTCACTTCCGGAAAGGGACTGTGCCTTAAACATCAGAAAAGAAAATCTGTGAATGGAAGAATTCTGTTTGTAATGGTTTGCAAGTTCACGGACGGCCCTTACTGCAATTATATAGTATATTCTGATGATGAGGGAAAGACATGGAATGTGTCGAAAGAAGCGGCTTTTATTGGCGGTGATGAGGCCAAGCTGGTAGAGGAACATGACGGTACGGTCGTGATCTCTACACGCCGTAGCGGAGAACGCGGATTCAATGTTTCTCACGATGGTGGACTTACATGGGGAAAAGGTTATACTAACAAGGATTTGTGGGGCAACAGCTGTAATGCAGATATGCTGGTATATTCCAAGGATATATATCTGCATACAATGCCTAACGCTGAGAACCGCAGTAATCTGACGATTTATGCCAGCAAGGATAAGGGAAAGACATGGCCGTACAAATACGTGTTCAACAGCCTACCTGGAGCATATTCCACTATAGTGAGATGTGAAGATGGCTCAATAGGAATATATTATGAGGATGGAACAATGAGTGACCATTATTCGATGAACTTTATTTCCATGCCATTGGAATGGATTTTAAGATAATATTCTGATTGCTTTATAAACAAAAAACTCCGGTACTGTTCTAAGTGTGAAGTATCGGAGTATTTTGGGTTTATATAATTCTGTTTTATTTTCTTTGCACTATGCGTGCACCTGCCGGAACGCTTTCTGTAACCCAGATGTTTCCTCCGATGGTTGCCCCCTTTCCTATCGTGATACGTCCCAGTATTGTAGCGTTTGAATATACCACTACATCATCTTCAAGTATAGGATGTCTTGGTATTCCCTTTATAGGATTTCCGTTTTCGTCCATAGGGAAACTCTTTGCGCCGAGGGTAACACCCTGATACAGTTTCACATTGTTGCCTATGATACATGTAGCCCCTATTACCACACCTGTTCCGTGGTCGATAGTGAAGTGATGCCCTATTGTAGCCCCCGGATGTATATCAATACCTGTTTCCGAGTGTGCCATTTCAGTTATTATTCTTGGTATAAGAGGAACGTTCAGAGTATATAGCTCGTGTGATATTCTGTAGTTTGTAATCGCTCTTATAATCGGGTAACAGCAGATTATTTCGCCAAAACATGTCGCGGCAGGATCGCCGTAATATGCAGCTTCCACATCCGTAGCAAGAATACTCCTTATTTCAGGAAGGTGGCTGATAAATTCAGATGCAATATGGGCAGCCGTATCGCGGCAAGGTTCGTCTTTTGTTTCCATTCCGTTGTTCTCCACTCCGAAGCACAGACCGGCCTGGATCTGTTCGGTAAGCAGTTCGAACAGTCTTTCCAGATTGACTCCGATATGGTAGTTTATGTTCTGGCTGTTGATATTCGACTTTCCGAAATATCCCGGAAACAATATTGCCCTTGACAGGTCGATGATTTCTTCCAGGGCTTTTCCCGAAGGTAAAGGCTCTCCGTCCTTATGTTGGTGGAAAAGTCCGCGGTAAGAGTTGTTGTCCGACAATTTGTCAACAATGTCTGTAAGTATATGCGAATAATCAAATAAGGTCATATTGCTCTGATTTTTATTATATTATTGGCAAAAGTAAAGTATATTTTCTTATTTCGGTAATAAAATGAATATTTTTTGACTGAAAACGTGTTTTGACATAAAATAAAAATACAGTAAATTTGTTCCGCATTAAAATTTATGTCCATTATGCCGATAAAAAAGAATAACAATCCTTTTGCTTTCAAGGCCAAGCAGGGAGCAAAGAAAAAAAGCAGTGGCAAACGTATTGGAAAGTCCAAGCCGGAAAAGGCTAACAATCAGTTGAACAGACGTGTGAAATAAAAAAATGATACGATACATGCAACAGTCGCGGCATGATCGTATCATAACTATGATATGGTAATTATTAGAAGTGTCCCTAAAAGAATTTCAATTCATATTTTATTTCGAAGCAAAATTAGGTAACTGATATTACATTTTTGTTTTCTATTTGTTACATCTGTATTTTTTAATTTTTATAGCCGGATATTTTAAGGGCTTCTACAGGATGGTCTGTAGTGATATAATCAACATTCAGTTTGAGCATGTTTTTGATATCTTCCGTATTGTTTACTGTCCATACGTTTACTTTCATACCCAGCTCGTGTGCTTCTTTTACCCATTCAGGCTTTTTTTCGAATACTTTGTAATGATAGTCTATACCATTTATTCCCTTTTCCTTAAGCTCTTTAGGTGAGATATCCCCATTCAGATATGCTATCTCGGATTCTGGAGTTAGTTGTGCCAGGGTCTCACAAATGTATTTGCTGAATGAAATGTATTCCACTTGTTTTTCCATTCCTGCTTCCTTTACCATTTTAACGGCTTTCTCTGAAATTTCCTTTTCCTGTTCTTTTGTCTTGTGAGGCTTGATTTCCAGTATCATCTGTATATCCTTTAACTTCTTTCCTTCTGCAAGATATTCTTTCAGTGTAGGGATTTTTTCTCCGTTCTTCAGCTTTATTCCGTTAAGTTTGCTGTAAGGAACTTCGGCAATTGTTATTCCGTTTACGTTGTCATCGTGGTTCACTACAATCACTCCGTCGCCTGTGAGCTGAACATCAAATTCCGAGCCGTAAACTTTGGCTTCTGCAGCTTTCTTCAGTCCGGTAATTGAGTTTTGGGCAGAATTCTCTGTTTTCCAGTATCCGCGATGAGCTATTATCTGTGTCTGTGCCTGTGCAGTGTAAGTCATGAATGCCAGTGTGCATCCCAAAAGAATGTTTTTTAAATTCATAATTTCAGTATGTTGTTTTATTATCACAAAAGTAAAATGAATTTTGTATGAGCTGAAATTATTGATATTAAATTTGTATATCTTTTTATTTTCAAACTTATTACAAAATATTGGAATATGTTATATCTGGACGTATATGGCACTCCGTCGTACATTTTATATGGCTCAGTATTATAAAAGATAAAAATAGTATTACAAGTTATTTTACTAAAGTATTATTTTTGTGGAAAACTTTAAAGATATGAGAAAAACATTGTTAGCAGCACTCATGCTGATGCAGATGGGCGCATGGGCAAAAGTTGATTTGCCCGAAATTTTGAGTGATAATATGGTATTGCAGCAACAGACCGAAGTTAAACTTTGGGGAAAAGCCAAGGCAAATGCCGAAGTAAGTATCAGTCTGTCATGGACAAACAATATATATACCGTGAAAACGGATAATGACGGAAAGTGGATTGCAGAGATACAGACACCATCGGCAAGCTATACACCATATACCATAACACTTTCAGACGGAGAGGTGATAACTTTGAATAATATATTGATAGGAGAGGTGTGGTTCTGTTCGGGACAGTCTAATATGGAAATGCCTCTGGCTGGTTTCTGGAATTGTCCGATAGAAGGTGCAAACGAGACTATAGCAACTGCTTCACAATGGAAGGGGATACGTGTTGCCACAATAGAGAAAAACGGTCAGTTGGAGCCTGTAGATAGATGTAAAGGAAGTTGGAAGGTAAGTAATCCGGCAAATGCGGGTGCTTTCAGTGCTACAGCATTCAATTTCGCCATGATGATGAACCGCGTGCTGGATATTCCTGTGGGAATTATAAACTGTAGCTGGGGTGGAAGTACCGTAGAGGGCTGGCTTCCACGTGACATCGTATCGCAGTATAAGGATATCAATCTGAAGAAAGACATCCGTAAGGAAGACGGTCATGACTGGTGGCATTACATGAGTCCTACGCTGATGTACAATGGTATGCTCAAGCCGCTACAGAACTACACTATAAAAGGCTTTCTGTGGTATCAGGGAGAATCTAATGTAGGAAAGCACAAAACATATCCTGAGCGCCTGAAAACGATGGTAGAACTATGGAGAAAGGAGTGGGGGCTTGGTGAACTTCCATTCTATTATGTAGAGATTGCTCCTTTCGGTTCGCGTGAGACTAACGGCAGTGCATTGCTTCGTGAAGCGCAGTTCAAGGCACAGTCAATAATCTCAAACAGCGGTATGATTTCCACCAACGACCTTGTAGAAGAGTATGAAAAGGACAATATCCATCCAAAGAACAAAACAGATGTGGGTAAACGTCTGGCATACATGGCATTGAGCCGTACATACGGATTCAAGGGAATGGAAGACATGGGCCCTGTATATAAGTCAATGGAAGTAAAAGACGGTGCTGCAATTCTTTCGTTCGACCATGCAAAAGACGGTTTCAACCGCCTGAAAGGTATGGAAGGATTTGAGATTGCCGGAGATGATAAAGTGTTCTATCCTGCAGAAGCAGAGGTATATAACAATCTTCAGATAAAGGTTAAGTCGGACAAGGTTAAGAATCCGGTTGCAGTTCGTTACTGTTTCCGTGATTTCAAGCCGGGTAATGTGGCAAATCTTCGTGAGCTTCCTATGTATCCGTTCCGTACTGACAATTGGGAATAATATAGGTTTGTAATATGAATTAAACGCTGTTTAAACAGTATTTTAGAGGTTTATAAATACTGTTTAAGCAGCGTTCTTTATTATTATTACTTTCGTCCGAAATCGGCAGGAATTTCGCCCCACAAGTCTGTTTGCCATTTCAGGATAGGAGTGGAGTAGGAGTTGTTCTTCAGCCAGTTCTCGGCTCTTTCTATATACTTGAACAGTTCCTCTGTTTTGGCATTTCTCACAAGATTAGTCTTGCATTTCTTTTGTTTCACCCATAGCTGAGCGTTTCTGCTGTCCGAATATATAGGCATGTCAAGACCTTTCTGTTTCAGCAGTGCCAGACCGTGTACTATGGCAAGGAATTCACCAATGTTGTTAGTTCCATACACAGGTCCGAAGTGGAAAATCTGTTCTCCGGTTCGCAGATACACACCGCGATACTCCATCATACCCGGATTTCCGCTACATGCGGCATCTACGGCTATGCATTCGAAATTGAAATTCTCCGGAAGATTTGCTTCCTGTTTTTTGGCAGTGCTTTCTCCGCTTTTTCTGCCGGGAGGGTTCATGAACTCATGCGCAGGTGAAGCAAAGGCGTGCTCTGCTTCTTCCCTCGTATTGAAGGATTTGTAGAGCGCGCCTTTGAAACCTTTTATCTGGAGCTGGCAGTCAGTCCATGAGTCATATATCCCCGGATTTACACCTTTCCAGACTGTATAATATTTCTTTCCTGCCATTATTACATTCTTTCAGGTACTTCGATACCAAGAAGTCCCATGGCCAGTTTCACAACCTTTCCTACGTTCTTGCTCAGTGCAAGGCGGAACACCTTGAGAGCCTCGTTTTCTTCGCGCAGGATGCTGAAATCATGATAGAACTGGTTGTATTCCTTAACCAGGTCGTAGGCATAGTTGGCAATGATAGAAGGATTATAGTCGCTTCCTGCCTGTGCCACTACGTTTCTGAAATCGGCAAGCATCTGTATCAGACCTTCTTCCTTAGTGCTTAACTCAATGCCTGTATTAAGTGTTTCAGGAATGTTTATACCAGCTTCTGCAGCCTTTCTCAAAATAGACTGGATACGTGCATAAGTATATTGGATAAATGGTCCTGTATTACCGTTGAAGTCGATAGATTCCTTAGGATTGAAAGTCATGTTCTTTCTGGCATCTACCTTCAGGATGAAGTATTTCAATGCTCCAAGACCTACTATACGTGCTATATCATCAGCCTCTTCCTTAGTCAGGCCATCAAGTTTTCCAAGTTCAGCGCTTGTTTCCTTTGCTGTTTCAATCATTGCTTCCATCAGGTCGTCGGCATCAACTACAGTACCTTCGCGGCTCTTCATCTTACCTTCTGGAAGTTCCACCATACCGTAAGAGAAGTGTACAAGGTCCTTACCCCATTCGAAGCCAAGCTTGTCGAGCAGTATTGAAAGAACCTGGAAGTGATAGTTTTGTTCGTTACCCACAACGTAAATCATCTTGTTGATAGGGTAGTCCTGGAAGCGAAGTTTCGCTGTACCTATGTCCTGAGTCATATATACGGATGTACCGTCACCACGGAGCAAGAGTTTGTGGTCAAGGCCTTCGGCAGTAAGGTCGGCCCATACAGAACCGTCTTCTTTTCTATAGAAGAAACCTTTTTCAAGACCTTCCATAACCTTTTCCTTACCTTCCAGATAAGTTTCTGATTCGTAGTATATCTTGTCGAAGCTTACGCCCATCATTTTGTAAGTCTCGTCGAAACCTGCATATACCCAGTCGTTCATCATCTTCCACAGGCCGCGTACTTCAGGATCATTAGCTTCCCATTTACGCAACATTTCGCGTGCTTCAAGCATCAGTGGCGATTCTGCTTCAGCCTTAGCCTTGGCTTCTTCTTCGTTCATGCCTTCAGCCATGAATTTAGCGGTAAGTTCCTTTACTTCAGCTTTATAATGCTTGTCGAAGGCCACGTAGTAATCACCAATCAGGTGGTCCCCCTTCTTGCCTGATGATTCAGGAGTTTCGCCGTTACCGTATTTCAGCCATGCCAGCATAGATTTGCAGATATGGATACCACGGTCGTTCACGATGTTTGTCTTTACCACTTTGTTACCGTTTGCAGCCATAACATTAGCCAGTGCGTTACCCAGCAGGTTGTTACGCACGTGTCCAAGATGCAAAGGTTTGTTTGTGTTAGGCGATGAATATTCAATCATTACCAATGGAGATTCGTCTGTAGCGTTCTTTATACCCCATTTTTCGTCCTTGTTGATAGTATTAAGCAGCTCGACCCACACGTCCGATGCAATAGTCAGGTTCAGGAATCCCTTTATCACATTGAATTCCGCTATTGCCGGTTCGTTCTGTTTCAGATATTCACCTATTTCCTGTGCAGTCTGTTCAGGGCCTTTCTTTGACATTTTCAGGAAAGGGAACACAACCAAGGTTAAATGACCTTCGAACTCTTTCTTAGTCTTCTGCAACTGTACCATCTTTTCAGGCACTTCCTGTCCGTACAGTTGCTTGATACCTTGCAGTATCGCTGCTGTCAGCTTGTCTTCTATCTTCATTTATTTCAGTTTTTATTGTTTATCCGGATAATAATGCTGCAAATGTACTAATAAAAAGTGATAATCAGAAACATGTGTGGAATATATTGGATGAAGGTTACAGCCGGTTCAAATTTTACTAATTTCCTCTTCTGACATTCCTGTAATTGCAGCAATAGTACCTATATCCATTCCCATATTCTTCATATTACGGGCAATTTCCGTCTGTTTGAGTTTTTCTCCTTCTGCTCTTCCTACTTCCAAACCTTCTGCTCTTCCTTCCGTCCTGCCTTCCGCTCTTCCTTCCGCTCTACCTACTTCCAAACCTTCCGCTCTTCCTTCCGCTCTTCCTACTTCCAAACCTTCCGCTCTTCCTTCCGCTCTACCTTCAGCCCTTCCTTCAGCCCTTCCTTCAGCCCTCTCGGTATTTATATTGTCTCTCAGAATCACGATATTGTCAAGATGTCTGTAGTATGCCTCTTTCTCTACTTTTGTCATATTGTCTATCTTTAGTTTTTCTCTCACGACTTCCAGACCTGGAGCATTTGCCCCTTCCGGTATTTCTCCTGTGTTCAGATAATAAATCCATTCCTCTAGCGGAGTTTTTGCCACTTTATTGAAGTCGTTTACTTTCAGGATATAATATT
>NZ_JACJLE010000054.1 GCF_016901995.1 Bacteroides caecigallinarum | reverse complement strand
CATCAAAGAATTCTACAAGTTCTTTTTCGCTTATACCGCACAAAGACGCAAAGTCAGGATCCATAGTGATGTCATTCAAATTATTCAAATCACTGAAAATGCTTACCCTGCTGAATCTGGTCACTCCCGTAAGGAGAGCAAAGCGGATATACTTGTCGCATGATTTCAGATTACCGTAAAAGGATTTCAGAATACTTCGGTACTCGGACTGAAGTTCCTCATTGTCCAATGATTGTATAAGAGGTTTATCATACTCGTCAATCAGGATTACTACACCACGACCGGTCTGTTTTGCAGCTTTTTCTATCAAATATGCAAAACGCTCTTCCGGTGCACGGTCCTTCTTTTCATCGCCATAAACTTCTTCCCATTTTTCAAGATGCTGATTGAAAATGCCATAAAGAGCATCAACATCCTTATAATTGCGGCTGTTCAAATCCATGTGAAACACCGGATGAACATTCCACTCTTTCTCCAGTCCTTCTATTGCAAGTCCCTGAAATAAATCTTTTCTACCCTCAAAATAAGACTCAAGAGTGGAAATCATCAGACTCTTGCCGAAACGGCGCGGACGACCGAAGAAATAATAACCGCCTGTAGAGACAAGACGATGTATAAGCGCAGTCTTATCAACATAAACAAAACCACCCTTACGAAGTTTCTCGAAGTTCTGGATTCCTATGGGATATAATCTGTTCATATAAAGTCTGTTTTTTGTATAAAGCACTTAGTTTTACAAAGATACACAATGGAATGTGGAGCGACAAATGAATATAAGATAAATTAAAGCAAAAGAAGCGTTAGAAACTGTTAAAAAAAACGTGGGCAAATTTAAGGTAAAACTTGCCCACGTTTTTTCAGAGTCGGCTACATTTTTTCCAAACGTCTAAAACACCAATTCCTCCGCATCGCCAAAGTTATCATATCCTGACGTAATCACACAATCACCGGGCTGCAAACCTTCGGTTATTTCATATTGACGCGGATTCTGACGGCCAATGGTTATTGGCACTTTATATGCCCGTGTCTTGTCATCACTGAGCTTATAAATCCATCTGCCGCCTGTATGCTGGTAGAAATTACCGCGCGAAATTACAACTGCCTGTTCCGGCTGTCCCAACTCTATCTGTACTCTGAAACTTTTCCCCAGACGGACATTGTCCGGCATATCTCCTGTAAAGACCAAATCGACATCGAACATGCGGTCCTTCACTTCGGGAACAACCTTGGTTACCTTCAAAGGATATTTCTCTCCCTGATTGGATACAGTAGCCGGTAGCCCAGTTGTCATCCTATCGATGTAATATTCGCTTAGCGAAGTGTGAACTTTAAACTGATCAAGGACTTTTACTTCGGCAATGTTCTCGCCCGCTCCTACCTGCTGACCGAGAGTTACTTTCACAAAACTCAATTGCCCGTCCACCGGTGCCCGTACCACCAGGTCATTCATCCTTTCAAGACTGCGTTGCAGTTTTTTCTGTTCTCTGTCGTAATCATTCTTCAGAAGTTCTTTTCTGATAACTGTCATGGCAGAATCGCTACGAAGACTGCGCAATTTAAGTCGTGTGGACTCCGTCTTATACTCATACTCATCGCGCGACACTTCAAGTTGTGCCTTACTGCGTATTCCCATTTCGTATTCTTCTTTTTCGAGGGCAAAACTTTTCCTGATTTTATTCAGTTCGTATTCGGCTTCCAGTGTCTGCTGCTTCAGGACTAGAGTTTTCTGCTCCATTTCAAGCTCTTTCTCGCGGTAAGTTATCATCTGTTTTTCCCAATCATCACGCTGGTCGTCGATATCTCTCATCAGATTCGGATTGGAGAGTATCAATATCGTATCTCCTTTCTTCATCAGTCTTCCTTCTTCGGCTACGATGCTGTTTACGTTCCCGGCTTCGCGCGCATTCACCATAATGGTCATAATGGGCTGTACTATGCCTTCTACGTCAACATACTCCATGAAATCCGAGTCCGTGACTTCCGAAATTTGTAATTTGTCGATGTCTATCCGCAACCGGCGGGGACCGGACGCAAGAACTATCACATAAACTATCCCAGCAAGGATTACTGCCCCGCCTGCTATCCTGTACTTGTAGCGTATGTACCAGGGTTTCTTCTTTAGTTTTATATCCATAGATGTAATGTTTTTTTATTATCAGAATTCAAGATTATGCCATATCGGACATTTATTCATAAAATCATACTGTGTTATACTACGTAAACCGTAGTATAGAGTCCAGTATGTCTGCATAGCTGATATGTAGTTCCGGAGTGCAGAATCCTTTTCAGTTGTCGCTGCATTTAAATCAAGTATCGATGATTTACCCATAAGATAAAGTTTGAGAGCCACTTCGTAACGCTTCGTGGCAGTGCGTTCCGTTTTTCGTGCCACACTTACCTGCTGCGACTGAAGATTGAACTGACGTACCATTTTCCTGACATTCAGTTCGAAGTCTGTCATGGCCTGGACCACCTGTGTCTCCACCAGTTCTACATTCGATTTTGCCACTTTCACTTTTCCCTTGCCTCGTCCCCAATCCAATATAGGTATTGCTATGGAAAGACTCACATACTGTTGGTCGAGCGGATTTCTGTACGAATCCTTAAAAATATCTGCCGTCTGCGACAGACCGAACTGCAAATACAGGTCAGCCTTCAAACCTCTTGACGCTTTAGCTGATGCAAGCTGACTGCGGCTTTCCAGTTTCCGTCTTTTATACAGGTCGATGTCCGGACTGTTCTCGTATGCCTGTTTGAGAGCCTCATCAAGCGGTACATCAAAATAGTATATGCTGTCTGCAGGAATAACTTCTATCTCCGCATCGTCATTTATTCCGAGAAAAGAACGCAGTGTTAGCATGGCATCTTCAACTTCTATTCCGGCATTCATCATGTTTGTTTCCTCATTCAGCTTATTCACTTCAAGTTGAAGCATCTCATTTTCGGTGATACTGCCTATGTTATATCTTCCGCGCGCATATCTGTACAATGTATCGGCAGAAGCATAGTTGGAACGTGCTATATTAAGATTGGTCTGTGCCGAGGCAAGGGCATAGAAAAGCTGACATGTTCTTGACGCAATAAGTTCCATAGTCTCCGCATAAGTCTTGCATGCCTCACGGTATTTCACAGGCTCGATACGCTTGTCCCATTTCAGATAGTTATATCCGAAGAGTGACTGAGTGTAACCTATTGAAAACGGTTGAGTGTTATACGCTCTGCCATTGCTTCCAAACTCGTCAATCCTCTGTGTAGAGGTCTGTACGAAAAAGTTACCACCCGTTAAAGATACATTCTGGCTAATCTGCAATCCAAGGTCGGTACTCAAATTATTCTGACGAATGAACTGTTCTGTTCCATCCGGCTGGGTAATCTTGTTAATCTGCCTGTTAAGATATGGATTGGAAATCAGACTTACCGACGGCAGATAGTTGGCACGGAAAGAACGGTAATTCCAATAGGCTGCACGGTATGTATGTCTTGCAGCCTGTACCTCCGGCGAATTATCGTGTGCAATCGATATGGCATCTTCAAGAGTGAGCGTAAGTTTTCTGTTTGTATCACCTGCATAGGCAATGCCTACGATACAAACTGTTAAAATTAAAATCAGAAATATTCTTATTCGTTTCATGGCAACTGTAAGTCAATGAAGTTAAATGAAAATAATTTATCCGGTATATTAAAATCAAAAACTATGCCATTATGCTATATCTTTATTTTTCAGATGTTTAGAAGAAGTAAATCATTCGCTATATCGTGCGTTTACGCACAAAAAACGTGCGATAACGCACATACAACACATTGTTTTAAATATTATATTTGCAAAAACACGATAATAACATGGAAGACAAAGGAAAAATACTTATAATAGACGACAATGAAGATGTGCTGTTTGCATTAAATCTTCTGCTGGAACCATATATGGAAAAGATTAAGGTAACTACTCAGCCATCGAGGATAAAGCACTTCATGGAAACTTTCAGTCCGGACGTGATACTTCTGGATATGAATTTCTGCCGCGACGCAATAAGCGGTAATGAGGGGTTTGAATATCTGGAACAAATATTGAGTATTGACCCTAAAGCTGTAGTGGTGTTCATGACAGCATACGCTGACACAGAAAAAGCTGTCAGGGCTATAAAGGCAGGTGCAACCGACTTCATCTCAAAACCCTGGGAAAAGGAGAAACTGCTTGCCACACTGTCGTCTGCAATAAAACTTAGCAAATCGAACAAAGAAATCAACAGATTGCGCGAACAGGTATCGGCTATGGGAAACGAATCGCCGATTTCGGACTTCATAGGAGAATCTCCGGCCGTAAGAAAGTTGAAGGACACGATATACAGACTATCTGAGACAGACGCCAACATCTTGATTTTAGGCGAGAACGGCACGGGTAAGGACATGGTGGCGCGTATGGTGAAGAGCCTTTCGCCACGTGCCGGAGAAAGCTTTATAACCATAGACCTTGGGAGCATACCCGAACAGTTGTTCGAGAGTGAGCTTTTCGGATATGAAAAAGGCGCGTTTACAGACGCAAGAAAGTCAAAACCGGGAAGAATGGAAATGGCATCGGGAGGTACACTGTTTCTTGATGAGATAGGAAACCTGTCATTGCCAATGCAGGCAAAACTGCTCACTGCATTGGAGAAAAGGTATATCACAAGACTTGGAGGAGTGGAACATACACCGATAGACATACGTCTGATATCCGCCACCAACTCAAACCTTCAATCCATGATAGACGAAGGAAAGTTCCGCCAGGATCTCCTCTACCGCATAAACACCATTGAGCTTCACATTCCACCACTCAGGGAAAGAGGAAACGATATAATCCTGCTGGCAGAGCATTTCTTGAAGATATACAACAGGAAGTACAGAAAAGAAATCTCCAGTATCAACAGGGACGCAAAAAACAAACTCATGAAATATTCATGGCCGGGAAATGTGAGAGAACTTCAGCACGTAATAGAAAGGGCTGTGATATTGAGCGACAACAGCTCGCTGCGTACTGACGACTTTATTTTCGCACATAATGCCAAGGAACAGAAAAGCCTGCCGGACGAGGAACTGAACCTTGAGGCTTTGGAAAGGAAAGCTATAGAAAAGGCCATAAAGGTAACGAACGGGAATTACACTATGGCTGCCGAGCTCTTAGGTATAAGCAGATTCGCTCTTTACAGAAAAATAGACAAACTACAACTCTAATTCATCAGGTATGGGAAGATTCAATATCTACATATTGACAAATACAGTCGCATTGTTTCTGTGTATGGCAGGAACGGTTTACTGTATGCATACTAAACTCGTTTTCTCCTGTCTGCTTTGTTCTGTTTTATGTCTGCTCGTAATAATAAACATATACCGGCTGCAGAACAAACAGACAAAGATGATAAGGAAAGCCATAGAATGTCTGAAATCGAAAGACACAAGCAGTATAATAACTCCCCCTTTCAAGGACAAGGAGATATCTGAACTGGCAGAGACTCTGACGTTCATCATAAAGGATCTGAAAAGCTCTGCCATGGAAGACGAGACGAAATACCAGTACTACAAGAATCTAATGAACTGTGTAGATACCGCCGTAATCTCTACATATAAGGACGGAAGAATTATATGGATGAACAATTCGGCAAAAAGTATCTTAGGACCGGAAGTATTCAAACTGCCGGAAGATATTCAGAATGCACTAAACAATAAGGAAAAGATAGTACACAGAAAGAAGCAGGAATCAACACTCGATTTATCTGTTTCATGTACAAGGATTTCTGTTCACGGACGGGAACAGTTCATAGTGAGCATGAGCAATATCCATTCCGCACTGGAAAAGAACGAAATGGAAGCATGGCAAAAACTCATCAGGGTACTGACGCATGAGATTATGAATTCCATTACCCCTATCATTTCATTGTCGGACACTCTGCAAGAAAGAAGCGTAGAATTCCCGATAAACGAAAGTACCCAGAGAAATATTTCTCAGGGACTGGGAATAATAAACCGTCGCTGTAAGGGACTTATGGAATTTGTTGACAACTACAGAAAGCTTACTAGAATTTCAGCACCAGTAAAAAGCGAAATAAAAGTTTATGACTTTTTCAAGGACATCGAAGGACTTACAGCTACCGATTATATACATTTTACTCTGGAAGACAATGATATGACTCTATCTGCTGACAGGGCACAGTTGGAACAGGTATTTCTGAACATTATAAAGAATGCTATTGAAGCATGCAGAAAAACAGAAAATCCTAGAATAGAAGTATCAGCCGTATATCACAAAAACGATTCTATAAAATTCACCATATCCGACAACGGAGAAGGCATTATACCTGAAGTAAAGGAAAGAATCTTCGTTCCGTTCTTCACCACTAAACCAAACGGTTCAGGTATAGGCTTAAGCCTCTGCAAGCAGATAATTACCCTGCACGACGGATTAATAAATGTAGAATCAAAAGTCGGTTACGGAACAGTATTTACGATTATAATGGGAAAATCATGATTTCTTTCCGTCAGTCACATCAGACAGAATCTCACTCTGTGCGAAGTATTCAGGTTTCTCGGCATAAATATACATCACGCTTCCACCCTTTATTGCATCAATAATTGGTTTGGAAATCTTTTGAGGAAGCGCAGGACATCCAAGACTTCTACCCAAGCGACCACCGCCCTTTATCACTGAAGGATTGGCATAAGATGCTCCATGAACCACTATGGCACGTTCCTTTGCCTTATCGTTTATCCCCTTTTCCAGTCCATTAAGGATAAGCGAATACCCGTTACCTCCGTTATAGGTAGTCTCAGTAAGATAGAATCCCAAAGAGCTTTTATAAGAACCATATTCGTTTGAGAATGATGTGGCATAGTTCTCCCCGCTGTTTCTGCCATGCGATACAAGAGAATTGAAAAGCATCTTGCGGTTCTTCATATCGAATACATAGAGACGCTTCTCTGTCGAGGGCTTGGAGAAATCTATAAGGGTAAGAATATCACGATGACGGTTTTCGATTTTCCTGTATCCTTCTACAGCCTGACGAAAAGCCTTATAATTGACAACTCCCTCAAGCTGCATAGATTCATAAAGGTTGGCACATTCGTCAACTTCTGAAGGAGAATGTACAAGCATACCACTGGCAAAAGACGGTGCCATGGCAGGAACTACAAAGCCGGAACAAACAAGAAATATAGATATTAATATATTGCGCATTATCAAAAATCAATGAAAAATTCAGCCGCAAAGATAGCACTTTATATTAATATATCTGAAAATCAGTTAGTTAAAAAACTCAATGAAATGTTATATCGAATATTCATTCAATTACTACAACCAGGCTTTCCTGCACCGGAGCCCAGTCGTAAACAAATTTGGCATGCGAAGTGGCATTACGAACGCACATGTGTGAACGCGGAGTGGTACCCAAACTCCAGCTGTATTCTATCATCTTTGTGGCAGGAACATTCACAGGCACTCCATGTATATATGCCCCATTGGTAAAACGGCTTGCATACGGCGCATAACCTCCTACTGCACTCGAACCATCCTTCAGAAAAATCATCTTCTGTTTCTTTTCCTGAATTAGATACATACCAAGCGGAGTCTCTTGAGCGTATGGAGGGTAATGACGTCCGGTAGTAGCAGGGTTAATGCTTCTCACCTTCCATTCAGCCTTTGCCACTCTTTCAAGAGTGGTTATATTCTGATCCCCACGGTCAACGAAAACGACATGATGGAAGTTTGTAGAATCGGAAAGCATCTTGACATATCTTTCCGGAACATACCATTCGTCATCGAACGTGGCAGGACGTATATGAATATATCCACCTTTTCTTCCAAGAACAGAAGCTAAAGAGCCGTCACGACCATAACGCTCGGGGGTAACGGTATCGGACAACAGATACAAAGGCACAGACTGATATCTTTCCACTCCCAAAGTATCAGATACACGCTTGTATTCATTTCTGACAAACCTTCTGACCAATGCAGCTTCACCGTTTCTGTTTCTGTAATTCTGTATGACACACCATTTACCCGATTCGGGTTCCATATTCTCTACATATGCCAAACACTTCTTTATAACATCCCACTTTATGGAACGTACAGTGTCCTTGTAAGGATAAACATCCTCAAGAGTATATTTATCAAATAAAAGTTCTTTGGTGATTTTTATGTCTTCTGCAGTTATCGGCTTTTCCTGAAACAGTTCTGTAATTGTGAAACTTTCAAGTAATTCCTCTACCTTCTCCAGCGGGACAACACCTTCACCTTTTCTTATTTCGCATCCGGAAACAAGAAAAACAAGAAGTAAAGAAATTACAAATGCTTTCATAGTCGATTGATTATCTGTTTGACACAAAGATAGTATTTTAAAATTAGTTCACAAATAGTAAAAGCATATTTCTGATAATTATAAATTATTAAACCTCTGTATCTATATTTTCATCAATAAAACGCAATGTCTCCACTTTTTCCAAACGTGCCCTCAACTTAGGCATTGAAGATTTTCTGATTCTCAGCTTCATCAGACAGTCCATATCATACGACTGTTCGAGAATCTCCGGCTCCTCTTCCTTCACAACCCTCATTACATCGTTCATAAAAGGATATTCAAAAGCAAAATACACATCCTCGTCAACAGTTTTCTCTATCACTACAGCTTCTTCAAGAGCCTGAGCGGCAGCAGTTTTGTATGCGACTATAAGTCCGCTTGTTCCCAATTTTATTCCTCCGAAATATCTCACCACAATAACAAGAATATCTGTAAGTCCGAAAGAATTTATCTGACCGAGTATAGGACGTCCTGCAGTACCGGAAGGCTCACCATTATCATTGGCACGGAAATCCTTTCTTTCAGCCCCAAGCATATAGGCATAGCACACGTGGCGGGCATCATAATATTTCTTCTGATATTCCTCAAGGTATGTCTTTATCTCCCCAAGTGTACGGACCGGAAGAGCTATGGCTATGAATTTGCTTCGCTTCTCAGTATATATTGATTCGGAAATCCCCTCAATTGTCTTATATGTGTCTTCCTGCTGCATTTTATGATGTTTTGAATGATAATGCAAAGGTAATTATTTAATGTTTACAAACAAAAAAGCCCGGCCATTTCAAAATGACCAGGCTCGTTAAAAGTAATCAGACAATGCTATTTATTAACACAGATATTAGCAGTTTCCCATTTATGTGTATCAGAACATTTAATATTCAAGACTTGATTTCCTACCTGCATACGGAAATCACCTTTCTCAAGTATCCATTTTCCGTCAGCACCTACAAAAGCAAGATCACTTCCTTTGATAGTCAATGTTACAGTTTTGGTCTCACCTGGCTGTAATTCCACTTTCTTGAATGCGCGCAGTCTGCGATTCTCTGGTGTGAGCGATGCTACCAAATCGCTGCTGAACAACATTACAACTTCTTTACCTGCAATCTTTCCAGTATTTGTAACGTCTATTGTAAATTCCAGTTTTTCGTTTTCAGTAAAAGTATCTTTGTTCACACGCAGATTTCTGTAATCGAAAGTAGTATAACTCAAACCGTAACCGAAAGGCCATTGAACAGAAATTACAGCATCATAATCGTATGCACCTTCCATCTTATCCATTTCCTCGCTTACACGATAATCGTATGTAGTAAGTTCAGCTTGGTTTCTTGGATATGTATATGGCATCTTAGCACTTGGATTTGCATCACCGGCAAGGATATTTGCCAATGCATCTCCACCATAATTACCAGGCAACAAGATATTAATTACACCGTCTGCCAAAGGTTCAATGTCACTTATAACACGTGGACGACCGCCATTTATTACAAGAACAATAGGCTTGCCTGTCGTAGCAAGAGCTTTAACAAGGTTACGCTGGTTTTCAGAGATTGCAAGGTCTGCCAGATTTCCAGGAGTCTCGCAATATGAATTTTCGCCTATACATGCGATGATTACATCTACATTCTTTGCTGCAGCCACAGCTTTTTCTATTTCAGGAGTGCTTTCTTCGTAATACGCTCCTTCGGCAACGTATGTAACTCCTTGTTCTAGGGTTACCAAATCAGCGCCAAACTTGTTGCTTACAGCTTCGTAGATGGTATTATACTCGCCTGCAAAGCGGTCGGCAAGATGCCCCTGCCATGTATAGCTCCATCCGCCGTTAAGGCATCTCATGGAATTTGCGTTAGGACCTGTCACAAGGATTTTCTTGCCTTTTGACAATGGTAATATGTTATTCTTGTTTTTCAGCAACACTTCTGATTCTTCAGCTGCTTTGAGTGCGATTGCGGCATGTTCCTTGCTTCCGAATTTAGGATAATCCTTATAATCAGTGTTAGGATTGTCAAAAAGTCCCAAGCGATATTTCAGACGAAGAATACGACGAACAGCATCGTCTATACGGCTCATAGGAACTCTACCTTCTTCTACCAATTCCTTCAACAGTGTACAGAAATCAAGATCATAAGGCTCCATAGCCATATCAATACCCGCATTGATTGCAATTTCTATTGCTTCCTTCTTGTTGGCAGCTACCTTTTCACGAGTATAAAGATTATTTATATCAGCCCAGTCTGTAATCAACATCCCGTCCCATGCCAAATCTTCTTTAAGCCATTCTGTAAGCAACTGCTTGTTGGCATGTACCGGCACACCATTGATAGAAGCACTGTTCACCATAATAGTAAGCGCACCAGTCTCAACACAAGCCTTGAATGGAGCAAAACACTTCTCTCTCAAATCAGATTCAGATATATAAGCCGGAGTACGGTCTTTACCAGTACGCGACATACTGTAACCAAGGTAGTGCTTAACAGAAGCCGCTACACGGTCTTCTGGAATATGGTTAGGGTCATCTCCCTGGAAGCCTCGGACAGCTTCGCTTCCCATTATGGCATTAATAAGACAATCTTCACCATAGTTTTCCCAAACACGTGACCAGCGAGGATCTCTTGCCATATCGACTGTAGGCGAATAGGTCCACGGACAATTACTTGCACGCGTTTCGTAGGCAGTCACGACAGCCGACTCGTATGTTAGTTCAGGATTGAATGCAGCTCCAAGATTAATATTCTGCGGGAAAAGTGTTCCGCCAAGTGTATATGTGGTACCATGATTCTGGTCAAGACCATAGATACAAGGAATACCTATCTCCTTCATTGATACTTCCTGGATATAGCCGATAATTTCCTTCCACTTCTCACGGCTCTGTGCAACAGGCCCGGGAGCATTCAGTACAGATCCGACTTTGTACTTTCCAATTGCATTTTTTACTTTCTCCTTATCGAGTTTGAATTCCCCTCCAACTACACTACCAAGGACATCGATAGAAAGCTCTGTCATCTGTCCTACTTTTTCATCCAAAGTCATTCGTGACAGTGTGGCTTCAATTTTTTTCTCAATATTTGCATCTTTCGTCAAACCTGCAGGAGTTGCCGCCTGAACGAGGCAGGCAGCATTTCCTATAATGGACGAAACTAAAAGTAATCTTTTAAAATTCATATTTATCAATTATATTCGCTGTTTATAAATTATTCTTCATAAGTTACACGGTCAACATAATATCCATGACCTACACAGATAAATCCAGCTTCAGCCTTCAACAAGTCAATTATCTCCTGAGTCAAAACAATTTCAACAACACCATCTTCCGAGAATACAGATTCAGGATAACCTGGAAGATCCGTCCAATAAGCAGTTTTGGTTCCAATCTGATGATAAGTATCATTAGGCTCTATTGTGTAATATATTTTCAATTTACTTCCTAGAGGCAAATCTTGAATCATTGTTTTAACTTCACCAAATTCTTTTGCAGATTCTGATGCTCCAGCCTCCCAAGAAACATAATAATGTCCTTTCCATAATTCAACTTCGGATGGTGAATCCTTAACTGTAACAGCTAGCTCTGTCTTTATCTCGTCTTCGACAAAGAAATTAACGCTTTCTCCATCACTTGTTATACCAGTCAGTACATAGTCTCCATCTGCAACTATAGGTGAAACGAAAGTCAAACGAGTTGAATATTGTTCAACGAATGTAGTGATTGCGTTTCCACCCAATGACAACGAAGCAACTTTATCCATATTCAATCCTGTAAGAGTCCACTTAGCATTTGGCTGTTTACTATCAGGGCCTGATGTTACCAAAGACTTAGAAGTAACATCCATTGTATTAGCACCGTATCTATTGCCTTTCACATCAACAAATGCCACACGATATTCACCGTCAGCCAATCCTGCAGGAATTTTAAACTCAATATAGGCACCTGATTCGACGTATGTTACATCAGATATTTCTACTTCTGGATTACTTTTAGATTCACTAACATTTATCTGCTTTAAAGCGACTTTTGCTACCTTGTCAAGATTTGTTCCGCTTAATCGTGCCCATCCTCCTGGTACAACAATGCGTTCTAATACGATTTCATCACTCTGAGGATCTTCGGCCAAAGCTTTTATTTTTACAAGTCCTTCACGAAAAGTTGTCTTTCCTACAGGAGTTGAGACATCAACTCTAAGATGATATATACCTGCTTCAAGATTCATGTCGAGTGTCTTTTCTGTCCCAACATTTTCACCATCAAGCGTCCATACCACAGATGTATAATCAGCAGGCGTAGTTGTTACCGTTATTGAGAACAATACATCCCTGTCTATTTCAGAAATAGTTCCCAGTCCACCATTAGCGTCTCGCTCCGGAAACGTAGGGGCTATAATACGAGGCTCGTCATCTGCTGTTGCAGTAGAAAATGGCTCTTCTTCACTACAAGATGTAAAAGAGAAACCTGCACCGAGCAATATAAATAATATCCAATATATATTTTTCATTTTAATACGAAATTTAAATTGTTTAGTGTACTAGATTTTTATTCTTTATCCCACCATACAGGAATATTCCAACTGTTAGTTCCACCCATACGGTCCAAAGCTTCCTGATAACCTTCCTTGTTGTATGAAGACTCAAGAATAGGATAGCATAAACGTACAGGAATGTCGTATCCTCCTGTCAGCTTATCAGCTGCATAGCCATATTCGGCAGGAGATTTCAGTTTTGGATACCCCGAACGACGAATGTTTGCCCAACACTCTGACAGGTTATGGAAGTGAAGAATCCAAGCCTGAGTATTTATAGCTTCTTTCTTACCTTCGTCACTAAGAGCTGAGATAGGATGATTTGCAATATAATCGTTTATAGCCTGATTGTCTATTTCACAATCATAATTATCAACAAGGAATGCCATTGAAGCCCTAACGCCATTTTCATAATGCTGTTCAACAGTTGTAGAGCCCACGTTCCATCCTTTAAGTTTAGCCTCAGCCAATAGGAACTCAACCTCAGCATATGTCATAACGACACCCGGATTATCAGATTTCAGGAAATTCTGGGCCAATTTAGGACGGGTAGCATCCTGTAGCCATGGATTTGAGTAATTTGCATTGTCAGGATACCTTTCTTTAAGGTCCGCTATAATTTCACTCCAATATCCATTATCCGGCCATGGTTCATACCAGAATTCACCCGGTTTAGAAGGGTTGAACTGTGCACCCAGTTCCAGCATTTCATCTGTCAGATCAATACGGTTATTAGGATTTGACTGAGTCAGACCCTTGTCGAAATAACAACGGGTAAGAACAAAAGTACGAGGGTCGTTCTTGTCTTTCAATGTGTTGAAGAAAGTAGAACAGATATAAGTCTGGTTGTTTGCAGGGTCGTTACCAAAGTACAATTGTGACAAAGCATTGCGCCTGTAATCAGTATATGCTTCCTGACCAAAATTGAATGTAAGTTCCATGTATTCAATCAAAGCATCATCATCAGCACTTGTCATATAGCCGGCAGGATCTGTAAATGCCTTTTCAAACTCTTCCTGCGCCTTCTGTGGAGAAACATCAGATATACGCATAGCATAACGCATACGAAGAGAATTTGCAAGCTTTTTCCATTTTCTTATATCTCCATTAAATATCACATCACCTGTGATTTCATCTTTCTTATCGTCTAAAGCGGCAGCGGCTTCAGTCAGTTCTGTAAAGAAACTGTTGTAGATTTCCTCTTGTGTATCATAACGTGGACTTGTTATACCACTGATAAAACCTCTGGCTGCCTCTGAGTATGGAGCATCACCGTATGTATCTGTTATGATAGACATAAGATATACTTTGTAAATCACAGCAGCGGCATGTATGTTCACTTTGTTCTCGTCACCTTCTGTCTTTACCTCAACATCTACAAGATTCTTGATTCCTGTAGTATAAAGATTTGTCCAAAAACGATTCATTTCGTTATTGTCAATTTTGTGCTGACCTCCGTAGTTTGTTGTATTCCAACATCCCATAAGCTGCTGCGTAAAGGCACCTATATAGCTTCGGTATATCTCTATCATTCCAAGGTCGCCGTATGTCTGTAGTTCGGCAAAAGTCAACTGTGAATTTGGGTCAATATTTTCAGCTTTCGACGGGTCTGTATTCATGTCATTCATGTATTCATCACTGCAAGCTGTAAAAGCAAGTGCAATTGCCATGCACATTGCTGTTTTTATATATGATTTGTAACGTTTCATTGTGTATTTCTTTTTGAAATGATTTAGGATTAATTAGAATTTAACGTTGACATTGAAACCATAGCTTTTACGTGAAGGCAATGAGCCGTATTCCATACCCATACCTGTAGTATTGTTATAGTTCGAATCAGGATCGATATTAGGAATATTCTTCCAAACAATAAACGGATTACGCGCAACGAAAGACACAGTCAATCCTTGAACCTTATTCTTCAACCATGTTTTAGGTAATGAATAGCTCAATGTGATTTCACGACATTTAATGTATGAGTTGTCGTAAACAAACATTGATGGAGCATAACGACTGATATTCATCCAATAATCCTCAGGATTTACGTAGATATCATTAGGACGGTATGTTCCGTCTCCATTGTCTATTACACCAGGAGCAATGAAACCACCTGTCGGTGTCCAATTTGCTTCGCTTATGCCTAAAGCTTTACGCTGTTCTTCTGATTTATACCATTCTTCGCGCCCTTCCAATGTTTCCAATGCTTTACCAGATTCGTATGCAGCACGAGCTGACATTGAATACAAATCGGCACCAACCTTAATATCGAATACAGCAGCAAGAGAAACATTCTTGTATGTGAAGTTCGTTATTACACCACCTGTCCAATCCCATGAAGCGTTACCCAAAATATGATTGCTATTGTCGTATTGTGGCAAACCGGTGCTTGGATCAATCAAGATATCACCATTTTCATTGCGTTTGAAATCAGGACCAATGATAGAACCAAAATTTTCTCCTACTACAGCTGCTACCTGAACATCCTGCCATGTAGCCTTTTCCAGCTCGAACAAATCAATACCGTCAACCAACTCCTTAACCTTGTTATTGTTCTTAGAGAAGTTGATGTTCAAGTCCCATGAAAAGTCCTTTGTCTGGATAGGACGAGTGTTCAAAGCAATTTCAATACCGTTGTTCTGGATTTCACCGGCATTAATCATACGATATGTATAACCGGAAGCCCATGAACTAGCCATAGCCATAATCTGATTTCTACTAGTCTGGTTATAGTAAGTGAAATCCAGACCGATACGGCTATTCAGGAATTTCAATTCCAATCCCATTTCGTATGAGTTGGTTCTTGTAGGCTTTAGGTCACGATTAGGAATAGTAGTGTTACTGATAGAGCCTAAAGTATATCCAGGATAAGTAAATTTAGATTTTGTATATACCAATCCCAACTGATAAGGATCAGTATCGCTACCTACTTGTGCCCATGACACACGGAGTTTTCCGTAAGGCAGGAAATTGTGATTCTTTATAAGTTCAGAGAATACAAAGCTACCTGAGAATGAAGGATAGATATATGTGTTGTTATTCAAAGGTAATGTGGAAGAACGGTCTCCGCGCAATGTAGCATCAAGATATATCAGGTGTCTCCATCCAACATTTACTGCACCATAAATAGAATTTATCTGTTTTCTGTAATAATTCTGTTCCACACTTGTTTCATTAAAGCTCATGAGTGCCACCGTTTCACGTATCTTCATATCCTGAGCTGTAGTAATTGTAGTCTCATTATTCACTTTATACAAGTTGGCACCCAATGTTGCATTGAAATCGAAATCACCCCAGGAGTTGTTATACAGAGCCAACATTTCGAAGTTGTACATACGGTTTCTGAAATTGCTTATCTGCAATCTGCCGGCTTCATAACCAGGAGTTGTAGGAGCCTTGAAATCCTCAAACTTAAACCAGTTGAATTCAGCTCCGACTGTACCCTGAAGTTTAAAATGATCTGTAACGTTCCATATTGCCTTGCCATTGAAACGGAACTGATCTTTATCCGATTGGTTTGAATTCTTGTAAACATCCCAATAAGGGTTTACATTGTATGGATCCAAACCATTCCAGTTAGAGTATTCACCGTTTGCATCCTGGTATGTTTTCAACCATTCCTGGTCATATGTAGTGGCAAGAGTCATAAGATTTTTACCGACATTACCTTTGCTGTCACCAAGTGCAGGACGATTCTTTACCGATTCGCGTGTATAGTTTGTACTGAAATCCAAATCAACTTTTCCCATACTAGTATTCGCACGCAAATTGAATATGTTACGGCTCATATTTGTATTAGGAACTATATCCTTATTACGCATATCAGTGTAAGTAAAACGTACTCCCGACTTTCCATGACTTGAGCTTAAAGTCAATGTATTTGTTGCAGTCAAACCTGTACGGAAGAAACCTGATACATTATCAGGAATTATCAAATACGGACGCGAAACGCCATCAAAATAATCCAGCATATTTGAACCGTCGGCTTTTGGTCCCCAACTCTTATTTGTATTTGCAACAGCATTTATACTGTAAGTGCCATCACTACCCATACCATATATTTGCTGAACTTCGTTCCATTTAGCAAGTTGAGTTTCAAATGTCATTGTACCATTATACTCAACACTCATACGTTCACCATCCTTACCGCTAGCCTTCTTTGTAGTGATAAGAATTACACCGTGACTGGCACGGCTACCATACAACGCTGAAGCAGCAGGACCTTTAAGAACAGACATATTCTCGATATCATCAGGGTTAATGCTTGAAATACCGTCACCCAAGTCATAACCTCCTTCCGTACCGGCACTGCCATAGTTTGTATTATCCAAGGGTACTCCATCAATGACATACAGAGGTTGGTTGTTTCCTGTCATTTCTGTATTACCACGCAAAAGTACACGTGTAGAACCTGAAGGTCCACCGGCAGTCTGACTGACAACCAATCCAGGTACTCGACCAGCCATTGAGTTAATGACATTGGTTTCCTTAGCCTTTGTCAGTGCTTCACCTTTTACTTCATCTACACCATAACCAAGCGCCTTACGCTCACGCTTTATACCCAACGCTGTAACGACTACCTCACTCAACACCTTACTATCTTCCTCGAGAGTGATATCTAGTGGTGAAGTACCAACTTTTACTTCTTTTGTTTTGTAACCGACATAACTTACCACCAATGTGGCCCCCGGCTGTACATTCAGAACAAAGTTACCATCCATGTCAGTAATGGTTCCATTTGTTGTTCCTTTTTCAACAATCGAAGCTCCGATTATCGCTCCCATCGCATCTTTAACATTACCGGAAACCTGTCGATTCTGTTGCATTATTGCAAGATTGACTTCTGCAACTCCGGCATTCACTTGCGGTATTCCTCCCAAAAGAGACAAGGACAATGTACCGCAATACAATGTGTACTTGTAGTTTAATCTTCTCATAAGTTTTTAATAAGTAATAGTATTAAGATTAATTATATATTTTCACCCAGTCGATAAACATTTGGGCTTTTTCTCCATCCTTCAATGCTGTAATCTGTGCCGGATCTGTAATGCCTGGAAAATCTCCGCCAACTGCAAGATTAAGCAATAAATAGAATTTATCATTAAAATACTCAAAACGACCACTGTCAGGTCCGATATTGAATGTCTTAATTAATATATCATCAACCTTTACGATAAGTTCATTTTCATTCCACTCCAAAGAATAGACATGATAGTTGCCATCCTGTAGACTTTTCTCCATTGTCTTGGTTTGGAATACCTGTTCATGTCCTTCGACATTAGGACCATAATGAATTGCGGTATTGATATATGTTTCTGTTGTATTATTGGCTATGCCTGCTTTTTCTCCCATCTCCATTATATCAATCTCACCACAGGCAGGCCACTGCCTATCGTTGTCGCCCATCATCCAAAATGCAGGCCATAATCCGTTTGCTGTTTTAGGGAGTTTTATACTTGCTTCTACTTTACCATATTGAAAACTTTTCTTGCCTTTGCTGTTTACACGACCTGAATAAAATTTATCCCCTTCTTTTTTGGCCGTAAGAATAAGAACTGACTTATCTCCATCTTTACCTACACTAACACATGCTTCGATATACTCCTGAAGTTCATTGTTTACCCAACCGGCTTCATGTGTTTCCTTTGTCCAGATCAAATCATCGAAAGTATCAAAATCTTCTGTAAATATTAGATTCCACTGTTTTGAAGGTTCGTCACCGTCCGACGAATCATCTTCAGGATGTTGCTGTTCATCCTCACTTTCATTAGCATTACTTTCATCATTAATTTCCTCTTCCGTATTATCCGGTTTAACCGGTTCTTTTGAACAGGATTGCAGACTTACTCCGAAGCAGAGTAATAAAAATAAAAAAACTGTTTTCATTACCGATAGTTTTTGGGGTTAAACATTTATGTATTCACATTTTCTCATTTACAGTTAACTAAAGATTATTTTCGCTTATCAAGCTGTGGACAAAATTGGGTATAATACTGTTTTTAGTGGTTTGAATACTGACAGAAAAGGGTTGAAATCTATCATTTTTGATTTTTAACTACCAAATCACATAGTATATATAAAGATTCTCACAAAAAAAACGGGCTTAAAAATCAATAAACCTCCATTTATGAAACCTTATTGATTTCTAAGCCCGTAATATCAAGTCCTGCTTATTTATGAATTTTCTTCTAAAAACTTACTTGGTGATACTCCAAATTGTTTTTTAAACAATGTACTGAAATATTTAGCATTAACAAAACCTGTTTCAGCTGCCACATCCACAACACTTTTTCCCTGTTTTAAAAGTTCAGCAGCCCGCTGCAAACGAATCAAACGAATGAAATCCTGAGGAGCCTTTCCTGTCAGCGATTTCAAACGATTATAAAATAAAGTACGGCTCATGGCCATCTCCTGACACAATTGATTTATATTGAATTCAACATCATCAATATTATCTATGACCAATTGAGTAGCACGCTTGATAAATTTCATGTCATCATCAGACACTGATAGAATCGTCTCTTCTGAAGTTCCCTCATCTTCATGAGATACTTCCTCATTATTATTAAAGACTTCAGTATTACAAGTATCCGTTTTCTCAATCTGCGCTACCACATTTTTCAAGACAAACTGCCTTAGGCTCTTCCTAGTTTCAAGAATACTGTGGACTTTCAGTTTCAAGATTTCTGCACTGAAAGGTTTAGGGATATAATCATCGGCTCCACTCTTCAAACCGCTAACCATAGCATCGTGAGTAACTTTCGCCGTCAGCAATATAAATGGAATACCTGATGTCTGAGGATTATCCTTCACTATACGACATAGTTCATCGCCTTGTATTCCCGGCATCATAACATCCGACAATATAAGGTCAGGATATTCATCTGCCAGGCATTCCAATGCCTTATTTCCATCAGAGACATCAACTACACGGTAATCACGCTCAAAAACCTTCCTTAAATAACAACGTAATTCATCATTGTCTTCAACAATAAGCAGTGTATCCGAATCTTTTTTAGGATTCTCAGCATAAATACCAATATCTTCACTTTTATTTTCCACGACAGGAGAGATTTCTTTCTCTATAACACTATCAGCCGTTGGAATACCGATATCTGCCTTTCGCAATGTAACATAAAACGTACTACCCTTGTTTACCTCAGATTTATATGATATTTTTCCGTTCATCATGTTTACCAGACGCTGAACTTGCAACAAACCGAATCCTGTGCCAGGTTCGTTGGTTTGCCTTGCATTAACAGCACGATAAACATTCTTGAACAACTGTCTGCCAGCTTCCTCAGGAATGCCAATACCTGTGTCTTTAACCTCAATTACTATATTTTTCTTATTAATGTAGAGCGACAAGCTTATTGTTCCATTTGGCAAAGTATATTTACATGCATTAGAAATAAGATTATCAAGCAACATCTCCATCAGTCGCTCATCTGCCATTGCGAACACTTCATGTTCTGGCAAGGACATCTTTATATACAGCTGTTTCTTATCGCAAAAAGACTGGAAACTTACATATTCCTTCACTAACAAATCATTGATATTAACCGGCTTAAGAAGCACATTTTTATTACTTATATCTATCTTTTCAAATTCCAATAACTGACTTACCAGAGTATTCAGCTTTTGTGTGTTACTGCGTGCTGTCTCCAACAAATAGCTGACATCATCCGGAAGATTCTTCTCCTTACTTAAATCTTCCAAAGGAGCCATAATAAGTGTTACCGGAGTACGTATATCGTGTGCTGTCTCAACAAAGAACTTAATCTTATCTTCATTATGTTTTTTCTGGAGCTGATTGCTTTTATATCGGAGAATAAAATAAAATATTCCGCATACGAAAGCGACATATATTATCCATGAATACCAGCTGTTCCACCATGGCTGAGCAATATTTATCGAAAGTGACTCTTCCGAAATAATTTCTCCATTACTTTTTCTAAGACTTCTGACTTTCAAAGTATATGTGCCGGGAGATACATTGGTAAATCTGACAGCACCATTAGAATATATCGCACTCCACGATTTTTCATAACCATCAAGTATATACTGATAAGCAATATCATGCTGAAAACGATAATTAATTGACTCGAAAGTAACAGAAAAAGAATTATACCTGTAATCCAGATTGACTTTCTTATCCATGAGCATGGAATAAATGTCCGGACGCATTTGCATTTCCTTATCTGGTGAAACGTATTCCAGTTTCAAGTCTATTATTCTGACAGGAGCATCGTAAGCCTCAATGTCCATCGCATCAGGAGTAATAAAAACTGCTCCATCAGTACTTCCATAAGCAAATCTTCCATCAGATAGTTTAGCACATGCCGACTTGTTATACGTTTTGTCTGTATCATGCATATAATTCAGATTTGATACCTGCAAACCGTTAACCACAGCAAGACCTTTACCTGTACTGGCCCATATGCGTCCCCGCATATCACGCAGCAGACTGTATATATCATCAGACAATAAACCATCGTTCGTAGTAATGGTTCTTACATCACCTGAGTTTATATTATAAAGATTCAGTCCACCACCTTCTGTACCTAACCATACAGTTTCGTCACCATTAAACAACATAGAAACTATATATGCACTGATATTTTTATTATTAAATTCACGAGTAGTGGCATAACGGCTCACCTTAAAGTTATTTTTTTCTGCAATAAAGAAACCATTTACTGTGGCTACTGCCATCTTACCCGAATCAACCTCTTCAATGGAATGAACCCAATTTACCTTAAATTCTCCTTTACGTTTTCCTTGCTTATTGACTACTATCAAATTACCATCCAGACCTCCAACCCATAAATCTCCATCGGCATCCTCCTTTAACGAAAAAATATAGTTTGTGGTCAAGTCGTCTGTATTTCTGGTAAAATGCCTAATAACACACCCATCCTTATCTATATAATACAAACCATCACCATAAGTTCCTGCCCACATATTTCCATTTTCCGACTTACACAAATCAACTATTACAGTAGATTTTAAAACGTGCTTCCATCTGAAATCTGATTTATGCTGGATACTTATACCATCATCAGTGGCAAACCATAAATCATTGTCTAAGTTTTCTTCTATTGCATTCACATTATTATTTACCAACGACTGCGGATTTCCCCTTTCATGCCTCAGTACAGTAATAGGATATTTCATTGAGATAGCCACAGATACCCCTCCTGTGTAACTGCCAATCCAAATATTGTCCTGAAAGTCTTTAGTGATGGTATATATTCCATTGCCATGCAAATATAATTCACCACTATCTTCTGCATTGATAAACAACATTGTCTTTTGAGTATCTTTTTCCACAAAATATACTCCACCGCCATCTATACCAACTAGAATTCTGTTATTATCATATGGAGTAATAGCACGAATAGGATTAAGAAAAGACAGATGATGGCTTTCGATGCAATGCAATGATTGATCGTTTAAATCCAGACTCCACAATCCACTATTGAATGTACCTATCCATAGTTTCTTTTCGTCTCTGTCATAATACAAGGTCTGTACATTCTTTCCTTCTACAAGTTGATCTGTACTTTTACCATCATTAGTCATTAAGTGTAAGACTCCATCAGATGTTCCTATAAACAACGAATCACCAGTACAGGCAATATCATTTATATACTCCCCATCAACAACACGATTTAACGTTTCGTCTGTTTTTTTGCAATAAAGTCCATTGCTTAATCCCAACCAAAGAGTTCCGTATTTATCCGATAATATTTTATTAAGAATTATTTCACCTTTAATATAATCTCCCAAAAAGAAATATAACTCAAAACTATCTGTTTCAGGTTGATATCTGTAAATCCTACCAGTATGGTCGTATGCCAACAATCCAAAATGATTGTCATGAAGAAGCCTGATTATCCTACCGGCCATATCTCCATAATAATAATTACCAAGCAGGGAATAATTCTTTACTGTAAGACCATTATATCTGTCAACTCCAGTCCTTGTAGAAATCCACATCACATTATCATTGTCTTCAACAATGGAAAAGACCCTTTCACTACTCAAACCATCAGCACGACCAATATGACGAATACTGAACGCTCCGTCAAATACATCGGAAAACAAATCCGCAAAAGAAAATACAGAAAATATTACTGCTATGATATACTTAAAAATTACCTTCATATTTAAAATCTACAGATAGTTTTAAGCCTAAAAATCAATAAGGCTAACAAAGTACAAATATAAAGAAATAAATTAAATCATGTATAAAATATTAAATTTATAATTATAGCATAGTAAACATCTGTAAAAAACATTAATGGAATAAAGAGGGTGTGTCAAAATGCATGCCCTCTTTTTTTTATGACAAAGCCTCGACTTTCCCAAGCCGAGGCTTGTAGATTCCAAAACGAAGTGCAACGTTTTGGTCTTTAAAAGTAGTAGATTCAAGGAGTAAAGTGTTAACTTTGCCTCGTGAATCAAAGAGGAGGCGAGCTCTGCTGAG
>NZ_JACJLE010000053.1 GCF_016901995.1 Bacteroides caecigallinarum | reverse complement strand
CGTCACGCCGATGGTACTGCATATTGTGGGAGAGTAGGTAGTCGCCGTCTTATATGAGAGATCCTCGAGGTAGAGATACTTCGGGGATTTTTTGCGTTTATACAATTTATTTTAATGAATTATTCATTTGCTTTTCCATTGTTTTCGGTGAATATGATGTATATTTATCAAAACAAATACTTATAATTATGTTACATATAGAAAAGGTAGAAAAATCATCGGAATTTATATTGGAATCCGTTTCCAAACTTATTTCCCAACTAACATCCGGAGATGTATATTTTACAAAATCAGATTTTGATAATATTATATCTTCTGAGTGCAGCAATCTTTATCTTCTTTATAATGATGATATTATTGTAGGTATGTTCACATTGGCGCATTATATAACTCCTACAGGCAAAAAATATTGGCTTGAAGACGTTGTAGTATCTGAGGATATGAGAGGACAATCATTGGGAAAAAGGATGGTTGAGGAAGCCATCAGAATAGTTTCCAAAGACGGAAAATCAAAGCTGATGCTGACTTCAAAACCATCCAGGATTGTGGCAAATAAACTTTATCAATCTGTTGGCTTTCAGAAAAAGGAAACTAATGTTTATAAAATGGATTTCGATAAATAAGAATGTTTATTTTACAATATGATTAAGAGAATCTCTGAACTGGATTTTTTGAAATGTATTTTCATATTGTTAATGATTGCATTTCATCTTGTATATATTGGAGATAGTTATCCATATATTAAGAATATCGTTTATACGTTTCATATACCGGCCTTTCTTATAATTTCCGGATATTTAATGAACATAGAAAAGCCATTATCCGGGTTTTTAAAAACAATTTTCTGGTTGACTGTACCATATCTGATAATGGAAAGCGGTTATATCGTTTCTGCATCTTTTTTGCCTATCAGAGAACATATAGATAACTTGACACTGGATGTATTTATTAACAAGCTGTTTTTAAAGCCTATTGGGCCATATTGGTATTTACATACGATGATAATTTGTTATATTGTAAGTTATCTGTTTTTTATAGGATTTAAGTCACACTGTTTTTTATTGTCTCGAATAATAGTTTCTTCGCTTGTTTTATGTGGATTATCTGTATATTGGGGTATTATTTCTTTGTCAAGTGTGTTTTATTTTCTTCTAGGATTTATAATAAGACAGTCTTCTGTTGATTTTTTATCCTTCTTTAAATCTTCATGGATGTCTATAGTAGGTTTCTTAGTCTTGATTATAGATCCTGATAATCTGTATAGGTTTACAATAGGAGGAATATTGATAACTTATCTGGCTATATCTGCACTTTTGGCTATTTATAAAGTATTGCCGTGTTTTATATCATCCTTCTTGAATTATATTGGAAATCATAGTCTATTATTATTCTTGTTTTCCCCATTGTTTACTATATTGGTCAAACCATTGGTTGGCGTATTATCATTTGACTCTAGTGGATTGATTTTTTTGATAGTATCTCTTATCATTAACATTGGTGGATGTTTTTCAGTAGGAATGGTAATAGATTACTTGGGTATTACACCTTTTATCTTTGGTAAAAGCAGAATAGTAGAATCTTTTAAGTAGCGCAGATTTATATTTAGCTAATCTTTTGTTTGTTATTCTTGATGTGTATTACTATTTTTGTGTTATATAATAGATGATATTTCAAGCGTAATAAAATTTAATAACATTATATAGCCTAATGAATAAGACAGTTTTAAGAGGTTGGATTTGGTGTAAGAGATTCCGTAAGCGATGTGGATACGGTGTGCATTCTCCATCCGACTTTTTCTTTATAACATTTGTAATATATGAGAAATTGCCATTTTACGCTTATTCTCAATTACACCACCTTCGTCGATTAGTTGCGCATTTGTCAGGGCATAGAGAAAAGGTTGATAAATTGTTTTTTCGTTTAGTAAATTTTTTACGTCCCAAAACAATAATAGAGTTTGGTACTGGTTCCGGAATGTCAACCAGATACATGTCTGAGGCTAATAATGAAATGTGTATTTATACATATTCTGACGGAGAGTTGGAAACACAAGTAGAACGTTTATTGACCACAAAAAAAAATATTTATTATTTAGGCAGTTCGGAAAAAAACAAAATCGATTATATATTGCAATCCCATGAAACTCCTGTTTTATATCATATAGCTCATACTTCTGATTATAAAGAGGTATATGAGAAAATAATATCAAATGTGTCTGATGGAGATTGTTTGGTTATTTCTTATCCTTATAAAGATAAAAATAAGAAATTATGGTGGCAAACAGTAGTAAAAGACGATAGAACCGGCGTTACATTTGATTTGTATGATATAGGAATTGTTTTTTTCGATAAAAAACGAGTAAAGGAAAATCGAATAGTTAATTTCCTATGATATAATGTTTTCAATCGGAATACAGTCATTCCCATTATTTAAATATATATACCATGAAAAAGAGTCTGATTTATACAAAAACTGGTGATAGCGGAACAACTTCTCTTGTAGGAGGAACACGTGTAAAGAAAACCCATCTTCGGATAGAGGCATATGGAACTGTTGATGAACTTAATGCAACTTTAGGTATGCTTATATCTATAATAAATGATACTGAAGAAAAGAGCAATTTACAATTCATTCAGCATAAATTATTCTCTTTAGGTGCATATTTGGCTACTGAACAGGCAAAAACAGAATTTAAAACAGAATCTTATATATCTGATGCGGATATAGAAAAATTAGAAAAAGCAATAGATCTAATTGATGATTCTCTTCCGGCGTTAAAAGGTTTTATTCTTCCCGGAGGAGCATATCAGTCATCAGTTTGCCACTTGTGCAGAACGATTTGCAGAAGAGCTGAAAGAAGAATTTTGGATATTGAGGAAAATAGTATTCAGGAAATTGACATTAATTGCAAACGCTTTGTAAACAGATTGTCCGATTATTTATTTGTTTTGTCAAGAAAATTAAATCATTTAGCATCTGTAAGTGAAATTTATTGGGATAAGACTTGTAAATGAATTTTTTTGTTATACATTTGTGGCTCAAATAATGAAAGTAAAACTTTTAAAAATATATATGCTATGTATTGGACATTAGAATTGGCCTCAAAATTGGAGGATGCTCCTTGGCCAGCAACAAAAGACGAATTGATTGATTATGCTATGCGTTCAGGAGCTCCACTTGAAGTAATAGAAAATCTTCAGGAAATGGAGGATGAAGGTGAAATATATGAAAGTATTGAAGATATTTGGCCTGATTATCCAAGTAAGGAAGATTTCTTCTTCAACGAGGAAGAATATTAGTGTGATTGTAAGCACAAAGATACCATTAAACCCCTGTAAATCAGTAAGATTTGCGGGGATTTAATTTGTTTTGACAACATCGCTTAACCGCCTCAAATGGCGTGGCTTGTTTTGATAAAACAGGCTTTTTCATTGAGACCTGCCTATTGTATTATTTAGCAGTGGCAAAGATTGCAATTTTTATGTTTCTGTCCTCACTATTAAAATTTTTCAATATAGAACTTACATCACTTGTTTGTGTGGAATTGAGGGATGGGCCATTTAATTTAGGATACCTTGTTTGACAAATACGGTAACTTCCATCTCCACATACCGGCTATGCCCAATGATGAATCAGTCATCCTGTTTTATGAGAAAGACAGCAATCAGTGAGAAATCTTGCCTGTTTCAGGTCTCCGAAAACGATCGATCCTGACAGTAATCTGTCCCAGACGAATAAAAACTCTCATCGGCATGCTAGCCTGCCGATAAATTACGATATAAATTGATATCTTCACAAGATTAATAGGTCTGAAGACTCACTCCCGACCTACTAAATGAAACCTTATTTATATTGCATTTTATTGCTGTCCGATAAAATCGATTGAATATAAAAGAATATCGCTCGGCCATTGTATATTCAATGGTCGAGTCTTATTTTGTTATTCCAAGCCCCTTCAAAAAATAGATAGTTGACAATCTTCTTTCTGTCTCACGTCCAGAAGAGTTTCCAAATCTTTTTCCGGATGATTGAAAAGACTGTAGAAATCTACATAATACATAAGTGTAATCCTCATCATTGTTGCAAGACCGGAGAAACTCCAGGAACGAGTCAGTTTCTTTTTCATTACCATAAGCAACAGATTGGCTATAAGTGTCACCCAAATCTGTATTTTAATCGCATTTGCACTTTCCCCATAGAAGTATTTTAAGGGAAAGTTCTGTTTTATTTGCTTGAATAGCAACTCTATTTCCCAACGTTTGTGATATATTTCTATAATCTCGTTTGGCTCTGATTCCATATCGTTTGTAAGCAATGAAACCAGTTTGTGCTTTTTAATATCAACATAGGTAATGATACGGGCATGATGATTCAGAATAGTACCATCCTTCAGCATTTTTGAGAATGTTACATTTTGTATACGTACCTCCATAAAGCCTTTATCATTCTGGTACATACAGTCTTCTATAATGTTGTATTTCAGGTTCTTCTTCATTTTTGTTACATACATAACTTCTCTTTGCGTGAGTGTTTCCAGTTTCTCATAATCAATGTATGCACGGTCCATGGCAATTATGTCACCTTTGTTCATTACTGACGGTCTTAACATGAAGGAATCGTTGGTTGCTGCCGAAGTGAACTTTATATCTGAAGGAACTCCTTCGTTGGCGTGTATGACAGTGTGTACCTTTATACCTCCTTTCTTCTTGCCGGTCTTGGGATGACGTCCCACACCCTTGAACAGGAGATTAGAGAAAAGAGTGATAGTGGTGGAATCAATAATCTGAAGACGCTTCATCCAGGCTTTATCCCTGTTCTTGCGGCTGTCCGAGGAAAGTATATTTCTGTATGTAGTGTATAAGTCACGATAGATGGACTCAAATATAATTTCCGGCCGTCGTCTGTTGGCATCGGAAAGAGTACTGCGCGAAGGCATTAACCTGATACCTAAATGACAAAGTTTGCGGGATTCTGCCTGTAGGGAAGCCATTATCTCACGTAAGGAATCAAAACGCATGATGACCGCATAGAGCATAACGACAAGATGAGTCCATATGTCGAAACGTTTTACATAGTGCTCTCCACCATATTCACGACTTAACCGAAGGATTGTTGACTTGTCCAGTAATTTTATCACCTGACAATAGAGCGGCTGTCCGCTAAAATGTGTACTTTTGCCCATAATTAGATTTTATTGTTTGGCGACTGAAATCTAACGAAAATGGGCTGACCTCGCAAATGAAGTCAGCCCTAATTTTATGGTTTTGTAAAATTTTTATCGGACAGTAATAAAATTGCATTTATATTATTTTTTTATGGTTAAATGTTTTTCTATATTTAAAGATATATACATTGGTATCTTTATCAGCATTTTATCTTTCTTTTCTTGTTCTTCCGAATTTCAGGATAATTACCAGGACAGGGATGACGGATATTTGGATATATTTTTTTCAAAAGAGGAGACAAGGGCTGATCTTGCAAATGATGGTTCCGGAAGTTTTACAGAGGGCGATAAAGTTGGGCTTTACATTCAATGCGATAAAGGTCTTTCTTATCGTGAACTTACATATTCGGGAGGACAGTGGATGCCACGTCTGAAGCGTAATGATTTTGGTGAAGGACCAATATCTTTGTCTGCTCATTATCCGGCAACCGGAGAACAACAGAATCCAGAGACTTATCAGCTGGATATGGCATTAGATCAGACTGGAGACGGTTTTTATAATTCAGATTTGCTGTTTTCAAAAACAGTCGTCAAATCAGGAGTATACGAAGCTGAAATGAATTTCGGGCATGCTCTTCACAGAATCAGGGTCTCTATCTCTGGCAGTATAACTTCATCAGAGGTTAAAGTCAGGAGTCTGACACAGGGTAATTTCAATCTGCTTACTGGTGAAGTCAAAGTGAGTGGAACCGATTTCAAATGGATTACCCCATTCAAGGATGAAGAAGGAAATTTTTCCGCTGTGATTATTCCTCAAAGTGCGATCCCTTACAGGGGTGATGACGGACTTCTGCAGATCGTTGCAGAGGGTAAGACAGCGTATTTCAATGCTCCTGAAAAGATAGAAGAGAATAATGAGCTTACATTTTTCGAACCTAGAAAGCAGATCTCGATAAACCTTACTCTGAGACCAGGCAATTCTGAACTTGCTGGAAAGACATTGTGGGTATATGGATTGAATGTGCCTGATTTTCCGGGGAAGGAGAATCTTACTACATATAAGCTCGGTGAGAAATATGGTTTGCCTCAAGGCCAGTGGATCAGATATGACAATCGCAACTATGAGGAGCAATATCTCACGTGGGCTGAAGGATGTGGCTGGTATGACTGCAACAAGTCATATGAAAACTATGAAGACGATTCCCAAATGTGCTGGGCGGCATCTGCATCAAATGTAGTGTCGTGGTGGATGTGCTTGAATAAAGAATACCTTGCGGCATACGATGAAGATTATGGTTCTTCAGTGACGACCGGTTCAGGTACTTTCAAACGTCCGTCCTATGATTTCAAACCGCTTTACCCTAACGGAGTTGGCAGTTGGGACGGTTCTCTTCCGGAACCAGATTATGTCACAGTCAACAGGTCGGAGGTTTTCCAGTTCTTCAAAGATCATTTCCCGAATTTTGGTAACGACGATCCTAAAGGAGTTGAATGGTTTTTTACCGGGGCTTATCTTGGGGGCGATATCAATGGGTTTAAAGGATTCCTTCCTGAAGTATTCACGAGAAATAATGCCTTGACGGCAAGGTCCCCGCACAACCCAGATAGAGAACAGTTCAATACATTTGTTACAGATGCCCTCCTCAACAAAAGGGCTATCGGTTTAAATGTGTTTGATGTTGCCGGTCCCAAAACAGGGAATCATGCTATGACAGCTTGGGGAGTCGAATATGATGAAGCAGGAGATATTGCCTATATATACTATTGCGACAACAACTTTGCGGACCAGGATCCTAATGGTGCGGTGATTATCAGACAGCAGATAGTATATGCTGTCGATAGTTACGGTAAAGAATGTACTTATTTACAGCAGTTGAAACCGGAGGATCCGGATACTAGAGTGGGGAAATTCCTGATTACCTCTGTATTTTCTGCTGATCTGGGAAGAGATATATGGAAAAAGAAATATCCTAATGTGGTTGTAGAAAAATAATACATAATCTCCCCTTAAGAATGTCTTCATCTACTGGTATTCAACAATTTAATCTATAAAAGTCTTTGATAAATCTGCAAGTTTCTTATCTTTAGGTTAATAAACTTGCAGATTTTATGATTAAATATAGCGATCAATATTTGCCTGTTTATCTCACCACAATTGCCTCAGATGGTGTTGTTATTTCATTGATGATAATATAATGTATTGATAATCAATAAGTATAAATTTATTCAACGAGGAAGAATATTAATAGCCTACAGATAGGTTAAATACTTTATTTTCAGCGCGACAAACAATGGAAATTTGTTTGTCGCGCTGTTTCGTATTAGCACTAAACCTTAACTTTCGAGAGGCTCGTCATATAAAGCAGATTATAGAAAAACTACAAAATTTACTGTATATTTGTATAATATGATATAAAGATGTATTTTTGCACACAGATACAGATGGTGTGCAATAGATAGAACAGTATGACAGTATTAAAGACCAGAGCCAAACTAGTGGATGTAGCCAGGCAACTTTTTGCAAAAAAAGGAGTTGAGGATACTACTATGAATGATATTGCTATTGCTTCCAAGAAAGGGCGTAGAACTCTTTATACTTATTTCAAGAGTAAGGAAGAGATATACATGGCTGTGGTTGAGGCGGAAATAGAAATGCTGTATGAAACATTGAGGAAAGTAGCACAAAAAGATATTTCGCCTGAGAAGAAAATTCTGGAACTGATATTTACACATCTGGAAACGACTAAGACTATCGTTTATAGAAATGGTACTCTAAGGGCTGATTTCTTTCGTGATATATGGAAGGTAGAGGCAGAAAGAAAGGATTTTGACATAAAGGAAGTTGCTCTATTCAGGAAGATTCTTCAGGAAGGAAAAGATTCCGGTATCTTTGATATTGACGATGTAGAGATTACAGCTTCTATCCTTCATTTTTGTATCAAGGGTATAGAAGTTCCTTTTATCAGGGGGCAGATAGCCGAAGAACTTGATGACGAAACATCATGGAGATATGTCAAGAAAATAGTTTACGGTGCCTTAGGTTGTAAGGCAGACGATTAAAAAAATGACAGTAATATTTAAAACGAAATAATTATGGGATTATTAACTGGAAAAACTGCTATCGTAACTGGTGCTGCTCGTGGTATCGGTAAAGCTATAGCATTGAAGTTTGCTGCAGAAGGAGCAAACATTGCGTTTACTGATTTGGTAATCGATGAAAACGGATTGAACACAGAAAAAGAAATCGCAGCTTTTGGTGTTAAGGTTAAAGGTTATGCTTCGAATGCTGCAAATTTTGAAGATACTGCAAAGGTAGTTGAACAGATCAAAGAAGAATTCGGTTCAATTGATATCCTTGTAAACAATGCAGGTATTACAAAAGACGGATTGATGATGCGTATGAGCGAAGCTCAATGGGATGCTGTCATTGCTGTAAACTTGAAGTCTGCATTCAACTTCATTCATGCTTGTACTCCAATCATGATGCGCCAGAAGAGTGGTAACATCATCAATATGGCATCTGTAGTAGGTGTACACGGAAATGCAGGTCAGTGTAACTATTCTGCATCTAAGGCAGGTATGATTGGTTTGGCTAAATCTATTGCTCAGGAACTTGGTTCTCGTGGTATCCGTGCAAATGCTATCGCTCCTGGATTTATTATCACAGAAATGACAGCACAGCTTTCTGATGAAGTTAAGGCTGAATGGAACAAACGTATTCCTTTGCGTCGTGGCGGTACTCCTGAAGATGTTGCAAATACTGCATTGTATCTTGCTTCTGACTTGTCTGCATATGTTTCAGGTCAGGTTATTCAGGTTGACGGTGGTATGAATATGTAATTTTCATATACGATATAGTTTGGGCACAGGCTTCGTTGGTATAATGAAATCTGTGCCTGTTTTTTTTATAAATATATTCCTATGACTGTAGTTTACGAAGACAATCATATAATAATAGTAAATAAAACTGCCTCTGAAATTGTCCAGGGTGATAAAACCGGAGATACTCCTCTTTCCGAGACCGTAAAACAGTATTTGAAAGAGAAATATAATAAGCCAGGCAATGTGTTTATCGGGGTTACTCACAGGTTGGACAGACCTGTAAGTGGTCTTGTGGTCTTTGCCAAAACAAGTAAGGCACTGAGTCGCCTGAATGATATGTTCAGACGGGGCGAAGTGGAGAAAACTTATTGGGCTATAGTAAAGAACGCGCCGGCTGCGGAAGAAGGAACTTTGGTACATTATATGATTAAAAATGAAAAGCAGAACAAATCCTATGCATATGATAAGGAAGTGAAAGGATCCAAAAAAGCTATTTTGGATTACAGGCTTATCGGTCATTCGCAAAATTATTTTCTGCTTGAAGTAAATCTGCATACCGGACGACATCATCAGATACGTTGCCAGTTGGCAAAGATGGGATGTCCTATTAAGGGGGATTTGAAATACGGATTTCCACGCTCTAATCCCGATGGAAGTATTTGCCTGCATTCGCGTAGAGTAAAATTTGTACATCCGGTGTCAAAAGAAATTATAGATGTAACAGCTGACTTGCCTTCCGGAAATTTATGGAATGGTTTTGGTATATAAAAATAAAAGAGCATGCTTCACAGCGTGCTCTTTTCCGTTTTTAACACATAGGCATCTTCATTATCATAAGATTGTAGTTTTGTATATATTGATACACAATCTCAGAAATTCAATTCTATGGGGTTGGGTTTTGTGTGTTTAGCTTAGTCTAATCTTATTCATTCACTGATATATTCGCAAATGTTATGCCATAAATACCAAATAAATGCTTAAATCTGTGTATAACAGGTGCTTATAAAAATATATACCACATCTGTATGAATACAAATGTGGAATATATTGTGGAAAGTGTGTATTTTTTCTACACTTTATTGTGGAATATTATAGTGTTTGAGCTTATTGTATAGCGTTTTTCTGTCTATACCCAGTATAGCGGCAGCTTTCGATTTGTTGTTGCCTGTTTGTTTAAGTGCATTAATTATCAGTTGCTTCTCGGCTTCTTCCTTATTTAATGTAGATAATATCTTACCGCTTTCAATTTCATCAGAATGGTGTTCTGTCAGTTCTTCTCCCAATTCTACAGGTGTAATGAAATCACCACTGGCCAATAGGGTAGCTCTTTTGACGATGTTTTTTAGTTGTCTCAGGTTTCCTGGCCATGAGTAATTCTGTAAAATAGAGCTTGCCTGCGAATCGAAACCTATAAGGTCTTTGTCAAGTTCCTTGTTTGCCTGATCAAGAAAGAAATTTGCGAACAGCAGTATATCTTCTTGTCGCTCTTTCAAGGATGGCATTCGTAATGTAAATTCATTTATACGATGATATAGGTCTTCTCTGAAATTACCTTTGGCAATGGCCTCTTTCAGATTTTCATTTGTCGCGCAGACCAATCTTACATCAACTTCTATTTCTTTTGTTGATCCGATTCTTCGTATTCTTCTTTCCTGCAGAGCTCGCAGCAATTGTACTTGGACTTCATAGCTAAGATTTCCAATTTCATCAAGGAACAGTGTTCCTCCATTTGCTTCTTCAAAAGCTCCCACCTTGTCTGATAGCGCACCGGTAAATGAACCTTTCACATGTCCGAAGAATTCGGATGCAGCCAAGTCTTTGGGTATGGAACCGCAGTCGATTGCTATAAAAGGTTTTTCATTTCTTTTGCTGAGTTGGTGAATGCGGTGTGCCACGTATTCTTTACCTGTTCCACTGGCACCGTTTATCAATACAGACATCTGCGTAGGAGCCACTAATCGGACATAACTGAAAAGTTTACGTGCCGCTTCGCTCTCTCCTTCAAGGAAGTTGCTGTTCTTTTCTTCTGTATTTGACGTTTTCTTGTTTTCCTGTTTGTTGTCTGCTGTTTTTTTGTTTGTCGAAGCTCCAAGTGCTTCGTTTATTTTGTTCAGCAGTTCGTCTGGTTGGATAGGTTTTTTTATGTAGTCAGTTGCACCAAGCTTCATGGCGGTAACTGCATTCTGGATTTCTCCATAGCTTGTCATCATGATGAATGGTGTATTGATTTCTAGCTCCCTCATCCATGTAAGGAGTTGCATTCCGTCCTGATCGGGAAGTCTTAAGTCAGAGAGAATCAAACTGAAATCTCTTGATGTTATTAGTTTTCGTGCTTTGGCGCATGCGCCTGCAGTTTCTACGTCAAAGCCCTTTTTACCCAACCAAGTCTTGAGCATTGTGGAGAATGTGAGGTCGTCTTCAACAATTAAAATTGACGGAATCATATATTATAGATGTTTTTTTATTTTACAAAGTTAATCTTTATATTCCATCTAATTGGCTTTGCTATTCTTATTTTTATAAATATTATCTAATGATATATGCATAAATACCTTTTTTTGTTTTTGTTATATGTTTGCTGTTATAGTATGTTCAGGCATTTGTTACTTTTTCTTTTTCTTATGATTTATTCCAATACTACTTTTGTTAAGAATTAAAATTCTGTCTATCTTTGTTTCCGTATTTGTATGATTATACTCCAAAAATAGATATTTGAAAAATGAAAAGAATCTATTCGCTTTTATGTGTATTGTTTGCTGTAGCAATGTGTGTCAATGCTCAACCGCAAATATCATTCGACAGTAAATCCAAGGATATAGGATATATTTTGTGGCGTAATCCTGTGACTGTTAAATACTCTTTTACCAATACCGGCGACAAGCCTCTTGTTATATCAAACGTTACAGTATCATGCGGATGCATGCAGGCTGATTGGACCAAAGAACCTGTTGCTGTTGGTGCAAAAGGTGAGATAACTGCCGTATTCGATGCCGAGGCTATAGGAAAATTCTATAAGGAAGTAGGTGTCTATTGCAATGCTTCAAACATTCCTCTTTATCTTGATTTTACAGGTGAGGTTACTGCCGACTCGAAGGATTATGCTTTTACACATAAATACAGTTACGGTGCTGTAAGAACAAATGAAGACGAAATCGTGTTCGACGATGTCAATAAGGGAGATAAACCTCAGTTTGAAATCCTTGTGGCAAATACCTCGAATAAGGCATATAGTCCTGTATTAATGCATTTGCCTCCATATTTGTCGGCTAAGGCAGAGCCTGAAGTTTTGGGCTCGCAAAAGAATGGAAAGATAACGGTTACACTTAACACTGAAAAACTTCCAAAACTTGGAATTACACGTACCACAGTGTTCTTGTCCAGATTTATGGGCGATAAAGTTAGCAGTGAGAATGAAATACCTGTTTCTGTAGTCCTGTTGCCTGATTTTTCTGTTCAGACTGAATTCCATAAAAACAATCCTCCTGTAGCCGAAATAAGCTCTAAGGTTTTGGAATTCCCGGGCTTGAAATCCAGACAGAAGAAATCGCAAACTGTAATTATTACCAATAAAGGAAACTCTAATCTGGAGATATTGGACTTGCAGGTATTTACTATGGCCCTGAATGTCAAGTTGAATAAACATATTATCAAGCCGGGTGAATCTGCAAAGATGAAGGTAACAGTCCTGGCAAGTAATCTGTCACGCTCAAAAGGTAAACCTAGGGTACTTATGATTACAAATGATCCGAAGAACCCTAAGATAACCATTAATGTAAATGCACAAGTAGTGAAATAATAGATATATCGGATATTGTCCGATATTGAGATTTTAACCTTTAAAAATATTACCATTATGGAACATCAGGAAAACAACGAAGAATATAAGGGATTGACCGTCAATCAGGGAGTTGAACAGCCTTCGATTGTAAATCCTTATATAAACCTCAGAAACAGGCCTAAAAGACGTCAGTTCTCTGTAGATGAATATGTGGAAGGTATAGTAAAGGGTGATATAACCATGCTTAGCCGTGCTGTTACTTTGGTGGAAAGTGTCAGACCTGAACACCAGGCTATAGCCCAGGAAGTAATAGAGAAGTGTCTGCCTTATTCCGGCAATTCGATAAGAGTCGGAATCAGTGGTGTTCCTGGAGCCGGTAAGAGTACTTCGATAGATGTATTCGGGCTTCATGTACTTGAAGAAAAAGGCGGTAAGCTGGCTGTATTGGCAATAGACCCTAGCAGTGAGCGTTCCAAAGGTAGTATTTTGGGTGACAAGACCAGAATGGAGAAACTGTCCGTTCATCCTAAATCATTTATTCGTCCTAGTCCGTCAGCAGGATCGTTGGGAGGAGTTGCGCGTAAGACACGCGAAACGATAATTCTGTGCGAAGCAGCCGGATTTGATAAGATTTTTGTTGAAACGGTAGGTGTCGGTCAGAGTGAGACAGCGGTTCACTCTATGGTAGATTTCTTCCTGTTGATACAGCTTGCCGGTACTGGTGACGAACTTCAGGGAATAAAGCGAGGTATAATGGAAATGGCCGACGGAATAGTAATAAACAAGGCCGACGGAAATAATATAGAAAAGGCTAAGCTTGCTGCCGCACATTTCCGTAACGCACTTCATCTTTTCCCTGCTCCTGAATCAGGATGGACACCTCAGGTTCTGACATATTCCGGATTCTACAATATAGGAGTAAAGGAAATATGGGATATGGTGTATGGATATATCGACTTTGTCAAGAAGAACGGATATTTTGATTACAGGAGAAACGAACAGGCAAAGTATTGGATGTATGAAACCATAAACGAGCATCTTCGCGACAGTTTCTATCAGGATCCGTTGATAGCAGATATGCTCGAAATAAAGGAAAAGGAAGTCCTTAACGGACAGGCTACATCGTTCACGGCAGCCAAGAAGTTGCTTGATGTTTATTTTAACCAATTAAAGAAGTAAAAAGATTTTTATATAAGATATGCAGGATTTTGTTCATTTACATGTTCACACCCAATATTCAATCCTTGACGGACAAGCCTCTATACCAAAGCTGGTAGATAAGGCTATAGCCAATGGAATGAAGGGTATTGCTGTAACTGACCATGGTGCCATGTTCGGTATCAAGGAGTTTTTCAATTATGTAAACAAGAAAAACGGAGGAACAAATGGCGAAATCAAGGATTTGAAGAAGAAAATAGCTGCTCTGGAAAAAGGAGAAACCGAGTCTGAAAATCCTGAAGAAGAACTGGCTGAATGCAGAAAACAGTTGCAGGCGGCACAGGACAGACTGTTCAAGCCGATTATTGGATGTGAGATGTATGTGGCACGCCGCGGGCTTAAAGACAAGGATGGTAAGCAAGACCAGAGCGGTTACCACCTTGTAGTATTGGCTAAGAACCTGAAAGGGTATCATAATCTTATCAAGCTCGTTTCTAAAGCATGGACAGAAGGATTTTATATGCGTCCTCGTACAGACCGTGCAGAACTGGAGAAGTATCACGAGGGACTTATCGTTTGTTCTGCTTGTCTTGGAGGTGAAGTTCCTAAAAAAATAACGGCAGGACAGCTTGAAGAAGCAGAAGAGGCTATACGCTGGTATAAGAACCTTTTCGGTGATGACTATTATCTTGAGCTTCAGCGCCATAAAGCTACTGTGCAAAGAGCAAACCATGAAGCTTATCCGTTGCAGCAGACTGTAAATGCGAAACTGCTGGAATATTCCAAGAAATATAATATAAAGCTTGTCTGTACAAACGACGTGCACTTCGTCGATGAAGAGAATGCCGAAGCTCACGACCGTCTTATCTGTCTTAGTACAGGAAAGGATCTTGACGACCCTAACCGTATGCTATATACCAAGCAGGAATGGATGAAGACTCGTGAAGAGATGAACGAAATCTTTGCCGACGTACCTGAAGCGCTTTCAAATACTGTTGATATATGCAATAGCGTAGAATTCTATTCTATTGACAATCCGCCTATTATGCCTACCTTCGCTATTCCGGAAGAATTCGGAACAGAGGAGGAATACCGTAAGAAATTTACTGAAAAAGACTTGTTTGACGAGTTTACTCAGGATGAGAACGGTAATGTTGTAATGGATGAGGCTTCGGCTAATGCCAAAATCAAGAGGCTCGGCGGTTATGAGAAATTATACCGTATCAAGCTTGAAGCCGATTATCTGGCAAAACTGGCATACGACGGAGCGAAACGTCGTTATGGTGAGGTTCTCAATGAAGAAGTAAGCGAGCGAATAAAGTTTGAGTTGCATATTATGAAGACCATGGGTTTCCCTGGTTACTTCCTTATTGTGCAGGATTTTATCTCTGCCGCAAGAAACAAGCTTGATGTGTCTGTAGGTCCGGGACGTGGATCTGCAGCAGGATCGGCTGTGGCATACTGTCTTGGTATTACACAGATTGACCCTATCAAGTACGACCTTCTGTTTGAGCGTTTCCTTAATCCGGACCGTATCTCTCTTCCTGATATCGATGTTGACTTCGATGATGACGGACGTGGACGTGTCCTGAATTGGGTAACAGAGAAATACGGACAGGAAAAGGTTGCACATATCATCACATACGGTACAATGGCCACTAAATTGGCTATCAAGGATGTGGCACGTGTGCAGAAACTTCCGTTATCGGAATCGGACAGACTGTGTAAGCTGGTTCCTGACAAGATTCCTGACAAGAAACTGAATCTTCCTAATGCTATAGCATACGTACCTGAACTTCAGGCTGCCGAAGTTTCTACCGACCCTATTTTGAGAGATACCATCAAGTATGCGAAGATGCTTGAGGGTAACGTACGAAATACCGGTGTGCATGCCTGCGGTACTATCATTTGCCGTGACGACATCACCGATTGGGTACCTGTAAGTACGGCCGATGATAAGGAAACAGGCGAGAAGATGCTTGTCACCCAGTATGAAGGTTCTGTAATCGAGGATACCGGTCTTATCAAGATGGACTTCCTTGGACTGAAGACACTTTCCATCATAAAGGAAGCACTGGAAAATATAAAGCATAGCAAGGGTATAATATTGAATATTGACGAAATACCGATAGACGACCCTGCCACATATAAGCTGTATGGTGACGGACGTACAATCGGAACATTCCAGTTCGAATCTGCCGGAATGCAGAAGTATCTGCGTGAGCTGGAACCATCAACATTCGAGGACCTTATTGCCATGAATGCGCTATACCGTCCGGGACCTATGGATTACATCCCTGACTTTATCGACCGTAAGCATGGACGTAAACCTATAGAATATGATATACCAATCATGGAGAAATACCTTAAGGATACTTACGGTATTACGGTATATCAGGAGCAGGTCATGCTTTTGTCGCGTCTGCTTGCCGACTTTACACGTGGTGAGTCTGATGCCCTCCGTAAGGCGATGGGTAAGAAGCTCCGTGACAAGCTGGATCACATGAAACCTAAGTTTATCGAAGGTGGAAAGAAAAACGGTCATGACCCTCAAGTACTTGAAAAAATTTGGGCCGACTGGGAAAAGTTTGCTTCTTATGCCTTCAATAAGTCTCATGCCACATGTTATTCGTGGGTTGCTTATCAGACCGCATATCTGAAGGCTAACTATCCTTCGGAATACATGGCTGCTACAATGAGCCGAAATATTGCCAACATTACTGAAATCACAAAACTGATGGACGAATGTAAGGCTACAGGTATTAAGGTCTTAGGCCCAGACGTGAATGAAAGTGAGCTGAAATTCTCTGTAAACAGTCGCGGTGACATACGTTTCGGTATGGGGGCAGTTAAAGGAGTGGGAGAATCTGCTGTACAGTGTATTCTGGAAGAACGTAGAAAAAATGGCGAATACAAGAATATATTTGATTTTGTTCAGCGAGTGAATCTTTCTTCATGCAACAGAAAGAATATAGAAAACCTTGCTTTGGCAGGAGGTTTTGACAGTTTCCATGGAATAAAGCGTGAAGATTTCTTTGTGAAGAACGCAAAAGAAGAAACATTTGTGGAAGTCCTTGTAAGATATGGAAACAAATATCAGGTTGACAAGGCTGCTGCCACTAACTCTTTGTTCGGAGGTGAGATGGCTGTAGAGATTGCTACACCTGAAATAATTCCTGCACCTGCATGGAGCGACTTGGAACGACTTAACCGCGAGCGCGAACTTGTGGGAATATATCTTTCTGCCCATCCGTTGGATGAATATGCAGTAGTACTGGAGAATGTTTGTAATGTACATATGGACGAACTGGCGGATTTGGTACCTCTGCAGAACAGAGATCTCATACTCGGTGGAATAGTTACCGGAGTGCGTGAGGGATATACCAAAAACGGAAAGCCATACGGTATTGCAAAGGTCGAAGACTATTCCGGAGTAGCAGAATTTGCATTTTTTGGCAATGAATGGGTAGAAAAGAAAAACTTTTTCAGCGAAGGAATGTTTTTATATATGCATGGCAAATGTCAGCCAAAACAATGGAAACAGGACGAGTGGGAAGTTAAAATCAATACGATAGAGCTTTTGCCTGATGTCAAGGAGAAAGTAATTGAGAGAATAACCGTCAAGGCTCCGCTTTCATCTATAGACGATGAATTTATCACGGAGTTCGGTTCCATTGTGAAACAGAATCCTGGAAATGCGGAACTGTTGTTCTACATTATGGACGATGACGGACAGATGTATGTAAATCTTTCTTCACGTTCCATCAAGGTTTCTGTACAAAAAGATTTGATTAATTATTTAAAATCCCAGTCACAGTTGGACTATAAAATAAATTAATCTATATTTGTCGTGAGTAAATTATAAACATAGGATTTAATAAACTTAAAACTTAAATAAAAATGGCACTTAACATTACAGATCAGAATTTTGAAGAGATAATGGCAGAGGGTAAACCTGTAGTATTGGACTTTTGGGCAACATGGTGTGGTCCATGCAAGCAGATTGCTCCATATATTGAAGAACTTGCAGAAGAGTATAAGGATACAGTAAACATCGGTAAATGTGATGTTGACGAAAACTCAGATCTTCCTGCACAGTTTGGAGTACGTAACATACCTACAGTACTTTTCATCAAGAACGGCGAAGTAGTTGAAAAACAGGTTGGTGCAACTACCAAGCAGGCTTTGGCTGAAAAACTGAAAGCTATCCTCTGATGGTAACGGACTTTTATTAATCATTAAATACTGACAACTATGGCTACAGACAACGATTTCTTGTTGGAAGACGAGGATGATGAAAAAACAATTGAGTTTATCAAGAACTATTTGCCTCAGGACTTGAAAGAAAAGTTCACAGACGATGATTTGTATTATATATTCGACCTTATAGTGGAATATTATACAAACAGCGGATGTCTTGACGCTCAGCCGGATGAAGAAGGATATATTAATATCGACCAGGATGAGATTGTTAATTATATAATTAAGGAATCTGCCGAAGACGGTATGGGACCTTACGAACCGGATGATGTGTTCTTCGTAGTTCAGGGCGAAATGGAATATGGAAACCAGTTGGGTTGTGTAGAATAAAAAGAATTACATATAAAGAAATGCTTCAAGGTAAATGAAAAATCTTGAAGCATTTTTTTTGTATTATGGCCTTTCCTATTTAAATATTCATATATCCTTTATGAGCGAGAAGAAAAAGTGATTTCCGGATTAATTCCTTTTATGATTTCAAGCATCATATCCCTGTTCTCCGGAGAGATATATGTTTTCTTTCCGCTTTTCTCGATTAAAACAGTATCATACGGAATGTTCAGAGTGAATCTTTTCTTCTCTTTCAGAACTGTTATTTCCTTTATGTCGAATATATTGATGGATCTGTATTTGAAATCTCTGATGTTGAGATATTCATCAGCTATGCTGTATTCTATATGATAAATGCGAATGCATGACGATAGAGCCATGAAAATGAAACATGATATGAATGGAATGAGATTGTCAACGTTTCTTTCTGACAATAGTACCAGAACAATACATAATACTATCGCCGTGACAGAATACATCATGGACATCCATACACAACCCTTTGCCTTTTCCGACATTTGTGAACTGAAAGTTTTCATATATTACTCTATCTTAATTTTGTTTCTGTATCAATAAGAGTATCACTCATTATCTAATAAAGCCATTACTTCATCTTTCGGTTTCGGCAGATGATTAATAACCGTACTCCAAAGTATATCAACAGATAAACTGTAATATTCATGAATGATATAATTCCTTGCATCAACAATTTTGCGTGAATTGGTAACAGCTATGTTTCTATCAATCTTTAAGATTCGATTCATTGCTTCACCTATAATCTCTATATTGCTCTCAGTGGCACGTCTTAAACAGAGATTACTATAAAAATCGTCAAATTGTTTAGATTTATCACCGAAGAAATTTTCTATTTCTTCAATGGCAATATTTGCAACCAGTTATTACTCAATATTTTGTGCGTAATAAGTCAGAAATATGTCATATACCTTTAAGGGTGCATTCTAAAGGGTGAAAATTTAACGATTTTATTGATTTTATCCTGTTTTGAGGTATCAATAAACGGTATTTCTTCTCTTTTCAGCATTTTTGATGGCTAATTTTCCCATTATCCACATCGCCCTGCCCTTTGGCAAAAGGCTTGTGCAAAGGTACGACATTTTCGAACAATGACAAAGGAAAGCACTGCTCAAAATTCTATTATTTTGTAGGGAGTGCAGTCTGCTGTTTGCCCTATTTCTTTATACCTTAATAAATAGTCCTCCAAAAGAAAAAAGAATGGTGTGTGAGGTAGGTTGAAGACCTATTTCTCACGCTATTGTTGTTTTTACTATTTCGTCAGTCGTTTATCTCCGTTGCCGGATGCAGTTCCAAGCAAGCCGATGAATGGAGAAAGGTTTTTGGGCAGTTTACTATCCAACGGAGGAAGAAACTGTCCAAAACGGTTTACCGCTTGACCTTTATACATTCAAATGAGGTTGGCGACCTTTGCATCCGACATAAGGGATAGACGACTGATAAGTAAATATCTTATTTGCCCCTAATTTGCTGGAAAGCCGCAAAAATATGGCTCGCTTTTCGTAAAGCGTTTAATATCAGTATAATACGTAAATGACGTATTTTGTTTTTACTTGCTTCTGAATTGCTTGATACAACAAACATCTTTACTTGCTCCTAACTTGCCGATAATTTGCCGCTACGTGCTTTTCAATATATTTTATACGCATTAGAAAGGCATTAAATGGTATTCTTATCAAAAAAATCACTTGCTTTTTATTTGCTCATTATTTGCTGGTGGATAAAAAGACTGTTATTTTTGCATTAAATTTTTAACCATTATGGATAATAACATTGCATCGCTTGTTCAAGAATTGCGTTCTTATGATAATGAGAAGCCTTGGATTGAATTCAAACATAATAACTATGATCCGGAAATGATAGGCCGAACACTTTCAGCTTTGGCAAATAGTGCGGCTATTGAATCTCATGACTTTGGCTATATGGTTTGGGGTGTTCACGATGAAACACATGAAATTGTAGGCACTGATTATGATCTTCAGTCCCTAAAAAAAGGAAACCAAGAGTTAGAGAATTGGCTTAGATATCTTCTTTCTAATAACGCCGAGTTTAGATATGACAGTTGTGAGATTGAGGGTAAAACAGTAGGTGTTATCTCTGTCCGCAAGGCTATACGTGTACCTGTCACATTTGAAAAGACACCATATATCAAGAGCGGCACATACACGAAGAAACTAAGCGAATTCCCGATACTGGAGGAAAAATTGTGGCACGTTTTACGCACTGCGGCTTATGAAGAAATTGCTGCGAAAACTTCTTTGGAACTTTCTGAGGCTTTGGCACTGATTAGTTTTTCAGCATACTTTGATGCTCTAGGTATTCCACAGCCGTCTAATTATGAAAGTGTTTCATATAATCTTCTTCAAGATAGAATTTTAATCAAACAGGATGATGGTAAATTTTCTATTACAAATCTAGGGGCGATGTTATTGGCTAAAAATTTATCAGATTTCGGCACTTTATCCCGTAAGGCATTGAGGGTTGTAAGATACGAAGGTTCATCACGAGCTAATATATTAAAGGAACGGGTATTTAATGAAGGCTATGTTATCTGTTTCAAAAATGCGATTGATTATATTGAGGCTCTGATACCAAGTAAAGAGGATTTAGAAACTCCACTCCGAAAAACGATAATGCCATATTCTATGAAGGCGATTAGAGAAGCTGTTGCAAATGCTCTGATTCATCAACAAGCGGATATCAGTGGCTCTTCCCTACTGGTAGAGATATTTGATTCTCGCATAGAGATTACAAATCCTGGCACTCCGTTAGTCAACATAAAGCGAATAGTGGACAATCCTCCGAAATCTCGCAACGAAATACTTTCTTCTTTAATGCACCGCATGAAGATGTGTGAGGAATTGGGCTCAGGTTGGGATAGAATGGTAACAGATAGTGAATCAATGTTCCTGCCAGCTCCTGCGATTAACATATATGAAGAAAATACAAAAGTTACCTTGCGTACTAAAATAGATTTTGCGAATATGAGTGTCGATGACAGAATGTGGTCGTGTTACCTACATGCTTGTGTACAATATCTTCAAGATTCTTCATTGACTAACCTATCTCTTCGTGAAAGATTTAATATGCCTGAAACATCGGCAGCAAGTATTTCAAGACTAATTAAAGCTGCGGTAGAAGAGGGGCTAATAAAATTGCTCGATTCTAAAGCATCTCCTAAATACCGAAAATATGTTCCTTGGTGGGCATAAATTAATAGAAATGAAACAAAGTCTTAAGCATATACTTTTCTTGTCAGCACTGCTTATAATCAGTGTGTCTTGTGGTTATGAGAATAAAGAAGAAAATATGAGAGTTGAAATGACAAGTTTCTATTCTTTGGGCATGACACAGAGTGATTCAGGAGAATATGCCGCAAGTATAATCAGTTTCTTCAATGCAGAAAAATTGGCAAAAGAACTGGATGACAAACTCTTTTTAGGAGAAATCTACCGTTCTGTTTCCGATATTTATAGCAAAGTATATAATTCTGTAGAGGCACAAAACTATTCGCGTATGTCGTATGATTGTTTTGTAGGTTCAGAAAAAACAGATTATATCAATCGGGGATTGGAGCATTTGGCGAATGCTTATTTCAATAATAAGGATTACTCCAACAGCATCGCTCTATCGGGTCAATTAGCAGAGATTGCATCTGTCAAAAGTGACACGCTCCTGCAACAAAGGGCTACAAGACTGCTTGCTAATTCATACATACAGAGCAACAAGTACAATGAAGCCAAAACGACCTTGCTTCATCTGATGGATATTGTTGATACTCCCACTCCAGAAGATTACTCAAATTTGTCATTGTCGTACTTCAAATTAGGGCAATTGGATAGTGCCAATATTTACAGAAAACATATTGCGGACGATGATAAACTATATTTGGTCATCAATCTTCCGGGAAAAGGGTTCACAAGAACAGAGGTCATAGAGCGAGAAGATAAACCTTTTATACAAGATAGCCTGAGAGGTCAGATTGTAAATCAGTATTTGGCACAGACCGTTGCCAACTATCACATATACGAAGACTACAAGGCTGAAACTGAACTTCGACACGAGCGAAACAGTAAAATAGTAATAATCCTGATTGCAGTGATATTGATATTATCTCTGTCCGGATTCTACTATCTGCATACAAAGGCTTATCGCAAAGAGATGGAGATGAAAATGCTGGAGGCTGAAAATATCCGTAATATCCTGAATGTATCAGAGAACGACTGCGGTATGCTTAAGGAATCGGTAAACCAATTATTTGAAGAGAAGTTTAAGTACATAGATGAATTGTGTAATACATACTATGTTTATCAAGGTTCGACATCGGAAAAAGCCAAGATATACAGCAATGTAATCAACAGCATATCGAATCTTAGAGAGGATAAAAAGACGATTGTCGAATTGGAGAGATTTGTAGATAAATACAAGTCAGGTCTGATGTCGGAATTCCGTTCTGCATATCCCGATATGAAGCCGGAAGATTTTCAGTTGTTCCTGTATGTTGTGGTCAAGTTTTCATCCAGAGCAATCAGTATTCTGATAGGAGAATCCCTGCCTGTCGTCTATAATCGCAAGTCAAGGCTGAAAAGAGAGATTATGCAAAGTTCCTATGAAAACAAGGAGCACTTCCTCAAAGAATTTGCCTGAAAATTGTGTTGAGAAGAGAGTGCAAAATGACAGAATAGAAAAAACAGAGTATCAAAATTGCAACTCGTTGAAATATAGGAATATACTACATCGAGGGTGTGTCAAAACTAAAATGACTACTCCCTAAAGTTACAGATTATAACTATAATATTTAAAAGGGGCCGTATCAAACTCTGTATTGAGTAATGATGCGGCCCTTTT
>NZ_JACJLE010000052.1 GCF_016901995.1 Bacteroides caecigallinarum | reverse complement strand
TCTGCCATAACTGATACATTTAGGGTTACACTATACAAAGGTAACTTCAGCTTGACTATTTACATTCTCTTTGGCGTGATTTTTTTATCTCATGGGAATTTCATTTGTAATTAATTTATTTCCATCCACAAAAACATTACCTTTCAAAAAACATTGATTCAATGTTTCAAACACTAATTTATCGGAGTCTATATTAGATAATGAAGTTAAAGATAACACCTTATCAGGAAAACAAGCCCAACATCTTAGTGCTTTTATTCCATTTTTTTCGTAATCATATCCCATAATTCCCAAATCACCTTTAGAAACTGAATAAACAAATTCTGTTGTACCTTCAGCACCTTTTGTCCAATTATAGACTGGTAACTCTAAAGAATCTTGCTCTGCAATACTTCCTGGTAACTGTTTCCAATTCCATAATGGGAATATACCTTCATATTCATCTCCACGCCTACTAATAAACTGGGTTCCATACCCTAAATAATAACCTTTAAGATTTTCCCCATTACCAGTTTCTGTAGCAACAATCCTATTTGAACATGATTTTACAGAGAAAAAGAAATCATTACCATGATTTACCATTAAATCTATTCTTGGAAATGATTTCACACCACGCAATTCCTTTTCACGAGACTCACCTTTTAACTGAGAAATAAAGTCTTTAAACAAATGTTTTCTCTTTATATCAACTTTTGAAATTAGATCAGCAGCTTTAATTATTGTATTTATTTTACTGTCTGGACGAGCTATTTCACGTCCCATAGATGTATATTCAAGCATTTTTTTATAAGAACACCACTGTTGGCCTTCTAACAAATAATTTGACAATACAGACATACAACTATCAGGTAACGAATATTTTGTATTATTCAAAGAATACAAAATTTGTGCTGCTGTCAAACTAAAAGCTTTACCATAACCAAATGAGTAAGATTGATTTCCATGTTGATAAAAACTATAATCCGGCTGTATGCCTTCTTTTGTTGTTACAACAATTTCTTTAGCTGAAGCTTTTGATGCTTTCATAAGTCCGTTATTATCGTGTGATAAAACAGAAGCCATAATATGATTAAAAGTTTCCCACAACAAATTTTGACCTGTGGCAGGACCATAGTAATCATAAAAATCCGGTTTGACAGCCAAATTCATAAATGGAATACATTTATTTATCTTTACCGGATCAATATATCTCTGCATCAATATCAATACTGTGCCCATTTCCATTGGCACTCCAATCAAATTCCACCATCCATTGGAAGCCTTTTGCGGATTTTTTATCCAAAAATCCACTCCATTCAATATAGCCTCTAACAACTGATTATCATTATAAAAAGGATTGTCATCTATCAAAAATCTTTTTGACATATAGGAAAGACGTCTCCAATGAATACCAGGTTGCCATTCTGAATTTGTCTGATCCGAATAATCCAGATCATAGAATACCCCCCTCTCTGTATCTATGATTTCCATTAAATGATTTATATCATAATTATAATCTTCAGAGTAATATAACAGTACCTCAAATAATTTTTCATTTATACTATGAATATCATTCTGTGAATGGATAGCCAACAGATTTATTGAAAAAGCAGAAAATAAAAAACAAAACAAACAAAATATTTTACACATCATTACACATAATTGTTTTTAAAATATAGGCAACAGGTTTATATTCGCCATCAAAATCTATAATTGAGGTATTGGCAGGAGTTGGGAAACAATCATGTCCCATCCAAATAATAAATCCGCCGCAAGCTGGGAATCTTTTTTTCGCCTCAGTTAAAGCTATTGAAAGACCTTTCTCTTGACGCTTTTGACTCCATTCTATATATTTTTCCAATGGGACAGATTTAAAATCCGGATTACTTTTTAAGAAATGCTCATCCTCCACCCACCATAAAAAACGTGTCCATATAGGATTGGAGGGAGCTACATCTGATAAATATTCTTCAGAATAATACTTCCTAAATATGTTTATTGATGAAGCCCCAGGAACTCCTGCTTCTGAATGAAACAAAGCATCTGACTCAGACCAATATTTCTTTATATTAGACATTTCGTCATCAGAAGGCTCTTCGGGTAACCACCATGGGCCATGTACATCACTCATTATGCCTTCTCCATAAAACGATTTATCATTATAAATAACTTGTCCAGAAGGAGAAGCTGGAACCAAACGATGAAAATTATCCATACACTCAACAGCACGTTTTATCTCCCTCAACATAGGATGAGTAAAATCAAGCGGAGCCTTATTATCTTTTGTATATAACTCATTTCCTCCTCCCCACATCAATAATGAAGTATGGTAGTGGCGTCTTCTGATATAACATTCAACAATATCTTTCATCCGTAATATTATATTACTATCATCAGATGGAGTGTTATCAATGCCAGATGAAGATAAAGGAAACTCTTGCCATACCAAGATACCCAATTCATCGCACAGATTATAAAAACATTCTTTCTCCAAAAATCCGCCACCCCAAATTCTTAGTATATTTACCCCTAAATCTTTATACTTCAATAACAAAGAGCGATATTCCTCTTCTGTTACATCTGCAAACATTACTTTTACAGGTGTCCAATTAAAACCTTGAAGGAAAACCGGTTCACCATTTATCTTACATAGCCAAGAGAACGAATCCGAAGAATGTTTATTGCAACTATCCCATTCAATTTTTCTAAAACCTATCCTACGTGTAATCCTATCTAAAATGTTGTTTTTTTTATCTACCAATTCACATTCAAGTAAATATAAGTATTGTTTGCCTTTACCATTGGGATTCCATAATAGAATATTATCAATATTCAAGAGATATCCTTTTGATAAATCATTATCAAATATAGTATCAACTAAAATATTGTTGGTCAAATCTTTCAGAATTACATGTAACCGGCAAGAATTGTTCCAAGATAAATCTTTAAAGAAAATCAATCCCTTTTTAAGTTTTAAATCAACATCTGTAAAAGTCAACAACGTTGAAAGGTCAAAATCATCTAAAGATTCGATATAAATATTATCCCATATACCTATCTGTACCAATCTTGGACACCAATCCCAATTATAATAAAATCTCGGTTTTATTAATTGGGTTTTAGATGTCCAATATACTTGACCTTGATATTTTTCTGGTGAATAGAAAATTATTGATAAAATATTATTTTCAGTATTAATATATGGTTTAATATCGAATTTATAAGAAATAAAAGCACTACCAAATTCTCCTACTTTATTACCATTTAACCATATTTCACCTTCGCCATCAAGTCCTAGGCAATTAAGTATATACTTTCGTTCATTATTTCTAAAAAAATCTCCCGGTATGTTTGTCTGGTATATCCAATGTCTATTTTCAACCCATTCAATTCCATAACTATTCAATCCATAATTCCAGTCATTAATGACACCAGAATCTAATAACGCTTTTTGAACAGACCCTGGAACATTAGCCTTAACAGGAGATGTTGAGAACTGAATTATTTTTCCAGTATTCATCTGTTCATCCAATTTCCAATAATATGGATGTGTTCCAGCCAATGTCCAATCAAGACCTGATAAATTAAACTTTTGTTTCATACTTTAATTATTCAAATGTTTAAACAACCATGAAACCAGTTTATCCATTTGTTCCTGATAAAACCAATGTCCGGTTTCTGGAACTATATCATACGTTTTTTCCTTACCTACAATATTTGCTACACAATAAACAGAAGTTGGAGGACATGTGATATCATTATACCCCCACGTCATATAAAAAGGAATATTAATATTTCTTGCAAAATTTACCATATCATAATATGATAAAGCTTTTTCATATACTCCAGTTAACGTATCATCAATACTAATAGTTTCAAATATATGAGGCCATCCTCCTGCTCTACCATGCAAATATCCAGTCAAATCACACAACGCTGGATGAATAGCGGCGCATGCAGTTACACGACTGTCCAAGGCCGCCGTAACAATAGACAATGCTCCACCTTGACTATTACCAAAAACGCCAATATTTTTTTTATCAAAAGAAGCAATTTCATAGAATACATCTAATGCTTTAACACAACCTAAAAACACTCGTTTGTAATAATTTTTATTTTTATCCTCAATACCATACTTAGAATATCCATACAATGCATTGTTTTTAAGATTTTCATACAATGAATTATTGTATGTTAAAGGCAAACCGTGTATCTCTATGCTAAGAACTATAGCACCGCGTTCTGCCGTAGATATATCTGGACCAGATTTCCATACACCAGCTCCTGGCAAGCGCAAAATTGCCGGACATTTTTTTTCAAATTTCGGAATAGCCAACCAACCATAAATCCTTGAATTAGCTCTATAGTTGACAAAACTGATATGATAAACATCAACTTTGGCTGTTGATAAATCTACCACATATTCTTTTTTTAAATCCAAAGGTAAATTATTTGCATCTATTGCTTCTGCCCAAAAATCGTCAAAATCATTTGGTTTTATTACAGTAGGTTTAATTGAATTGGGTGAAAACCCTACTGTTACCATTCCTTGATAATCATGATTGTTATATTTCAGACTGGCTACACATCTCAAAAATCCAGGTTCTTTTAAAGTTCCAATATTTATTTTGCAGATACCGTTCTCAACATGTACCAATTCTGTTTTATATTTCATACGCTCTTTTCCATAATTAAAAACAATATCAACATTTTCTGTTAACGGAACATTATTTTTAATAATCCGAGCAGTAATTTCTACACTCTCACCTACTTCATATAACCAATCCGATTTTTGCGGAGACAATTCAACACGTATCATCTGTTGCTGAACCGGTTGTGAATAGAGAGATGTAAATATTAGCGATAATATAAGTAATACAACACAAGATTTCTTCATTTTATAAAAATATTAAATATTCCACTAAACATAATACAGCCAGAATTGCACAAAGAACTCTAAAATTCTTATACCATACAATCCCCTTTAATTCTTTAGTTTCGTCTTTCCATATTTGTATTTTCCATGTATTTGCCTCAACTTTATCAGTTGGAGGCAAAGCTGTAAAAATACTTACCATAGCCATGACAATCATACTTAATATCATCAATAATGGAGCTAACATCAAATAATGTATTCCTATATTTATCCCTAAACCATATTTTAATCCCATAATTAAAAAAGCTACAACAAGCCCAAACATAAGCCCTGTAAATGCTCCGATTGCATTTGCCCTTTTCCAAAACACCCCGATAAAAAACGCACCAACTATTGGGGGAGCTATATAAGATACCATTTCTTGATAATAACCTACCAAAGAATCAAATTTTTGAATAAACGGTGCCCATGAAACAGCTATTATCAACGCAACGAATGACGCAATCTGTCCCACTCTAACCATTTTTTTAGAATCATTTACCTTGATATAACGTGAATAAAAATCCATTGTAAACAATGTTGATACAGAACTCAACGTGGCACTAAGCGTAGAAGTCAAAGCAGAAATCATTGCAGCTATTATCACACCTATCAAACCTACTGGGAGCAATTTCACTATAAGGCGTGGATAAACTTCATCAGTGTTAATACCATATGTATCTTTCAACACTCCACCGCTTATAATTTCATCAGGTAAAGCATCGCCCACTCCAAAAAGATCTATACCACGTGCTATTAGACCTGGCATAATAAATATGAAAAGTGTAAACATATATAGAAAACCAACAAACAATACACCCTTTCTTCCTTCATCTATGGATTTGGCAGATAATACGCGTTGAACCATAACTTGGTTATTTCCCCAAAAGTAAAAGCTTAGAATTGTAACACCAAACAAAAGCCCCGGCCATGGTACAGTAGGATCATCAATCGGTCTTATCAATTTAAGCCAAACTCCATCATGGAATCTGTCCACAAAATTTTCCCATCCCCCAATACTGTTAAAACATAATATAGACAATATAATTGAACCCAATAATAATATAACAGACTGCACTGCATCTGCATTTATAACTGAGGATAATCCACCAATAATAGTATAACTGCCAGCTACAATACCCATCCCTATTATTATCCACATCATATCTACATCGGGGAACATCATTTTCAGAATTAAAGCTCCAGTATATAAAGCCGCTGCTGCATCAAGAAAAACATTTCCAATAATTGTTATAAAAGAAAAATACAAACGAGACCTGCCGTCAAAACGCCTTTCCAAAAATTCTGGTATTGTATATATACCTGATTTTATATAAAATGGCAGGAAAAACATTGCAAAGAAAATCATTACAAATACAGCCATAAGGTTGTAATTAAACACAGCTATTCCACTTATAAAGCCTTCACCTGAATGCCCTATAAGGGTAGAACTAGATATGCTGGCTGCAAACAATGATAAGCCAACCATAGGCCATGACATACTTTTTCCGGCAAGAAAATAAGATTCCGAATCGGAAGTCTTACTATTACGCAACGCCCACCAAATAATACCTATAACGAATAATACTATAATCGTTATATCTATTGCTGATATTGATCCTACCATTTTATATATATTTATTACCTATTTACTTACTATCTTTTTTAACAAAATCTATTAATTCACTCAATTTACATGTAGCAACACAACACCATTGATCAGAAGCGCCATAATATACATACAATTCATCATTCAATACTACTGAACCTGTTGGAAACACTACACCCCATTTATACAATCCATTTTTTTCATAACTTGTTTCAGGTTCCATTATAAAATGTTGTGTCTTATACAACACTTTACTTGGATCATCCAAATCTAGAAGACATGCACCAACCCTATAAGTGAAATTTTTATCCACACCATGATAAAGCAACAACCATCCTGATTCAGTTTTTATAGGAGGAGTATTTCCACCAACTTTAACTTCCCATTCTTCCTCACCTTTTAGAAGTAACTTGCTTGGTACATCCCAACTCATTAAATCTTCTGACGATTTTATCCAAATAGAAGGATAATCAGTACCATATTCTGCACCTACAAAATTTTTAGGACGGTGTAACATATAAAATTTACCATTAATCTTTTCAGGAAATATAATAACATCTCTATCATCAAGAGAAGGATGAGTCAATCGTCCTATTTTTTTAAAGTTAACAAGATCCTTTGTCACAGCCAAAGCCGTATTTCCGATATTCTCTCTCAAACATTTCGGAGCAAAGTCATTATGTTCTGGTGTTTCTATAACATCGTAATCATTTTCCCAATAACGTCCAGGAGGATATGGACGAAACGCATACGTCATATAAAATTCATCATCAAATTTTACAATTCTTGGATCTTCAACAGAACCTGCATCAAAATTATCAGGCGTAGGAGATAATACCGGCTTATCTGAAACACGCTTAAAATTAAACCCATCATCACTTACAGCCAAACCTATATGTATATAATGTTCCTTATCATTCCCTGCTGCCCTATACAATAAATAAAATTTTCCGTTTTCATAGCAAGCTGCTGGATTACATACCACAAGATTCTCCCATGTGTTATCAGGATTAGGTGATAAAATTGGATTTCCTTCAAATTTTTTCAACTTCATATCTATACTATTTTTATATACTGTTTCTTTTGCAAAATTATATTGAAATACAGTCTTTCCGATATACTATTTTGTTCATACATTATACTTTATTGCTAGTATTGATATCTATATAAAAAACATACCGCCATAAACTTATTTTTTATGTTTACGACGGTATAACTATTTTTTATTTCTTTGACAACTCCTCAAGAGTTTTCCCTTCATAATCACATATCGCTTTCTTATAAATCATAGGAATTGGAACAGGTTCCTTGGAAGTCACATCATAACCGACAAGCACTGTCCGACATTGACATTTCAACACACCGCTTGACTTGTTTACCGCACGCTGAAGCAATGTCAAACTTTTATTACCCAAATGAACTACTGTGGTTTCAATAATAAGTTCATCGGAAAAAAACACCGGAGCCATGAAGTCTGCATTTATATTTGCCACAACAACCGCAAATTTATTCCAGTCATGCAAATCGCCAAACACATCCTTGAAATAGGTAGTTTTTGCAAGGTCATATAAAGAGAAATACACAGAATTGTTCATGTGTCCGAACTGGTCAACATCACTGAACCGGATTTGAGCCGGTATTACATGCTTAAAATAGATTTCATCTTCCATACAAATATTCTTATTAGGTTATAATGTTCAAATATAATTCTTTTTTTTGTCATTCGTCCACTAATTGACGGAAATATTAGTAATTTTGCCGTCAATAAAATAAATATTCAATAAAAAATAAAACATTATGGAAAATAAACTTAGTAGAGAAACTCTATGCGTACAGGCCGGATGGCAACCTAAAAAAGGTGAACCGAGAGTATTGCCTATATATCAGTCAACAACTTTCAAATATGAAACAAGCGAACAGATGGCACGTTTATTCGATTTGGAAGAGTCCGGTTATTTCTATACTAGACTTCAGAATCCTACAAACGATGCTGTAGCTTCAAAAATAGCAGCTCTGGAAGGTGGTGTAGGTGCTATGCTTACTTCTTCAGGACAGGCTGCCAATTTCTACGCCGTATTCAATATCTGTGAAGCAGGAGATCACTTTGTATGCTCTTCTACTATCTACGGTGGAACATTCAACCTCTTTGCCGTTACAATGAAAAAACTCGGTATAGAATGTACTTTCGTTGATGCTGACGCCAGTGAAGAGGAAATATCAAAGGCTTTCCGTCCTAACACAAAATGTCTGTTTGGAGAAACTATTTCTAACCCAAGTATCAATGTTCTGGATATTGAAAAATTTGCACGTATAGCTCACAGCCATGGTGTTCCTCTGATTGTAGATAATACTTTTGCAACTCCTATCAACTGCCGCCCATTCGAATGGGGAGCTGATATCGTCACTCACTCTACAACAAAATACATGGACGGACACGCTACTTGTGTGGGAGGTGCCGTAGTGGATAGCGGTAACTTCGATTGGGAAGCAAATGCCGACAAATTCCCTGGACTTACAAAACCAGACGAATCTTACCATGGACTTGTTTACACAAAAGCATTCGGTAAAATGGCATATATCACTAAGGCTACAGTCCAGCTGATGCGTGACCTAGGTTCAATACAATCACCTGAAAATGCATTCCTGCTTAATTTGGGATTGGAGACTCTGCATCTGCGTATGCCTCGCCACTGCGAGAACGCTCAGAAAATAGCTGAATGGCTTGAAGCCAACCCTAAGGTAAAATGGGTTAACTATTGCGGACTGAAGAGTAGCAAATATTATGAATTGGGTCAGAAATATATGCCTAACGGTTCATGTGGAGTGATTGCTTTCGGACTGAACGGCAGCCGTGAGGAAGCTATAGAATTCATGGACAACCTGAAGATGATATGTATCGTAACACACGTGGCAGATGCACGTACATGTGTGCTTCATCCGGCAAGTCATACACACCGTCAGTTAAGCGACGAACAACTGATTGAAGCTGGTGTGGCTCCTGACCTGATACGTCTTTCTGTCGGTATAGAAAATGTAAATGATATTATAGCCGACCTGGAACAGGCTATGGAAAAGGTAAAATAAATTATCATAAAAATAAAAGAACTTCCAAGACGATACAGTCAATTGTATCGCTTAGGAAGTTCTATATAATGATCAAGAAGTTTAGATATTAAGAAAAATATCAGAACATTTTCTTTTCAGCACAGCAGATAAACTCATCAGCAGTCATATCCTTATAATAAAAAACATCTGTCACTGGCTGATAAATATAGGATGAGAATTGAAACAGCTGTACAGCTGCAAATTTACGGTCTTTTGAATACATGTAATCCATTCTGATTCCTCCAGTATTTCCACTCCTTACTGTTTTTTCTCCAGAAAAGTTATTACTTTCCAATACAGACTTCAGACTACGGAAATCTGCCGCTTCGTAAAATTCACTTTTTACGGCTATACGACTTTGTGTGGGTGTATAAAACCAGCTATGACTTTTCCAGAAAAGACGAAAAACACCTACTAACAATAATGCGGCACCTATTGTCATAACAAGCATGCTTATTGAAGATGATTCATTTCCTTCCATAATGGATACATAAAAAGCTGCTCCACCTATCAAAATCAAAATAACTGAAAATATGATTGAACGTATGTCTGTACGACGTGAAACATGATCGTGTACATTTGAAAACAATGAATTTGAGTCCATAAAATTTATTTGTCTGATTTTCTAATGAATTAATTATACATAAAATGAATTTCGGAAAGGCACAAACCTTCCTTTAGGATGATACAAACCATCCAATAACAATGAATAAAGAGACAAAAATAGGACTAAATAAGAATATGACACAGCTGGTATAAATACATGATGTGACTACCAGTCATGCCAATACGAAATTTGCTAGAGTTAAGATTTTCGGTTATAACACTCAGATGCTGAATATACTCAGCTATCATCCGGACCGCGTATTTTGCCCAATATACTGAAGTATTGTATATCTGCCTTGCCGTCAACTTGACCATAACGCGGATGTTGACTGCCAGACTTCCTAACTGACTTACATCAGCCGCCAGCATTTCCGTATGTCTGCTGTTATAATCAGACAGAAGAAATTTATGAATATTATAATACTCCCTGCATTCCTCTTCTGCTATATTTTCAGATTCATGCCGGCTATTATCAACAGCAGGAGTACAAGAAGTAGTTATGAAGAAAAAACTTCCCCATAAGAAAAGAAACAATATATTTATAAACTTCTTCAATATAGTTATTATTTTACGGCTGTAAAGTTAAGAAAAGATTGGAAGTTAACAAAAAAAATCTCCATAACGGAAAAGTTCCGGAATGGAGATAAATATTTTGTTGGATTATAAGTTTTAATCTTCTACTACCTGAAAATCTTCTTTACCAACACCGCATACAGGACAAACCCAATCTTCTGGAATATCCTCAAATGCTGTACCTGGAGCTATTCCGTTATCTGGATCACCTGTTTCAGGATCATAAACCCAATCACAAACTGTGCAAATGTACTTTTTCATAACGCTTTCTAATTTAAAATAAATGTTAGTCTATTGTTTCAATACTAATTACAAAACAAATGTAATTATAAAAATGTTCACGTCATAATTTATTTAGCAATATTTTTCTTAATTCTTCCATTCCGGCAGAAGCACCTTTAGATATTACGTGTATCTTACGCCCCGATGTTATATTCACCGGATTAGGATCTATCAGATAAACAGGAACGGAAGGATTTACATAATTGAGCAATCCGGCAGCCGGATATACATTCATCGATGTTCCTATTATGACAAAAATATCCGCTTTTTCCACATAGTCTATAGCTGTTTCTATCATAGGGACAGACTCGCCGAACCATACAATGAACGGTCGTAACTGAGAACCGTCATCGGCCAAATCACCGATTTTAACTTCGAAGTTTTCAGGAGCAAGTTCCTTTATATATTTAGGATTGTTTGGCTCACGGCTTGATGTTACTTTTGTAAGTTCTCCGTGCAAATGAATGACGTTTGTGCTTCCTGCACGTTCATGCAGATTGTCAACGTTTTGAGTTACAACAGTTATGTCAAAATCTTTTTCCAACTCAGCCAGAATTTTATGTCCTAAATTAGGTTCCACTTCCAACAACTGCTTGCGTCTGTCATTATAAAAATCTATTACCAGTTTAGGATTTGCGGCATATCCTTCAGGAGTAGCCACTTGCTCTACCGGATACTTTTCCCATAGTCCACCAGAATCTCTGAAAGTACTTATTCCACTCTCGGCACTCATACCCGCGCCTGTCAATACAACTATTTTTTTCATGTTTATCTGTACTTTTTATATGTTGTCACCACAAAAATAAGAAAAATTATCACTCAAAGTTCCTCTGTTTCAAAGAAAAAAGATACCTTTGCCATCCGAATAAATTATTATAATAATATATAACAAAATTCATGGATAAATTCAGTTATGCCATTGGTCTGGGGATAGGCCAAAACTTGTGGAGCATGGGTGCCCGCAACATTCAGGTAGAAGATTTCGCACAGGCAATAAAAGACGTGCTCGAGGGGAACAAAACAGCTATTACTCACGATGAAGCCCGCGAAATAGTAAACAAGTTTTTCACTGAACTTGAAGAAAAAGTAAATTCTGAAAATATAGAAAAAGGCAAGGCCTTCCTTGAAGAAAACAAGAAGAAAGAAAACATCGTTACATTGCCAAGCGGATTACAGTACGAAGTAATCAAAGAAGGAAACGGCAAAAAGCCAAAAGCTACTGATAGAGTACGTTGCCATTACGAAGGTACACTTATCGACGGTACACTGTTCGACAGTTCTATCAAGCGCGGTGAGCCTGCTGTATTCGGTGTAAATCAGGTTATTCAAGGATGGGTAGAAGCATTGCAGCTTATGTCAGAAGGTTCAAAATGGAAACTTTACATTCCATCAGAACTGGGTTACGGTGCACACGGTGCAGGCGAAATGATTCCTCCACACAGTACACTGATTTTCGAAGTAGAACTTCTGGAAGTTCTTTAACGGGTAAAAAAACAACAGAATATTAATATCTAAAAAATTAAAAAGTCAAAATGAAAAAAAGTACAGCTTTAATGGTATTGGCTGCTGCAGCCGGACTTGCTTCATGCGGTCAAAGCGGTACTCCTAAAGCAAACATGAAAAGTGACATCGACACACTTTCATACATGGTGGGAGTAAGCAATTCTCAAGGTTTAAAAGATTATGTAGTTGGTCGTCTTGGTGTTGATACTACATATATGGCAGACTTCATCAAAGGTATCAAAGAAGGTATGAAAAATACTTCTGACAAAGAAAAAGCATATATGGCAGGTATGCAGATTGGCCAGCAGGTAAGTGGTGATATGTACGAAGCAATCAACAACCAGCTGTTTGCAGGCGATTCTACTACAACAATGAGCAAAGAAAACTTCCTGGCAGGTTTCATTGCTGCTGTAGAAGAAAACAGCCTTGTTGCTCCTGACTCAGCTTCTATGTATGTACGTACAAAATCAGAAGAAATCAAGACTAAAGCTCTTGAAGCTAAATATGGCGAATACAAGAAGGAAAACGAAGAATTCCTTGCCAACAACAAGAGCAAAGATGGTATCAAGGTTACTGAAAGCGGACTTCAGTACAGAATCATAAAAGAAGGTAAAGGTGAAATCCCTACTAAAACTTCTCGCGTGAAAGTTCACTACAAAGGTACAATGATCGACGGTACAGAATTCGACAGCTCATACGAACGTAAAGAGCCTACTACATTCCGTGCAGACCAGGTTATCAAGGGTTGGACAGAAGCTCTTACTATGATGCCTGTAGGTTCTAAATGGGAACTTTATATTCCACAGGAACTCGGTTACGGTTCTCGTGAAGCTGGTAAAATCAAACCTTTCTCTACTTTGATTTTCGAAGTTGAACTTATCAGCATTGAGAAATAATCATCAATCAATAGCATAAAAAAATCCGGTAGAATTTATCTACCGGATTTTTTTATATCATATCTCAAGCAACATCATGCTTTCTTTTCCTTGATGTCAGTGTGTGCCTCAACAACATTCACAACATAGTCACCCAGCTTTTCACACTCGGCTATAATATCCATGTAATGAACACCCATCTGATAATCATACTCTTTATTATTAACGTCAACCACATTCTGACCCTTCAATCTGTTTCTATAATTGTTTATCTCATTTTCCAGATTAAATGAGCAATTAACATCCACTGTGTGGTGTGTATCTTCAACCAGTTTTATCATCTGCGACAAAGCCTGATCAGTAAGATTCATCATCTGATGTATATGGTCATACTGTGCACCGGTAAAGTCATCATTGCCACGATTCTTGCGGTTAATGGTACGTGCAATATTGTAACAGCTGTCACCAATACTTTCTATTTCCGTAACTTCACGGAGCATACCCATTATCTGCACCTTACTTTCGGAACTCAATCTTCCTTCGGATACCTGATTAAGATATTTTGCAATCTCCAGCTCCATATTATCGCTGATATTTTCGTATTTCTCTATTCGGCTGAACAGTTTGTTGAATTCCGATTCATTTTTGACATGCAACAAGTCGCGTACCATACCGAACATACGCTGAATACGTTCTGCAAAAAGATTGATTTCTTTTCTAGCCTGAAGAATAGACAATTCGGCTGTGGATAACATACCTCCGGAAATGAACTGCAAACGATATTCTTCTTCCTGCTCCTTTTGAGGAATAATCCAACAAACAGTTTTCTCTATAAAATTAACAAACCATATAAGTATGAGCACGTTACATATATTAAAACAAGTATGGAATGCCGATAGTTTGAATGAAACGGCCACCCCTCCTGCCTCAGACACATTCATAAAATCAGAAACTATCCATTCCACCATTGAAAGGAACGGTCTGAACAATATCAACACCCAGACAACACCGAATATATTAAACATCAAATGTGCCATAGCCGCTCTCCTGGCCTGTGTATTTGCAGTCAAAGCAGCTAGATTTGCAGTTATCGTAGTACCTATATTTTCGCCAAGCACCAAAGCTGCTCCAAGTTCGAAACTAATCCATCCGTTGGCACACATAATCAATGTTATAGCCATAGTTGCAGCCGAAGCCTGAACTATCATTGTAAGCACTGTACCTATCAGCACAAACAACAATACAGAGACGAAGCCCATATCTGTATAATTCTGAACAAAAGCCAGCATATCAGGATTATGACTCAAATCCGGCGCATTTGTTTTTAAGAGATTGAGCCCCATAAACAAAAATGCAAATCCGAAAATAAATTCACCAACCGACTTGCGAGAACTTTTCTGAGAAAACAGCAAAGGAATACCGAATGCCAGCAGAGGAAGTGAAAAAGCGGATATATCTACTTTAAATCCTAACGCAGATATTATCCATGCAGTAACCGTAGTACCGATATTCGCACCCATGATAACACCTATAGACTGGGCCAGTTCAAGAAGACCGGCATTAACAAAACTGACAACCATCACCGTAGTAGCCGAAGAAGACTGTATCAATGCTGTGATAAGCATACCAGTCAGGACTCCTGTTACACGATTGGTTGTCATCGCCGTTAAAATACTTCGCAAGCGGTCACCTGCAAATTTCTGCAAACCTTCGCTCATAATCTTCATTCCGTAAAGGAACAAAGCCAAAGAGCCTAGCAACTTTAAAAAATCATAAAAAGAATATTCCATCTGTTATTATTTAGGCTAGATATAGGCAATCTGGATATAATTGAGTAAATTGACTGCCAGTTCATCCAATTAGTAATACATGTTACAATTATGTTACAAATATATTGCAAAAATAACAAAGAAACAAGAGAATTTCCAGAAGGGACATCTCTTATAGACATTTATAGGGAACTTGGCTTGAATATGCCATACGGACCGGTAAGCGCAAAGGTAAATAACAAAGTAGAAAATCTAAATTTCCGGGTATATTACAACAAGGACGTTGAATTCCTCGACATAACAAGCGCGTCAGGCATGAGAACATACGTACGTTCGTTATGTTTCATACTAGTAAAAGCCGTTGACGACCTTTATCCATGCGGAACAATATCCCTGGAACACCCTGTTTCGAAGGGATACTTCTGCAAATTACACATTGACAGAACCATCGGACTTGACGATGTTTCACGCATCAAGAAAAGAATGCAGGAAATTATCAACGAGGATTTACCCATCACACGCTATGAACAAAGAACGGAAGATGTGATAAAGATTTTCCAGGAAAGAGGCATGACAGACAAAGTAAAACTCCTGTCAACATCCGGAAAACTGTATTCATTCTACTATAGACTTGGAGATACACTGGACTGTTACTACAGCAGCCTTGTGCCTAGCACCGGATACATAAAGAAATTCGATATCGTAAAGTATTACGACGGACTGTTGCTGCAGATACCAAATAAAAACAATCCTGAGAAAATAGAAGAACTCATAAAACAGGAAAAAATGCTGGAAGTTTTCCAGGAACATCACAGATGGAATGAGATTCTTGGAATAAGTACTGTAGGCGATTTCAACATAGCATGCAATGAAGGACATGCCATCGATCTTATAAACGTTTCGGAAGCTCTCCAGGAAAGAAAAATTGTAAAGATTGCAGACGAAATAGCCGCAAGACAGGTAGGCGATAACAGAGTAAAGATAATACTTATATCAGGACCTTCATCATCAGGGAAAACAACGTTCAGCAAACGATTGAGTATCCAACTCATGACAAACGGACTGAAACCATATCCTATATCTCTTGATGACTATTTTGTAAACAGAGACAATACTCCACTTGACGAAAACGGTAACCACGATTTCGAATCACTATACGCCGTGGATCTTCCTTTCTTCAAAAAACAACTGGACACATTACTTGAGGGAGGAGAAGTGGAACTGCCTAAATTCAATTTCTCAAGTGGAATGAGAGAGAGCAGCGGTATAAAATTCAGATTAGAGGATAACATGATCCTGATACTTGAGGGAATACATGCCCTTAATCCTGAACTTACACCAAATATTCCAGCTGAAAACAAATATAAGATATATGTATCAGCACTTACAACAATTCTGCTTGACAAACATAATTACATTCCAACAACAGACAACAGATTACTACGCAGAATAATCCGTGACTCAAAATATCGTGGAAGTTCTGCCGAATCGACAATAGCCCGTTGGCCTAGTGTCCGTGCCGGCGAGGAGAAATGGATTTTCCCATATCAGGAAAATGCAGATGCCATGTTCAATTCCGCATTGCTTTTCGAACTTGCAGTAATCAAGGATCACATTGAACCTATACTAAGAAAAGTACCGAACAAATGTCCGGAATACTCAGAAGCACACCGCCTGCTGCACTTCCTAAGCTATTTTGTATCAATACAAGATACTGAACTCCCTCCTACATCATTATTGAGAGAATTCCTGGGTGGAAGCAGTTTCGTTTACTAACACAATAAAAAAGACATTTAAGAAATTCTTAAATGTCTTTTTTATTGTAGCGGAAACCGAGATTGAACCGGTGAACTCATTATTATATTATAAAACGAATATCACACATTATTTTCCTGTTTATTCTATACCCCAAGCACTATATTTGCATCAATATTGAGCTTTTTACTAATATCACGAGCAACCTTCAAAGTCGGTTCGCAACGACCGGTCAAATAGTCGCTGACACGTGATGGGCTAACTCCAAGAAGCTCTGAAAGTTTCGCCTGATTAAGTCCCATTTCATACATACGCAACTTTATAACATCTATCAATGAAGGAGACTTTATCGGGTAATGTTCATCTTCATACTCCGATACAAGTTCAGACAATAAATCAAGCTCTATCAAGTTCTTGTCAGTAAGTGGTGTATTCTCATCAGTCAAAGGCAGAAGTTCTTCTATTCTTTCCATTGCTGCCCTATAAGCTGTTTCATTCTGAATCTTTGCCATACTATATATTTTTTGCATCTATCAAATCATATTCCGCATGAGTACCTATAAATCTAATCAGTACCGTTTTTATTGTAAACTTAACAAGCACTATCAAGCGATGGTTGTTTCCTCTTATATTGAATACATAATGCTGGTTACCTACACTGTCAACGCTGTTAAACATCTTCTTTATATCAGAAAAGCATGTCCACTCTGCTTTTCTCACTTTCTGGAGCCAGTCCTCAAGTGCAGTTTCTGCATCAGGGTGTTCTGTATAGTATTCAACGATTTTACTTCTTGCTATGATTCTCATAACCAATTGAGTTTGTACAAAAATATATATTATATTTTGAAATACAAAACATTCTACCGAAATTCAGTAGAAGCATATAAAATGATAGTATATAAACAAAAAAGACATCTAAGAAATCGTATTCTTAAATGCCTTACAGTAGCGGGAACCGGGATTGAACCGGTGACCTCATGATTATGAATCATGCGCTCTAACCAGCTGAGCTATCCCGCCATTATTCATTAAAAAACCGCCAGGCGTGGAAGCCACCCAACGGCTAAATCGTTAAATTGTAGCGGGAACCGGGATTGAACCGGTGACCTCATGATTATGAATCATGCGCTCTAACCAGCTGAGCTATCCCGCCATTGTTTCTCGATTGCGGGTGCAAAGGTATGACCTTTTTCTGAAACATACAAATTTTTACCTCATTTTTTATTCAAAAAGTTCGAAAAATGTTCAGATATAAAACGTGCGCACATTTAAAGTAAAACGTGCGCACGTTTTGATTAAAATGAACGCACGTTTCAGGTCGAACGTGCGCACGTTCTGAGACTATGTTTTATAATATAAAAAAAATTACTCCAATAGTCGAAAAATTTACTTTAATTTGCCAACAATTAAAAAAATCATAATTGACGAAAAACATAATCAATAGACATGAAAAGAAAACTAAAAATAGAATATCCCTTAAATCCTACATCAGGAATTATTATATGGAATGCAATCAGTACTCCGGCAGGACTTGAAAGATGGTTTGCCGATAAAGTTACAAAGAACGGAAAAACATACACTTTCAGATGGGGAAAAACAGAAAGCAGAGACGCCGACATCACAAACACCAGATCTGAATATTTCATAAGATTCCACTGGAAGGATGATGAAGAGCCCAAATCATTTTTCGAATTCAAGATATTATTCAACGAACTTACATCAGACCATATACTTGAAGTGACCGACTTTGCTGACCCAGAAGATGAAGAAGACACAATAAACTTATGGAATTCACAAATTGATGTACTGAAAAGGGTTTTTGGTGTATAGGCAGTAATAATTAAAAATATACAAAACATTACCCCCCTATCCATATTTTATGCTATTTTTGCATCATAATATAAAATGATGGGAATATTACGTATAAAAAAACTAGATATATTCGTTCTAAAGAGTTTTACACTGCTCTTTGCCGGAACATTTTTTATATGCCTGTTCATCTTCATGATGCAATTCTTATGGAAATATGTTGACGAACTGGTAGGGAAAGGACTTGAGCTGAACGTATTGGCTCAATTCTTTATTCTTTCTGCACTTACACTTATCCCTCTTTCATTACCTTTGGCAATACTTCTTGCTGCCCTCATGACATTCGGTAATTTTGGGGAAAGATACGAATTGCTGTCAATGAAAGCAGCCGGTATTCCGCTGTTGAGGATTATGCGTCCGTTGGCTTTCCTATGTATAATACTGGGCTTTACATCATTTTATTTCCAAAATGTCATAGGTCCTAAGGCACAAAAGGAGCTGTGGACACTCCTTGTCTCAATGAAACAAAAATCGCCTGAAGTTGATATTCCAGAAAGAGTATTTTACTCTGATATTGAAGGATATAATATATATGTAAACAAAAAAGACAGGGACACAGGTATCCTGAAAGATGTATTGATATATAATTTTTCCGACGGTTTCGAAAATGCACGTATCATCTGGGCAGAAGAAGGCAAACTTGAGCTTACTGCCGACAAGAAGCACCTGTATCTGCATCTGTACAATGGAGAACTGTTCGAAAATCTGAAATCACAGAACATTGATTCTAAAAACGTACCGTACAGAAGAGAGACATTCACCGAAAAACATACTCTTATAGATTTCGATGCTGAATTCAACATGGTGGACGGAAGTTTCCTAAACAGAAGATCGGACATTAAAAACATGATGGAAATCACAGCCACAATAGATTCGCTCACTGCTTATACAGACAGTGTGGGAAGGGCTATGCATAATGAAATCATGTCAACCACATATAAAACGACTGATTTAAGCAAGTCCGATTCCATAAAAATAAAAGAAGAAAATCTCACTTATATTAATACAGACAGTCTGTACCGCTCGTTAAGTTCGGACGACAAATTGAAGACTCTTACTTCTACAGAAAGAAGAATGTCGTCTTTAAGTTCCGACTGGAGCATGAAATCGTTTGTCACACAAGACAATGACAAAAGTATCCGTTCGCACAGATCGGACTGGCATAAAAAGATAACACTTTCCTTCGCATGTGTATTCTTCTTTTTCATCGGAGCTCCGCTTGGAGCAATCATAAGAAAGGGAGGTCTGGGAATGCCGGTTGTCATATCCGTATTGATATTTATTCTTTATTATATAATAGACTCTGGAGCCACCCGTGTAGCAAAGAGTGGAGAGATGAATATTATTCTTGGAACATGGATGAGCAGCCTGGTGCTTGCACCTATGGGAATTTTCCTTACATACAAATCGAACAAGGATTCTGTGGTATTCAACATTGATGTATATAAGGCATTCTTCAGAAAAATATTCGGTCTGAGACAATCAAGACATATATTCAGGAAAGAGGTTATCATATATAGTCCTGACTATCAAAAGGTATGCGAAAAACTGGACAAGATATGCCAGGAATGTGAAAATTATTCCAGCACACACAAGCTATTAGGTCCTCCTAATTATTACAAAGTGTTTACCAACCATACACACGATGACCATATAAAGGAGATAAGCCAGGAAATAGAGAACGTGGTAGAGGAACTTTCAAACTCTAAAGATGCGATTATACTAAACAATTTAAATAACTATCCGTTCTTATTTATAAAGGCACATAAGAGCGTATCCGACAAAATATGGCTCAACCTGATACTCGGTATTATAGTTCCTGCAGGAATCGTAATCTGGTTAAACATATGGAAACACAGAGTGATACTTGACAAGGATCTGAAAACAATTATAAAAACAAGTAGAGACATACAGGAAAGAATAAAAACTAACATAATACAATAGCAATAAAAATTATGAGCGAAATCAAACTGAACACAATCGAAGAGGCAATAGAAGACTTCCGTAAAGGTGAAATCGTCATTGTAGTTGACGACGAAGACCGCGAGAACGAAGGTGATATGATAATTGCAGCAGAGCTTATCACACCGGAGAAAGTAAACTTCATGCTTAAACATGCCAGAGGTGTTTTATGTGCACCTATCACAATATCAAGATGCGACGAGCTTGACTTGCCTAGACAAGTTTCCAACAACACTTCAATACTTGGAACTCCATTCACAGTTACAATAGACAAGCTGGAAGGCTGTACAACCGGTGTTTCAGCAGCGGACAGAGCAGCAACAATACGTGCATTGGCAGACCCTGAATCAAAGCCGGAAACATTCGGAAGACCTGGTCATATAAATCCTCTATATGCTCAGGACAAGGGTGTACTCCGCAGAGCCGGACATACAGAAGCTTCAATAGACCTGGCTCGTCTTGCGGGATTATATCCTGCGGCAGCACTTATGGAAGTAATGAACGAAGACGGAACAATGGCACGCCTGCCGGAACTTAGAAAAATTGCAGACGAGTTCGGATTCAAACTTATTTCCATAGCAGATCTTATAGCCTACCGTCTGAAACAGGAATCATTGGTAGAAAAAGGTGTAGAAGTAGATATGCCTACAGAACACGGACATTTCAGACTGATTCCTTTCCGCCAGAAAAGCAATGGCCTGGAACATGTAGCACTGATAAAAGGTAACTTTACTCCTGACGAACCTGTATTGGTTAGAGTTCATTCATCATGTGCCACAGGTGATATCTTCGGTTCAATGAGATGCGACTGCGGCGAACAGCTTCACAAAGCGATGGAACTCATCGACAAAGAAGGTAAAGGGGCAGTAATCTACCTTAATCAGGAAGGAAGAGGAATAGGACTGATGGAAAAGATGAAAGCCTACAAGCTTCAGGAAGAAGGTATGGACACAGTAGATGCCAATATCTGCCTGGGACATCAGGCCGACGAACGCGACTATGGAGTGGGAGCACAGATTTTGAGAGAAATAGGCATAACCAAGATGCGACTTCTGACAAATAACCCTGTCAAGAGAGTAGGTCTTGAAGCTTACGGACTTGAAATAGTGGAAAACGTACCAATAGAAGTTACCCCGAACAAGTTCAACGAAAAGTATCTGCATACCAAAAAAGAACGTATGGGACACACACTTCATTTCAACAAATAAACCAAATATAGAATAATTATGAATATACTTGAAACCAAAGACCTTGTAAAAGGTACTTACGAATCAAAAGTAGCGCAAAACGCTTTAATGCGCAGCGTTTATACATGGATGACACTGGCACTCGCCATAACAGGACTTACAGCCATGTATATGGCAAAATCAATGACTATCCTGAATATCATGTCACAGAATTCGATGATGTTCTGGGGAATACTTATAGCCGAAGTAGTACTGGTAATGTACATGACCGCCAGAATAAACAAAATCAGCTTCACTACTGCTACCCTGTTATTCATTGCCTACTCAGTACTTAACGGAATGACAATGTCAATTCTGTTTCTGGTATATACAATGAGTTCCATAGCAACGACTTTCTTCGTGACAGCGGGAACATTCGGAGCAATGGCAATATTCGGGTATGTAACTAAAAAAGACCTGACACGTATCGGCAATCTGTGCATTATGGGTGTTATAGGTATCATAATCGCATCATTGGTAAATATATTCCTACATAACTCCATGATGGACATGATAATATCTTATGTAGGAGTCCTTCTTTTTGTGGGACTTACAGCATACGATGCACAAAAAATTAAACATCTTCTTAGCGGTGATGATATAGAAGTGAACGAGTCAACGCAGAAAATTGCACTTTTAGGTGCACTTACACTTTATTTGGACTTCATAAACCTATTCATCTACCTACTCAGAATATTGGGAGACAGAAAGTAAACCAAATGCCGCTTTATGCGGCATTTTTTATATTTTCAAAGTTATTTCTTTTGCGTATTTCACAAGAAATAGCTTATTTTGCAGAATAATTCAACATTTAAACAAGGACTAACAATGAACCAACTTTCAGATCGTTTGAACAGCCTGTCGCCATCGGCTACATTGGCTATGTCGCAAAAAAGCAGCGAATTAAAAGCTCAGGGTATTGACGTAATCAATCTAAGTGTAGGTGAACCTGATTTCAATACACCGGATCACATCAAAGAAGCAGCAAAACAGGCTATTGATGACAATTTCTCACGTTATTCACCAGTTCCGGGATATCCGGCTCTACGTAACGCTATTGTAGAGAAATTGAAGAAAGAAAACGGACTTGAATATACAGCAGCACAAATCAGTTGTGCAAACGGTGCAAAACAGTCTGTCTGCAACACTATCATGGCCCTTATCAACAAAGGTGACGAGGTTATCGTTCCTGCACCATACTGGGTTAGCTATCCTGAAATGGTAAAATTGGCAGAAGGTACTCCTGTCATCGTAAGCGCAGGTATAGATCAGGACTTCAAGATCACTCCTGAACAGCTTGAAGCTACTATCACTCCTAAAACACGTGCACTTATCTTATGTTCTCCTTCTAACCCAACAGGTTCTGTTTATACAAAAGAAGAATTGGCTGGTTTGGCAGCAGTGCTTGCAAAACACGAACGTGTAATTGTTATTGCTGACGAAATATACGAACACATCAACTACATCGGAAAGCACGAAAGTATCGCACAGTTTGCAGAAATCAAAGACCGTGTGGTTATCGTAAACGGTGTTTCTAAAGCTTATGCAATGACTGGATGGCGTATTGGTTTCATTGCCGGTCCGGAATGGATTGTAAAAGGTGTAAACAAACTGCAAGGACAATATACCTCAGGTCCATGCTCTGTATCACAGAAAGCAGCAGAAGCAGCATACACAGGTACACAGGCTCCTGTAGAAGAAATGCGTAAGGCATTCGAACGTCGTCGTGACCTGATTGTGAAACTGGCAAAAGAAATCCCGGGATTCGAAGTAAACACTCCACAAGGAGCATTCTATCTGTTCCCTAAATGTGATTCTTTCTTCGGTAAGAAAGACGGAGACAGAGTGATAAACAACTCTGACGACCTTGCAATGTATCTTCTTGAAGTAGGTCACGTGGCATGCGTGGGAGGTACATCATTCGGTGCTCCTGAATGTATCCGTATGAGCTATGCTACTTCTGACGAAAACATTGTAGAATCAATGCGCAGAATTAAAGAAACTTTGGCTCGCCTGAAGTAATCTGAATTCCATATACATAATAGAGGCTGTTTCAAAATTCAATTTGAGACAGCCTCTATTTTTATATTCCATCAATAACGGCGCAGTAGAAATTTAGTGGGGATTAATTTTTATTATCCCTATAAATTGCGACCTTTGTCTTATGGAAACGAATCAATTGGAAGTGCTTGCACGCATCGTGCTAC
>NZ_JACJLE010000051.1 GCF_016901995.1 Bacteroides caecigallinarum | reverse complement strand
CTATTAAAAAGTAACAAAAAAAAGGGATAAAAATGTATGAAAATGTTTGGATATGTCGGAAAGTACACATATCTTTGCACCGCATTTAAGGAAATGCACTACTGAAAAAAAGGAAGTTTGGGTGAGTGGCTGAAACCACCAGTTTGCTAAACTGACGTACGGGTTACCGTACCGGGGGTTCGAATCCCCCAGCTTCCGCCAGTAGTAATGTAAAGATGGCCGCGTAGCTCAACTGAATAGAGTAGCTGACTACGGATCAGCCGGTTACAGGTTTGAATCCTGTCGCGGTCACTTTTTATGGCGCCTTCGTCTAGCGGTCTAGGACGCGGCCCTCTCACGGCTGAAACACGGGTTCGAGTCCCGTAGGCGCTACAACGGTATTGGAAGTTTGGGTGAGTGGCTGAAACCACCAGTTTGCTAAACTGACGTACGGGTTACCGTACCGGGGGTTCGAATCCCCCAGCTTCCGCAAAATAAGCTCTGTAATCAATTGATTATGGGGCTTTTTTGTGTCTTAATACATTCCTGCTACATAGAAAAATCAGACACTAAAATGCCTACTTCTGACAAAGTTCCGTTACTAAATCGTTACTAAAATCAGCTTATAAAAATAGTACATAGGCATCATGTAATTGAAGACGGAAAACATTGATTTACCTGTTCTCCTCTTCAAGAACTTCCAGTTTCCGCCATTCGTAAAAACTGGTATATGTTAATCCCACGATAAGAATGGCGATAAGCATATACCAGAAAACAACAGTCTTATAAAAATATTTCATTGTCTTGTCTGTTAAAAATCTACTCAAAGACAGTTGTGCTTCTGAAATACATATATTTATAATATTCTTGTAAATCTACATTCTTATGTATTGTTGTTCTATATATTCTTCAAATCACAAAAATCGCTATAAATTGTAGATTATATGTTGCAGAATAGACTCACCATTTGAGTATGGATAAGGCACAAAACATACCACTAATAATAATGCCAGAAATATGGCAACTATAATTACTGTTCCCCATCGAACTAGGGCGGGAGGTATTTCTCCTAATAAATCACGAACTTTCTCTGAACGTAATTCAATATCATTAGATATTTTCTTTTTCATATTTTCTAAAACTATTATTAATCATTGTATCTTAATTAACTCAGTTTCCAAGCTCAAGCTGATTCTTGACCAAATTGAAGTATACGCCTCTCTTTTCAATGAGAGAAGTGTGATTACCAGTTTCAACTATCTTTCCTCCATCAACGACAATTATTTGGTCTGCATTTTTTACTGTCGATAAACGATGCGCCACAATAACTACTGTACGCCCTTTGTAGAACTCATCCAAATTTTCAACTATTGCTCTTTCATTTTTGGCATCAAGGGCATTTGTAGCTTCATCCAAAAATATGAAATCAGGATTTTTATAAACAGCACGTGCTATTAGAATGCGTTGTTTCTGCCCTTGGCTTAAACCTATGCCGTCCCTACCGATTATGGTATTATATTTCAGTGGAAGCCCCATCACATAGTCATGTATATTAGCTATGCTGGCAGCTTTCTCAAGACGTATTACATCTACTTCACCGTCATCGACAGCGATGTTTCTTGCTATAGATTCAGAAAATATCACTCCATCTTGCATGACCACTCCACAATGACAACGCCACCATTTGAGGTTGTATTCGTTAATATTCCGCCCGGCTATAGAGATTGAGCCGGCCATAACAGGATAATATCCTAACATGAGCTTGATTAATGTGGTTTTCCCGCTTCCTGATGCTCCTACTATGGCAGTCACTTTCCCCTCAGGAATGTTGAATGATACACCATCAAGCGTTTTCTTCAAAGCATGGGGGTCATATTTAAAATCTATGTTTTCTATTTTGATTGACTTTTCAGCGTCAAATACTTTTGCCTGATTCTCCGTAGATTCTTCGTTCTTACCTTCGTGAATCTCATTGATTCGTTCAAGGGAAATTTTCACATCCTGCAAAGAGTATATAAATGACATAAACTGCTCTACTGGAGAGTTGAGCTGTCCCACTATATACTGGATGGCAAGCATGGCACCAAGTGTAATCTGGCCGTTTATCACAGCTGTTGCCGCAGAAACTGTTATTAATATGTTCTTGACCTCGTTAATGAATATAGAACCAGCTTCCTGTGTCTGTTGCAATTTAAGCGATTTCATTTGGACACCGAATAAATCGGCTTGAGTATCCTCCCATTCCCAGCGACGTCGCTGCTCACAATTCTGAAGTTTTATTTCTTGCATTGACGTAATGAATTGGTAGGTCTTGTTTTGATTAATTGCTTGCTGCTCAAATATTTCATAATCAAGCACTTTACGACGTTGTAGGAATGAGGAGATCCATAATCCATAAATAATGCTTCCCATAATAAAAACGCCGAAAATTATCTTGTTGTAAATAAATAGGACAACACCGAATATAATGAAACTTAGAAATGTGAAAACTACATTCAGAACCTGTCCCGTAAGGAAGCTTTGCACGCGCGAATGATCTTCAATACGTTGTAATAAGTCGCCCATGAGTTTTGTGTCGAAAAACGCCATCGGTAACTTCAGCAACTTGATAAAGAAATCACTTACCAACGAAATATTTATTCGCATGGAGATATGAAGTAGCAGCCACCGGCGTATAAAATCTGTTGCAGTTCGTCCAGTAACAATCATCAGTTCTCCCAATAGGACAAGCCATATAAAGCCTATGTTATTATACTTTATACCAATATCAACGATTGCCTGAGTTAAAAAAGGCATTATAAGCTGAAGTAAACACCCCAGCAACAGACCTAAAATTATTTGGATAAAATATTTTCTATATTGTAATATATAGCCAAACAAAAAGTTAAATGAACGTTTCTTGACTTGTTCACCCACAGTATTCTCTTTCAAAAAAGTTTCTGAGGGTTCAAGAAACATTACTATACCTTTTACTTCTCCATTTGAAATAGAACTAACCCAGTGTCTCTTAAAATTCTCTAATGAATAACATATTAATCCTTTACCTGGATCTGCGATATAAAACTTTTTCTTATTCTTTACCTTGTACAAGACAACAAAATGGTTTTGATTCCAATGCAATATACATGGCTGAGATATGTTGACTAATTGTTCTATAGTAGTTTTTCCATAAATAGAATGAAAGCCTATTTTTTCAGCTGCTGTTTTTATAGCGAGTAACGAAACTCCCTCAGTTGAAACACCGCATATTTTAGAAAGAGTTTCAATGCTATAGGCTTTTTTATAAAATTTGCAAATCATTGCCAAACAGGCAACTCCGCATTGCATCGCATCTAGTTGTTTTACAAAATGAAATCTCACGTTAAATTATTTTGCAGTATTAATATTTATTAGTCCAGAATCTTTATCAGTATTACTGATACGCTTCCCTGCGTGGCTACGGGATTTGCCTTTGGAAAAATAATAGGTAAACTTCAGGGATACAAGATTCTTGAAGTTGTTCCATTTGGTTTCTTCCGAATAGTGGAATCCATTAATGTTAGCATATATTTTTGATGGATTAGGATTGTAATTATATTCCATCCCTACAGACATAGACTTGAATTTGTAAAGCACTGAAGCACTCATATTGAATCCCATGCGAGTATATATGTCACCATCGACCAACGTCATAGGGATGTTTCCGTTCCATATAATTTGCCAGTTTTTAGGCAGGAACAGGAGACTGACACCAGCATTATGTAGATTATGGTTTATTACTTGATTGTATGTTTTATATGTAGAGTATTCATAGTTATAGAATGGTTGGAGAATAAACCAATTAATTGGCTTGTAATTTAACGACAAAGAAGCTCCTATACTATGAGCATCATCCATTTTTGCTAACTTAAGAATAATATCGTCACATTCGGTAAACAATACCGGCATATTCCTATTCGGATAATAAGAATAGGCTACTGATGGGGTAATATAAAATTTCCCATTATCAGAAACATATTGGTAATTAAGGTTTGTGTAATAGTAATAATATGGTTTAAGTTCCGTATTTCCTTGTGAATAGAAATGTTCATCAATTGTAAAAATACTATTTGTCAAATCTCCGGCATTGGGAACAGATGAGTTAATGCTGGCGGTAAGCCTCATTGCTGAGTGTTTGTTATATTGAACATTCAATACCATTGACGGACGGAATATCAAATAACTGTATTCATCGTTTGTCGCAGTCCTATAATGATTGTTTTCCAATCCAAGTCCTATGTTATATGAAAATTTGCCTACCGTATTACTATAGTCGGCATATACATATTCTTTGTGTGTGTCGATTGTTGAGTTTTCTGCTACATTGTATTTTTGATCAAGGTTTTTATATTGGTAATAGGCTCCAAAATTGAAATCACCGTTCCATAATTTATCGCTATATAGAGCTTCCGCAATTAAGGAATAGGATTTGTTGTTTATATGGTTTTCAAAAGAGTATCCACCTACGTTGCTTGCCAAAATATTATCCGAGTTTGAATGATAGTAGGTGTTCAATATGTTTATAGAAAAATTTCTGTTCTGATTAAACATATACATATAGTACAGGTCGGCCGAAACTGATGAATAATCGCTTTGGAGACTTCGACTGTTGATTGCTGTATTGTTATTTTGTCCCATAAGCTCTTGTTCGTATTCCTGTTTGCCGGGGGATTTTCGGTATTCAAGTTTGGCATTGAAAAGATTCTTGCCTTGATAACGCTGATAGGTAAGCTGACCAATATGATATTGCCCATTATAGCTACCTGGCAGCCCTCTATATTCATTTGTTTTTCCTGCATACGAATAGGTGTTGTTCATCCTATTGTCGTTCAGTGCCCTATAGTCTATAAAATACGCTGCTGTGAGCATATTCAGAGAGTCCACGTATGCCATCGAGAGCATATCTGTACCGTATCCCGTTGTTATTCCGTTCTTTGTGTCAAGATATAGGCTATATAGTTTATCGACTTTTTTCTTTGTTCTCACATCAATTACTGCCCCTATGTTTTCATGGGCATACCTTGCCGGAGGATTGCTATAATACTGAATATTCTTTATTTCATCGGCTTTGAGCATTTTCAGTTCACGTGAAGAACGCCTCATACCATCTATCAGTACAAGAATACTTTTATTGTCCACAGTCACCAGAGCATCACTGCTGATGTCTGTCTTAAATTGTGGCAGGCTACTGATAGCATCCAAAGCATTGTTGCCTACTTTCTTGGCAGTTTCGCTCAGTGTCAATTGATTCTTGTTTCCGAAAGTATTCAATATTTGCGGAGTAACAACTACTTCATCAAGAAGCATGGCATCTTCGTTAAGCATTATATTCCCCAAATTTCCAGGTTTGCAGATTTGGTTTTTCTTCTCATATCCAATAGATGATAATTGTAGGATATATTCTTTATCTTCCTTTGCTTCCAATTCAAAATATCCTTTCAGATCACTTGCAGTTCCGGCAATTTGTGTGGAATCGGGAAGATTCACAAGAACACAGCTTACTCCTGAAATCGGATTCTGTTCTGTATCTACGATTTTACCATATATTCGAATTTGTGCATTTACAATTTGGCCGCAGCTAAGTAACATAGCTATCAAAAGGATGAATCTGAGATGTATCATTGTTCTTAATATTAAAGTCTATAATCTTGACATATTGTTTTAAACTATCAATACTACAGTGTATAATTAGATATTATTGTCTGTTCTGCACATTGAAGTAATGTAATTTACTAAAGCATCCTCTATTTTTATGTCCATACCATTAAATTTACAATATGATATGATGCCATAATCTCGTGGACAAATTCCCATACAAATTGGTAAATATTTGCAGATAAGGCATTCTGCATTTTCAAAAGACTTAGCTTCGTATTTTGCAATGAAATTACTATCCCACGTGATTGAACCATTATCGTTTATAGTTCCATGAGTTTGTTTATCATATAAATCATTACATGCGGTGCATTTAACTACATCACCATTGTAGTTAATGGCATTATAGTATTTCCTGTTGGCATAACACGGAACAAAATCCCAAATAAAATCTAATCTGTTGACTTTATATCCAGACGTCTCAAACAAGTCCAATAATTTACTAACACTATTATATCGTTCCTTTTTAACTGTTTCTTGCCAAACTTTCTTAGGGTTGATTTGAATTTTGTATCTATTTGCAGGAGAAATTATTTTATTCACATCATCTACTATTTGATCGTTAAGATTTTCTTCAGTATAATTTATTCTTAAGAGAATCTGTATATCTTTCGAATTATTGAGGATATTCTCAATATTGCCTAAAACATGTTCAAATGTAGATGCACAATTATGTTGAAATTTCACTTTGTCGTGTTCTTGTTTTGGACCATCCAGCGTTATCTGAAATCTTCTGAATCCTAATTTTATAATGTCATTAACCTTTTCAGGAAAAAGAAAATATCCATTAGTTGTTGCACTTGTTGAATATGGGATATCATTCTCGGTACAAATATGTTTGGCATATTCGCATATAGGTTTAATAATTTGATTGAAGTACATAAATGGCTCCCCACCAAACCATTCTAATTGAAAAGAGGTGATTTGTTCTACATTGACCATATAATCAATGTGTGTTTTAACAGACTCAATGGTCTCAGCTGACATTCGTGACGGGATATGATCTTGTATGCAATACCAACATTTATAATTACAGTTTAATGTGGGGAGGATTGTTAGCATATAATCTTTCCTATTGATTCGTTCTTCATTTCTTGTTTTAATAACATCCAATTCGTCTGTCTCATCAGGAATGATAAATCCACCGGATGTAAGTTTATCTACAAGTATACCTGGTAAAAATGCTATTTTATCTGGAATATTGATCATTGTCTCAATCTTACGACTTAAATCAATAGGTAAGCTAAAATATTTATGCTCTATTCCATTATACCAATAAGCGATTTCTGTTCGCTCAATTATGTAATTATATTTACTCGCCTTCATAACTATTGTTTTTATTAGAGGGTGTTGCCAAACTCAGATTTTTTCTAACACTCCTTTTATGAATGAGTGGATAATCCATTCGAATATTTTATAATAATGGTAATTATGAGGTTCAGCAACACCTCAGATATTCCGCAATCTCAGTTATCTAATTGTTGGAATTGTAGGAACTGTAGGCTTTTGGATTACGATAACAATATCGCAGGCACAACCTGCTACATCGTTTGTGCAGCCGTTCTGGGTAACAGCAAGTTCAGCTATTCCACCTTTAACATTAAGTGCTTCTAATACAGACATCTCTTCAATTGAGAATAATTTCAAATCTTTCATATTGATTATCATTATGTTAATACCTACTCGTATCGCTTTTCGGATTTTGCGCCTTTATACAGTCTGGTCTGTGAGATTATTGTCGACTCAAATCTTCTCGTTGAGAATGATTATGCATCTATTTCTCCTTCTGCATACCATCCATCTCCCTCTATACGAATAATGTGACATCCATCTAAAAGTATATTAAAAGATGTATTTATTGAAGAAGAATACCCTTCAATATCACCAGTGAAATTGTACAAATAAACTTCTCCATTTAGAGATTCATCCTCACTAATAATATCAACAGTTCTTGTTTCTGAATTATAAAATACATATACTGGAATACATATAAGAGAACGATTTACCTCATTATTTGTCTCTGTATCACTGTATTTGTAATAGCGCATAAACACACCTTCGCGTTCTGCTTTTACGGTAAGTGCCATTGAGAAAATAAGCACAATTGATAAAAATACTTTTTTCATTTCATTTTAATTTTTACGTTTAAATTTGACGCAAAGATATGTTGAACAAAGTATTCATCAAACCCTAAAAGTTTAACGCTAAACTTTTTAATGTGCTGATTTTTAGTGTATTACAAAATGAATGATAATTAAAGTTTCACAGGGCATCTGAAAGTTTAACACAACTGTATTATAATGGAAAAAACTAGTTTTTGTGAAGTATGTATTAATTGATTGATTAATTAATGCTATAAGAGAATAGGTGTATTGCAAATGATTGTAATATATTAGCATCGCAATTGACTACATTCTATTACATTAGATACAAGTCTTGTATTGAAGTTTTCTATGAAAATCTGTTGAAAAATAGTTACACCGGAAATTCTTCACCTACAAAAAAAATGGGCTTCGTTACTGTTCTATTCTCAATATGGAAAAGACAAAAAAACGAAGCCCAATATAACAAAATAAATACTACATCATAAACATCATAATTCCTTCAGAAGGCGTTTGATGTAAAGACCAATATTTGTTTCATGTTCATCTATACCCAGTTTTTTTCGAATGATACTACTTACATTGTAGTGACGTTTAAGTTGAATGTATTCTCCTACTTCCTTTCCTCGAAGTCCTATAGCATAAAGGCACAAATAATTAATTTCTTCTTCCGATAAGTCATGTTGTTTAAGATATTCCATAAAAGTAGGATAAGAAGCAGCAAAGGCAAGACGTGTGGAGTTCATAAATTGATTCTTATCCTTATGGATGGACTCTATCCATTTCTTATAGGGTTTGGCATATGATTCATTGGAAGAAATCTCTTTAGCCAATAGACTATTCAGGATGTCCAGTCTTGTTCTTATTGCTTCCTGGATAGGCTGAGTAAATTCATGTTGTTTCTGCAGCAATTCATTTAATTCTGCCTGCTCATTAGATAGTCGGGAAATCTCCAAACGAAGGTTTTCTGCTTCCAATTCCGCATTTCGTTTTTCAAGTTCCATTCTTTCTTTTTCCTTAACAAGTGCGTCTTGTTTCATACGCAATCCAAGATTCTCTTGTTCTGCAATAATTCGTTTTGACACACCAATACGATATTGATAATATACTAGTCCTATAACAATTATCAAGACAAAGAGACCACATAAACACCCCCAAATAAATTTATCTCTCTTTTGAATACTGATCAATGTTTGCATCTCCAATTGATGCTTTTTATCTGCAAAGATGAGTTCGTTGGAAAATAATTCCTGATGAAAATTCTCCAATAAATATACATAATATTTATAGGACTTTAAAGCTTCCTCATGATTTCCAATACTTTCCAAAACAAAAGTTTTAGCAGTCAAGTATTTTAATGAATCCGAAGGATTTTTCGCAATTTCTATATCTCTCAAAATGTCCAATGCTTCCAGACCTCTACCAATCTTAGCATAGCCGTATGCTAAATTCATTTGAATGTTTTCAGAAACTTTCTTTCCTTTCAGTTCATCTAATACAGTCGCTATTTCATTATTTGTTCCGTACGCAATAGTATATGAAACAAGAGGAAATATAAAATATCTTTCTCCATCTTGGTAACGGTCTATAAGTCTAGAACAAATCTGAATCAAACTATCAGCCTTTGATTTATTGTCTAATACTATTTCACCGTCCAAAGCATTGGAATAACTTTTAATCTCCAATAGTGGCCTGCCTATAGAACCATATATTTTTGCAGCCTGAAGGTTGTTGGAAATAAAATTAGATATTTTGTACTGTTTGTTATACAAAATTCCTTGAGCTACAAGTAAATTGGCATATAACAACGAATCTGATATTCCATCCTTTATGTCTGTCGCTGACAAAAATGATTTCATAGCCATATCGTCGTCACCTTGGTTCTGATAGATTCTGCCTTGATAATAATGTGTCCGAAGTTTTTCGTCAGGAGAACCCTTTTTGAGATAATAATCAATAGCCGGCTGAAGAATATCGAAGGTTGTTGTATCTATATAATTTTTGTCAAGTGCTATTGATTTAAGCAGGGCAAAGCGGGCTGATGCTGCTTCATCCAATGTTTCACTATCAAGTGCATTAAGTATAACAAGTGATGAATCTGGTTGGGAAATCATTAAGCTCTCAGCTAAATCCATTTTTTCCAAAACTTCTGAATGTCTCTCACATCCGGATAAGACTACGGCACATACTACACAAAACAATATGGTTAATCGTATCAAATACTTCATTATCATTCACTCATTGTTATTTTTTATCAATATACTTTTTATTCTGTTAATCTTCGGCATAACAATATTTTGATTACAAAAATAACGAAAATTTTTCAGCTAAAGATATTTGGAATATAGAACAACTATGAATAACACATTTTATTGTCCAACTATTAGAATCTACGTCATATTTTCTTGTGCAAAAAGAAAGAGTCTTTGCTTATTTGATATAAAAATGATTGCTTTATGATACTTTTTCTGCCTTATTAATAGAACGATTTTATTAAAATAGAATGAAATGTTAATTGTAAATCTGCTTTAGATTACTAATATCGTAATTAAATACTGCAGAATAGTTAAAATGATCTTGTTTATTAAGGCTAATGACGAAAAAAAACGTGCGCACATTTCATTTTAACCGTGCGTACATTCAATATAAACAGGGCGCACATTTTGCTTTGAACGTGCGCCCGGTCTTTTTCGGCTATCAAAAAGGCTTGAAAATTATGTTTTTTCGCTCTAGATTTGTTTTAGAATAGAAAATATTTCATGTGTTATTGTGCTACTGTATTTGATTTATTTGTGTTATAATGTAGCTGAGAAGTGTTGTTGCTATGTATAAAAGATTTTATATATAATAATATTATTTCATTGTGTATTTACAAACTATGGCGAGAATGGTAAATTTTCAATCAAACCTGGTATCGCCCCGTATTTTATTATTATTACGTACTTAAATTATCATTTTGACAATAAGTAATTGCCCCTATAGGTTTATTTACTATCTTTGTCGCCGTTTTGAAAATCACTTAAAGATATGAATAAATTTAACGGACTGCTTTATGGCATAATATCATCGGCATCGTTTGGATTGATTCCGCTTTTTGCCATTCCAGCCATGCAGCATGGTATGGACTTTATGAATGTCATTTCATACAGATTCCTTTTTGCAACAATAGCACTGGCTGTTCTTCTGAAAATCAGGAAGATTTCTTTCGGTATAGAAAAATCGGATTTGCCAACGCTCTTGCTGCTCTCATTTTTTTATCTGATTTCTTCAGTATTCCTGTTATGGGGATATAAGTTTATGCCGTCAGGGGTGGCTACCACAATACATTTCATGTATCCTGTGATAACGACTCTTGTCATGATGCTTTTCTTTCACGAAAAGAATTCGCTGTTTCGCACATTGGCTATTCTGATGGCGATAGGAGGGGTGTATGCACTTTCGTATTCCGATTCGCAAGGTGAGACTAATATATTGGGGGTGATCATTGTATTGATATCGGCAGTGGGATATGCGTTGTATCTTGTTACGGTTGTTCAGCGCAAGAACCAGAGCCTGAAAGGACTGAAGCTTACTTTTTATGTGTTTCTTTTCAGTACGGTGATATTGCTTGCAGGAATGTCGTCAACCGGAAGTTTACATTCTATACCTGATTTGGCTACTGCGGGTAACTTGCTGCTGCTTGCCATAATACCGACTATCGTGTCGAATCTGACTTTAATAGAGGCTATAAAATACATTGGGGCTACACAGACATCTGTATTGGGAGCCATGGAACCGGTAACAGCTGTAATTGTGGGTATAGCGATTTTTGGTGAAGCGTTTACTTTTACTATTGCGGTAGGTATAATACTTATAATTTCGGCTGTGACTATAATAATACTAAAAAGGTAATAAAACTATAACATCGAATTGATTATGAAGAAACTACTTTGTCCGCAGTGTAAGATATCATCTATGTATGTAAAGAATGCCAGTGGAGAACGCCGACTGGTATATGTGGATGAAAATCACAATATCGTGCCTAAGTATCCTGAAGAGAGTCTGGAGGGGTTTGATCTGACTGAAGTATATTGTCTGGGATGTTCTTGGCATGGTTCACCAAAGAGATTGAGTGGTAAATATGTATGAATTTATTGCACAAAATCTGTTTTTTTGTGTAATAAATGCTCCTTTTTTACTCGTTTTCGGTAAGTTTTAGTATCTTTGCCACCTAAATGTTTAAATATTAATGAATTATATATTATGGAAAAAGTTATAATCAATTCTTATGATGAATTTGAAAAGTTGGTAGGCAAACAGATTGGAATTTCAGACTGGTTGGAAATATCTCAGGAACGTATTAATCAGTTTGCGGATGCTACTTTGGATCATCAGTGGATACATGTTGATGTAGAGAAGGCAAAGCTGGAAAGCCCTTATAAAAGTACTATAGTACACGGTTATCTCACACTTTCTGTTCTTCCGTATCTTTGGAATCAGATAATAGAGGTAAACAACCTGAAGATGATGGTTAATTACGGTATGGACAAGATGAAGTTCGGTCAGGCTGTACTTTCAGGCCAGAGTGTGAGACTGGTTGCCGACTTGCAGTCGCTGGTTAATCTTCGTGGGGTTGCCAAGGCTGAGATTAAATTCTCTATAGAAATTAAAGACCAGAAGAAGAAAGCACTTGAAGGAGTTGCAACATTCCTTTATTATTTCAATTAATAATTCATAAAGCAAAGGGTTAAACAGTTGAGTATGTCAATGCTGTTTAACCCTTTTATAATTTCTTGATGTTTTTACATCTGTCTGTAATTTTTTGCCAATCCTCCTTCGCTTGTTTCCTTGTATAATGAAGGGAGGTCGTGGCCTGTCTGTTTCATTACTTCTACCACACGGTCGAACGATACACGGTGGTGTCCGTCGGTAAATGCCGAATAGATATTTGCGTCGAGAGCACGCGCTGCGGCGTATGCGTTTCTTTCGATACATGGTATTTGTACCAGACCGCATACAGGGTCGCAAGTCATGCCCAGATGGTGTTCCAATCCCATTTCTGCCGCATACTCGATTTGTGCAGGGCTTCCGCCGAATAATTGGCTTGCAGCTGCTGAGGCCATGGAGCATGCCACTCCAACTTCTGCCTGACATCCTGCTTCTGCTCCTGAAATAGAAGCGTTTTGTTTTACGATATTTCCAATCAGACCTGCAGTGGCAAGGGCTCTCAATATTCTGGCGTCGCTGAATTCACGGCTTTTCTGCAAGTGCAGCAATACTGCCGGCACTACTCCGCACGAACCGCAGGTAGGAGCAGTGACAATTTTTCCTCCGGCTGCATTTTCCTCGCTTACTGCCAGTGCATAAGCAAAAACCAGTCCTCTTGAGCGAAGAGAATCTTTGTATCCCTTGGCGCGTATATAGTATGATGAGGCTTTTCTTGGCAAGTTTAGCGGACCGGGCAATACACCTTCGGCATCCAGGCCTCTGTAGATGGCGGCTTTCATGGTTTCCCATACTTCTGCCAGGAAATCCCATATCTCCGGACCTTCGCACTGTTCTACATATTCCCAGTAGCTTTTTCCAGTATGCTTGCACCATGCCAGAATTTCACTCATGTTCTTCATGTCGTAGATGTCTTCGGATACAGCCATGCCTTTACCTTCCTCGGCAAGAGCTCCTCCGCCTACACTGAATACTGTCCATTCGTCTGTCACACGTTTGTTTGAGTCGAGCGACTTGAATGTCATTCCGTTGGGGTGAAATGGCAGGAATACGTGTGATTTCCAGATCAATTCTACTGGGGCATGCGGTTGCAGGGTGTCCAGTATGGCAATGTCTGTCATGTGTCCTTTTCCGGTAGCTGCCAGGCTTCCGTAAAGTATCACCTGAAACGATGCAGCTTCAGGATGTTTTTTCAGGAACATTTCTGCAGCTTTTCTTGGTCCCATGGTGTGGCTGCTTGAAGGGCCTGTTCCTATTCTGTATAGTTCTCTAATTGATTTCATCGTAATTTGTTTTATATTGTTTGCCTGTGATGGCATATTATATGTTTACTACTGTAATTCCTGCACCTCCGAATTGCACGTGTTCGTCGTGGAAACTTGACACTCCCGGCACTGTGGCTAGATATTGCCTGATCAGTGTACGGAGGATGCCCGAACCGGTGCCGTGCAATATCCTTACACTTTTGGCTCCTACCAGTATGGCATCGTCAATAAAATAAGTAACAGCCTGGATGGCTTCATCTGCTCTCATGCCGCGCACGTCGATTTCATGCTTGAAGTTGAGCTTCTTTTCGTACATGCTGCTTTGTGTGGCAGTACTTACAAAGCTGGCCTTGGCAGGGGAAGCGGCAGACGGCTTGGGAGCGTCTGTATGTTCCAGTCTCTCCGTTTTTATGTTTGTTTTCATAAGGCCGAACATTACAACTGCATTCTTGCCGTTTATCTCCAAAACCTGTCCTACGCTGGTCTGTCCTTTTATACGTACATAGTCCCCGGTATTGATAGGTTTCACCTTAGGAATGACAGGTGTGCTTGTCTCGTTTGCCTTCTTTTCTTTCTTTTCCTTGCGGCGTTCCTGTTTTTCCCTCAGTTTTTCCATCTTTTGGGCTATTTTCTCTTCCATGGCAGCCTTTTCCAGTTCTTCCACTTCGCGTCTGAAGTCTGTAAGTTCCTGTCTTGCCAGACGTGTACGTTCCTTTTCGGCCTGCGCTTCCTTAATGGTACGGATGGTGTTTTCTATGCGGGCATTCGATTCCTGTAGGATTTTCTCTGCTTCGTCCTTGGCTTTTTTCAGTATTTCCTTTCTGCTCTTGGCCAATTCCTCCATTTCCTTTTCATACTTGGCAATGGTTTCTTCCATTTGCTTTTCGCGCTTACGGATATTCTGACGCTTGGTTTCCCAGTATCTTTTGTCGCGGACTATGTCTTGCAGATATTTGTCGCTCTGTATGTATTCGCTTCCCACTATTTCTGATGCGTCGGCTATAACGTCTTCCGGAAGTCCTATCTTGCGTGCTATCTCTACGGCGAACGAGCTTCCCGGGTTGCCTATCTGAAGCTGGAACAGGGCACGCATCTCATGCCTGTCGTACAGCATGGCTCCGTTAATCACTCCTTCGTTGTTCTCTGCAAAGTGTTTCAGGTTCTGGTAGTGTGTTGTTATCACTCCGAATGTTTTCTTTGCATTGAAGCGTTTCAGCACTGCTTCTGCTATGGCACCGCCTATTTGCGGTTCCGTACCGCCTCCGAATTCATCAATCAGGATGATGCTTCCTTCGTTGCAGTATTTCATCATGTTCTTCATATTCGTAAGATGTGACGAATATGTACTGAGGTCGTCCTCAATGCTTTGCTCGTCGCCTATGTCGATGAAGATGCCGCTGAAGATACCGGCATGGCTGCGTTCGTTCATCGGGACAGGTATTCCGCATTGCAGCATATACTGTAGCAGTCCTACGGTCTTGAGGCAGACTGACTTACCGCCTGCATTAGGACCGGAGATGAGGAGGATTCTGTTCTTGTCGTTCAGGGCTATTTCCAGCGGAACAACCTTCTTGTTATGCTTCTCGAGGTTTATTCTCAAAAGTGGATGTATTGCATCAAACCAGTCTATTGTCCTGCTGTTTTCCATGGCAGGCTTTACGGCTTTGGTGTCGATGCCGAACAATGCTTTTGCTCTTATGAAATCTATTTTGGCAAGAAACTCGTATGAGACGAGTATTGCGGGAATATGTGGCCGGATTTCTTTAGAGAATTCGGTAAGGATTCTTATTATTTCTCTTCGCTCTTCACCTTCAAGCTCTCTTATTCTGTTGTTGGCTTCAACTACTTCTGCCGGTTCTATGAAGACGGTTTTTCCTGTTGCGGATTCGTCGTGCACTATCCCCCTGATCTTTCTTTTCATGCCGGGTGCTACAGGGATTACAAGTCTTCCGTCGCGTACGGTTGGTGTTACGTCCTTGTCAACAAAGCCTTCCGATTGTGCCTGCCTCAATATCGAGTTCAGACTTCGTGATATGCTGCCTGCCGTTGATGACAGTTCGCGTCGGATAGACAAAAGCTGCGGTGAGGCATTGTCTTTGATTTTCCCGAATTTGTCAAGTATATTGTTGATTTTTGATGTCAGCTGTGGAAAGACCATGATGTCTTCTGCAAGTTTGCATAGAGTAGGGAATTGACTGTTCTTTTCGTTGTCGTCAGTTTCCCCGTCATTGTCTTTCTGAAAAAACATAATTATATCCCTGATGGTTTCGAGTGAACGGCGAAGGTCGAAAAGCTCAGCTTCGTTCATGTACATTCCTTCTATCCTGATTCTTTTCAGTGATGGGCGTACATCGAAAAAGTTCTGGTCAGGGAATTCGTTTTCTCCCTGAAGAATTTGAGTGAATTCGTTTACCTGGTCCAGTAATAAATTTACATTGCTGAAATCATCTGAAAAACTCATTTCGTCCACCTTTTCTTCTCCTAGCGTGCATAGGCATTTTTGCTTTATGAGTGAACGTATTTGGTCGAACCCTATTTTTTGTTCAAAGTTAAGGGGGTATATCATGTTTCTTTTAGTGTTATTATGCTGTTTTATAAATACGCGGCAAAGGTAGCACAATGCGATTTTATTTCAAAATATTTTTCATTACTACACAACTGATGGCTTGAATTATTTATCTTTTTTTGGTAATTTTGCACACCAAATAAAAGAGATTGTTGGTATAGTATGAAATTGAAAAAAGATATAGAAATAGAAAAAGGTCCCGATGGATATGTCTTGGGCGGAGGGGATATGGAAGCTTCTGAATATGACATGCTTACTCCGCTTAGTGATGAAGCCGTGTTCCTGATAGAAAAGGTAGGTCAGGATGAATTTGATGAAGATACTCTGGCCGGGTTGCTGTGCAGTGAATTTGGTATGGATTACAGCCGTGCGATTGATGAGGCTCTGGCATATATGAACCATTGGCAGGACATAGGTATAACACGTTGGTAATATAATCTTGGAGATGTTGTTTGATAAGAAATCTCTTTCCGGAATATTAAATACTATTATATGGATGTGGAGGCAGATGGCGGGATATAGGGTTCCGGTATTTGCCTCTGTGTTTATTGGTCTTGTAAGGATTGTAGCTTCTCTGCTTTTTATCTGGATAAGCAAGGAGATGATTGATGCAGCGGTAAATTCGGGTGCTGACCTGAAGTCTTATTCGCTGGCGTTGGTTATGACTTTGGGAGTGGAGATAATATGTTCGGCTTTTCAGGGATATATAGATGTAAGGACAGAGGTCGGGCTGCGTAACACCTTGAGAGGTAATATCTTCCGTAAGGCTTTGAATGGAAGATGGTTTGGCAAGGAAAGGTGGCATACGGGTGATGTGGTGAACCGTCTGGAAGAAGATGTCAGGGTAGTGGCAGATACGTTATGTCATTTGATGCCTGGAACTGTAATAATTCTGGCACAGCTGGTAGGGGCTTTCATTTTCTTATGGACAATGAACAGATCACTGGCATGGGTTATAATATGTATTCTGCCTTTGTTTCTGTTGATGTCTGCCGTAATGGCGCGTAAGATAAAGAAACTGACGTCAGATATCCGTAATTCTGATTCTCGTGTGCAATCCATATTGCAGGAATCTCTTCAGAAACGTATTGTTATAATTGCTTTGAGCAGGGCAGGGTATATATTGAAACGTCTGGACGAGGCTCAGGGGATTTTGCAGGATAAGGTGATGAAGAGGAACAAATTTACTACTACATCACGCACTGCTATAATGGCAGGTTTTGCTACAGGATATCTCACGGCTTTTATATGGGGAGTGCATAACTTGCAGGCCGGTGTTGTGACATTCGGTATGTTGTCGGCGTTTCTTCAGCTGGTCGGCCTTATACAGCGTCCTACTGCCGATCTGAGCCGTCGCCTTCCGGCTATGATACATGCCATGGCGTCTGCCGACAGGCTGGTGGAAGTGTATAATGTGGAGCAAGAGGAAAACTCTATGGATGATCATGTTTCTGGAAGTCGTTGGAATGGAATCAGATTCGAAAATGTGACTTTCAGGTATCCTGATGGAAAAAGAAAAATATTGGATAATTTCAGCTATGATTTCCGCCCCGGAACTTCTACAGCGATAATGGGTGAGACGGGAGCAGGAAAAAGTACCATGATGAGGATTATGCTTGGACTTCTCAGACCGGAAAACGGTAATGTGATACTGTATAATGAGAATGGAGACACTGTTAATGCTTCCGCTAGTTCAAGACAGGGAATAGTATATGTTCCTCAAGGCAACAGCCTGCTCAGTGCTACAATCCGTGAGAACCTTATCGGTGACAATGTTTCCGTAAGTGATGACGATATAAGAAAAGCACTTTATATGGCTGCTGCTGAGTTTGTATATGAACTTCCGGAAGGCCTTGAAAGCAAATGTGGTGAAGGCGGTGAAGGTTTGAGCGAGGGTCAGGCACAGCGCATAGCAATAGCCAGAGCTTTGTTGAACAGAGGACGCATAATGTTGCTTGATGAGTTTACTTCTGCCCTTGATGCCGAGACAGAGCGTAAATTGATGAACCGTCTCACGGAAAACGCAAGTGGCAAGACACTGGTGTTTATCACACATAGGGCAGAAATAGCTGAACAGTGTGATAATATTGTGTATATGAACAGAAAGACTGAGTTGGATGAAAAAATTGATAATGCCTAACGGTATATTGTTGGGAGAGGTTGAAAGACTTTTGTCGCAAGGGACAGTTGTTACTATTGTAACCAAGGGTAACAGCATGCTGCCGTTTATCGTCGGTGAAAGGGATAGTGTGGTCCTTAAATCATATGGTGAACCGAAAGTAGGTGATATTGCACTGGCTCATTTGGACAATGGAGTTTATGTTCTTCATCGTATAATACATATATCCGATAATGGGACTGTAACCCTTATGGGTGACGGGAATATCCGCGGAACAGAAAGTTGTCATATCAGCCGCTTGTGCGGAAAGGCGGTTTTTGTTATAAGGAAGGGCAGGAAGTATAATCCTGATTCCAGAATTTGGCTTTCAATGTATAGAATATGGAGGCGTCTATTGCCTGTCAGGCGTTATCTGCTTGCGATATATAGAAGACTTTTCATTAAATTAATATAGATATAATATGCTAAGAACATATAAGGTTGGCGGACACAGGTTTTGTGTTTCAATGTCGGATGATTCTGCTTTATGGAAAGGAATGGACAATTATAATCCTTTCATGGTGGATGGCAATGCTGGTTTATGTAATGCTGAAATCCCGGATTTGCTGTTCCGTCTTGATATAGACTTTTCTTCAAAAGGGGACGATATTGTCCGTGATTCAATGCATCTGGCAGAGTTTGATGATGATACCGCATACATATCCTTGATGTCAGGTCCTGATAATCAAAGACTTTTTCTGATATCTCTTAATTCGGCAATGAAGGAACAGGGAGGTATATTGGCTGTGGAACGTAATAATCAGGAATGTAAGCTGTATTTGGGTGCATGCAATGATTACAGGCATGGCTTGTTTATAGTGAACAATGCCTTGATGCTGCTTTATGCCTTGATGTCGTCAGTTAAAGATACCATATTGATACATGCATCTGTAGTGATGGCGGACGGATATGGTTTTGCTTTCCTGGGTAAAAGCGGTACCGGAAAGAGTACTCATACACGATTGTGGCTGCAGAATATACCTGGAACATCATTGCTTAATGATGATAACCCTGTCGTCAGGATTGATTCGTCAGGAAACCCTGTTATTTATGGCTCTCCGTGGAGCGGCAAGACGCCATGTTATCGTAATGAGGAAGTGCCGCTTAGAGCTGTAGTCAGATTGAGCCAGGCACCTCGGAATCTTATAAGAAAATTGTCAGGAATTTCAGCTTATGCGGCATTGGCACCTTCGGCTTCATCTATGAAATGGGAAAAGAGTATGGCTGACGGATTGCATGAAACATTGTCAAAGCTCGTTTCAACTGTTGGAATATACCATCTGGAATGTCTTCCTGATGCTGAGGCTTCGCTTTTGTGTCACGAGACAGTTAAATAAGGATTAATATTAGAACACATAAATTATATAATTAAACTATGAGGATAAAGAAAGGATTTGTACTACGCGAATTGGTAGGACAGAAAATAGTTACCGGCGAGGGACTTGAACAAATAGATTTCAACAAGTTGGTTTCGTTGAATTCGTCTGCCGCTTATTTGTGGGAACATTTGGTAAGCAGAGATTTTGACTTGGAAACTATGGTGGATTTGCTTCTTGAACGTTACGACATTGAACGTAGCGTGGCATTGAAGGATGCCCGTGCCTTGTTGGATAATTGGAAGTCAATAGGATTGATAGAAGACTGATATAATGACTTTCCCAGATTTGCATGTATGCGGTATTGTATGCATACATGCATTTTTTTGCAATAAAAATTTAATATAAAGGTATATATTTACGAATATTCATTATTTTGACATATAAAAGGTGTCATATGATGATTATTTATGCAAAAAAGCAGTAACTTTGCCGCCGGTTAGAGTTTTAATTGAAATGCAAGAAAGGGTAAATAATATTATTGAGATTTCCCATGTCTCAAAATACTTCGATGATAAGGTAGCTCTTGACGATATCAACCTTTACATACGCAAGGGCGAGTTTGTAACTATATTGGGACCTTCGGGTTGTGGTAAGACAACGTTGCTCCGTCTTTTGGCAGGTTTTCAGACAGCATCGGAAGGTGTTATAACAATTAACGGTAAAGAGATTACCCAGACACCTCCACATAAGCGTCCCGTCAACACAGTATTCCAGAAATATGCTTTATTCCCTCATCTTAATGTTTACGACAATATAGCGTTCGGTCTGAAACTGAAAAAGATGCCTAAGGATGAAATCATGCGCAAGGTGAAGAACGCCCTGAAGATGGTGAGCATGAGCGATTATGAGTATCGTGACGTAAACTCTCTTTCCGGCGGTCAGCAGCAGCGTGTGGCCATAGCCCGTGCCATTGTGAACGAGCCTGATGTTCTTTTGCTTGACGAACCGCTTGCGGCACTTGACCTCAAGATGCGTAAGGATATGCAGATGGAACTGAAGGAAATGCACAAGCGATTGGGTATCACGTTCGTGTATGTGACACATGATCAGGAAGAAGCTCTGACACTTAGCGACACTATTGTAGTGATGAGCGAGGGAAGAATTCAGCAGATAGGTACCCCAACGGATATATATAATGAGCCTGTCAATTCGTTTGTGGCTGACTTTATCGGCGAAAGTAACATACTTAACGGAGTGATGATACACGACCGTCTTGTGAGCTTTGCAGGCGTAGAGGCAGAATGTGTGGACGAAGGATTTGATGACAATGCACCTGTGGATGTGGTTATACGTCCGGAGGATCTTTACATATTCCCTGTAAACGACTCCGCGCAGTTCCGTGGTAAGGTTACATCATGCATATTCAAAGGTGTGCACTACGAGATGGTGGTAGTGGCAAACGGATTTGAGTTTGTAGTGCAGGATTATCATCATTTTGAAGTAGGATCAGAAGTAGGACTGTTGGTGAAGCCATACGACATACATATAATGAAAAAAGAAAGGGTATGCAACACGTTCGAAGGAAAAATCATCGACGAAACTCATGTTGAATTCCTCGGTTGTGAGTTTGAGTGTTGTAAGGAAGCAACGTCAGGCATGGATGCAGGTACGGAAGTGCTGGTGGAAGTACCTTTCGACGGAATTGTGCTTGACGATAATCAGGAGGACGGTACTCTGACTGGAAGCATAAGCTTCATCCTTTATAAGGGCGACCATTATCATATCACTGTCGATTCCGATTGGGATGAGCCGGTATATGCCGATACAAACGATATTTGGGATAAGGGCGACAATGTGGGTATCAGCATTCCGTCTGAATACATATCCATACGCAGAAAAAATTAATAACTAACTATAAAAGGAAACGAGGTGAAACTAAGTAACATTCGTATTTTTCTTACTTCGCGTAAGAGTTGGACATTGCCGTATATCATCTTCTCGGCATTCTTTGTGGTCCTTCCGCTGATATTGATTGTGGTATTTGCGTTTACTGACGAGAGGGGGAATTTCACTTTTGCCAACTTCAGTAAGTTCATGTCTCATCCAGAGGCTGTGAACACATTTATCTATTCCATAGGTATAGCCATAATAAATACACTGATATGTATCCTGCTGGGATATCCGGCTGCGTATATTCTGAGCAGGCTAAAGTCAGGCTATTCGCAGATAGTAGTGATGCTTTTCATCCTGCCTATGTGGGTAAACATATTGATACGTACTCTTGCCACAGTGGCACTGTTCGATTTCTTCCGTGTACCGTTGGGAGAGGGGGCATTGATTTTCGGTATGGTTTATAACTACATTCCGTTTATGATTTATCCCATCTACAATACACTGGTCAAGATGGATCGCAGCTATATCGAGGCGGCACAGGATCTTGGAGCAACTCCTTTTCAGGTTTTCACCAAAACCATACTTCCGCTGTCCATGCCGGGAGTGGCAAGCGGCATCCTCATGGTGTTTATGCCTACCATTTCTACTTTTGCCATAGCCGAGTTGCTTACAATGAACAATATAAAGCTGTTCGGTACTACAATTCAGGAGAACATTAACAACAGTATGTGGAACTACGGTGCCGCACTTTCGCTCATTATGCTGTTCCTTATAGGTGCCGCCACTCTTTTTGCTTCTGACGACAATCAGGAGAAGGAAGGAGGTGCGATATGGTAAACATGATAAAGAAAGTCCTATGCCACGGCTATCTTTGGCTGTTGCTTCTGATGCTTTATTCTCCTATCATCATAATCATGATATACTCCTTCACGGAGGCTAAAGTTCTAGGCAACTGGACAGGTTTTTCAACGAAACTTTACGAAAACCTTTTCGTGCACGGCACTCACCACTCTTTGGTAAATGCCCTCTGGAACACCATTACCATAGCCTTGATTACAGCTGTAGTATCTACTCTGCTTGGAACGATAACTGCAATAGGTATGTTCAATCTGCGTGCACGTCAGCGTAAGGCTGTGTCATTCATAAACAACATTCCTATATTGAACGGTGATATAATCATGGGTGTATCCCTGTTCCTGCTTTTCGTATCGTTGGGAATACATCAGGGATATGGCACTGTACTCATGGCTCATATAGCTTTCTGTACACCATACGTGGTGCTCAGTGTGTTGCCGCGTCTCAAACAGATGAACCCTAACCTTTATGAGGCTGCGCTCGACCTGGGAGCGACTCCCGGACAGGCATTGAGGAAAGTCATCATCCCTGAAATTCTGCCCGGAATGATAGCCGGTTTCATGCTTGCAGTAACAATTTCAATTGACGATTTCGCTGTAACCATATTTACCATAGGAAACGAAGGACTTGAAACTCTTTCTACATATATATATTCGGATGCAAGAAAGGGCGGACTTACACCGGAGCTTCGTCCGTTGTCAACTATTATATTCCTCATAGTGCTGTTTATGCTTATAATGATAAACCGCCGTGCAGGAAAGAAGAACGCAAAATAATGATACAAAGATTATGAACAGACTTTATACAATATTTCTGACACTGCTCACGGCAATATTCCTTACAGGATGCTATAACAGTGAGGATCGCGAAAAGGTCTTGAAGATTTACAACTGGGGCGATTATATCGACGAGGAAATGCTGGCGGCTTTCCCCGAGTGGTATAAGGAGCAGACAGGAGAGGAGATAAGCATTGTATATCAGACATTCGATATAAACGAGATAATGCTTACCAAGATAGAACGCGGTAAGGAAGACTTCGATGTGGTATGCCCTTCGGAATATATTATCGAGAGAATGCTGGTGAAAGACCTGCTTCTGCCTATAGATACGGCTTTCGGCAAGACACCAAACTACATTCACAATATATCTCCATATGTACGTGGCGAGCTGGATAAGCTTGGACTTCCTGGACGCCCGACGTCGAAATATGCAGTAGGATACATGTGGGGTACGGCAGGAATACTTTACAACAAGAAATATGTATCAACAGAAGAAGCATCTACATGGCATTCTATATGGGACAGCAAGTTCCGCAACAAGCTGCTGATGAAAGACAGCTATCGTGATGCATACGGAACGGCTGTGATATATGCCAATCGTGAAGCATTGGCAAAGGGAGATATAAAAGTTGATGACCTGATGAACAATTATTCGCCTGAGGCTATTGCCACAGCTGAAAAATACCTGAAGGATCTGAAACCTAACATAGCCGGATGGGAGGCCGATTTCGGTAAGGAAATGATGACCAAAAGCAAGGCATATCTGAATATGACATGGAGCGGTGATGCTGTGTGGGCAATAGACGAAGCAGAAGCTATTGGAGTGGAGCTGGGATATGAAGTTCCGAAAGAAGGAAGCAATGTATGGTTCGACGGATGGGTTATCCCTCGATATGCACGCAACAGGAAGGCTGCAAGCTATTTCATAAACTATCTTTGTCGTCCTGATGTGGCATTGGCTAATATGGAAACCATAGGTTATGTCAGTGCGGTTGCCACACCTGAGATTCTTGAGGAAAAGATTGATACAACTCTTGAAACATATTCCAATCTGGCTTATTTCTTCGGTCCTGAGGCAAGACATATACAGATAGACCCGATACAGTATCCTGACAGTGCGGTAGTGGCACGCTGTGCAATCATACGCGATTCAGGAGAGAGGACACAGGCTGTTCTGGATATGTGGTCGCACGTCAAGGGAGATAATCTTGGAGGAGGACTTGTGATATTCATTCTTCTTACACTGTTGGTGCTGGTTATCTATGTTTCGTATAAAAAGATAGAGAAATATAGGAACAGACTGTAGTGTACTAAATAAGTTGACACAAATTATTTAGTAACATGCGTGAATATAGAAAGTATTCAAAAGAAGAATGTTTGTCTTATTTGGAGGAATATTTGTCCTCTTCA
>NZ_JACJLE010000006.1 GCF_016901995.1 Bacteroides caecigallinarum | reverse complement strand
ACAGTGTGGTTTGTAAAAATATCAGTGTGATTTATATAAATATCAGTTGTATTTACAGAATATATTTCGAAGGAAATATTTTTTCTTGGACATTACTTTGATTTTAATAATAACAGTATTCTTTTTTATTACATCCTGAAAATACACTCTAATCGTATGATTTAAAGGGATATATTACGTTATGTGTCAGAAAACATAGTTTAGTAACACGAATGTAACAGTTGGATTTCTGAACATAAATTTCTATTTTGCACCAACTTAAAAATGAGATATGAAAAGCATATCCTTTATTCTATTAATTTTTTAATCTAGAATACCATGAAAGTATATCAGACTAACGAAATCAAAAACATTGCACTTCTTGGCAATGATGGCTCAGGTAAAACCACCCTCACTGAAGCATTGCTCTTTGAGAGTGGTATTATAAAACGTCGCGGCAGAATTACTGCCAAGAACACTGTAAGCGACTATTTCCCGGTAGAGCAGGAGTATGGTTACTCTGTATTCTCTACCGTTTATCATGTAGAGTGGAATGGTAAAAAACTTAATATCATAGACTGTCCGGGTAGTGATGACTTCGTGGGAGCTGCTATAACTGCACTTAATGTAACAGATACAGCCGTATTGCTTCTTAACGGTCAGTACGGACCTGAAGTAGGTACTCAGAATCACTTCCGTTACACTGAGAAGTTGGGTAAACCGGTTATCTTCCTTGTTAACCAGCTTGACTCGCCTAACTGCGATTTCGATAAAGTGCTTGAACAGTTGACTGAAAATTATGGTTCTAAAGTTGTTCCGGTTCAGTATCCTCTCAGTACGGGTCCGGACTTCAATTCGTTGATTGATGTACTTTTAATGAAAAAATATTCGTGGGGACCAGAAGGTGGTGCTCCTACTATCGAACCTGTTCCGGCTGAAGAAATGGAAAAGGCTATGGAATGGCACAAGAGACTTGTTGAGGCTGCTGCCGAACACGATGAGACTCTTATGGAAAAATTCTTTGAATCAGAATCGCTTACAGAAGACGAAATGCGTGAGGGTATCCGCAAGGGATTGGCTGCAAGGGGTATGTTCCCTGTGTTCTGCGTATGTGCAGGAAAAGATATGGGTGTACGCCGTCTGATGGAATTCCTCGGTAACGTGGTACCTTTCGTTGACGAAATGCCTGTGGTTCACAATACACGTGGTGTTCCTGTTCCTCCTGTGGCTGATGCTCCAACTTCACTTTATTTCTTCAAGACTGCCGTTGAACCTCATATCGGTGATGTACAGTACTTCAAGGTTATGAGTGGTGTTGTTCACGAAGGTGACGACCTGAATAATGCTGACCGTGGATCGAAGGAACGTATGGCACAGCTTTATGTGTGTGCAGGTGCAAACCGTGAAAAGGTGGAAGAACTGAGAGCCGGTGATATAGGTTGTACAGTGAAGCTGAAAGACGTTAAGACTGGCAATACACTGAATAGCAAGGATTGTGAAAACAGATTCAATTTCATCAAGTATCCAAATCCTAAATATACTAGAGCCATCAAGCCGGAAAATGAGGCAGATACTGAAAAGATGATGGCTATCCTGAACCGTATGCGCGAGGAAGATCCTACATGGGTTGTTGAGCAGTCTAAGGAATTGAAACAGATTCTTGTTCATGGTCAGGGTGAGTTCCATTTGCGTACACTGAAATGGCGTCTTGAAAATAATGAGAAACTTGCAGTGCAGTTCATGGAACCTAAGATTCCTTACAGAGAAACTATTACTAAGGCTGCACGTGCTGACTACAGACATAAGAAACAGTCGGGTGGTGCCGGACAGTTTGGTGAAGTTCATCTTATCGTGGAACCATATTACGAAGGTATGCCTACTCCTGAAGTCTATAAATTCAATGGTCAGGAATTCAAGATCAATGTGAAGAGTACTGAAACTGTTGATTTGGAATGGGGCGGTAAGCTGGTATTCATCAACAGTGTTGTAGGTGGAGCTATCGATACAAGATTTATGCCTGCTATCCTTAAAGGTATCATGAGCCGTATGGAACAGGGACCTCTGACAGGTTCGTATGCACGCGACGTACGTGTTATCGTATATGACGGAAAGATGCATCCGGTTGACTCAAATGAAATTTCGTTCATGCTTGCCGGACGTAATGCTTTCAGCGAAGCATTCAAGAACGCAGGCCCTAAGATTCTTGAACCTATCTATGATGTGGAAGTTTTCGTTCCGAGCGACAAGCTTGGTGATGTAATGAGTGATATGCAGGGACGCCGCGGTATGATTATGGGTATGAGCAGTGAAAAGGGATACGAAAAGCTTGCAGCAAAAGTTCCTTTGAAGGAAATGTCTAACTATTCTACTGCTTTAAGCTCATTGACAGGTGGACGTGCTTCGTTCATTATGAAGTTTGCAAGTTACGAACTTGTTCCAACTGATGTCCAGAATAAGCTTATGAAGGAATTTGAAGAGCAGGAAAAGAACGAAGATTGATAGTTAGTTAATATTTTAATACATAAAAAAGCCGTATTTCTTAAAAATACGGCTTTTTTTTATTCACTTTTCATGAACTTTTCGCCACTTTTAGTTGTTATATATTTAAAGTTATATTAATTTTGTAAAGTAAGTGCGGAGAGAATGACTTTTACTTGTGATTTTATTAATTAAAAATAGGTGATATTGTTAAATACGAAAAAATCCCGTGTAAAACATGTTAATTGATGATGATTATATTAATTAGCTTGTTAAATTTGTCACCATGAAAAAGTCAACAATATGGATATTGGGAGTCATTATGGCTCTGTCTTTTCTTAGTCTGCTATATTTGCAGGTAAGTTACATAGAAGAGATGGTTAAGATGCGTCGTGGACAATTCGAAGAGAATGTAAACCGCAGTCTTGTTCAGTCCGTGCGTAATCTTGAACTGGTGGAAACCAAGAAGTATCTTGAGGCAGATGTCGCTGCTACTGAAAGGGCGGCTCGTCTGGCTGAGCAGTTTAATCTGAATAAGGGAAAAGGAAGCGATGACATACTCCAGCAGCATCACCAATATACTATAACATCGCCTGATGGAAGTATGTATTCCACTTTCGAATTCAAGACTATTACCAACAGACCGTCAAGTGTCCCTAAAGTGATAATTTCTACAGGAAAGAATATCCCGCAGACATCAAGGACATTGCAGGAGATAATAAAGGAAAGGTATGTATATCAGAGGGCATTGCTTGATGAAGTGATATACAATATTCTATATACGGCAAGCGACAAGCCTCTGAAGGAGAGGATAAATTTCAAGCAGTTGGATCATTTCATCAAATCTGAGTTGCTTAACAACGGATTGGATTTGCCATATCATTTCACTGTTACAGACAGAGACGGAAAGGAAATATACCGTTGTTCGGACTATGCATATGATGGAGAGAAGATTTATTCCAGACTGTTGTTTGAAAATGACCCTCCGGCAAAAATGGGATATGTGAATATATTCTTCCCTACGATGGATGATTATATTTTCAGTTCCGTGAAGTTTATGATTCCTTCCATAATCTTTACCATTGTACTTCTGATAACATTTATTTTTACTATATATATAATATTCCGTCAGAAGAAGCTTACAGAGATAAAGAATGATTTCATAAACAACATGACTCATGAATTCAAGACACCTATCTCTACCATATCACTGGCAGCCCAGATGCTTAATGATCCGGCTGTAGGAAAATCGCCTGTGATGTTCAAGCATATATCTGGGGTGATAAATGATGAAACGAAACGTCTTCGTTTCCAGGTGGAAAAAGTATTGCAGATGTCAATGTTCGAACGCCAGAAAGCCACTCTGAAGAAAAAGAAGATTGATGCCAATGAACTGGTGAACGGAGTGATAAATACTTTCAGACTGAAGGTGGAGAGTTGTCATGGAACATTGGATGCGGAACTTGAAGCTACAGATCCGTTTATCTTCGTTGACGAAATGCATTTCACAAACGTGATATTCAATCTGCTTGACAATGCAGTCAAGTATAAACGTGCGGATGTGGATATAAGTCTTAAAGTCAGAACCTGGAATGAGGCTAACAAGCTTCATATATCAGTAGAAGACAACGGAATAGGTATAAAGAAAGAAAATTTGAAAAAGATATTTGATAAGTTCTACCGAGTCCATACCGGAAATTTGCACGATGTGAAAGGCTTCGGTCTTGGATTGGCCTATGTTAAGAAGATAATTACAGATCACAACGGAAGCATTCGTGCTGAAAGTGAACTGAATGTCGGAACTAAATTTATAATTGTATTACCTTTATTTAAAGAAGAATAATATGGACGAAAGAATGCGTATTTTATTGTGCGAAGATGACGAGAATCTTGGCATGCTTTTGAGAGAATATTTACAGGCTAAAGGTTATGAAGCTGACCTGTTCCTGAATGGTGACGAAGGAGTGAAAGGATATCAGAAAGGAAAATATGATATGATTGTAACAGACGTTATGATGCCTGTTAAGGACGGTTTCTCTATGATTCAGGAAATCAAACAGATCAATTCGGAAGTGCCTGTGATTTTCCTTACTGCAAAAACTATGAAGGAAGACATCCTTGAAGGTTTCAAGATTGGTGCAGACGATTATATCAGCAAGCCGTTTAGTATGGAAGAACTTACACTTCGTATTGAGGCAATCTTGCGTCGTGTCAGAGGTAAGAAGGTTAAGGAAAATACTATGTATAATATTGGTAACTTTACTTTCGATACTCAGAAACAGTTGCTTACTATTGGTGATAAGCAGACTAAACTTACTACTAAGGAGTCTGAACTTCTGTCATTGCTTTGTTCTCATGCAAACGAAATCCTTCAGAGAGATTATGCACTGAAGAACATCTGGATTGACGATAATTATTTCAATGCACGAAGCATGGATGTTTATATCACTAAGTTGCGTAAACACCTTAAAGCGGATCCGTCTATCGAAATTATCAATATCCACGGTAAGGGATATAAATTGATTACTCCTGATGAAGAACAGCAGGAAGCTTAATGATAAATGACAAAATAAAAAGAGGTTACCCGAAAGGATAACCTCTTTTTATTTTGTCTGATTTCGTAAATTAATCAGTAATGCGTTTGTTGATCAGGATATAGCTGATAAGTCCAACGATGATAAGAACAAATGATGTTCCCAAAATAGTGTTGTTGTTCACATTTTCAGTTGCAAAACATGCAATCAGGATAACAGCTCCGATAATAATCAATATTACTCCCAGATTCTTTAATAAGCTTTTCATGTGTGTCTTCTATTTTTATGGTTTATTCGTTTATTGGTTACAAATTAAAGCATAATTCTTTATACGTGAAAATTATTTTACGAAAAAAAATGAAATTCGTATAATATCATGCGTCTCTATATTGTTAATCTTTCGTGTTTGTGAATATTTTGCGAAGTACCTCCTGACTTACGCTTAACTCTTCAAGAGTCAACCCTTTCAATGCTTCTTTAAGTGTGAGGTTGGCAACAAGCCTGGCCTTATCTTCAAGCTGTTTTCCATCCTTTGTCAGATGTATCAGATTGGTTCTTCTATCTTTCTTGTCAGATATGCGTACAACCAGGTGTTGTTTCTCCATATTGTCTATTAGTCGGGTCATGCTTGGTTTGTCTTTAAACGTAGCATTGCAGAGTTCCTGTTGCGTCACTCCGTCTTTTTCCCACAGGAAAATCAGTACCGTCCATTGTTCCGGAGTGATATCCAATCCGTTCATCCTGAAATTCCTAATGAGCTTTCTGTTTATTGCTGCTGATACTTTACCATTAAGAATGGCAAATATTAATTGTATGTCGAAATTAAATTGTTCTATCATATAATTATTGTTTATACAACTATGCAAATATACAACTTATTGTCGTAATACGTATTCTTATTACCCATAATAATCACTTATTCGTATATATTAGTAAATAATTATAGAATAAAAACGCTATAAATGTTTGTATATTAGATAAAAAGTTGTACCTTTGCGCCGTGATTGAAATTTTTATTAATAATTTAATTAACGAATAAGTATGAATCAATACGAAACCGTTTTCATTTTAACTCCCGTTTTATCTGACGCTCAGATGAAGGAAGCGGTAGAGAAGTTCAAGGCAATCCTTACTCAGGAAGGTGCTGAGATCATCAATGAAGAAAACTGGGGATTGAAGAAATTGGCTTATCCAATTCAGAAGAAATCTACAGGTTTCTATCAGTTGATTGAGTTTAAAGCTGAACCAGCTGTAATCGAAAAACTTGAGGTTAACTACCGTCGTGATGAAAGAGTTATCCGTTTCTTGACTTTCAAGATGGATAAGTATGCTGCAGAATACGCTGCAAAGAGAAGAAATGTTAAATCAACTAAAAAGGAGGAAAATTAATCATGGCACAGCAACAATCAGAAATCAGATATTTAACTCCGCCATCAGTAGATGTTAAGAAGAAAAAATACTGCCGTTTCAAAAAGAGTGGTATTAAGTATATCGATTACAAAGATCCTGAATTCTTGAAGAAATTCTTGAATGAACAGGGTAAGATCCTTCCTCGTCGCATTACAGGTACTTCATTGAAGTATCAGCGTCGTATTGCACAGGCTGTGAAGAGAGCTCGTCATTTGGCTTTATTGCCTTACGTAACTGATATGATGAAATAAAAAAAGGAGGAATAAGTATGGAAATTATATTGAAAGAAGACGTATTAAACTTGGGTTACAAGAACGATGTTGTAACTGTAAAGTCTGGTTATGGTCGTAACTATCTTATTCCGACTGGCAAAGCAGTTATCGCTTCACCGGCAGCAAAGAAAATGTTGGCAGAAGAATTGAAACAGCGTGCTCACAAATTGGAAAAGATTAAGAAAGATGCTGAAGCAGTAGCTGAATCGTTGAAGGGTGTTTCTTTGACTATCGCTACTAAAGTTAGTGCAACAGGTGCAATCTACGGTTCAGTAGGTAACATTCAGATTGCAGAAGAACTTGCTAAATTGGGTCACAACATCGATCGTAAGATTATCGTTGTTAAAGATACAGTTAAGGAAGTTGGTCACTACAAGGCAGTTGTTAAACTTCACAAGGAAGTTTCTGTAGAAATTCCTTTCGAAGTAGTAGCAGAATAATAAGCTTATTACATAAGTATATAAAAAATCTCTTTCATTCGAAAGGGATTTTTTTGTTTATAATAGTTGGGTAGTGACATTCCTGTTTTTTATAATTAAAGCATTATAGAAAAGTATGGACACAAAAAAAAGCCTGTGGGTTTTGTTATCCTACAGACTTTAACTTTTTACCTAAAATTCTACTGATAATTATTCAGCTTTGTCGCAGCAAGCTTTAGCTGAATCGCAAGCTACTGAATCACATGCAGCTGAATCGCAGCATACTGAGTCACATGCTGGAGTAGCTTCTTCAACTACAGCAGCTTCTGTAGATTCTGCATTTGCATTTTTGTTACCACCACATGATGCGAAAGATACTGCAACGAATGCAACGAATAAAAATACTAACTTTTTCATCTTTTTTGCTTTTAAAATTCTGTAATACTTATGTTGTTATCTTAATTGACGCTGCAAAGATATATAGTTTTTTGATACGTTGTTCACTTTTGGTCCAATATTTTCGCTAAAAAATATGTTATGCAGCCTATTTATTGTTTTTTAACAATATCTGTTTTCCTTTTTTTTACACTTCGCCATTGTTCGTTTTTTTATACTTTATAAATCACGAAATATTGCGTAACTTTGTGCAAAATATTTTTATTGTATGATTGATACTACTGTTTTCAAGGATAAGAAAGCTGTTTATTACACATTAGGTTGTAAACTCAATTTTGCTGAGACTTCATCAATAGGGAAGTCTTTGAAAGAAGCTGGTGTTAGAACTGCCAGAAAAGGTGAAAAGGCAGATATCATTGTCGTAAATACATGTTCCGTAACGGAAGTTGCAGATAAAAAGTGCAGACAGGCTATTCATAAGCTGGTTAAATCACATCCGGGTGCATATGTCATTGTTACAGGATGTTATGCACAGTTGAAACCTGATACGGTTGCCGATATTAAAGGTGTTGACCTGGTTTTAGGAGCCGAACAAAAAGGAGATCTGATGAAATATCTTGTGACTCTTGACAAGTCTGCTCATGGTGAGGCTATAACTACATCAACAAAAGATATACGTACATTCTCTCCGTCATGTTCGCGTGGTGACAGGACAAGATATTTCCTGAAAGTTCAGGATGGTTGTGATTATTTCTGCTCTTATTGCACTATACCGTTTGCCAGAGGAAGAAGTAGAAACGGTAAAATCTCCGATCTTGTGGAACAGGTAAGGGAAGTGGCATCAGAAGGAGGGAAGGAAATAGTACTTACAGGCGTAAATATAGGTGATTTTGGAAAATCAACCGGAGAGACTTTCTTTGATCTTGTAAAAGCGCTTGATGAAGTAGAAGGAATAGAGCGTTATAGAATTTCGTCTATCGAACCTAATTTGCTTACAGACGAGATAATAGAGTTTGTTTCGAAGTCAAAGAGATTCATGCCTCATTTCCATATTCCGTTGCAATCGGGATGCGATGAAGTTCTGAAGCTTATGCGCAGAAGATATGATACAAATCTTTTTGCTTCAAAAATAAGAAAAATAAAAGAGTTGATGCCGGATGCTTTTATAGGTGTTGATGTTATAGTTGGAACTCGAGGAGAGACTCCGGAGTATTTTGAGTCTGCATATAATTTTATAAGCTCGCTTGACGTTACACAGCTGCATGTGTTCAGTTATTCTGAACGTCCTGGTACGCAGGCTTTGAAAATAGATTATGTAGTTTCTCCTGAAGAAAAGCATGCAAGAAGCCAACGTTTACTTGAGCTATCCGAAACGAAGCTTAAGGAATTTTATTCGCGTCATATAGGAAAAGAAGCTGTAGTCCTGGCAGAACATTCAAAACCTGGAATGCCGATGCATGGATTTACGGATAATTATATTCGAGTGGAATTACAGCCTGATAGTGTTTTGGACAATCATCTGGTAAAAGTCAGACTAGGTGATTTTAACGCTGACGGTTCGTCGCTGTTGTCTGAAACAATTTAAAAGATTTCAGGAGAATAAATACATATCTGTATGAAGAAAGTTTCTGTTGTTATATTGAATTGGAACGGGGCGGAAATGTTACGTAAATTTCTGCCTTCAGTCATTGAGAATACTAATCCGTTGTTGGCCGACGTATGTGTTGCCGACAACGGCTCTACCGATAATTCAGTAGAAATATTGCAATCTGAATTCCCAACGGTAAGATTGATACGTCTTAGTGAAAACTATGGCTTTGCAGAAGGATATAACAAGGTGATGGATTTTGTTGATACGGAGTATGTAGTTCTTCTTAATAGTGATGTAGAGGTAACCGACTGTTGGATTGAACCTATACTGGAGTATATGGATGAAAATCCTGAAGTTGCCGCCTGTCAGCCTAAAATATTAAGCTATCGTAATAAAGAGCTATTCGAGTATGCGGGAGCTTCAGGAGGCTTTATTGATAAATATGGTTATCCGTTTTGCAGAGGAAGAGTCTTTGACACAGTAGAGGCGGATAATGGTCAGTATAACGATATAATTGATATATTCTGGGCTTCAGGTGCTGCAATGTTTGTCAGACGTAATTTGTACAAGTCGGTAGGAGGGCTTGACGGAAAGTTCTTTGCCCATATGGAAGAAATAGATTTGTGCTGGCGTTTCCTCAGTAGGGGATATAGAGTGGTTTGTGTGCCGTCAAGTACTGTCTATCATGTAGGTGGTGCAACACTCAAGAAAGAGAATCCGCGCAAGACTTATCTTAATTTCCGCAACAACCTGCTGATGTTGTATAAAAATCTTCCTTCACATGAGTTGAAAAGTGTAATGCGCGTGCGTTGCGCCCTGGATTATATGGCTGCCTTATTCTTCGTGTTGAAGTGTGATTTTGCTAATGCTAAAGCAGTCATAAAAGCCAGACAAGATTATTTGAAACTCCGTGATGAATTCCAGTCATCGCGCCAGTGCAATCTTAAGGAGGCTACTGTTGGAAAAATAAAATACAGATATAATTTTTCCATTATTTTCAGATGTAAGCTTTCAGGCAAGAAGACTTATACCGAACTTGCACGATAATTATAACGCAGTGTTATTATAATTTTGATTCTATGAATTCCATTATTTCCTCTTCCTTGTCAGGATGGAACCATGTTATATCATTATCTCGTTTAAACCATGTCATCTGCTTTCGGGAGTAAATACGCGAATTCTGTTTTATTTTTTCTATAGCAAATTCAAGTGTACAGTTACCTTCAAGGTATTGGATTATTTCTTTGTATCCTACCGTGTTAAGTGAATTTAGGTTTCTGTATTCATACACCGACTTGACTTCATCCACAAGACCTTCTTTAATCATGATGTCAACCCTTTTGTTGATGCGTTCATACAGTTCTTCCCTGTCCCTGCATAATCCGATTTTTATGATATCAAACGGTCTCTGTTTTTTGTTTCCAGTTCTGAATGAAGTATATGTTTTTCCGGTCATATAACATATCTCCAGAGCGTGTATCACCCTTTTGGGATTTTTTAAGTCAACTGTCGAGTAGTATTCAGGATCCAACAGTTTCAGTTCGGCACATAATCTGTCCAGACCTTCTTTTTCATACTTCTCCATCATCATCAGCCTTGTCTCGCTGTCAACAGTTGGTATGTCGTCTATTCCTTTACATATAGCATCTATATACATCATGGAGCCGCCTGTCAGAAGAATGGTATTGTTTCTCTTGAAGAGTTCTTCCAAAAGGCTGATGACCTCACTCTCATATTGTGCTGCGCTGTAGTAATCCGTCAGTTTCAGTGTACCTACGAAATAGTGTTTCACCCTTTTCAGATATTCTTCCGTCGGGGCTGCAGTACCAATCTTCAAGTCGGAGTATAATTGCCTTGAATCGGCAGAGATTATAGGCGAGCCATATTTATCTGCTATTTTTATACTAAGGTCAGTTTTTCCTACGCCGGTTGGTCCTATGAGTACTATGAGAGTTTTTTTGTTGTCCATCAGATATATAAATTAAGAAAGCGAAGAATGCGGAATATCAACCATTAGTTGAAGCCGTATTCTTCGCTTTTATTAAGTATCGGTATTATAATTAATATTTGTCTTCTTCGTATGGGTTACCTTCACTCATACCGAAACCTTCCATGTCGAAATCTTCCATGTCATAGTCTTCGTCTCCATAGAAGTTTTCTCCCAAGTCAAGCGACTGGCTTGTGTTTAGCTGTTCGTCGAAGTCTATTGTCTGTTGTGGAGCTTCACCTTCCTTGCGTGAGCATATGGCATGTTCAAGATCCTGTCCTGTTATTATTTCAGAAAGTTCGATGAAGAAGATTCTTTCAGCCAGCGGATCGAAAACGTAAATCAGCTTTTGCTTTTCGTCTTCCAACAGTTCGCTCAGCGGAGTATCTTTCATTATGTAAATGTCCTCGTCAGAACTGCTAGTGCCCATATCTTCAAGGGTGATTTCTGTTTCTTTCTCCCAGTCGTCATCACATATAAAGAAAGAAGTCATCTGGTCATCTTTATAACCTGTACACTTTAGTATAGCTTCATGCAAGTCGTAGAATGAAGCGTCTGAATCGATTTTTATTTCTCTCAAGAAATTATCGACTTCGTCTGATATGAGTCTGAATTTGTAAACCATCTTTGTTTAGTTTTAAATCTTTGTTTTGTAAATATACAAAAAATGATTATCTTATTATACCTCTTTGTGAATTTTCTATGAAGGAGATTATATATTCTATCTCCGGACTCATAGGAACATCTTGTTTCACTTGTTCAAGAGCTTCTGCAGTATTCTTTCCGCTATTGTATATTATGCGGTATGCATTATGTATATTTTCTATCAGTTCGTTTGAGAAACCGCGTCTTCTCAGTCCGACGATGTTGATTCCGCAGTATGCGATAGGGTCTCTTCCGGCTATAATGAAAGGTGGTATATCCTTGCTGAAGCGGCTTCCTCCCTGAATCATTCCATAACCGCCCACTCTACAGAATTGATGCATGAGCACGCTCGCACTTATTATTGAATAATCGTCGATTATTATTTCTCCGGCGAATTTTGTAGAGTTTCCGATAATACATCCGTTTCCGATTATAGCGTCGTGTGCAACGTGAACACCTTCCATAAGCAGGTTATTGCTTCCTACTATTGTCTTTCCCTTTGCGGCAGTACCTCTGTTAATGGTAACATTTTCCCTTATGGTATTGTTGTCACCTATCTCGGCTGTAGTTTCCTCTCCCTTGAACTTCAAGTCCTGAGGGATTGCTCCAATAACAGCTCCGGGGAATATTCTGTTGTTATTGCCAATGCGTGAGCCGTAAAGGATGTTTGCATTTGGCATTATGGTGTTGTTGTCACCTATAATCACGTTTTTGTCAATATACACAAATGGTCCGATTTCTACGTTCTGTCCTATTTGTGCTTCCGGATGTATGTATGCTAATGGACTTATCATATTCACTTTATTTGTTTTTTACAATTTGAGCCATGAATTCTGCTTCACAGACAATCTTTTCTCCTACGAATACATATCCTTTCATTGTAGAAACCCCTCTTCTGATAGGAGCCATAAGTTCTACTCTGAATATAAGAGTGTCGCCCGGCACTACCTTCTGACGGAATTTCACATTGTCAATCTTCATGAAATATGTAGAATATTTTTCAGGATCATCTACTGAGTTAAGAACCAGAAGTCCTCCCACCTGTGCCATAGCTTCTATCTGCAGAACTCCCGGCATCACCGGTTCCTGTGGGAAGTGTCCTTGGAAGAACGGTTCGTTTGATGTAACGTTCTTTACCCCCACGATATAGTTTGCTCCCATTGCTATAACCTTGTCAACCAATTGGAACGGATATCTGTGTGGCAATAACTCGCGTATGCGGTTAACGTCCATCAACGGTTCTTCATTACAGTTGTATATAGGAGCCTGTATTTCATGCATACGTATTTCCTTGCGCAACTGTCTTGCAAACTTGTTGTTGATGGTATGTCCCGGTCTTGTGGCGATGATGCGTCCCTTTATAGGTTTGCCTATCAATGCAAGGTCGCCTATTATGTCGAGAAGCTTGTGTCTTGCAGGTTCGTTAGGCCATACCAAAGGTATATGGTTGATGTAACCCAAATGGCTTGCATCCATATGAGGAACTTTCATTACATCGGCCAACTTGTCGAAGTTTTCCTGTGTCATCTGCTTTTCGTATATTACGATTGCATTGTCCAGGTCGCCTCCCTTAATGAGCCCTGCATTTAGCAGAGGTTCGATTTCGCGGACGAAAACAAATGTACGTGCAGATGCTATTTCTGTAGGGAAGTCTGCCATATTTTCAAGTGTGGCAAACTGGTTTGTCAGAATGTGTGAATCGTATGATATAAGCGTATTGATGCTGAATCTGTCGTCAGGCAATACAGTGATACATGAGCCAGTAGCTTCGTCGCGGAATTCTATTTTTGATTTTATTATATAGTAATCCTTTGGAGCAGACTGTTCTTCTATGCCTACTCTTTCTATGCATTCCACATATGCTTTTGCGCTTCCGTCAAGTATAGGGAATTCAGGTCCATCTACTTGTATCAGACAGTTGTCAATTCCTGCAGCATACAATGCTGCCAATGCGTGTTCTACTGTGCTTACTTTTACATTGTTTTTTGATAACACTGTACCGCGAGTAGTGTCTATCACATTCTCGGCCACAGCGTCTATAATAGGTTGATCGTCAAGATCAATACGTTGGATTTTATACCCGTGATGTTCCGGAGCCGGATTAAATGTCACTGTCAGTTTAACTCCAGTGTGAAGTCCTTTTCCGTTCAGTGAAAAGCTACCTTTTAAAGTCTGTTGTTTCAACATGGGCTATTATTTGTTTATTTGTTTTTTCAATTCTTCTAATTCTTTCTGCAGCTTGCCTATTTCTGCATACATGTCCGGCAGTTTCTTATAAATGATAGCCGAACGGGCAAACTGTTTGTGGTCTATGGCAGGATAACCCATAATAGCTATATCCGATTTGGTGTTTCCAGGTATTCCGGACTGTGCTCCTACAGTGACTTTGTTGCCTACTTTTATATGACCTGCCACTCCGACCTGTCCGCCGAACATACACCATTCGCCTATTTTTGCAGAACCGGCAATACCTACCTGCGATGCCATTACGGTGTTGCTGCCAACCTCTACGTTATGGGCAATCTGAACCATGTTGTCAAGTTTGACACCTTTGTGAATTATAGTCGCTCCCATTGTAGCACGGTCTATACATGTATTGGCGCCAATTTCAACATCATCTTCCAATATAACAATACCAATCTGTGGAATTTTTTCATATCCTTCAGGTGAAGGTGCGAATCCGAAACCGTCAGCACCGATTACAGCTCCTGCATGCAGAATGCAATTGTTACCTATGCGGCAATCGTGATAGATTGTGACGTGCGGATAGAGAATGCAGTTGTTACCTATTTTTGCATTGCTACCAACAGTTACGTGTGGATGAATATAGACATTGTTTCCAATAACAGCTCCTTCTTCTATGCATGCAAAAGGACCTACATAACAGCCGTCTCCAATCTTTGCTTTATCCGAAATAAAGGCTAGCGGGTCAATCCCGGTCTTCTTTGGCTGGCTCATTTCATATAATGTCATAAGTCTGGCCAAACTTTCATATGCGTTGTCAACTTTTATGAGTGTTGCTTTTACTTCATGTTCAGGAGTAAAGTCCTTGTTCACCAGAACTATTGATGACTGCGTTTCGTATATGAAATTTGTATATTTGGGATTTGCCAGAAACGATAATGCCCCCGGTACACCTTCTTCTATTTTCGCAAAAGTGTGTACTGTCGCATTTTCGTCGCCTACGATAATTCCTTGGATAAATTCTGCAATTTGTTTAGCTGAGAACTCCATAATTATTACCTTTTGTTCCTTTTGTTTTGTTTAATTGTTTTTTTTACCCTTAATAAACGTAAAGTAAGTTCGATTACTTATTTATGCAAATTACGTGTTTTTTTTTTATATATCAGAGAAAAAAGCAAAATATTTGCATCTTTACTCATATAAATAGGGCGATTTCAACAAAAAAACAGTTATATCAGCCTTTTGTGAGGATGATATAACTGTTTTATCTGCTGAATTTATTCGGAATTAAGATAATATTGTTTGGCATTCCCATGACATTATTATGAAAAATACAAGTCATTTCGGATAGTAATCCAAGCAAAGTATCAAAATATATATTTCAGCTAAATTTAAGAAAGTTTAATCTGAAACTATTGCTTTTAAAATCAATTAAAGGATTGCTTTTAGTTGTTCAGACATCTGTTGTTGTACTTTCTGTGCTTCTTCGCCTGCCACTTTTGCAAAGTTTTCAGTCTTGTCGGCATAGATGATTGCGCGGCTTGAATTTACAATAAGTCCGCATTCCTTAGTCATACCGTACTTGCAAACTTCTTCCAGTGAGCCACCCTGTGCTCCGACACCAGGAACCAGAAGGAAGTGGTTAGGAACAATCTTACGGATATCTTCGAACATGCGTCCCTGAGTAGCACCGACTACGTACATCATGTTTTCGTCGTTAGCCCATTCCTGACTCTTGCGCAACACTTTTTCGAAAAGACGTTCGCCTTCAGTATCAGCTGTGAGCTGGAAGTCGTGTGAACCCTTGTTTGATGTAAGTGCAAGGAGGATTACCCATTTGCCTTCGTAAGTAAGGAACGGAGTAACACTGTCTTCGCCCATATATGGAGCTACCGTTACAGAGTCGATGTTCAGTTCTTCGAAGAATGTACGTGCATACATAGCCGAAGTATTACCGATGTCACCACGTTTAGCGTCTGCTATGATGAACTGGTCAGGATAGTTTGTCTTGATATATTCTACTGTCTTTTCGAATGCTATCCATCCCTTAACACCCATACTTTCATAAAAAGCCAAATTTGGTTTGTAAGCGATACAGTAAGGTGCTGTTGCGTCAATTATAGCCTTGTTGAAGGCGAATATAGGATCTTCTTCTTTCAGAAGGTGTTCAGGAATTTTCTTGATGTCAGTGTCAAGTCCCACGCAGAGGAATGACTGTTTCTTCTTGATGTTTTCGAATAACTGTTGTTTGTTCATATCTTTTGTTTTTGTTAGTTGACAAGTTGACGAGTTGACAAGTTGACGAGGTTCAGCATCTCTGACCTTTGGTTGCTATCCGGCTGGAGAGCCTTGTTAACTTGTAACTGAAGCCTTGTAGCCTGTTTGTTTAAAGTTCGCTTTCCTTCAGTCTTTCAGCATTTTCAGCCACAATCAGATGGTCTATACAGTCCTGAATGTCTCCGTCCATGAATGCACTGAGGTTATAGATTGTATAGTTTATGCGGTGGTCTGTAATACGTCCCTGAGGATAGTTATAGGTACGGATTTTAGCAGAACGGTCTCCGGTGCTGACCATAGTCTTACGTTTCGAAGCTATATCGTCGATGTACTTCTGATGCTCCTTATCGTATATAAATGTACGCAGGCGCGAGAGCGCACGTTCCTTGTTCTTTGGCTGGTCGCGTGTTTCGGTACATTCAATAAGAATTTCTTCCACAACTCCGGTGTTAGGGTTCTTCCAGTTATAGCGCAGACGAACTCCGGATTCCACCTTATTTACGTTCTGTCCTCCGGCACCGCCGCTTCGGAATGTATCCCATTTTATTTCGCCTTCATTGATTTCCACATCGAAAGGTTCAGCTTCAGGCAGTACGGCTACCGATGCGGCCGATGTGTGTACACGTCCCTGAGTCTCAGTGGCAGGAACTCGCTGCACGCGGTGTACTCCCGATTCGTATTTCAGAGTTCCGTAAACCTTTTCTCCCGTTACGGAGCAGATTATTTCCTTGAAACCGCCAGCTGCACCTTCGTTAGCACTTGATACTTCAAGTCGCCAGCCCTTTGTTTCGCAGTATTTAGAATACATGCGGAACAGGTCGCCGGCAAAGATAGCCGCCTCGTCGCCACCCGTACCGCCACGGATTTCAAGAATCGCATTGCGGTCATCCTGAGGGTCGGCAGGAACAAGCAGAAGTTTGATTTCCTCTTCCAGTTCCGGAATGCGTGCCTCGCAGGCCGCAGCCTCTTCGCGGGCCATTTCCTTCATTTCAGGGTCGCTTTCGTTCATCATCATTTTGGCCTCTTCCAGACCGTTGATGCACTGCAGGTATTCCTTGCGTGCATTCATGATGTCGCCCAGCTCCTTATATTCCTTTGTAAGTTTTACATATCTTTTCTGGTCTGCTATCACGTTCGGGTCAGTAATCAGTGTAGATACTTCCTCAAAACGTGATACCAGTCCTTCAAGTTTTTCCAGTATGGTGTTATTTTCCGCCATTTAAATCTTTTTGTTTTGTTTTTTTACCACAATCTGCCTTCGAATAACAATGTTATAGGTATAGCCAATAATAGTATTGAAATGATTAGGAGTATAAAACCCTTCCAGTTTTTGAATATAGGTTCCTTGCTATTATCAATAAAATATTTTGCAAATATAGCTCCCGAAAATCCGGCCGTCATATAGCCTAATGTTTTGATGTAGTAGATGTTTTGAGAATCTCCTAATCCGATTATAGCTATACTTGCTACAAAAAGCAGTGCTAAAACTGCAAGTTTCAATGACTGTTTATTGTTTTTTCTATCGTTACTCATAAACATTACTGTTTAATTGTTACCACAATTTACCGTATAGTATAAAACATACTGAAACGGCAATCAGCAGCGTAATCAATGAGATAATAATCTGCTTTCTGGGGCTCCAGTTCTTGTCTTTACCTTTAAACGGATTGTATATTCTGCCACTTTGTGCCGGCAATAGGAAGCCTAATACGTAAAGAATGTGAATGTCATATTCCAATCCGATACATATGCATACTATACCAGCCGCTAGAAAGGCTAAAAGTATAAGGCATCCTTTGTTTTCTTCTTTCATAGGCATTGTGGCTTTATTATGTTAGTATCTGAACTCTCCGAACTCACTCTTGATAATCAATTCCTTAGTGCCGTTGCTTTCTTCTATGCGACCAACAATCTGTGCGTCGATGTTGAACGATTTGCTGATTTCGATAACCTGTTCAGCGTGTTCAGTAGAAAGATATACTTCAAGACGGTGTCCCATGTTGAATACTTTGTACATTTCGTCCCAGTCAGTACCGCTCTGTTCCTTGATAGTACGGAACAATGGAGGAACAGGGAAGAGATTATCCTTAACCACGCGGCAGTTGTCGCCTACGAAGTGCAGAACTTTAGTCTGTGCACCACCCGAGCAGTGAACCATACCGTGGATTTCAGGACGGAGAGCATCAAGCAGTTTCTTTACTACAGGAGCATATGTACGGGTAGGAGAGAGAACCAGCTTACCAGCGTCAAGTGGAGAACCTTCCACAGAGTCAGTCAGTTTCAGATTACCGCTGTAAACTAGGTCTTCAGGTACAGCCTTGTCGTAGCTTTCAGGATATTTCTCTGCAAGATATTTTGAGAATACGTCGTGACGCGCGCTTGTCAGACCGTTGCTGCCCATACCGCCGTTGTATTCCTTTTCGTAAGTAGCCTGTCCGTAAGAAGCAAGACCTACGATAACGTCGCCCGGACGGATGTTTGCATTGTCAATCACGTCAGAACGTTTCATACGGCAAGTCACTGTACTGTCAACGATGATAGTACGAACCAGGTCGCCCACATCTGCAGTCTCGCCACCTGTTGCGTAAACACCTACACCCATTTCGCGGAGTTCGGCAAGCAGTTCGTCAGTACCGTTGATGATAGCCGAGATAACTTCTCCCGGAACGAGCAGTTTGTTACGTCCGATAGTAGAAGAAACAAGTATGTTGTCAACTGCTCCTACGCAGAGCAAGTCGTCGATGTTCATGATAAGGGCATCCTGTGCGATACCTTTCCATACAGACAGGTCGCCTGTCTCTTTCCAGTACAGATATGCCAGTGATGATTTGGTTCCCGCACCGTCTGCGTGCATGATGTTGCAGTATTCAGGGTCTCCGCCAAGAATATCAGGAATAATTTTACAGAAAGCCTTAGGGAAAATACCTTTGTCAATGTTTTTGATAGCGTTATGTACATCTTCCTTAGATGCCGATACGCCGCGCTGCATGTATCTTTGATTACTCATGAGTGATGATATATTATAAATTATAATTTTCTAAATCGATTCGATGTGCAAAAATACTCAAAATCTGATATATATCAAAGTTGGCAGGTGGTAAATAATGGCTCGAAGTATTAGTTTTTAGAACTCCTTTTCAAGTGTATAGCACGTAAAAAGGTAGAGATATTGTTTTATCTGTTCTGACAAAATGAAATCGTTTTAATGGTATTTGGTTGCATAATGTAATTATAAAGTCCTGTTCTGTCATTTATGACCTTTAATATTTTATTCGGAAAAATCTGTAATGTTAATGGTTCTTTCCTTTATGATTGATAATAATGTATGTATAATATTATGAATAGTTAAGAATGTTAATTTAAACACCTCGGCGTTTTATGTAAAATGTCTTGTTATTGTCTCAAAAACTCCTTGTCTTTTCAGGAAAAACTTCTTTTTCTTCTTCATAAAGTGACGGGTTGTCAATATTTTTTGTAAAAGTTGCCTTGTTTTATTCTAAAAAGAAGATTTTTAGATTTATTCTCGTTTTGATAGAATGATGTAATAATTCCTTTCTTGTTGTATTGGTGTAGGCGTATAGGTGGTTTGTGTGATATTTTGAAGGGATTTGGCTTTTATTTGTGATAGAATGATTTGGTAAAGCTTTCTGGGAATTGATTTTTCCCTGTCTTGATTTATATTGGTATTGATTATTCTATTCTTGGAAATCGCAAATAACAGAATGTCAATTTGACAAAAATATATTTCTGTCAATATTTTGCAATCATGTCATAGGATGTTTTTATTAGTTCTTAGCGGAAATTTTTTTAGTGTTGATTTATAGAAATCAGCCCAAAGCTGTTGATTATAATTTAATATTGTGTTATCTTTACAACATAATATTAAGAATCAAATAAAGTCTGTTTATGAAATACCCGATAGGAATCCAGAGTTTTGACCAGTTGATAGAAGACGGTTATGTGTATATCGACAAGACCGATATGGTATATAGCCTTGTGACCGAAGGTAAAATCTACTTTCTTAGTCGTCCGCGCCGTTTCGGAAAGAGCCTTCTGGTTTCTACATTGAAGAACTATTTTCTTGGTAGGAAAGAACTTTTCAAAGGCTTGAAGATAGACTTTCTGGAGAAAGACTGGAATGTATATCCGGTGTTTCATTTGGATTTCAATGGTACAGACTATACTGTTAGGGGAGGTCTTGAGAAGAAAATAAGGTATTATCTTTTATCTTGGGCAGAAGAATATTCTTTACCGGAACGAACTAAAGAGCTTGGTTTGGGCGACTTGTTTGCTGAGCTTATTCGTGCTGCCCACGAGCAGAGCGGGCGCCGTGCCGTAGTTCTGATAGACGAATATGACAAGCCGATTCTTGATGTTCTTGATGTGGACAAAAATCTTGAAGAAGAGCATCGTAATACGTTGAAAAGTTTCTATTCGGTGTTCAAAAGCGCTGATGAGCATCTTCAGTTTGTCTTTCTTACTGGAGTTACCAAGTTTTCTCAGGTCAGTGTATTCAGTGGTTTCAATCAGCCTTTTGATATAAGTATGCACGGCAAGTATGAAACTCTCTGTGGTATATCACAGACTGAGCTGGATACAGTATTTCGTGAACCGATAAAAGAAATGTCTGGCAGATACGAATGCTCATACGATGAGATGCGTTCAATGCTTAAGTCCCACTATGATGGTTATCATTTCAGTAAGAACATGACTGATGTTTATAATCCATTCAGCCTGCTTAATGCTTTTGCAACTCTGGATATCTCTGACTATTGGTTCAAGAGCGGAACACCGACCTATCTCATCCGTCTGCTTTCGTACACCGACGAGAATATGGACGAGATAACGGGGCGCTATTATTCGGCTGAGGAATTTATAGATTATAAAGCTACTGTAGAACAGCCTTTGCCGATGATTTATCAGAGTGGTTATCTTACTATAAAAGACTTTAATCTGCGCCGCAATGTCTTTCTTTTGGATTATCCGAACAACGAGGTAAAGAAAGGTTTTCTTTCTCTTGTTGCCAGCAACTATTTCAATACTCGTGAGAGCATATATTCATGGATTCGAAATGCTGCTTTTCAGCTGGAGGACGGAAAGATTGAGGATTTCCGTACAGGTCTGACTTCTTTCCTTGCCGGCATTCCATATATAATGCGACGTAAGGAAAACGAACGCGAACGTGAAAGATATTTCCAATATACTTTCTATCTTATTATGCGCCTTATCAGCGTATATACGGTTTATATTGAAAAGCTGCAAAGTCAGGGTAGAGTGGATTGTATTGTTGAAACTCCTGATTATGTCTATATATTTGAATTTAAACTTGATGGTACTGCAGGTGAAGCTCTGCATCAGATAAATGAGAAAGGGTATGCTCTTGAGTATTCTTCCGATAAAAGAATAATATACAAGATAGGTGCTGTTTTTTCATCCGAAACAGGTACCATTGCAGATTGGCTCTGCGAGTAGCCTCTCTGCATATTTTCATTGATCTCTTTCTGACATTATCAGAGTTATATTCTCCTGTTTCCCGTCCGGGAGTAAATATTGAATAGAATATACTCCTTTCTGGAGTTTCTTTATCAATTCATCAGAAGCGCTTTTCGTTCTGAAAAGTTCCATTCCGGTGATGTCGTTTACGACAATAATGCATCCTTCAGGTGCTTCCGGCAGTTTGTTTACGGAAATTATTCTTTCGTCGTCTGCCGGACGGTTTATTTCCAATGGAGAACTTTCATTGCCGTAGCGGTCGGTAGCCGTGATAGCCCAAAAGCGTTTGATTTTTCCAGCCTTGAGGCTATAACAGAAACTGTTGGAACCATGCTTCAGGCAGATAATGTTTTTACCGTCGTTTATATCTACCGGATAGAAATCTGAGGCGTATATGCGATAGCTTGCTTCTTCTGTTTTCGAAGAGTCCGCTTTATCCCAGTTAATCATCACACTGTCATTCCTGAATGATATTACTCCGTTTACAGGTTGAGCTGGAGCAATGCTGTCCTGCCATACCATTGGATGTACGGCAGCCGGATATGTATAGAACCGGCATTTCAGGCTGTCTGTCAGACCACACGTGTTTTTCATCAGAAATTCGTTTCTGAAGAAAGCCTGTCCGTCAAGTCCGTTGCGCCTTGTGAAATATATCTGTCTCATTATCTCATTTATGTCCCATTCGTGGGCCTTTTGTTTCAGGAAATATATTCCCAGTCCGGGTACCACGAATCGCCCGTGTTTGTTCTCTTCCCAATCGAGCGCAAAAGGGTAGAAATGGTTGTCGCGGAAATACATCATCGGGAATATGGCATCGTGTATCCCTGTTTTCAGCCATAGTTTTGCATCCTGATATACGGCGTTGTAGGCGTTCCATCCTTTCGAGCTGTAGCGGCGTGTGTCGTCATATTTGCCTACAGGCGAGCTGCTTACTTTTACCCATGGCTTTATGAGCTTGACGTCATTATATATTTCTCTCACTATTGATGTGATGTTGTCCCTACGCCATTGCGAGATAGTTTTCCCTTTCCCATATTTGCGGAACGTCTTTCCGTCAGGAAAGTTTTCCGCGTTCTCCGGATATCTTATATAGTCCAGATGAATTCCGTCGATGTCGTAATTCATGGTTATTTCCTTTGCTATTGCTGCCAGATATTTTGCTGTTTCAGGATTGCCCGGGTCAAGATACCAGGCTCTCTTGAAATGTATGCACATCGTTGGCTTTTTCTTTACGACGGATTGTTTTCCGAGCAGTTTTACCTGTCTGTCATTTCCTGCAGGGATGCATACCATCCACGCGTGAATTTCCATTCCGCGCTTATGGCATTCTTCAATTGCGAATTTTAGTGGGTCGTATCCCGGATTGCGGCCTGTCTTGCCTGCCAGCGATTCTGCAAATGTTTCATAGATTGAAGGATATATCACGTCACCTCTTAGTCGTGTCTGGAACAAAACAGTGTTGAAGTTTGCTTCTTTCAGCATATCCAGCTGCTTGCACAGTTCCTCTTTCTGACGCTTTATTCCATATGCTGATGTCGCTTTTACTGTAGGCCAGTCCAGTCCTCCTATGGTTGTAATCCATGCAGCCCTTATTTCATATTTGGATGAGGCTTTTATATTGGCTGAGAATATAGCCAGCATGGACAGTATTATTATGATTCTTTGCATATTACTGATATTTTGGCTGCAAAGATACTAAGACTTTGCCGAAAAATCTTTATAATGAGAGTAATCTGTAGTTTTATGTTTTATTTCTGATTAAATAACATTACTTTTGTAACTGAAAATAAGGAAAATCAAACAAAAAATATTATGATAACGTTTAGTTTAGCTTTAGTATTACTTATTGTAGGCTATCTGGTTTACGGAAAATACGTTGACAGACTTTTCCAGCCGGATGCTTCGCGCAAGACTCCTGCCGTGACTATGGCAGATGGGGTGGATTTTATTCCTCTTCCTACGTGGAAGATTTTCATGATTCAGTTTCTCAATATTGCCGGTCTTGGCCCTATATTCGGAGCCATAATGGGAGCACAGTTCGGTACGGCATCTTATCTTTGGATAGTTTTCGGTACTATATTTGCCGGAGCAGTGCACGATTTCTTTTCGGGAGCGCTTTCCATACGTAATTCCGGTGAGAGTCTTCCTGAGATTATCGGAAGATATTTGGGACTGACCACTAAGAAAGTGGCATGTATATTTACAGTACTGCTCATGATTCTGGTAGGTGCGGTGTTCGTGTCAGGTCCGGCAGAACTGCTTGCTGGAATGACTCCGGATTATATGGATATGTATTTCTGGATGATAGTGATATTCGTATATTATATCCTGGCTACAATGCTTCCAATCGACAAAATCATAGGACGTATATATCCGCTGTTTGCGTTTGCCCTGCTGTTTATGGCAGTTGGAATTCTTGTTATGCTTTATGTAAAATCTCCTGAACTTCCTGAAATGTGGAACGGTTTCGGAACAAAATATGAGAAGAACCCTATCTTCCCTATGATGTTTATCTCAATAGCCTGTGGAGCAATCAGCGGTTTCCATGCCACACAGTCTCCTCTGATGGCAAGATGTATGGTCAACGAGAAGCATTGTCGCCCTATTTTCTACGGAGCAATGGTGACAGAAGGTATAGTAGCTTTGATATGGGCTGCTGCAGCTACATATTTTTTCCATGAAAACGGAATTGTGGATCAGGCTACAGGTATTGCTTATTCGGGTGCGAAGGTGGCTACAGATATATCCAATCAGTGGCTTGGTACTTTTGGTGGGATACTTGCCATTTTGGGTATAGTTGCAGCTCCTATCACCAGCGGTGACACGGCACTCCGTTCAGCTCGACTTATCGTTGCCGACTTCCTCGGTATCGAACAGCGAAGCATCGCAAAACGTCTGCTGATATGTATTCCTATCTTCCTTCTCACTGTTGGACTTCTGGTATTCAGCTTCAGCAATGCTGAAGGTTTCAAGATTATCTGGCGATACTTTGCATGGTGTAACCAGACGCTTTCGGTGTTTACACTTTGGGCAATAACTGTATATCTTGTGAAGAATAAGAAAAACTATTGGGTGACTCTTATTCCTGCCTTGTTTATGACATGCGTATGTTCTACATATATATTGATAGCGCCGGAAGGTTTCAGCCTTTCGCCTGTAATATCTTACTGGGGAGGAATGGCATGTGTCGTAGTGGCTGCAATATGGTTTGTGGCATGGTATAGAAAATCTGTTAAACACTAAAATATAGATAATATGTTAATGACAACAACCAATAATGTGGAAGGCAAGCGTATTCTGCATTATTATGGAATAGTCTCTGGTGAAACTATAATCGGTGCAAATATGTTCAGAGACTTGTTTGCAAGTATTCGTGATATCGTGGGCGGACGTGCAGGGTCTTACGAAGAGGTTTTGCGCCAGGCTAAGGATAGCGCGATGAAAGAAATGTGTGATGAGGCTATGCGTCTTGGAGCCAATGCAGTCATAGGAATAGATCTTGATTTTGAGACTGTAGGTGGAAACGGAAGTATGCTAATGGTTACAGCTTCGGGTACTGCTGTATATTTGGAATAATATTTTTTTATAGGGTAGAAATGAAGAAAAGTTTAGTTGCGGTAGCCTTTATGGCATTGCCGGGGTTGATGATAGCCCAGAAGAAAGGTTTTGATTACAAATTTTACGGTCAGGTTCGTACCGATTTGTTCTATAACTCAAGAGCAAATTCGGAAACTGTTGACGGATTGTTCTATATGTATCCGAAAGACATATCTCCTGATGCGGATGGTAAGGACCTTAACAGTTTTGCCAACGGTGGATTCTATACACTGTATTCACGTCTTGGAATTGATGTGAAAGGCCCTGAACTGATGGGAAAGATAAAGACTTCTGCAAAGCTGGAAGTGGATTTTCGTGGTTCAGGTACAACTTTTTCATTGTTCCGAATGCGTCATGTATATTTTAATCTTGATTGGGGTAAATCAGCTTTGCTCGTAGGTCAGACATGGCATCCTCTGTATGGTGATGTGGCTCCTGACATCCTGAATCTGAATATGGGTGCTCCGTTCCAGCCTTTTAGCCGTGCCCCACAGTTGAGATATAGGTTTACTACTCAAGGAATGGTGCTTACGGCTTCAGCTATATGGCAGTCGCAGTATCTTTCTGTAGGTCCGGCAAATAATGCTCCGGGAACTACATCGACAGCGAAGAGCCAGAATTTCATAAAGAACAGTTGCGTGCCTGAATTCTATTTCGGGGCTGACTACAGAACACTTGGTATGATTCTTGGTGCCGGCGTGCATGTATCTTCTATGACTCCACGTACACAGTCGGAAACAGAAGGTAAAGTCTTTAAGGTGAACGAACGTATAACAGGAGTTTCAGGCGAGGCACATGTTAAGTATGTGAAAGATGAATTCTCTATAGCTGCAAAGACATTGCTGAGCTCCAATCTTACAATGACAAGTACAGTAGGAGGATATGGAGTGACATCTGTTGACAGTCGTACTGGAGAGCAGGAATATGCTCCTTTGCGAGTTTCTCATTCGTGGATAAATATGGTTTATGGAAGTAAGTTGCGTTTCGGAGTTTTTGCCGGCTATCTGAAAAATCTTGGAGCAAAGGAAAACGTGACCAGTCTGATAGGTACCGGTACAAATCTGGATCAGCTGACAAATGCATCTGCCGAGCTTACATATAATATTCCTAACTGGAAATTCGGTGCGGAATATTCGTGGGCAGGAGCATGGTACGGAAACAATGACTCAAAGGGAAAGGTAGTTGATACACATCTTGTAAAGAACAACCGTATAGTGTTTACTGCGATGTTCCAGTTCTGATTATTGACAGACAATAAAATAAAAACTCCATATGAATGTTAGCAATTGTTCATATGGAGTTCTGACAAAAAGAAAAGGAGACCTGAACGGCCTCCTTTCTTATTATGGTATGAAATAATTCTCAAATTATTTGTCACCACGGATAGCTGCGATACCCGGAAGGATTTTACCTTCGATAGCTTCAAGCAAAGCACCACCACCAGTAGAGATGTATGATACCTGGTCAGCCATACCGAACTTGTTGATACAAGCTACTGAGTCACCACCACCGATGAGTGAGAATGCACCTTCTTTAGTAGCTTCAGCGATAGCTTCAGCGATTACTTTAGAACCACCTGCGAAGTTGTCCATTTCGAATACACCTGCAGGACCGTTCCACAAGATAGTTTTTGCACCCTTGATAGCAGCTCTGAACTGTTCGCAAGTTTTAGGACCTGCGTCAAGTCCCATCCATCCGTCAGGAATATTGTTGTCATCGCAAACTTGAGTGTGAGCGTCGTTTGAGAAAGCGTCAGCAGCTATACAGTCGCAACCCAATACAAGGTTTACACCTTTAGCTTTAGCTTTTTCGATGATGTCAAGAGCCAACTGAAGTTTGTCGTCTTCTACCAATGAGTTACCGATCTTACCACCTTTAGCTTTAGCGAAAGTAAATGCCATACCACCGCAAAGGATCAGGTTGTCAACTTTATCCATCAAGTTTTCGATGATACCGATCTTAGTAGAAACCTTAGAACCACCCATGATAGCAGTGAAAGGACGTTTGATATCTTTCAATACATTGTCAACAGCTTTAACTTCTTTTTCCATCAGGTAGCCCAACATCTTGTGGTCTGCATCGAAGTAGTCAGCGATAACAGCTGTAGAAGCATGTTTACGGTGAGCAGTACCGAATGCATCCATAACGTAGCAATCAGCGTATGAAGCAAGAGTCTTAGCGAATTCTTTCTGACGAGCTTTCATTTCTTTCTTAGCCTCTTCGTAAGCAGGATCTTCTTTGTCGATATCTACTGGCTTACCTTCTTCTTCAGGATAGAAACGAAGGTTTTCGAGCATAAGAACTTCGCCCGGTTTAAGAGCTGCTGCGGCGTCAGAAGCTTTTGCACAGTCTGGAGCGAATTTTACTTTAACACCAAGAGCTTCAGAAACGGCATCAACAATCTGGCTCAAAGAATATTTAGCGTTTACTTTGCCTTTTGGTTTACCCATGTGTGACATGATGATCAAAGCACCACCGTCAGCAAGGATTTTTTTCAATGTAGGAAGAGCACCGCGGATACGAGTGTCGTCTGTGATTTTACCTTCTTCATTCAAAGGCACGTTGAAGTCAACGCGAACGATTGCCTTTTTACCAGCAAAGTTGAATTTGTCAATTGTCATCATAATCGTAAATATTTTAATTAAAGAGTTTTTTCTTTATTTCTTAGACGCTCGCAAAGTTAAGAAAAAAATATTACAGATGATAATCTGCGATAATTATTTTCGTCCAGATGATAATTTCACATTATTGTAGCATGTAATAATCTCAGAATCCGTTTTTGCCTGCATTGAATTTGTAACCTATACCTAGCATTAAGTTGTTTGGATTCTTGAATTTATATAATTGATATCCTACGTGCAGAAATATCTTGTTTGTGATATGAGTTTTCAGTACAAATGTCTGGTAAAAGGAATTTGTATCATCTCCACGGCATACAAAGTTCTTTCCGATACCAAGGTTTATTGAAAATATCGGCATAACTATTTCAGCCCTTGCCGATAGTCCGAGTGAGAACTGTTCTATGAATGGAGGTCTGAAGAATTTCACATCGTCGGTTGGCGTATTGGTATTTGCAATATGGTCAGTGATGTTTGCACTTTCATCGTATTGTGCATCAAGAGAAAGTCCGGCACGGAAATATTTATTGAAGTTGTACATCGGGTTGAAATTCAGTCCTGCCACGGCGAAATTTCCGGGGATAACCATGCCTGTGCCATCTTGCCATGTGATACCTTTTTTCTTGGTTGCACCGTATATTATAAGGTCGTAACTGATGTATGGTTTGAATCCATACTTAGGTGTCACTGCCGGTCTGTTGTTTTTCAACTCGGATTTTGTTTCATCCTGTGGACACCATATCACTCCTATACGGCCGTCAAGCGTATTTACACCAAAGTTAGGATATCTTGTATTGCCGTTTGAGTAGTGGGAGAGACCTATTCCTGCCCTTAATGCTATTTCATTTGTCATTTGCCAGTTGAACAGGAAGCCCAGATTTATGTACGCGTTGGCTTTTGAGCCGACAATCGTGTTGAATGGATTTTTCTCGGCATCGTATTTTTTCCATCCGAACGAAGCACCGAAATTCCATTCATAATCGAATGAAAGATTTTTGGTGATAGACGCTATTCTGGAAGTCTGGAATACATATACGGCGAGTGGGTTTCCTACTTCTTTTGTGTTATTGAAAGTATTGTAGCCTATGCCTATACCCTGAATGGTATTGGGATACATTTTTCCCATATAGCTGTCAGGACCAAATTTAAAACCATACTTTATGTGTCCGGAGAGGTTGGTGCGTATGGGAGATTGCGCCAGATTATCTCCTCTGAAGAAACTTTTTGTCGGGAATGTGTATGCTGGTTTGAAGTCAATACCTATTACGTGTATTATTTTTCTCTGGACACTGTCCTGCCTTTCTGCGTTGAGCTTTGCTGCTACAAGGCATAGTAACAGAATTACGGTAATATATTTTTTCATTATTTATAGTCTAATTTAGGGGAATATCATGAGGTAATCGAACGGGTCTTTACTGCTTAGTCTTCCTGTAAAAACACATTCTTCTCCTGTGTCAGGATTTGAGGCATGTACTTTATAGTTTACATGGAATTCTTCAATATTGTTATATACTTCTATCTTTTTTGTCTCTCCTGGTTGAACTGTTGTGGAAACAACAAAGTCCTTGTCAAGCCTGCCCGTCCAGAAACTTTGTTCCTTCAGTCCGAATTTAACTTTAGTATTTCCCATTACAGGTTTACCGTCCACAATGTCCGGTATTGGTATTTCAGCAAGATTTTCTCCGAGAATCTTATCCAGATTGTTGAAACTATCATAGTCATCAGGATAGAACTCGATTTTTCTGAGTGAGTTCTTGAATGGATAGAAGTTTAATGTAACAGGTCCTCCTTCTGAGCCGGAATTGTTTACGGTTATGCCATCCACTTGTTCCACGACGTAGTCACTATAATAGAAATCATTCTCGAAATCGTATTCCACTTTGTCTATAACGAATTTGCTTGTTGGTTTCAATGATACATTTATTTCCTTGTGGTAATATTCGTTTCCTACTATTATACTGAAAGCGATAGGATGATTGACAAGATTTTTGACACATATAATCTCTAACTCACGATTATTCCTTTTTTCTATGCGGAAAGCGTAATATGTACTTTCGTAGTAAATGATTCCTGTTTCTCCTTCATACAGCAACGGAAAATAATTATATATTGGGTTACCCTGAAGATCATATATGGTATAGTCAAAAGTGTTTATCGCAACACCTTCCATACTTGATATGTTCCAGTTGTCTGAATCAAAATTCAGTTTATATGGTTTGCCGCTTTCTACACGACATGTATCAGGGTACTCAGAAATGAAATTGTCAATAAAAACATCTGAGTTGCAGCTGGTAAACAATGTGGCAAAGAGAATGGATAAAATTGTAATTTTTGTTCTCATGATTGTCTCTGTGTGTGTTGTACTGACTACGTTAGAATTCTTCTTTATAAGTGACTTTGAACGGTAAAACCTGAAAAACTCTTCTGTCGGCTGTAGTCAGTTCTAGTTTATATGAGATGGAACTTCCGTTTCCCTTTTCGATAAGTGTCTGCAATGTTTCTTTTGGAAGAAGCTCTTTCAGATAGAGTCTGCCGTTCTGTAAATGTATGAGTCTTGCTTTCTTGTCAGTATCGACAACGAGCATGTACGAACGGTTATAATGGCTTATAGTACTTCCGGCATATCCATCACGGGTGGTAGTTTCTATGCTTGAGTTTTCATAGCTTAGTGGCCTGTTCTCAGATGGCTCAATGAATTCCATATTCTTGTTGAATACCACTTCATTGTAGCTCAAGTCATAGATGTCTGTTCCCTTGGGTTCCATATCTTCGTCTGTTGAGAAAAGACTGAATTCAAAATGTCTGAACCTGTCGGATACGGTTATGTAAGCTCCGTTTGTAAGCAATTTTATTTTGACGTGGTCTCCGTCGCATGTTATTTCGCATGATTCTTCGTTTCTTGCTTTTACGGAATATAAATCGTTGTAAGAAAGGACGTCAAATTCAAATTCATTACCGGAGATGATATTGACTTCATCGTTTATGGATGTAGTGAGGCTCTTTATATTTGATAAATCATCAGGATAAGCATTCTGTATTTCTTTCAGTTCTTTACTGTTCATACGTTTGTAGGTGGAGTAACCGTAAATTTTTACTCCGTCAGCACGAATGCCAAGAAAATCAATGATTTTCATAATGTCTCCTTTTAAAGATACGATACGCATTACCAGATAACCATTTTGGCTGACTCTGTTCCCATCCTCATAATCATAGGCATATGTATGATATCCATGAGCCGGAAAAGCATCTACATACATGTATTCTTTTAGTGATTCAGATGACTCGAAATAATACTGGCTTGGTCCTCCTCCCACCAAATCTTCATAATAGTCTTTGGTAGAACATTTTCCGTCGCTGCCAATTTCATATGTAATAACGTGCTTCCAGCCATATCCTACGACTGACGATTCAAATTCTTCTGTTGAGATATTGGCGGCATCAGGTATATAGCATTCTCCGTTAGCATCGAAAGAAAAAGTAGGATAAATATCTTCCTTGTTGCACGATGCAAAGAAAACAACAGATAAAATCGCTATGATGAATGAGTGAAGTTTCATGGTTTTCATATCTTTGGTCTTTATAGTTTATTATTTTATCCCTAGGGTTTGTTTCCTTCTTATTCTGCTCAAATGTATAGGAGTTATTTTCAGATAAGAAGCAATTTCCTTCAGAGGAATAAGTTGGATAACGTCCGGATATCTTTCTATAAGTTGAATATATCTTTCTTCCGGAGTGTAACGATACAAGTTGATGTATCTCAGATATATTTGGTTGAACAGTTGTTCGGATGTAGTACGTGCCAGTATTTGTCCGTTTACTGTGTTTTCATACTCGTGGTTTAAAACGTCTGAATGGCAAAAAAGAATTTTACAGTCCGTTACAGCCTGAATACTTATTTCTGCTTTCATTCCGTAAAGGCAAAAGGGATAGTCTGCAACAAATTCACCGGGAAATGAGAACCCTATGTTGTAATCCTTTCCCTCTGTTACATTCCGGCAAGTGTATTTTACTATACCTGATTCAAGTAACCCGCAAAACGGAAATATATCTCCTTCTTTCTGTATATATTCATTCTTTTTGTATTGACGCAATTTCCCTTTCCTATGGCATAAGTCAATGTAGAAATCTGCGTCAATCCCCGCCATGTATGTGTTGAATTTAGACATTGTTTGAATCATGTTTAGATTATAACATGATATAAAGGTAATTATTTATTTTTATACAATGTTTTTTTTATAATTTATTCTGATATAATATCTATTGTTTACTTACCGGTTGTCTTTTCGTAATGCTTAACTTGTCTTTGTTTTAATGGAATCAATGTTTATTTTATGCTATGGCTTACCGCTACAGCCTTTACTCCGGCTTCAGGATATTTCTCCTGATAATACTGTGTAAAATCTTTATAGAAATATGGAACAGGTGTAGGACCGGCAGATTTGCTTTTTGAAGGATTGCAAATGAATACATCATATTTTATTGCATTTTCTTCATTTTCAGGATCATTGCCTATAATGAAAGTCCATTCCATAGTTCCGGTTATTGCTCCTTCGGGTTTGAGATTTTTGTATGATTCCGGAAAGTCAGCACCATCTATGTTCATTTTCTTTATAAAACCAAGCATACCTATTTCCTTCTTTTCGTTTACAAGAAGCCATCTGGTCAAGTCGTTTTCTATATAGCAATTTAGACCGCCGAATGTAATCATAGGATTTGAGTTTATATCTTCTTCTATGATATCTTTATTTTCCGCATCAATATAATATCTGAAATCAGTATTAATACAGCTACAGTATTCAGTGTAGAACCATTCAGGGATAAAATTGTTTGGAACGTCATCAGATGTTTTTTCTTCCTTGGAAATCAGTTCCAGCTGCTCATATTCAGTCCACGCCGGGTCTCCCATGCTATGATCCAGATAGTTGGTCTCGCTGATGCGTAAAGTATATTCATATCCCGGTTCGTATTCAAATCCTTTTATACTTCCAAGTTGTTCCCATTCGGCAGAATGTTCCCTCATTACCGCATATACTTCCGATAAGTGATTCTCTCCGGATGAAAATAACAGCCCTGGCACTTTCTCAGACGCTATAGTGATGGTATATTCTTCATAACCAGTAATTTTCCTGCCTTCTTCTTCCTTTTGACAACTGGCAAGGATTGATGTACAGATTAATAACACCAGCGTTTTAAATATTTCTGAAGATTTCATATAGATTTCAAATTTTGGTTCCCTTAAGCAAATGTAGATTTTTATTTTTTGAAAAACAAAAAGATTATTTTCAAATCCATATCAATAGCGAACGTTCTTAACATAGGTTTATTGTTATATCATAAAGAAAAAGAGTTGCTCATCATGACAAACACGACAAACAACTCTTTATAGATTGATATGCAGCTAGTTATGGTTTATTTACCAAAATCCTCGTATAACATAAGCAGATGCGATGCGCTCCAGCTGAAATGAGGAGCCTGCAGGCATTTGCCAGTATGTGTTCCGTAATTCTCGTGGATAGGTGATGTTCCGGTCAGACCTTCGCACCTGTCGAATACTTGCATCGTATATTTGTCCGCAAGTTCGCTATATCCGTAGTTCCTTAATCCTTTTATCGCCTGATATGTCTGATCCAGCCATATCGGTCCTCTCCAATATCCGTTAGGGCTACATTTAGGATTATCCGCAGCAGCGGTAGGGAAGGGGATATAGGTAGAGAATTTTGCTGTATCAGTCAGCAGAACCAATGCTTTTTCCATCTGTTCCTTGCTGGCTATTTCAGTCCAGAAAGGAGTATATCCTTCACAGGCAGCTTCCTGTACGAATTTTCCGTCAGGCAATTTCCTGTCGCAGAAGAAGCCCATATCTTCATTGAAGAAATAATCTGCCACCTGATTGCTATAGTCAGGACCGTCGAATTCATAACCCGTAATATTGGCAAACTTCTTGAGAAGTTTACATTCGTATGCCAGATATGCGTTCAGGTCAACACTTTCCTGGTCGAAGCTCCATGCGTCATCGGCGTTTTTCAGCATCTTGCAATTGTCGAACCTTATGGCATTGTCCATTCCGCTTTCCCATCCTGCAGCTTCCAACGTTCCGTCTGTACATCCGAATTCGCACATACCGTTCTTGTTGTGGTCACGTTTGTTGAACCACCATTTATAGTATGACAGCAATTGAGGATACATCTCTTTCACGAAAGCCGTATCGTTATTGAATTCAAGAATTTCATCCACAGCCCAGCATACCAAAGGTGGCTTGCTGTCTCTTGCATTATTTTCTTTCGGGTCTGTGTATATGCAGTCAATAATCATTCCGTCAGGCAGCTGATAGTCGAACATCGCACGTATATTGTTTTTTGCCAGTTCCGGCTCGAACCTTGCCAGTGCAGCCGAAAATCTCCAGCTGTCCCAAGCCCAGAAACCTATGAAATAGTTTACTGCATGGCTCGGTATCACTCCGTCGTGTAAAAGTCCTTCTCTATGAGTCCTCCAGTTCGAAATCAGAGTTACAACAGATTTTGCAGCTATTCTGTTGTATTCATGTTTCATGTCATTTCTTATGATTTTCTTCAGATATCCTTCCCATCTGTCATTGTTCTTTTTAATGGCATGTTCAGGATTGTTAAGCAATGCAATGGCTTTCTGCTCTCCGGACATGAGTTCGTTTTCCGAAGCATAGAACGAAATGGCAACATACGTGTTGCTGCTGTTTGATGTAGCGGTATAATTGCTGTCATTGTCGATAACCTCAAAATCCTGTGGCAAAGTAATCTGTACGGTTTCGCCATTCGTATGGTTTGCTGTAATAATGTTATTGCTATTTTTCAAAGTAACATCTTTGTTCCAGCCTTTACCTGTTATTGAAAACTTGTTACCTGTATTGTTCTTTATATTCAGCAGTGCAGTATTGGCCGATACGAAAACCATTCTCTGTTCGATAGAGCCGTTTTCTGAATTTGCTGTCATGTATATTTCGCCCGGGAAATATGAAATAGAGTCTGGAGTCATTTCTGTTCCGTCAATATTTACCGAAACAGCGGATTTTGCGAACCAGACTCTGTTGTCTATACTGAACGGACCGCAGAAACCGTTTATCCATTTATCCTTTTCCGGAATGGTAAATCCCATCCATGAACCGGCATCAGTGAAACATCCTACACGTCTCATATTGTGCTCGGGAGTGACTGATATGTTCAATATGTTCGGATACTGATACCTCAGACAGGTGTCAACATCTGCGTTATTTTTCATGCCGCATGATGTTCCTGCCAGACAGAGGCATGCCAGTGAAAGTGCTTTTATTGATTTTTTCATATAAGTTCTGTTTTTTATTCAGTTTTAAAACCATTTTTTGTGAGACATCTCTACAGGATCTTTACCCGTTGGAATATACTCAATAGTATAGCTGTAGCTTCTGTCCTCAGGAGTGATGGTATATTCAGGATGTACTTGTGCTCCCCAAGTATTGTCACCGCCTACACCCATGTTTATATCATCAATGTTAATCCATACCATATCTTTCTTTTCGATACTTCCGCCATGTCTTCTTTCAACGTTGAACGGACGATAAGAAATGTCCTCTATCGGGAAATTCCATGCGCTTATGTTCATAGGATTTTCACCTTTGATCAGGATACCTTCACCCTTGTCGTTACGGAATGCGCTCCATCTTACATCACATTTGTTTGCTGTTTCCTGAGCTCTTACGTAAGGATGATACTGTTCCCAAACACCGGCGTTGTACAATCCTATCATAGCTCCGGTCTTACGGTCTATATAGTTTTCATGAGGACCTCTTCCCAGCCATGTCATCTGTTCGTATTCGGCAGGTATAACCACTCTCATTCCGAAACGTGGAATTTCAGGCAGCTGTTTTGTTCCAACTCTGTAGCTCATCGTAACGTTAATCGCTCCGTTTGGTGCAATTTTATAAATCGTAGTTAGCTCTGATTCAGTTTCTTCCAAAGAGTATTCGGCTGTTACTACTATGATATTCTTTGCTGCATCCTTTTCAGCTTTTATGTTCATGAGTTTTTTATCCTTGCCGGCATTGTCCCATATCTTGCATCTGGCAGGAGCACCGTTGGCTACATCGTTGTCTGTCCATGCGCGTCTGAAGTTCGGACACGGACCTTCTTTTATGAATTCTTTTCCGCCATAAACCAGTGATGTGATTTCACCGTTTGCTTTGCTGAATGAAACGTTGAAATTGTCACCATTGATATTATAAGCCTCATTGTTGTCGTTCATGTTCAGATTGCCATTCAGCTTTTCTGTTTTCATTTCAGGCATATCAACCGGAAGTTTCCATTGTTCTATGGCAGCTATATGACCTTTTTCTACCAATGGCGAATTGTTTGTTGTAACAGCTTCCAGTCTCAGGAAATATTCCCTTCCGTCGGCATTCAATCCCTTGAACGGTATTTCTACAATACCGCTTTCGCGTGGAGCCAAGAAAGGCATTTTCATACTTCCGCTTTCAATGCTTTTTCCGTCAGTTTCTACATACCATTTCAGCTCGTAATTATCCAATGAAATGAAGTCATGCCAGTTGGTTACCTTTATCTTGTTTTTAGTGAAGCCAACAGGAGCGAAATGTACATATTGGTAAACTTTCTTCACTTCCCAGATGTGTGGATGCAAGCTTCTGTCCGAAGCAACCAGACCGTTGGCGCAGAAGTTAGAGTCGTTAGGAATACCGGCATATCCCATGTCGCCGCCATATGCCCAGATATTGTTTCCTTTTTCATCTTTCTTTGCGAATGTCTGATCTACCCAGTCCCATATGAATCCGCCCTGCAACTGGTCGTATTTATATATCAGATCCCAATAATCTTGAAGATTACCCACACTGTTACCCATGGCATGAGCATATTCGCACATAATCATAGGTCTTGCGTCACGCTGGTTGATATGTCTTCTCAAAGACCATATTCTGGCATACATAGGGCAGTAAATGTCGCTCACGCTGTCATATCCGCCACCTTCGTACTGAACAGGACGTGTCTTGTCAATGTTTTTTGTCCAGTGGTATATAGTTTCAAAGTGTTTGCCATATCCAGACTCATTGCCAAGCGACCATGTAACGATTGATGTAAAGTTGCGGTCTCTCATAACCATTCTGCTCATTCTCTGCATGAATGCACCTTCCCAATCAGGATAGTTGGCTAGAGTTTCATCCTTGTGCGACATCATTCCATGACTCTCAATGTTAGCCTCATCTACCATGTAAAGGCCGTATTTGTCGCATAGATAATACCATGCATAGTTGTTAGGGTAGTGGCAGTTTCTGACAGAATTGATATTGAAATGTTTCATCAGTCTGATATCCTCAACCATGCTTTCCACAGTTATGGTACGTCCCTTCACGTTGTCATGTTCGTGTCTGTTCACACCTTTGAACAGAACGGCTTTTCCGTTTATCAATTGCATACCGTTGAACATTCTTACATTTCTGAAACCGAAAGGATGGGCAAACGATTCCAGACAATTGCCTTGTCCGTCAGATGTAGTAATCACCAAAGTATATAAGTTTGGAGTCTCGGCATTCCACGGCAAAACATCTTTAAATTGTTTTCTGATGCTGATAAGCGTATCATTTTCATTCTCCAGTTTTTCTTCTGAGGTGAAAATTTCCTTGCCCGTATTGTCAAGAAGTCTTACGGTTACGTTGCTTCCGTTTACCGGAGAATTTACTATGGCATCAAGACTGAAATCACCGTCTTTATATTCGTTCACAAGGTCAGCGTTTAGCTTGAAATCCTTTATTCTGGTGTGTGGACGGGCATAGACGTAAACATTTCTTTCTATACCGCTATATTTCCAGTAATCCTGATCTTCCATATACGAACCGTCACTGAAACGGAACACCTTTACAGCAAGTTTGTTTTTCCCTTTTTTCAGAAGCTTGGTGATGTTGAAATGCGCAGGCAGACGGCTATCTTCGCTATATCCTGCCAGTTCTCCATTCACCCAACAGTAGAAAGCGGATTCCACTCCTTCAAAGTCGATATAAATATCCATTCCGTTCCAGTTTTCAGGAACTGAGAATTCTCTTATGTATGCTCCTACCGGATTATAGTCTTCCGGCTGTACAGGCGGGTTGGTAGGGAAAGGATATGATACGTCGGTATATATAGGAGCGTCAAAGCCTTGAAGTTCCCAGCTGCCAGGTACTTCAATGTTTTTCCATTTTCTGGTGTTGTAACCCGGCTTGTGGAAGTCGGCTGGACACTCATTGTTGTTTTTTGAATATAAGAATTTCCATGTGCCGTTTAGCGAAATTCTTCTTTCTATCTTCGGATTGACATTGAATCTTGTCACATCATCCAGTAATATCTGGTTCAAGGCAGCCTTTTCGCTTGTGTATGGGATGAAATGTGCGTGCATAGGTTCGCGGTTTATCTCATTCACAAGAGGATTTTGCCAAGGCTTGTCCGAATGTGCAAAAGAAGTAAAAGCAGTAAACGACAGTATTGAGTATATAAATAGTTTCTTCATGATATCAGTTTTAAATAGAACAGAAAAAAGTAACAAGGAAAGGAACGCTGAAGTCAACCACAAATCCGTGGAAGATTGAAACCACCACAAATTCCTGTCCGCTGCATCTTGTGATGATCGGCAGTGTGGTATCCATGGTTGTAGCTCCACCTGATGATATTGGAGCCAGATTGCCGAACCATCTTACCAGTAATGGCGCAGCCAGCAGAGTTATTATTTCCCTTGTAATGTTTGACAGAAGGGCTATAGTTCCCAGTTCGGCTCCTTTGTATTCGGTTATGAATATACTTGATAGCGAATAATAGCCGAAACCGCTACCTACAGCCATACATTCAGCCATAGTTCTGTGTGTCAACACGAAACTGGCTAAAGCTGTTCCTGCCAATGTTCCCAGTATTGTCATTACCGGTAGAAAGACCAGTCTTGGATTTAATTCTCGGAAGTTCTTTATAGTTTGCGGATCATTACCGATGCTTAGCCCTACACTGAACATAAGGGCACATAAAGCATAAAAACTTATGTCTGTTTCAGCAATATTGAATGAAACAAGATTGAATAATCCTGTGAGACATCCCAACGCGAAAAAACCTACTATTATCAGACTTCCTTTCATGCTTTTCCTCCTTTCTTTCTTTTATATAGTGCATACCATAATAACCATGCCGCCACACAACTGCCAAGGACGGCTGCTATAGTAATGACAATAGCTTCAAGTCCCAAAGTGGCCAGCCCGTTTATTATTTGCTGGTTGCTTCCAACTTCTATACCCAGAATGAAAAGTAATACCCAAATTAGAGTAGTGATGATAGAGCTTAGGAATTTCAGGCGGTAATTTTTAATTGCATAGCCTAAAATAATTCCTCCGAACATTATTCCAATGACTGTGAACATAATAAATGTTTTAATATACTATATAATTGCTTTTAAAATTGCATTTATAAACGTCTTCCATAATTGTCATGTTGCCTGTATATATCATTACAACTTTCGTTGTTATTGAATATAGGACAAATACGGAATGAGTAACTGTAATTTGAAGCAGGTATTAAATATTGTTGATGTGGGAAAGCTCCCCAGCTGGTATCTCCACCTACTCCCATCTGTCTAAAGTCAATATTCCATGTTATCAAGTCTTTCATTTTTATGTCAGAGATGTGGCGCTGGCTTTTCTTTGTGCCCGGCTCATCCAGATCATCGTTAGTGAAAGGATATACACTGGTACTTATATACGGTTCGCCTATTACCATTATACCTTTTCCTGATTGGTCTTTCAAACTCATCCATCTGACATCTATTTTGTTTCCTGTTTCTTGAGGTCTGTCGTACAGGAAGAATTGTTCGGTTACGTCCCCTTTATACAATCCTACATATGCAGATGTATAACGGTCAATATAGTTTTCGTGAGGACCTCTGCCGAACCATTCAACATTTTCGAACTGTCGTTGCAGAGTAAATGTCAGCCCTAATTTTGGCATAAGTGGTAATGTGTCGTTTCCTGCTGCAAAGTTACAGCTTAAATCAATTATTCCATTTTGAGAAATATTATATTTTACGTAGAAATCAGAGTCACCTACAGGTAATTTATAATGGGATTTAATTGTATGTGAGCCGTTTGTGCAAGAATTGTGCTCAATTGATATTAACTTGCTTTCATTTCCTGCATGTCGCCATGGTCTAAGTCTTTTTTGCAGACCTGCTCCCATATCATTGTCTGTAACAGGACGCCAGAAATTTGGAGTAATGCTGTTTTTCAATATCTCTATTCCGTTTACCTTGTATGAATATAAGGCACCGTTTTGTTTATCAAAACTGATAGATATTCCGTTTTCAGTTTTAAATTCATAAGCATCGCTGTTTTCTGAAAATTCTATTTTTCCTTCTGCCTCTTTTACCTTTTCGTTTTTATAGAAAGGAAGTTTGAATTGTTCGGAAGCCAATATTTCACCGGCATCAACCAATCCGTCTTTTTCTTTTACAGAAGCATATATGTTCAGGTAGTATTCAGTATTTGGCGTAATTTCTATTTTAGGTAAAATGGTTTCCACTACGCATTTTCTCTGTGGCTCAAGTTTAATGTCATTTAGTTTACCTTCTGACAGTTTAATGCCATTTGCTTCAAGTTCCCAAGTAAAATTGAAATTGTCAAGATTAATGAAGAAATATTTATTCTCAATTTCTATCAGTCCTGAAGAATAATCAAGAAGTTTAAAACCTATGTTCTGATAAACTTTCTTTACCTCATGAATGTGTGGTTTCAGGGTTCTGTCTGCGCATATCAAGCCATTCATACAGAAATTCGCAGTGCTTGGAGTTCCTTTAGGAGCCAGGTCACCTCCATAAGCCCAATAGAAATTTCCATTTTCATCTTTTGCTGCTAAACCTTGGTCAACCCAGTCCCATATAAATCCACCTTGCAGTGATGGGAAACGCTCGATTACATCCCAGTAATCCTGAAGATTTCCTACACTATTTCCCATCGCATGTGCATATTCACATAAAATCAGAGGTTTTGTAGGCATATATATGGCGTGGTTTATAAGCACGTCTATTTTTTTGTACATAGGGCAGAAAATATCTGTATTGGGCCCTTTAATTCCATCTTCAGAATGTACCGGGCGGTTTGAACGGTCATTGTCGTGAATCCATTTGTAGGTAGTGGCAAAATTACAGCCTTCTCCAGATTCGTTGCCCAACGACCATATTATTATTGAAGGATGGTTCTTGTCTCTTTCAAACATTCTTTCTGTTCTGTCAACAAATGCTTTTTCCCATTCAGGCTGATTGGCCAGACATTTGTCTTTATCATATCCCATACCGTGACTTTCTATATTGGCTTCATCTACTACATAAAGTCCATATATGTCGCATAGTTCATACCATCGTGGGTCGTTAGGGTAGTGTGATGTTCTGACAGCATTGATGTTATGTTTTTTCATCAGCATAATATCTTTTATCATAGATGCTTCATCTACTACATGTCCGTTATAAGGGTCGTGTTCGTGTCTGTTTACACCTTTTATGTAAATAGGCTTTCCGTTAACCAGCAATTGGGCATGCTTTATTTCAGATTTTCTGAAACCTATATATTGCGATATATATTGTTGCGGTTTACCGTTTACGGAAAGACATAAATTCATTCTGTACAGATTTGGTGATTCTGCACTCCACAATAAAGGAGATTTGATATCTTTCTCAAAAGATATTTCTTTTGTACCCTTTGCTGCTTGTTTACGTTCTTTATAAACTTTATTTCCTTTCAGGTCTGATATTTCTATTTCTACAGTTGAACTCTGTGGAACGGATTTCATACTGCCAAGTTCAACAAATAGTTTGAATTTTGCATCTTTATATGATTTGTCCAGGTCCGTTACAACTTCATAATCTCGTATGAAAGTTTTCGGACGGGCATATACATATACATCGCGTTGAATGCCGGCCATTCTCCAGAAATCCTGATCTTCAAGATAATATCCGTCGCTGAATTTGAATACTTGTACAGCTATTTGATTCTCACCTTTTTTTACATATGATGTAATATCGAATTCTGATGGAGTTTTTGAGTCTTGTGAATATCCTACCTTTTCACCATTTATCCATACATAGAATGCAGAAGCTACACTTCCGAAGTATAGAATTATTTGTTTGTCTTTCCAATTGTCAGGAATAGTGAATGTACGTTTATAACTTCCTACGGGACTATTCTCTACAGCTATGAGAGGCGGATTCTTTTTGATACCATATCCTGCACCAATATAAAAAGGATAGCCGAAACCTTGCAGTTCCCAGTTTGACGGAACTTTAATATTGTCCCAATTGGACAGATCAGCGTCTTTTTTATAAAAATCCATAGGTCTTTCATCGTACCGTGGAACATATTTGAAATTCCAAGTTCCATTCAGAGAAAGATAATAAGGAGATTTTTCTTTGTTTCCTGCTATGGCCATTTCCCTGGTTGGATACCACATGAAGGAAGCAGCAGACGGAAGTCTGTTTATGTGTAAAATATCCATATTTTCCCAATCGTTTTCTGATTTTGGATATTTCGACTTAACGCTTTCCTTGTTTGTGATGTTTTCTTTGAGAGCGTTGGATTGTTTTTCCATTGGAGCTCCGTCGTATTGAGATTGTGCAATAGCGGGCATGTTTAGTAGTCCTACTACTGCGAGCAGTATATTAATTCGTTTCATATCGGATATATCTTTTATTTGTTAACCAAGAGTTTAAGAATCAATGCAGATGACCAGCCGAAATTAGGTGCGTTTAGAGCCTCTCCTGTCAGAGGATTGTAATTTTCGTGTATTGGGCCGTCCGTCATGAGTCCTTGTGCATTATTCATAAATTTTCGTGTTAGATAGTCAGCTTCTTTTTCGTATCCATAGTTCTTTAATCCTATAATGCCAAAATATACCTGATTAAACCATACCGGACCTCTCCAATAACCTCTGGTAGGACGTAATGCCGGGTGGCTTATATCAAGAGTGCCTAAAGGAAGGTGTGAGTTGAAATGATTTTCATTCATCATGTTTTGTTTGACTGATTCAGCTTGTTCTTTTGTTGCTATACCAGCCCATAATGGTAACCATCCTTCGGCTCCCATTACTTTTACTTTTTCTTCAGAATCTATTTTTACATCGTAGAAAAAGCCGGTTTCTTCATCATACATATTTTTCTGTACATATTCTTTTATGAATTCGGCATCTTTGTTAAGTTTTTCGGCAATGTCAGTTTTGCCTAAAATCGAGGCCATTTCAGCAAGCACTTTTTTGTCTATGTATAGGAATGAATTTAGACATATGCTTTCTTGATTCATAGACCATGCATCATCACGTCCATTATTCAAGATTTCTGTGTCATCGAATCGTACGCCATTGTCCATTCCGCTTTCCCATGCTGCTGCAATAAGTGAGCCATCTGTAGAACCGTATTCACAAATACCGTTTTTGTTGTGGTCGCGGTCATTATACCACCAGTTATGGAATTTATAGAGTTTGTCAAATATTTCCTCAAGGAATTTCTTGTCACCGGTTGCCTTATATACATTCATTGCTCCCCATGATGCAACAGGTGGTTTACTGTCTCTCCAGTTGTTTCTTTTTTTGTTGTAATTTATAAAGTCAGGAACCATGCCGTTATCAGCCTGATAGTCAAAGAGTGCTAACATTTCGCTTTTGGCTCCTTCCGGATTGTAAAGTACATTTCCGGATGCTATTTGCCATGCATCCCATGACCAGCATCCTCCAATGAAACCTACATATGAAGGGAAACTGCATCCGCGCAAGATGTCTCCGGCGCTGCTTCTCCAGTTTGAGTTTAATGTCATCATTGCTTTGACAGCTATATTACGATATGAATTTTCTTTCATGTACGGGCTGTCTGAGTCCATTAACTTTGTGATATATCCGTTCCATCTAGTTTCATTTTTTATGAAACATTCATCTATGGATATATTTGATAAACAGTCTTTTTCTTTATTAATATCTTCATCTTTTAATACAAGAGTTTCTATATATGATGACTGATACTGTTTTCCCGGCTCCAATGTATAATTGTTTTTTTCATTGACAAAAAGACTGTCTTTTCCGTTGGTTACTACATTCTCGGCAGTATTGAAACTGATTGAAATGTTAACATTGTCAACTGGTGAGGTCTTTGGTTTATCGTTTTCTTTTGTTCCATATTTATAGAATGGATAAAAAATATTTATTTGATTATCTTTGGCATCCAGTTTCGCAGTATTTTCGAATACTCCGCCTTTCCATTTGAGTGATATATTTAGTGGAGCTTCTGTCAGGTTTGTTATTGTTGAACGAACTACAGCTGAACGCGAAGTTGCAAAACATAATTCTGTCACAAACTTCAGATTTCCATTCTTATATGTCTGGATGAGCTTGCCCGGTAGGTATTCAGATGTCTGGATGTTACGGGCAAAGTCGAACTTTTTACCATTTATAGATAAATCGGGTTCTGCTAGTGATTGTGCCAGCCATCCGCGTCCCGTCATAACCATTGGACCGATAAAAGCTCCGGCATTATAGCTGCTTTCATTTTCAGGCAGAGCATAACCACTCCATGCGCCCAGGTCAGAAAATAAGTACAAATCATATTCATGCTGTTCGGATGGAACATTCTTTATGTTGATTAGATTTGGGAAATCTTTTTGTTGTTCATTTAGAAAAGAAGTGTTTGTAGTAGGAGTATTGCAAGAACAAATAAGTGCGGTACTACAAATTCCTATTGTATTTATGATTTTCATGGATTTGATAGTTTTAAAGTCTGCTTAATTATAATATAGCGAAGAGTTAATCAAAGACCAATCTCTTCGCTATATAGGTATTATAAGAATGTGTTTATGTTACTTACCGAAGTTAGGATTCTGTTCCCAATCCGGATTAAGAAGGAATTCCTGATGTGGAATAGGGAATAGCTTGTGTTTGGTGTCAACATAATTCTCAACAAGTTGCTTGTTATGATCCTTAAGTGTTTGTTCCGTAATTCCCCAGCGTACCAGATCGTACCATCTTGAACCTTCCAGTGCAAGTTCACATGGGCGTTCTACATCTTGAAGATGTTTAAGTATTTCATCTTTACCCATTGGTGCTTCCAATTCAGGAACTCCTGCACGTCTGCGTACATCATTGATATAATCAATAGCACCTTTTCCATTATCATCTGTAGCTCCTCTATCGTTCAGACATTCTGCATATAGCAATAATACGTCGGCATAGCGTACTATAGGTATATTGAAGAAACTCATATCCCAATATGGACTCATACCTTCTTCCCATGTTACAAATTTTTTCCAATATTTTTTACCTCCTTTATGATAGTCACTATAGCTTTTACCTGTTTCGTAATACCAAGGTTTACAGCCAGGATCGTCAATCATTATAGTGTTCAATGTACGTACACTATATTCACCTGTCGATGTCTTATCGTTGCTTAAGACTTCATATATCCAATCAGAAGGATAGGCTTCTTCATATCCACCTATAACATCTGTTGCAAGATGTAATGTTATGTAGTTATATTCGGAATGATCTCCGGTTGTATTACCAGTAAATTGTACTTCAAATATTGATTCTGAATTATTTTTATGAAGTCCGTCAAAATTATCATTCCAGTTTTCTGTTAGTTTGAATAGAGTATTCTCCTGATCAATGATTTTTTTGAATTCGGCTTCAGCTTTTGTCAGTTCATGTCTGAACATATAGAATTTTCCAAGGATTGCTGCAGCTGCATATCGTGTAGCACGTCCTTTATCTTCTTCTGTATCGTATTTTTCCGGTAAACTAGGCTGTATTTCGGAAAGTTCAGTTTCAATAAATTGAACCAATTCACCTTCTTTTGCCTGTTCTGGATAAAATTCTGAATCTTCTCCTTTTATCTGTGTTTTATAAATAGGAATTTTTTCACCAAAATTGAGATAAAGTCTGTAGTAAAAGTAAGCTCTTAAAAAACGTGCTTCGGCTATAGCCTGTGTTTTAAGTTTTTTTATATCGTCATTAGTCTCTGGTACATTGGGGATATTGTCTATACATTGATTTGCATAGTTAATACCTTTATATAAGTTTGTCCATTCTCCTTTTGTTACAGAATTGTTTTGATCGTTGTTGAATGAAGCAATATCCATCCATGAAGTAACGTCATCACGATATTTAATTTCATCACTTCTGTAATTATCAATAACAATGTAACGTTCGTAAGGTATTGCCCAGTTCATATTCGGCTGTAATGCTGCATAAACAGATGTAAGCCCTTTAAGTATATCTTGTTCACTTTTCCAAAAAACTGAAGGTGATAATTCATTCGGGTTAATATCCTCATTTAAAAAGTCAGCACATGAACTTAATGACATTGATCCAATAAGTGCTGTGTATAATATAATGTTTTTTATTTTCATAATAGTATAAGTCTTAAGTTGTTAGAATCCAAATTTAATACCCATCATATAATCTCTGCTCAATGGTACTGATGCATAATCAAATCCCATACGTCCTGCTGCAGAACCTGTAGAAGGATCATATCCGGTATATTTAGTTATGGTGAACAAACGAGTACCACCTACATATATTCTAAGATTGGATAGACCTATTTTCTTGCAGTATTTTGCAGGAAGATTATATCCAATTTGCAAGTTGTTCAAACGAAGGTAATCTCCGTTTTCTACAAAACGGTCTGATTGTCTTGAGTTTTTGTTTGGGTCACCTGACACTGCTCTTGGAATATCGGTATCTGTATTATCCGGTGTCCATGCATCAAGGCAATTCTTACCGTAATTGAAGACTTGATCCATTCTTTCAAGTTGGTATTTAGTGTAATTATAACGTTTTGCACCGAAATTTCCGTAGAAATTAGCGACAAGATCAAAAGCTTTGTAAGAAAGGTTGACATTGAAACCTAATGATACTTTAGGTGTACCACTTCCCACTTTAACTTTGTCGTTTGTATCTAATTTTCCATCACCATTCTGATCTACGAATTTTATGTCACCAGGTTTTGCACTAGGTTGCATTTTTTGCCAGTTACCATTTTGGTCTTTGTAACCGTGTTCTTTGTTCCATTCATCCACTTCTTGTTGGTTTTGGAATATTCCAGCAGTTCTATATACCCAGAATTCTCCGATTTCACCACCTACATATGTACGGATTGCACCACCATATTCATCTAAGTAGTCAGGATTAGCCATTTCTTTCAAAACACTTTTATAGTGTGACAGGTTTAAATCAAGGTCGTATTTGAAATCTCCTGCATTTCCATGATATATAGCCTGAAATTCAGCTCCTGTTGTACGTAGTTTACCATCATTTACTAAGATAGAACCATATCCTGTACACAAACTGATATCTTTGCTTGAAAGCATATCGTGTGTGTCTTTAATGTATGCTTCTGCTGTAAGTTCTAGTTTGTTGTTCCATAAACTTACATCTAATCCTATGTTTTTATAGTATGTTGTTTCCCATTTTATATTGTTTGATGGTAATGATGTTATTGCATATCCTAATGATGTATTTTGACCTCCAAAAGGATAGTTTAGAGTGTTATTGTTTGAACTTAACGTAGGAATATATTTATATAGACCTATTTGCTGGTTTCCTAAACCACCATAACTTAATCTGAACTTAAATGTTGATACTTTTTCTTTAAATGGTTCCCAAAACTCTTCGTTTGCAATGTTCCATCCTAATGACATAGAAGGGAAGAATCCCCACTTGTTTCCTTCGGCAAAACGTGAAGAACCGTCGTAGCGGAATGAGGCCATGACCATGTAGCGCATTTTGTAATTATAGTTCAGACGTCCAAATAAAGAACGTAATCCACTACGGCTTTCATATCCACCAACAGCATAGTTTTCTTGTGCGTGACCCAGGTTGTCCAGTTCGTTATTTTCGAATACTTCACCATAAGAACTTATCTCTTCATATTTGTTTTCTTCCTGTGACAGACCTAACAATACAGAAAGGTTATGATCTTCTTTTATGGTTGTGTTGTAATTAGCTGTAAATTCAAGTAAGTCGTTTATAGTTTGAGACCTTTCTTCGTATAAACTGGCTCTGGTGTTCACTTTCAAAGATCCAATTTCGTATGTTGGAGTAAACTGATGTAATTTACCGAAATATATGTTACGGCTTGCATTAAATTTTAAAACAAGTCCTTTGATAGGTTCATATTGTAAATATCCTGATGCTGCAATATAGTCATTAGACTGTGAATTGTCGAGTAACTTGTTGTAAGCTATCTGGTTTCCTGCATCTGACATACCCATACCACTGATTGCACCACCATATCCGCCAATGTTATTTTCGTCATAAAGTGGAGCCAAAGGTTCCATATTTGTGATCTGGTATATTGATGAAAATCCTGAATTAGATTCTAGTTCAGCATTCCATTTACTGTAGTTTACAGATTCTCCCATTTTGAATTTACCGATAGTTACATCTGAATTTAATCTGAAACCGAATTTTTCATCTCCTGTAGCTATGGCAACTCCATCTGTGTTAGAATAGAAAGCAGATAATGAGATATTTGATTTGTCACTTCCAGCTGTATAACCAACGTTGTATTTTTGTGTAAATCCACGGCGGTAATATTCATCCTGCCAATCTGTATCGGCAAATTGACTTGGATCTCTTTCGTATTCTTTTATATATACAGGCCAATCTTCTTCAGGTGTACCGGCATTAGTCAAAGCCATTTTACGTACTTTGATAAACTCTTCCGCATTACAAACAGGCAACTTTTTGGGAGTGTCTGTTATACCCCAGTAAGCAGAAAAAGATACTTTAGGTTTTGTGTTTGTCGCACCTCTGTGTGTTTCAATAAGGATAACACCTGCTGCTGCACGTGCACCATATATTGCGGCAGTTGCCGCATCTTTTAATACTGATATTGATTTTATGTCTTCTGGGTTAAGATATGACATGTTTCCCGGAGCACCGTCTATGATAACCAACGGTCCGTTACTTTCTCCACTTTCTGTTTCATCTGATTTCCATGATGTCACACCACGTACTTGTAGTGAGGCTGAAGAACCGGCAGCACCACTGCCAAAGTTTACCATAAGTCCTGGAGCCATTCCCTGAAGTGCCATTTCTGCGTTGGCAGTAGGTATTTTAGACAATTTTTCTCCTGAAACGGAAGCTACAGAACCTGAAACGTCAGATTTCTTTTGTGTACCGTAACCAATAACTACTACTTCATCCAATAATTCATTGTCTTCTTTTAATGTTATATTAAATACTGTTTGTCCGTTAACAGGAATTTCCTGTGGCTTATAGCCAACATAAGATACTGATAAAGTCGCATTTTTGGATACGCTGAGTTTAAATTTACCGTCGAAGTCGGTGATAATACCGTTTGTTGTACCTTTTTCAAGGACACTAGCCCCAATGACAGGCGTAGAAGAATTGTCTAAAACTGTTCCTGTAATTTCGATAGTTTGGGCAAAACCCAAGACAGGAAACATAAAAGATAATAGCAACACTAGTTGCATTACTTTTGAATAAGTTCTTGTTTTCACCATTTGTGTTTTTTTAAGGTTAGATAATAATGTTTAATGGTAAAGGCTATTAAATGAATAATTAACCTTTGCCGTTATCACAAAATTATTAATCTAGTGGTGTTAAAACAAGAAATGTGATATTCATAAATATCTACAATGTAATTTATTATATATGGTAATAATCTACATTGTAGTTTTTAATGTGCTGATAAATAATGTGTTAACTATTTATTGTATATCTACAAAGTATATAACTTATTGTCTTTGTCTAGATTTGCTTTATGTATTCCGAAAGGTCTGTTTCATTGCTTAAGTTTAGTGCCTTTCTTAGTCGGTATCTATTCATGTTTATGGTTTTTGGTGTAGTACCTGTAATAATTGCAATTTCTTTTGCGGACATGTCTGTTCTTAGCAGACATGCCAGGTGTTTTTCACCTTGGGTTAAGTTTGGATGTCTCTTTTCCAGTCTTTCAATGAATTCATTATTTATGTCTTCCGTGCTTTTTAATGTGACACTATTAGTCTTGTCATTGTTTTGGTACTGAGTAATTATTGCATTTATTTTCTTTAAATGTATAGTTGTCTCACTTCCGTTCAGTTTATATCCTTGCTTTATTAGTTCTTTTATTTTTTCCAGCAATTCGTTTCTGCTTTTCAGGAAAGCGGCCATATTGGTCATTTGTTGTTTATTGTTTTCTAATGTAAGTTGGGCATTCTGTAATTCCATATTCTGCAATTCCATTTTCTGCCGTGCTATTTCATGTTGGGACTGTTCCAGTTTATATTGTGCTTTAATTAAGGTCAGTTTCTTTTTCCTTTTAGAACGTTGAGTCAACAAAATGGTAATGACGGTTATCAGGCTGAATATAATAATAATCCCGTATATGTTTCTTTCCAGTTTTTGTATTTCGTATTCTTGTTTTTTAATTTCGTTTTCCCTTATTACTTCTTTTAATCTCTCTTCGGCGATGTTTAATTCTATTTTTCTGAGATTGTTTTCGCTTTGGAGTTCCTGTTTTAGAGAGTTAAGTTTTGTTTGATATTCAAAGGCTTTCTGATAGTTACCTGATTGTGCATTTAATCTGGAGAGATATTCATAGTTATCGCAGACTATACCTTTAGCGCCGATTTCGTTGGCTATAGTATATGCTTTTTTCAGTGCGGTATTTGCGTTTTCGTAGTTCTTTTCGTAAATATATAATCTTCCCAGATTATTATAGTTTTCTGCCAGTGCCCATTTGGCATCAAGGTTCTTGTTTATTATTATAGCTTCTTGTATGTATTCTTTTTGTTGCGATAAGTTTCCGTGGTATAAACATAAGTTGTTTAGATTGGCAGATATTCCCTTAATGTTTCTCAATGCTCTGTTGATTCTTAATGCTTCCAATAAAAATTTCTCAGTTTGTGTGTCTTCTGACATGTGGTTATGAATTATTCCTTTGTTATTATATGCATATGCCAATCTGATAGAATCGTTATTTATTTTAAATATTGATATGGCTTTGTCATTAAGTTCGATAGCTTTTTGATAATCTGATAGATTACAATAATTTAGTGCCATTAAATTATATATTTCGCCCTTAATATCAGTTTCATTTAATGATTCAAGATTTATTTTATATAGAGAATTTAGACTTTCATCAAAATTGCCTAATAGTCTTTCTGCCTGTGCTTTTGTAAACAACAATCTGACTATATCGTTTTCATCATCAGTTTCTGTAAGTGCTTTTGATGCAAGGAATACTGTTTGTCTCGGGTTTGTGTAAAGTCCGTCTTCTGCCTTTTTTATTGTGTTTTTAACATCACTGTTTGCTGCAAGAATATTGAATAACGAGCTTATAAATATGAATATTATGGCAATAGAGTAATTTCTCATGATTGGAGTAATATATGGTTAATATTAATAATCGTACAAATATAATACATATTTGTTACAAACATTGGCGGTAATGTTCTGTTTTTGTTAATAAAGATATATGGCTTGTAAATCGTGTTATAAAACATACTTTTTCTCTTGAAAAAATTGCAGATTAAATTTTACTCCTTATCTTTGTACTGTGTTTTTCATAGTATTAGATTTAAGGTTAATAAAGGTTGGAGTACAGCGGTACTCCTTTTTTTATGTCCGTATTTTTGGCTTTTAGAACTCAATATAAAGCGTGCGCACGTTTGACCTTAAATGTGCGCACGCTTCAATTAAAACGCGGGCACGTTTTACTTAAAACGACAGTGCGTTTTTTTATAGAATTATCACTCGGAATTTTTATATACAAAAAGGAGGTTTCAGCCGAATAGAACTGAAACCTCCTTTTCTGTTTTAGAATATAATCGATTATCCTATATTCTTGACTTTTATCAGATATTCTGCAATCTGTACTGCATTGAGAGCGGCACCTTTCTTTATCTGGTCGCCTACAATCCAGAATGTAAGTCCGTTTTCGTCTGCCAAATCCTTACGGATACGACCAACGTAAACAGGATCCTTGCCAGCAAGGAACAATGGCATAGGATATTCTTTTTCAGCAGGGTTGTCCATCAAAACAAGTCCTTCACCTTTTGAGAATGCTTCGCGAGCCTCTTCTACTGATACTGGACGTTCTGTTTCAATCCAGATGCTTTCAGAATGTGAACGAAGAGCAGGAACACGTACACATGTTGCACTAACCTTAACGTCAGAGTGCATGATCTTGCGTGTTTCGTTATACATCTTCATTTCTTCTTTTGTATATCCGTTATCTGTGAACACGTCAATCTGAGGAATCAGGTTGAAGGCAAGCTGGTAAGCGAACTTTTCAACTTTTACAGGTTCGTTTGCCAATACCTGACGATACTGCTCATAAAGTTCGTCCATAGCTGCTGCACCTGCACCGCTGGCTGCCTGGTATGTTGATACGTGAACACGTTTGATATGTGTCAGGTTTTCGATGGCTTTAAGTGCCACAACCATCTGTATAGTAGTACAGTTAGGGTTTGCGATGATACCGCGAGGGCGGTTCAATGCATCCTCTGCGTTAACTTCAGGAACTACCAATGGAATGTCGTTATCCATACGGAAAGCACTTGAATTGTCTATCATTACCGCTCCGTACTTGGTGATTGTTTCCGCAAATTCTTTTGAAGTACCAGCACCGGCAGAAGTAAAGGCAATGTCAACACCTTTAAAATCATCGTTGTGCTGCAGAAGTTTGACTTCGATTTCTTTTCCACGGAATGTGTATTTTCGTCCTGCACTACGTGAGGAACCGAACAAAACTAATTCATCTAAAGGAAAATCTCTTTCTTCGAGCACTCTCAGGAACTCTTGTCCTACGGCTCCGCTCGCACCAACAATTGCTACTTTCATGTCTTTATAAATCTATTAAGTTAATATTTCCCTAACTATTATATATTCGTAAATTTTAGTCGTATTGTATCGTTTGTTATTATTTAGACTGCAAAAATAAAACATTCTGACTGATAAATATTGAAACTCGGAATTTTTTTTCTATTTTTGTTCAATAAATGAAAAATTACGATACGAATTTATGAAAGATTTGCTCAATTTACTAGACCTTGATTTTCATTTCCCCATAACAGACCCGACGTGGATTTTCTTTTTGGTGCTGGTAATCATATTGCTTGCTCCTATTATCTTGGAAAAACTGCATATTCCGCACATCATAGGAATGATATTGGCCGGAGTCGTTATCGGTGAGCATGGATTTAATATCCTGGCGCGCGACAGCAGCTTTGAACTGTTCGGGAAAGTAGGACTGTATTATATCATGTTCCTTGCCGGTCTGGAAATGAATATGGAGGACTTCAAGAGCATACGTGGAAAAGCGATGGTATTGGGGTTGTTGGCCTTCGTCATTCCGTTGGGCATCGGTTTTTGGACCAATGTAAACATCTTGGGCTATGGAGTCGTCTCTTCGGTATTGCTTGCCAGTATGTATGCGTCGCATACTCTTATCGCTTACCCCATTGTCATCCGTTACGGCATAAACCGCCATCGGGCTGTAGGTATCGCGGTAGGGGGTACGGCGGTGACAGATACCCTTACTTTGCTTGTGTTGGCAGTCATCGGCGGCCTGTATAAAGGCGAGACTTCGGATATGTTCTGGGTATGGCTGGTGTTGAAAGTGTTAGTGCTTGGAGCCATCATTATGTACACTTTCCCGCCTATAGCCCGCTGGTTCTTCCGCCGTTATAGTGACAATGTGGTGCAATATATTTTTGTCATGGCGATGGTGTTCCTTGGTGCCGGACTGATGGAAATCGTTGGCATGGAAGGTATATTGGGAGCGTTCTTGGCCGGATTGGTATTGAACCGTTTGATTCCTCACGTGTCACCGCTGATGAATCATTTGGAGTTTGTGGGTAACGCGTTGTTCATCCCTTATTTCCTTATAGGTGTCGGCATGCTGATAAACGTAAACGTGTTGTTCGGGCATATAGATTCTATAAAGGTAGCTTCTGTGATGATTGTGGTGGCATTGGTCGGGAAATGGATAGCTTCGTGGTTGACTCAGAAGATTTTCCGGATGCGTGCCGTGGAGCGTGAGTTGATGTTCGGGCTGAGCAACGCGCAGGCGGCGGCCACTCTGGCGGCGGTATTGGTGGGTTACGACATTATCCTTCCCTCCGGTGAGCGGCTGTTGAACGAAGATGTGTTGAACGGGACGATTTTGCTTATATTGGTGACATGTGTTGTCAGTTCGTTCATTACCGAACACACGGCCAAGCAGATTGCCACGAGCGACGATGTAGGCTTGGATGAAGGCAAAGAGCATGAAAAAGAGCGTTTCCTGGTTCCTATAGCTAATCCGGAAACTTTGGAAAGCTTGATGAGTTTGGCGTTGGTCTTGCGCAACGAAAAGATAAGCGACAATTTGGTTGCGCTTAGTGTCATCAACGACAACAACGATTCGGTGAAGCAGGAAATGCGAAGCAAGCGTAACTTGGAGCGGGCGGCCCAGATAGCAGCGTCAACCAATGTGCGGATGAAGACTGTTAGCCGTTTTGATTTGAACATAACAACAGGCATTCTTCATACGGCAAAGGAATGTGATGCGACTGACATTATCATAGGTTTGCATTATAAGGCGAGCATCGTTGACTCTTTTTTCGGTAACATGACAGAGAATTTGTTGAAGAATACATATTTGCAAGTGATGATTGTGCGTTTCCTGATACCTGTCAATACGTTGCGCCGAATAATTGTGGCGGTGCCTCCAAAAGCCGAGTTCGAGCACGGTTTTACCAGATGGATAACATATATGTGCCGTTTGAGCAGCCAGCTTGGGTGCAGGGTGCATTTTTATGCTCCTTTGCGTACTTTGGGATACATCAGCGGTTTTATACAAAAGAAATTCAAGGACACGCGCACCGTTTATTCCGAACTTGAGAATTGGGAAGACTTGTTGTTGTTGACCGGGCAGGTTAATTACGACCATCTGCTGGTTATTGTAAGTGCGAGGTGCGGGTCTATTTCTTACGATTCTTCTTTCGAGAAACTTCCGACGCAGGTCTCCAAATATTTCAATAACAACAGCATCATGCTGCTCTATCCTGAACAAAAAGGCGATCCTAACGAGAGTCTTTCTTTCTCCGACCCGCACGGATGGGCAGAGACGCAATATTATGATAAAGTAGGTAATTGGATTTATAAATGGTTCAAAAAGAATTCGTAAATTGGCAGCAGCGCACGGAACTGTTGCTGGGAAGAGAAAAAACGGAGCGGTTACGCCGTGCCCATGTACTGGTGGTAGGTTTGGGAGGAGTAGGGGCGTATGCTGCCGAGATGTTGTGCCGTGCAGGCATAGGGCACATGACTATAGTAGATGCCGATACCGTGCAGCCTACCAATATTAACCGTCAGCTTCCGGCACTTCATTCCACGTTGGGGCAATACAAGGCAGATGTGCTTGCCACACGTTTTCGCGATATTAATCCCGATATACGATTGGATGTATTGCCTGTATATTTGAAGGATGAAGCTATTACGGAGTTGCTGGACAGTGAAAGGTTTGATTTTGTTGTTGACGCCATTGACACCGTGGCTCCGAAATGTTATCTTATATATAATGCTTTGAAGCGAGGGCTAAAGATAGTCAGCAGCATGGGGGCAGGTGCCAAGAGTGATATTACGCAGGTCAGATTTGCCGATTTATGGGAGACTTACCATTGCGGACTTAGCAAGGCTGTGAGAAAACGTTTGCAGAAAATGGGGATGAAGCGGAAATTGCCGGTGGTGTTCAGTACAGAGCAAGCAGATACGAATGCCGTCGTATTGGTAGATGACGAGCAGAATAAAAAATCGACTACAGGCACTGTGAGCTATATGCCGGCGGTGTTCGGGTGTTATCTGGCTGAATATGTGATAAAGAGAATCTAAACATTCCTGAGATATGATAGAGATAGAAGGAATAACGAAAAGTTTTGGACAACTTCAGGTGTTGAAAGGTATAGACTTGAATATTGATAAAGGTGAGGTCGTGAGTATTGTAGGACCGAGTGGAGCGGGAAAAACCACGCTTCTTCAGATAATAGGCACTCTTGACAGAGCTGATTCGGGTAGGGTAATTATAAACGGTACTGACGTAAGCCGCATGAAAGAGAAAGAACTGTCTGCGTTCAGGAATAAGGAGATAGGTTTCGTTTTTCAGTTTCATCAGTTGCTGCCTGAGTTTACTGCATTGGAGAATGTCACTATTCCTGCCTTGATTAAAGGAGTTTCAGCTACAGATGCTCGCAAGCAGGCACTTGAAATGCTGAACTTTTTAGGATTGTCAGACCGTGCATCACATAAGCCGGCAGAACTCTCGGGTGGAGAGAAACAGCGTGTGGCTGTGGCAAGGGCTTTGATAAACAATCCGGCTGTAGTGTTGGCTGATGAACCTTCGGGAAGCCTTGACACTAAGAATAAGGAGGAACTACACAATCTGTTCTTTGAATTGCGCGATAAGCTGGGGCAGACTTTCGTAATAGTAACTCATGATGAAGGACTTGCCGGCCAGACTGACCGGACTATTCACATGCTGGATGGAAGGATTGTTTAACCAACAACTATAAACCAACAACTAACAACTATATATAATTATGAGTCATATTAGATTGGGAGAATACAACCTTCTGGAAGTCGTAAAGGAAGTTGATTTCGGGGTTTACCTTGATGGTAGCGAAGATGGAGAAATATTGTTGCCTACACGTTATGTACCTCAGGGATGCAAGCCTGGTGACGTACTGAATGTGTTTATTTATCTCGATATGGACGAACGCCTGATTGCAACTACATTGCAACCTTACGTTAAGGTGGGCGAGTTTGCATGTCTGGAAGTGGCATGGGTGAACCAGTATGGTGCTTTCCTTGACTGGGGACTTATGAAAGACCTTTTCGTACCTTTCCGCGAGCAGAACATGAAGATGATAAAAGGAAATTCGTATGTAGTTCATGTACATCTTGACGAGGACAGCTATCGTATAGTGGCATCGGCGAAAATAGAAAAGTTCCTTTCGAAGGATATGCCGGAATATAATCCTGGCGATGAGGTGGAGGTCCTTATATGGCAGAAGACAGATTTGGGATTCAAGGTAATTGTTGACAATAAGTTCGGTGGTATGATTTTCAAGAACGAGATATTTACCGATGTGCGTACAGGCATGAAGATGCATGCATACATAAAGCAGGTACGTCCTGACGGCAAGATTGACCTTGAACTTCAGAAAGGTGGAGTGAAAAAGGTGGAAGACTTTGCAGATACTCTTTTGGAATATATCCGTAGTAACGGTGGTTCTACACCATTGAACGACAAGACTGACGCAGACGTGATATACAGCACTTTCGGGGTAAGCAAGAAGACCTTCAAGAAGGCTGTGGGTGACTTGTACAAGAAGCGCCTGATTGTTCTCGAAGGTGAACAGGGAATACGTCTGGCCTGATAATAGCAGTATATAGGATTTATCCTATGTCATGTAGGAACATTCCTAAAAACGTTTGGGAATATTCTGTTGTAGGGGGATTTTTATCCTCCTATTTTTGTATCAGGAAATTAAAACGGTAAGATTATGAAGAGAAGATTTTGTTTAATGATTATGGCAGTTGCAGCCTTTATGTTTGTGTTGCCTGCCGGTGCCTTCGATTTGGGCGACGTCAGGGTTAATGCCCGCTTCCTGACTGACAGGATGGCATTCGAACTGAAGTTGAACGAACGTCAGTATAATGATTTGTATGAGATCAATTTCGACTTTTTCAGTAATGTCGATCCTTATCTGGCGGCTTTGTCAAGGGCGGATGCCAGAGCCATGGATGCGTACTACAGGTATCTTGACGAGAGAAACGATGACCTGAGATGGATATTGTCGAATACGGCATATGTGAAATTCATGTCGATAGACTATTTTTTCCGTCCTATATATGCAATGAATAATGTATGTTATGTACGTGTATATAAAGTTTATCCAGACAGACGTTTTTACTATTACGGATTGCCTCCGCACTATTATACTTACAGAGGAGCACACGCACGTGCACATTGTGGTGGAGTAAGTTATTATAAGAAGAATTTCAGAAAGTATTATAACCACAAGGTATATGCGGGACATTATCAGTGTCGCCCGGAACACAGACCGCATGATTTTGGAAGACCTGAACCTCCGTTACGTCCGCCACGTCAGGTGTGTCCGCCGTCACGACCTATTCCTCCGTCAGTGTCACGTCCGCCAAAGCATGACAATGACAAGCATGACAGATACGAACGACGCAACGAAAGAAAGGAGAAAAGGAGCAATGTCAGAAAACCGAATGACAGGAACTTTTCACGTAGCGCAAATGAAAGCACCCGTAGAATAATGCGGGAAATTTGAAACAGCATCAATTAATTCTTTTTATTATATCTCTCTTGTTACAGTTAGTATTTTTTTTCTAAGGAAATGTTTTCAGGATAATAAAAGCCGGCCATACTTATTTGTGCGTAACAAATTGATATGGTCGGCTTTTGATATAGTGGTTTATATATCCGGATTATTTCAGTGTCAGAGGCACTCCTTTATAGAAATCAAGAATCTTCGTACGGAATATATAGTCGTATTTGGCCTGAAGCTTTTCCGAGATTGCTTTCATCCAGCTTGTACGGCTTTCGTTGTATTCGGTGGCATTGGCCTTACCTTCTGCATATTTTTCTTTCATAAGGTTGAAAGATGCTTCTGCAGCCTCGTCGGCTGTCAAGCTGCTCTGGTATCTGCTTTCAGCGCCAAGTGCATTGTAATATGCTTGTTGTATTTCTTTGTATAAGGCTTTTTTGCTGTCTTCAAGTTGCCAGTTCAGGGTGTTCTGCTGTATTCTGGCACTTCTTACCTGGTTCCTTGTGCCGAAGCGGTTGAATATGGGAACACTAAGCTGGAAACCGAAATACTGGCTGAAATTGTCCCTTAACTGTGAACCGAATACAGGATTCTTCATGCCTGCTACCTTGTAATAGTTTGTACTAAGGCCGGCTCCGAAGCTTAATTGAGGGAAATAAGCGCTTTTGGCTATTTTCACTGACTTGGCGGCTCCTTCAAGACGGTATTGTGCCGCTTTAATTGATGGTTTGAACAGTATAGCCTGATTGTAAATGTCAGTAGGTGAGGTTATGCTGCTCATATACTCTTCCATCTCGGCTGTTGGAGACACAATGGAAAAGTTGTCCGGTGATGGAAGTTCCAGCAATTGGCTCAAATCCAGTAAAGCCAATTTGTAGTTGTTGTCTGCCTGTACAGCCGACAACTGGTCCTGTGCCACTCTGGACTTTGCCTCAAGCCATTCTGCTTCAGATGCCTTTCCGGTTTTGAAATATGCTTCCTTTTGCTCTAGCATTTCTTTGCTGAGTTCAACCTGTATGTGTGCCACCTGGGCAAGCTCGTCGTTGAAGAGTACTTGCAGATAGGCTGACGCAACCTGTATGCTGATGTCTTCTTTTGCTTTATTCAGGTCTTCGGTTGCAGCCTGCAGGTTAAGTTTTGCAAGGGCTATGTTGTTAGTTATCTTCAGTCCTGTGAAAAGCGGTATGCTTGTATTCAGGCTGAATGCCGTGTTTTGGGTGTTAAGGCTTTGATACGTATTGTCTGCCTGGATGCTTCGTCCGAAGTTGAAAGAGTGCGATGCACTGCCGTTCAAGTCCGGCAATCTGCTCCATTTGGCTGTATTAAGCTCTACTTCGCTCTGCTCTTTTGACGCTTCCTGCTGTTTGATATTGAGATTGTTCTCTATGGCATGTCTGATGCATCTTTCTAGGTCCCATTTTTCCTGTGAGTATGCATTTGCCGATAGCAGAATCATCAAAGCCGAGGTTATGATTATGTTGTTCTTCATTTCAGTTTCCGATTAAACTGTTATACATTATTCTTTCTTTAGTCCGCGGACAAACTCGTTCTCTTTCAGTCCTGATTTTATTTCAACGTTAATTCCGTCGCTGACTCCGGTTATGACACTTTTACGCTCGAATTTCTGACCTGACACGCTGTCGGTGAGCAGGAATACGAAAGTGGAGTCTCCCTTGAATTCCAATGCGCTTTCGGGTATGCTGAGCACATCGTTTGCTCTCTGAAGTTCCATTTCGGCATTTGCACTATATCCTGAACGGATTGTAACACTGTCGGGCACTGTAATGGCAGCTTTGATTTCAAACTGGTTGGCTCCGTTGTTTTCCACGCTTTTAGGTGAAATGTATTCCAATGTTGCGTTGAACGACATATCCTGTAGCGCACCTAAAGTAATCTTTACAGGTATTCCTACGGCTATTTTTCCAACTTCTGTTTCGTCAACGTTTCCACGGAAAATGAGGTCGCCCATGTCGGCAACGGTTGCAATTGTCGTACCGTCATTGAAAGTGTTACTCATGATTACCGAGTTACCCACTTTAATAGGTACGTCAAGTATCAGTCCGTCGATAGTGGAACGTATCAGTGTGCTGCTGAATGAAGCACTGTTCTTGGTTATACCTTCCTTGATGATTTCCAGATTGTCCTTTGCTGCCTGTATCTCTTCGCGTGCCTGTTTGGTTGTGAGCAATGTCTTTTCATATTCTTCGCTGCTGACCAGTTTCTTTTCGTAAAGTTTTTCCATTCTTTCAAGGTCAATTTCTGCCTGGCGGCCATTCATCTCGGCCAGACGCACACGGCTTTCTGCAGAATTGAGCTGTCCCAATTCAGGAATAACTTTCACTTTGGCTATCACTTCTCCTTTTTTTACTGTTTCTCCGGCTTCTTTATATACTTCTGATATGATACCTGAAATCTGTGGCTTTATCTGTACCTCGTCTCTAGGTTCTATCTTTCCTGTAGCCACGGTTGTTTGTACGATGTTTGATTTTACTACTTTCGATACGTTGTATTCAACGTCTTTTGGCTGTGATTTCTGGTAAAGGAATACGAAAGTTCCGATGAACAGCAGTGCTATGACTACCATTATACCGATTCTGATAAATTTCTTCATATGATTTGTTTTTTTAAGTTTCCTGTTTTTATGTGTTATCTAGCTATAAATGACTGACAAATAACTCTTAATTTTTCATTATTAATTTTTAATTATAAATTGAACATCACTCATCCCTTATAGCCTCGATTGGTTTTATTGCCATTGCCCTGAAGGCAGGTGCCAGTCCGGCAAGCAGTCCAAGGATAAGCAGTAAGACGCAGGCTCCTATGGCTCCCCAGAAACTGATTTGGAAGTGTGCTGCCGAGGTAGGCGAGGAGAGTGCCTCTTCTACAATATTCAGAAGGAAAACGGCAAAAGATATTCCGCTCATACCTGCTATGATGGTAAGTACCATACTTTCTGTAAGAATCTGGCTGAGGATGTCGTTAGGACGTGCGCCTATCGCTCTGCGGATACCTATTTCAGTGGTTCTCTCTTTTACTGTGACCATCATTATATTGCTCACGCCAATAGCTCCTGCCAGTAGTGTTCCCAGACCTACCATCCATCCCAGAACTTCTATGCCGGAGAACAGATTGTCCATCATTCCGAACATGGCTTCGGCATTTACACTTATCACAGCCTGCTTGTCATCGGGGTGTACATTGTGTGCCCGTTTTATTACCGATTCTACCTTCTTTTGGATTTCACTCACCGAGTATCCCTTTTTAACGGTAAAACTCAACATCTGGATTTTGTCTCCGAAATTATAGTTCTGCTGCATTGTAGAGAATGGTATAATGATTGATGTTTCAGCCTGTCCCTGAACGGACATGTTTCCTGCAGCCATATTGACTCCTATTACCTGATAATATATTCCGCTGACTTCAATGTATTTGCCGCATGGATTGCTCTTGTCAGGAAAAAGACTTTCAAAAATTCTGCTGCCTAACACACAGACTTTTCTCCTGTTCAGAATATCCATATCATTGATGTAACGTCCCATAGAAATTTGCGGCTCTTCTATTTTTGAGTATATAGGATAGAGTCCTTTTAGGGTACCGGAGGTTTTGTTTTCGTTGTAAACCATTTCTATTCCCCATTTGGTAATATTTGGAGTTACAACTTCTATCTCCGGAACGCTGCGTCGTACTCTTTCCACATCAGTGTTTGTAAGTTCCCAGAAACGTCCCTGCTGGAATCCTTTATATGCCTTGCTTGTCTGGTTGGTACCCATAAAACCGGAGTTGGTCGCGAATCCCACGAACTGTTTTGCCATAAGATCCTGCACACCCTTCGTCCCTCCCATGAGGGCAACAAGCATGAATATTCCCCAAAAGACACCGAATGCCGTTAGCAGGCTTCGTGTCTTGTTCCTTGTTATGGTGAGGATTATCTCCTCGCATGTATCCAAATCAAATCGTCTCATAATCAGTCTGCTCTAAGTGCTTCAATCGGTCGTATCATTACAGCCTTTCTTGCAGGGAACAGTCCGGCAAGCGTTCCGGCTATTATCAGTGTAAGAGTGGCTTGTATGGCAATGCTTATATCGACAGTAGGATTTTCGAAGAAAGTCATTGAGAAGACTCCTGCATCCACCACTTGCTTGCCTGCTACTATATTCATGTATTCTGTGGTGGCAATTCCCGCAACCATGCCTATATATCCGAAGAATGTTGTAATTACTACGCTTTCGGATATGATGAGCCAAAGAATGGAAGAAGGCTTTGCCCCGAGTGCTTTCCTTATTCCGAACTCGTGTGTTCTTTCTCTGACCGTAATAAGCATGATATTGCTTACACCTACGATTCCGCTAAGCAGAGTGAAAATACCTACTACCCATATCGAGATTTTTAGGATATTGGTTGCCGACTGCTGTTGCAGATATTGTGTAAATCTGTTCCAGATCCATATCGCGCTGTCATCGTCGGGAGCAAAATTGTTGTTCTTGCCTATTGCGGCGCGGTATTCTTTTTCAAATTTATCGTTTGTAGCCTGGTCTGTAAGATTTTTTGTGGCAAATATTATATTGTCGATACTGTCACCCTTGCTGTATATCAGCTGTAGGGATGTGAATGGAATAAGCGCGCTTGGTGAGAAACTGTTCTGGTCGGAATATATACCTATTACCTGATACATGACACCTTGTGATGTGATATATTTACCTATTCCTTCAGTGTGTGGAAACAGTATGTCGTATGTCTTCTGGTGAAGTACGATAACTTTTCGCATTTCATCCATATCACGCTTGTTGATAAATCTTCCCCTGACAAGTTTCATCGGTTCCATCTCCGTGTGGTTAGGGAATACACCGTCTATGGTGATGCTGACATTTTCTTTGCCGTATGTCAGTATTCCGCTGTGACTTGTTGTGGCTCCTACTGTAGTGATGTTGTCTTTAAATCTTTTTGAAGTGATTTTCATATCGCTTTCGTTAAGCGATATGTTTCTGCCTTCGTTCAATCCGTTGAATGCTTTTGATGTAAATCCAGGATAAATCTTCATGGAATTCATCTTCATATCTGCCGACTGGTTTTCGAAAGCATGGATAAGTCCGTTTCCGGCTCCCAAAAGGACAATAAGCATATATATTCCCCATGCTACGGCAAATCCTGTGAGTGCCGTACGAAGCTTGTTGCGCATTATTGTACCGTATATTTCTTGAATAAGATCTGTCATTTCCCTATGTGTTATTTCATAAATCCGTTTTTTCCGAACGGTGATGCGTTATGATCGATATTGTCTTCTATCTTTTCTATAATACCGTCTTTTATATGGATTATCTTGTTTGTCTGGTTGGCTACACCGCTTTCGTGTGTCACTATAATGATTGTAAGGCCTTCTTTTTCGTGCAGCTCTTTAAGGATATTCATTACTTCTACCGAGGTCTTGCTGTCAAGCGCTCCTGTAGGTTCGTCCGCCAGGATTATTTCTGGTTTTGAAATCAGGGCTCTTGCTATTGCCACTCTCTGTTTTTGTCCTCCTGACAGTTCGTTTGGCATGTGGTGTGCCCATTCCTTCAGACCGAGCTTGTCAAGATATTCCATTGCAAGCTCGTTTCTTTTCTTTCTGCTTACTCCCTGATAATATAGGGGCAGGGCTACATTTTCCATTGCATTCTTGAACGAGATTAGGTTGAAGGACTGGAAAATGAAACCTATCATTCTGTTTCTGTACTCGGCTGCCTTAGTTTCGCTAAGGTCCTTTATAAGTACCCCGTTCAGGGTATATTCCCCTGTGTCATAATTATCAAGAATTCCCAGTATATTAAGTAATGTGGATTTTCCCGAACCGGAAGCTCCCATGATAGAAACAAATTCCCCTTTTTTTATTTCAAGGTTAATACCTTTCAGTACGTGCAGTGGAGCACCGTTGTGGTAAGTCTTGTTTATGTCTTTTAAACGAATCATTTTTTAAGTTGATTAATAAATTCGCGGCTAAATTAGGAAAAAACTTATAGATTCGTATTAATATTTATTTGAAAAATTTGTGAGATTATTGTCTATTGTATATTTTTGTCTCAATAATTAACCCTAAACAATAAATGTCATGACTGTAAATATGGAAAAACCCTATGTGGTTGGTATGGACATCGGCGGTACAAATACCGTTTTCGGTGTAGTTGATTCTCGTGGAAACGTGTTGGCTTCAGATTCAATCAAGACTCAGGAACATGAGGAAATAGATGAATACGTTGATGCAGTGTGCAAAAAACTTATTCCTTTGTTGCAGCAGTTCGGTGGAGCTGAAAAGTTCAAGGGAATGGGTGTTGGCGCGCCTAACGGAAATTACTATAAAGGAACTATAGAATTCGCTCCAAATCTTCCTTGGAAGGGGGTTATTCCTTTGGCAGCGATGTTTGAAGATAAGTTGGGAATACCTACTGCTCTTACAAATGATGCCAATGCGGCTGCAATCGGTGAAATGACATACGGAGCTGCACGCGGGTTGAGAGACTTCATAATGATTACACTTGGAACAGGTGTTGGTAGCGGTATCGTTGTAAACGGACAGTTGGTTTACGGTCACGACGGTTTTGCAGGTGAGCTTGGTCACGTGGTAGTAGAACGTGACGGTCGTCTTTGCGGTTGCGGACGTAAAGGATGTCTTGAAACATACTGCTCGGCTACCGGTGTTGCGCGTACTGCACGCGAATTCCTGGTTGCACGTTCAGAACCAAGTTTGCTTAGAGAGATTCCTGCAGAAGAAATCGTATCAAAGGATGTTTACGATGCAGCTATCAAAGGTGACAAGCTTGCTTTGGAAATATTTGAATATACAGGAACAATCTTGGGTAGAGCATTGGCTGATTTTATCGCGTTCTCAAGTCCGGAAGCAATTATTCTGTTTGGAGGTCTTGCCAAATCAGGTGATCTCATCATGAAACCTATACAGAAGGCTATGGATGAAAACGTTCTTAAGATATATGCCGGTAAGACTAAACTGTTGCTTTCACAGCTTAAAGATGCAGATGCTGCCGTATTGGGTGCAAGTGCATTAGGTTGGGAAGTGAAGGAAGATTAATCTTTAAGTAATATATACATAAAAAACTCATCAGGTGTTTGGTATGATACCTGATGAGTTTTTTTATGCATATATCCGATTATTTCTTATTATGTTTCTTCCATATGTATGGTCGTAATACATAATAACTGAAAATACTGCCCAGTATTACGCCTGTGATGTTGGCCGCAAAATCCAGCCAATCGCCACCTCTTGTCTCTGTCAGTGTGGCTTGACCTATTTCTATGAGTCCGCTCATGACAATAGGGCATATAATTCCTCCTATTATAAGATGTCTTTTTATCAAAGGAAAGTGTTGCCTTATATGTTCAGACCATAGAATGACTGTAAGTCCTCCGTACATACAGATGTGTACTATCTTATCGAGATTCTTTATCTCGTTCAGTGATGTTTGCGGAGGTTTGAAAAACGACAAATAAAGTATTGCCGCTATCACCAGAATAGATAATGGATAACGCTTTAAATATGTAATCATGTTATAAATATTAATTTTCCCGCCAAAAATATGATATTTTTTGTACATTTGTGCCGCTAAACAGTTCTATTTATTATTTAATATGTTTTTTTATGCAACATCATCACGACAGAGTTAGTTTTGGAAGTAAATTGGGTGCGATATTGGCGGCGGCAGGTTCAGCAGTGGGATTGGGTAATATATGGCGTTTCCCTTACGAAGCGGGTAATCATGGTGGTGCTGCTTTTATCCTTATATATTTGGGATGTATCTTCATATTCGGTTTGCCGATAATGGTAGCCGAATTCACTATCGGGCGTAGTGCCAAAGCGAGTACCGGAGGATCTTTCAGTGTTCTTGCTCCCGGCACAAACTGGAAATGGGTGGGATATTTGGGCGTTCTTACCGGTTTCCTTATCTTGGGATATTATTCGGTTGTGGCAGGATGGACGTTGGAATATCTGCTTCAGTCGGCTATAGGAGGTTTCGAAGGAAAGGATGCTAACGGCTTTATTGCTATGTTCAATGAGTTTTCGTCCGATCCGTTACGTCCTATCATATGGCTTACAGTTTTCATGCTGCTTACACATATTGTAATTGTCAAGGGTGTGAAAGACGGAATAGAGCGTTCGTCAAAGGTTATGATGCCTGTTCTTTTCATTCTTGTAGTTCTTCTAGCAATATGTTCTGTCACTTTGCCTGGAGCTGAAAGGGGTATAGAATTCCTTTTTAAACCTGATTTCAGTAAAGTCACTCCTGAAGTATTCTTGGGAGCTATGGGGCAGGCTTTCTTTTCGATGAGCCTTGGTATGGGATGTCTGTCAACTTATGCATCATATTTTGGAAAGGAAACAAGATTGGGACATACGGCGATGAGTGTCGGAATAATTGATACGTTCGTCGCGATACTGGCCGGTATAATTATATTTCCGGCAGCTTTTTCTGTTGGAATAAACCCGGGTTCCGGTCCTTCATTGATATTTATAACATTGCCAAATGTGTTCCAGCAGGCATTTTCCGCAGTGCCGTTATTGGCGGTGGTATGTGCTATGGCATTCTATCTTCTTCTTGCATTGGCGGCGCTTACTTCAACAATTTCACTTCACGAGGTTTCTACTGCCTTTCTCCACGAAAAGTTCGGACTTACACGTGGAAGGGCTGCGACCATTGTGTCTTTGGGTTGTTGGTCTATAGGTGTCGTTTCATCGCTTGCACTGGGAGAATGGAGCGGATTCAAGATTGCTGGTATGAACTTCTTTGATGCCTTGGATTATCTTACAGCAAAAATCATGTTGCCTGTTTCCGGTATGTTGTCTGCTATCTTTGTCGGATGGGTACTAAACAAAGCTATCGTAAAAGGTGAGGCTACAAATTATGGCGCGTTGAAATCTACTTATTATCCTCTTTATATTTTCATTTTGAAGTTTATCGCTCCGGTCGGTATAATGCTTATTTTTCTTAATGAGTTGGGACTTTTCTAAAAAGCATTATATATGTGGAAGGATTGGTTCTTTTATTCTCGCGGACAGCGTAGGGCAATAATATTTTTATTGTTGGTTCTTATTCTGCTGATATGTATTTTGGCGAGCGAAAATATCGGGAATAACAGGACTGAAATTGCTATTGATCCGTTGAAAATTGCTGATTCTTTGTATGTCAGGATTGATAATGACAAGCGTAATCGTGACAATTACAGAAGATATAAAGATAAAGAGCCTGTATATAAGAAGAATAAAAAGCAGTCTTCTGATTTTTCCTATGAGCATAAGAAGGAAGAGAATAAAGAGATAAAGAAATATCCTAAACAGGAGAAATTCAATGCAGGAATCATAATTGATGTAAATACCGCCGACACGTCAATATTGAAGAAAATTCCTGGCATAGGAAGTGTCATTTCAAGAAATATTGTGAACTATAGAAACCGTTTGGGAGGGTTTTACAATACCGCTCAATTACTAGAAGTACAGTATGTCGATTCTACATTGCTGAAATGGTTTGAAGTCAAGTCTGATGTTTTCCGTAAAATCAGAATCAATAAAGCCGGAATAGATGAATTGCGTTCGCATCCGTATATGGATTTCTATAAGGCCAAAGCTATTATTGATTTCAGACGTAAGAGAGGTTCTATAGATGGTATGTCTCAGATATCAATGTTCGGGGAATTTTCGGAAGAAGATATAGATAAGCTAAGTCATTATTTTTCGTTTGAATAGGGAGTTAGCAGTTCTTTTCCATTATATGTTATCAGCCGTTTGGCAACTGTCCGGTTGAACATTCACCTGACAATTTCCAAACGGCTGATAAATATTTTAAAACTATTGTGGCTGTATAGTTTATTTTTCTACTGTATATCCTGCAGATTTTGCTATAAGGACAGGTATTTGTGTGTTGTCCAATCTTCCGCTGAAGTTTTCAGCTCCGGCTCCGATAGCAAATACAGGTACATATCCTGCAGAGTGTCCGCCACTTGTCCATCCGATAAGAGCTATTTCGCTTACTATACGTTTAGCCTCTGCGGCAAGAGCTTCATCGCGTGCATACTCACTTTTTTCCATTTTGGCATTCTGACCCTTCAATGTGTTTTCGTAAACATTTACCAGGCGTTTTTCCTGTTCCTCTGAAAGCTTTATTTCATCCCAAAAACCGAAGTTCTCTTTCAAGGCTGTCTTTACTGATTCCCATGGAACATTATTCTTATATTTCTTACGCAGTGTATTCAGTACTTTGGTAAATCCGCTTTCGCTCATTTTCTGGTTATCCAGTGCTTTCAGGTTAAGTCTGTATTCTCCAGTTCCTAATACTATACCACCGGTTTCATGGTCGGCTGTTACCACAATAAGTGTTTCGTCAGGATGTTGTTTGTAGAATTCGTATGCTTGCCTGATAGCCTTGTCCAAATCCTGCACTTCGCGGAAAGCAGTTGCTGCATCGTTGCTGTGGCATGCCCAGTCTATTTTTCCGCCTTCCACCATCAGGAAGAAACCTTTACTTAAATCTTTTGAAAGGAAATCTATGGCAGAACGTGTAATTTCTTCCAGTGTAAGATCTTTCTCTGTTCTGTCTATAGCATATGGAATGGCACTTCTGTCTTTTGATGAGGCTTCTTCACTTTGGAAAAGGATCATCTTGTCGGCTTTAGCGCTTTTCTTGGTATAGTCATTATAACCTCTGGCGATAGAATAACCGTATTCGTCAGCCATTTTGTAAAGGTTCTTTGCGCTTTTGTCTTCCTTATTGTCCGGTTCCATAAAATCTGAACCTGCGTAGAAATCAAATCCTGCGGCATAAAGATCGGCACCAATGTTGTAATAGCTTCCGCGTCCTGCTTCGTGGGCATAGAATGCAGCCGGAGTTGCATGATCGACGCTGACACTTGTTGCTACTCCAACTTTACGTCCGCTGTTTTTTGCCCATACGGCAACACTGTTTACAGGAGTTTCAAGGTCTTTCAATACACCGATAGCACCGTTTTTTGTCTTGTTGCCTGTAGCCAATGCAGTACCTGCTGCGGCAGAATCGGTAACTCCGTTTGTTGCGGAGAAAGTGGTTGCGACCGTAGATACCGGAAATTGAGTGAAACACAATGGTTCGATGGCTATTTCGCCTTTCATTTCACCCTGGAAAAGTTCTGTTCCCTGTACCTGGTTTACACCCATACCGTCGCCGATAAAATAAAATACATATTTAGCCTGCTGTGCAAAGCTCCAATTGCACGAAAGTAATACGAGAGCAAATAATAAATGGAATTTTTTCATTGTTGTTTGGTTTTTGATTTGTGCAAAAATAAGAAAATATTGTGTTTTAGCTTTAGTTTAATCTTTTTTTACGTTTAAATAATGGATAAAATCCGTTTTTGAAAGTTTAGATATTACAAATAAATTATTTATGATTATGTCTAAAGTCTTTTATCTGGTATCATTGCCTCTGATTTTTTGTTCATGTAAAAATGAATTGCCGTTTAATGATGATATGGCTGTAAAATTATTTGTTGAAGTAGGGAACTCTCCATTTTCAAGAACAGTAACTTCAGTTGACGGAAGTGTTGATTTCCGTGAAAATGATATTACAGGCATGTTTATAGAGAATATTGATAATCCTGTTGAGTGGACATACAGGAATGGCAATTGGGCTACGGAAAACAGTATGATGTGGGAGAACCGTACTGATGATTTTGAGTTCCTGGCATATTATCCGTGTGTACAAACCGATAATGTATTGCGCTCTTCTGTCCCTATGCCTGATCTGTCTGTACAGTCAGGTAATATATCTGATATCGGCGAAAAAGACTTTCTGGTAGGAAAATGTGTTACTTCTTATTCTGATAATAACGGAATTGTATCTTTCAGTGGGGAAAATTCTTTTGTACACGTTTATTCTCTGTTGCATCTGAGTGTCATCAATGACGACCAGTCACAGTCATTTTCCATGAAAGAGTGTAGCTTTTCCGGCGAGGGTATAGTTACTCCTCATGTCTATTCATTCGATACATCATCTGAGGGAATGAAGAAAAGTGGATCTGATGACATCTCAGTATTACGGATTAATGATTTGTCTTCTTTGTCGGCTGTTACTGTACTTATTAATCCTGTCACACTGCAGACGCCGCTTAGATTTACATTGAGATATATTTCCGGCGACAAAGAATACGAGGCTTCAGCCAATTTGGGTAATAATTTTGCAGGTGGAAGTTTCAATAAAATTACATTGAGGGTTATTGACGGTAAACTGGTGATGACAGGTAATGAAGTAACGGATTGGAATGTCATAACGTTGGATGAAGTAATATTAAATGGGGCTTCGGTGTAATATAATGTCATTATTTTGTAATACATAAAGAAATTTCTTGTAATTTTGCACTTTCAAAATCATTTAGAAACTCTTTTAATTATTAGTTGCACGTATGAAAGCACTGAAGGAACGGATATTGCGCGACGGAAAATGTTTTGAAGGTGGTATCCTTAAAGTTGATAACTTTATCAATCATCAGATGGACCCTATTCTGATGAAATCCATGGCGGTGGAATTTGTAAGGCGTTTTGCCAGTACCAAAATTAACAAAGTGCTGACTATCGAAGCAAGTGGTATCGCTCCTGCCATCATGGTGGGCTATTTGCTTGAACTTCCCGTAGTCTTCGCAAAGAAAAAGAAACCAAGCACAATGGAGAATATGCTCACCACTACTGTTTATTCTTTTACTAAAGACAGAAATTATGATGTATGCGTAAGCAGCGACTATCTGTGTCCTGGTGATAAAGTGCTTTTCATTGACGATTTCCTTGCCAACGGTAATGCTGCCAAGGGTATAATAGACTTGGTTAACAAGGCGGGAGCTGAATTGGTAGGTATGGGATTCCTGATTGAGAAATCATTCCAACACGGAGGCGAACAGCTCAGAAACATGGGGGTACATGTAGAGTCACTCGCCATCATTGAAAGTCTTGACGACTGTAAGATTGTTCTTAAAGAAGAATAAAAACTCATAAACTCAAAAACTCAAATCAACAAATGGAAAATGAACAGAATGTAGCCCCAGGCGAGGGGCTGATTTACGGACTTAACGACCGCCCACCTTTGAAGGATACCATTTTTGCGGCCTTGCAACACTTGCTGGCTATTTTCGTGGCAATCATCACTCCTCCGCTTATCATAGCAGGAGCGTTGGGACTTGACATCGAAACTACCGGTTTCCTTGTTTCCATGGCACTTTTCGCGTCTGGTATTTCTACTTTCATACAGTGCAGAAAGGTAGGACCTATCGGTTGCGGACTTTTATGTATTCAGGGAACAAGTTTCTCTTTTATCGGTCCTATCATTTCAGCCGGACTGACAGGAGGATTGTCCTCTATTTTCGGAGCAACTATTGCTGCTTCTACTGTCGAGATGCTTATCAGCCGCGTGCTTAAATATACACGTAAGATTATCACTCCGCTAGTGTCGGGTATAGTGGTTACCCTTATTGGTATGAGCCTTATCAAAGTAGGTATATCTGCATGCGGAGGAGGTGTAACGGCACAGAATGACGGTACTTTCGGAGCGTTCCAGCACGTTGGTCTGGCAGCTTTGGTTCTTGTGCTTATCATAATCTTCAACCGTAGTTCGAACCGCTATCTCCGCATGAGTTCCATCGTTATAGGTCTTCTGGTGGGATATGTCGTAGCCTGGGCTTTGGGTATGGTAGATTTCTCGTCTGTGCAGAGCTATGGAGGTTTCAATATTCCTATACCTTTCAAATATGGTATCTCGTTCGATATCTCTGCCATCATCGGTCTGGGACTTGTCTATCTTATCACAGCCATTGAGGCATATGGCGATGTGACTGCCAATTCGCTTATTTCAGGCGAGCCTGTAGAAGGAGAGAAGTTTGTAAAACGTGCTTCGGGAGGTATCCTTGCCGATGGTTTCAACTCTATGCTTGCAGGTATCTTCAACTCTTTCCCTAACTCGATTTTCGCACAGAACAACGGTATGATTCAGCTTACAGGTGTTGCCAGCCGCTATGTGGGATATTTCATTGCAGGTTTCCTTATCCTGCTCGGTTTATTCCCAGCGGTAGGACTTGTGTTCTCGCTTATGCCTGAGCCGGTACTTGGAGGTGCCACTCTGCTGATGTTCGGTACTGTGGCGGCAGCCGGAATACGTATTATCGCTTCTCAGAAGATTGACAGAAAGGCTACTTTGGTAATGGCATTGAGTTTTTCTTTCGGTCTTAGTGTTGAGCTTGTTCCGGAGATACTTTCTCAGTTGCCTGAAACTGTAAAGAACATATTCTCGTCAGGTATCACTACAGGTGGTCTTACAGCTATTCTGGCTAATATTCTTATCAGAATAAAAGAATAACATTGTTTTAATATCAAAATAAGGGCGATGGCTGCCTTGTTTGTGGACGGCCATCGCCTTTTTTATGTCTTGTCGTAGTTGGCGTTACACGTTCGTGTTACACCCGTTACACGTTCGTGTTACGCTCGTTGCACGTTTGTGTTCCGCCCGTTACACGTTCGTGTTACGCCAATTATGTCAGAGAATTTCATCAAGGGTGTCCATTATTTTCACGTGAGGATACATTTCAAGTTCATATCGAGTGGTCATCCCGTGCAGTACACCTGCGAAATCAGCTCCGGCGTTGCGTGCCGTCTCCGCATCTACGGTGCTGTCGCCGCAATACAGGACATCTGCTGTTTCTAATCCCAGATGACCTATGGCGAACATCAATCCCTCGGGCGAAGGCTTTGGAGTTTTTACATCCTCTCCGCCTACGATTATGTCAAGAAATCCTTCAGGCAGTTTCGTTTCCAACAGTTCCATTATTCTGTATCTGTACTTTGTAGAGATTATTCCGATTTTTGCTCCTCTTTCCTTCAGGCGTGAGAGCACATCGAGTGTTTCCGGAAACAAAACTGTGTTTGCTGTCATTAGTTTGTCGGCTTGTGTCACATATTCTTTGCGGTAGGCGGCCAGAGTTTCTTTATCGTCTATGCCTGTAAGTATAGTGAATGATTCCTCAAGAGTTTTTCCTATGGTACGCTTTATGGCTTCGTCGCTGATGCCTTCATGTCCGTGCGTGGCGAGTACATTTCTGAAACACATAACTATGCCGCGTGACGAGTCGGCGAGTGTATAGTCGAAATCGAAAAGATAAGCCTTGTAAGTTTTCTGTATCATTTGGTTATAAGTTTTTATTTCGCGTAAAGGTAATGCATAATGAGGGTTATCCAAAGTAAAACATGTTTTTTTGTTTTCAGATTGTAGTTTGAGCGATTTTTTTTGTAACCTTTATACCTTCATGCTTATGCATATTTTCTGAATTTTTTGTACTTTTGTTCCGCTTAAACTAATTTAATTGTTTTAAAAGAATGGGAGGTTTTTTTGGTACAGTCTCTAAGGCTGAATGTGTGACCGATTTGTTTTACGGCACAGACTATAATTCTCACCTTGGCACAAAGCGTGCCGGAATGGCTACTTACTCTGCCGGTGAGGGTTTCATGCGCGCTATCCACAGTTTGGAAAGTTCTTATTTCCGCACTAAGTTCGAATCAGAGTTGCCGCAATTTAAAGGAAATGCAGGTATTGGAGTTATAAGCGATACCGATCCGCAGCCTATTATGATAAACTCTCACTTGGGCAAGTTCGCTATAGTGACAGTGGCAAAAATCAATAATGAAGAGGAGTTGGTAAATGAGCTTCTTTCATCGAACATGCATCTGTCGGAAATGAGTATGGGTAAAACCAATCAGACGGAACTTGTAGCATTGCTTATTGTTCAGGGAAAGGATTTCGTGGATGGTATAGAGAATGTATTCAACAAGATAAAAGGTTCTTGCTCAATGCTTATTCTTACTGAAGATGGCATAATCGTTGCGCGCGACAAGTGGGGACGTACTCCGATTATCATCGGTAAGAAGAATGGCGCATATGCTGCAACTAGTGAGTCGAGCAGTTTGCCGAACCTTGATTTTGAAATAGAAAAATATGTCGGCCCGGGAGAGATTATCCGTATGCGCGCCGATGGACTGGAGCAGATGCGCAAACCTAATGACAAAATGCAGATCTGCTCTTTTTTGTGGGTTTACTATGGTTTCCCTGTTTCTTCATACGAAGGAAGGAATGTAGAGGAAGTTCGTTTTATGTCCGGTTACAAGATGGGACAGACTGACGATTCTGAAGTGGACTGCGCTTGCGGTATTCCTGACTCCGGTGTAGGTATGGCGCTGGGTTATGCCGAAGGAAAAGGTATTCCTTATCATCGTGCAATAGCAAAATATACTCCTACTTGGCCTCGCAGCTTTACTCCTAGCAATCAGAGTATGCGTTCGCTTGTGGCAAAGATGAAACTTATACCTAACCGCTCTATGCTTCAGGGTAAGAGACTGTTGTTCTGCGATGACTCTATTGTACGTGGTACCCAACTTCGCGATAATGTGAATATTCTCTATGATTACGGAGCAAAAGAGGTACACATGCGTATAGCTTGTCCGCCGCTTATTTACGGATGTCCGTTTATCGGTTTCACTTCGTCAAAGAGTGACATGGAACTTATCACACGCCGTATTATCAAGGAAATAGAAGGTGATGAGAATGCTAAACTTGACAAGTATGCTACTACTGATTCTCCTGAGTATAAGGAACTGGTGGAGCGCATCAGGTCTCGTTTCGGACTGACTTCGCTGAAGTTCAATACCCTTGAAACTTTGATTGAGGCTATCGGACTTCCTAAGTGTAAGGTTTGTACACACTGTTTCGACGGTTCAAGCTGTTTCTGATATAAATAAGACATATATAAAAAAACTCCGCAGGTCATCGTACCTTGCGGAGTTTTTTAATATATGAAATGTTTTATCAGAATGCTTCTGTCATATTTATATAGAACAGGTTCTGCTTGTTTACGAAGTCCCTACCTATATCAAGTCTGAAATTCATACGTGGCTGTACTTCTATTCTCAGACCGACACCTGCGTTGGGCAGTACACCTTCGATCTTGCCTGGATTCGGTCCCATAAAACCGGCGCCTCCCCATACTACGTATCCTAAGCGGTTGGCTACTTTCTTCCACCAGTTACTTCTGTCGGTATTGAACATCTGTCTGTATTCCAGTATTGCAAGATGTGATGATTTGTCGCGGAACTGTCCCATATAGTAGCCTCTGAGGTCGAACGGCGTACCGCTAAGTACATACTTGTTCAGAGGTATATTATTGCCGAATACGTTTTTGCTCTGTACTGTCCATGCCAGGACTTTCCTTTTGCCTACCGACTTGTACTGGCGGTAGTCGAATTCCAAACGGTAGTAATTGTCATCGCCACCTAACCATTTCTGATACATTACACCGCGGAAATCAAAATACAGACCTTTAAACGGATTGGCAGGAATGTCGCGTGTGTCGTAACTTAACAGGAATCCCAGACCGGAACTGAAATTGCTGTATCCGTCGGCAGTACCTCCGGCCTTTATGTAATTCTTGTCTTGTGTTATACCTTCAGCCACATTCATCATGTGGTCGTAGTTCAAGTCAATCTGCGGACCGGCAAAGAAGTTTGTTTCTTTTATACGGAAAAGGAACCATGGGTTAACCTGTATTCCGCTGTATTTGTATTGGCTGGTTTCTTTGCCTCGGATGTAATTCTTGTTGGTGGTATATCCCACTCCGTAATAGTTTTCCTGTGTGTTCTTGTAGATGAATTGTCCAAAGATACGGAATTTATCGTTCTTGAAGAACAATTGTGGTTTTACTACTATATTAAGTCCGCCTTTGAACATCAGTGCTACCGAAGCTGGAACTACCGAGCGCTTCATAGTGCTGTCCTTTGGATTCATGCTGAAAGTTACCAGTGCGCTACCACCTATCAAAAAACCGAAATCAGGGGTATAGCTCGGACCTCCAAGAATATTATAATGTACGTTTCGTTGGGCTTTTTTTTGTCTTTTGAGTTCTTTTTTACTTAGAACGACTGTTGTATCACTGGCAATATGAATACCTTGTTTTACAATCTCTGCTTCTTGTCCTAAAGTTTTCACTGGAAGCGCTATTAAACACGCTATGAGCAATAATGTAGAATATAATTTCATTCTGTCTGTATGTATTTTGGTGCAAAATTACGAAACTTACTCAATAGTTTGATGTTCTTTTGATAATACTTTTTGGTTTTTATGATGTATTTCTTTTTAAATGAGTTTCCGAGTATGAAAAATTACCAAAAAAAGGATATGTAGTTTTGTTATTAGAAACCATTTATTTAACTTTACATCAATCAATAATTTAACATATAAAAAACATGACAGTAATAGACAGATTTTTAAAGTATGTGACTTTTGATACCCAGTCGGACGAGAATACAGGCGTTACTCCAAGCACTGCAAAGCAGATGGTTTTTGCAAAATATCTGCAGCAGGAACTTCAGGAACTTGGACTTGAAGAAATATCCCTTGATGAAAACGGATATTTGTTTGCCACCTTGCCGGCAAATATAGACAGACCTATTCCGGTGGTAGGATTTATCGCCCACATGGATACAAGTCCTGATATGAGCGGTGCTAACGTCAAACCTCGTATAGTAGAGAATTATGACGGAACTGATATAGTATTATGCAATAAGGAAAATATTGTTCTTTCCCCTTCGCAGTTCCCTGAATTGCTTGACCATAAGGGTGAAGACCTTATTGTGACCGATGGTCATACTCTTCTTGGTGCCGACGACAAGGCTGGTATCGCCGAGATAGTTTCTGCTATGGCATATCTGAAAGAACATCCCGAAATCAAGCATGGAAAAATCAGAATAGGTTTCAACCCTGATGAGGAAATCGGTTTGGGAGCACATAAATTCGATGTACAGAAGTTCGGTGCCAAATGGGCCTATACAATGGACGGAGGCGAAGTGGGCGAACTTGAATTTGAGAATTTCAATGCCGCAGCCGCAAAAATAGTGATAAAAGGAAGAAATGTTCATCCGGGTTATGCGAAAAACAAGATGATAAATTCAATGCTTGTGGCAAATGAGTTTATGTCTATGCTACCGGCTGATGAGACTCCGGCCACAACCGAAGGTTACGAAGGTTTCTATCACCTGGTAGGCATGAAAGGTGAAGTGGAACAGTCGGAGCTTTCATATATCATCCGCGATCATGACAGGGAAAAATTTGAAAGCAGAAAAGCTTTTGTTGTCGATTGTGCAAGCAGGATCAACGCCAAATATGGTAGTGAAATTGTAGCTGTAGAACTTAAAGACCAGTATTACAACATGCGTCAGGAAGTAGAACCGTTGATGCATATCATTGACATTGCATTCGGTGCGATGAAAGAAGCCGGAGTAGAGCCTAAAGTTAAGGCTATACGTGGGGGTACTGACGGTGCACAGCTGTCGTTCAAGGGACTGCCTTGTCCTAATATCTTTGCCGGTGGATTGAATTTCCACGGAAGATACGAGTTTGTTCCTGTTCAGTCTATAGAAAAGGCTGTAAAGGTAATAGTGAAAATTGCGGAACTGACAGCAAACAGATATTGATTATTGTAATAGTTTGTGAGTTTGTAAGTTTTTAAGTTGGTAATAACAAACTTATAAACTTATAATCTCATAAACTAATAAACTCACAAACTTTAAACTTATACTTATGAAAACTACTCCATTTACAGAGAAGCATATAGCTCTTGGAGCTAAGATGCATGAATTCGCAGGTTACAATATGCCGATTGAATATTCAGGAATTATCGAAGAACACCTGACGGTGTGTCAGGGTGTGGGAGTCTTTGATGTTTCGCATATGGGAGAATTCTGGGTAAAGGGACCATCTGCGCTTGAATTCATTCAGCAGGTTACTTCGAATAATGCTGCAGTACTTACTCCGGGAAAAATTCAATATACATGTTTCCCTAATGAAGATGGCGGAATAGTAGATGACCTATTGGTTTATGCCTACGAGCCCGACAAATATATGCTTGTGGTGAATGCGGCAAATATAGAAAAGGACTGGAACTGGTGCGTTTCGCATAACACAGTCGGTGCAGAACTGGAAAATTCGTCCGACAATATCGGACAGCTCGCCATACAGGGACCTAAAGCCATTGATACATTGCAGAAGCTAACAGATATTGTTCTGGCTGATATTCCTTATTATACTTTTAAGGTCGGCGAACTTGCCGGAGTGAAAAATGTCATTATATCCAACACAGGATATACCGGTGCGGGAGGTTTCGAACTATATTTCTATCCGCAGGATGCAGAGAAAATCTGGAATGCAGTGTTCGAGGCAGGCGAGGAGTTCGGCATCAAACCAATTGGCCTGGGAGCTCGCGATACTTTACGACTAGAAATGGGATTTTGTCTGTATGGTAACGATATAGACGATACGACTTCGCCTATAGAAGCAGGGCTGGGATGGATAACAAAGTTTGTTGATGGAAAGAACTTTACAAACCGTGCTGCACTGGAGAAGCAAAAGGCAGAAGGTGTTTCACGCAAGCTTGTTGGTTTTGAGATGATTGATAGAGGTATTCCGAGACACGGCTATCCTCTTACAGATATTGATGGAAACGTTATCGGTAATGTTACATCGGGAACAATGTCGCCAACACGTAAGATAGGTATAGGCATGGGATATGTCAAAACTGAATTTTCCAAGCCGGGAACAGAAATATGTCTGGACAATCGTGGCAGAAAACTTAAAGCCATAGTGGTAAAACCGCCTTTCAGAAAATAAAAATATTGTCTTTTTGATATTATAAAGCGGAAGTTTATGTGATATTTTACATAGACTTCCGCTTTTGCTATTATTTTATTTAGTAATTTTGCGGTTGTAATAACTATTTATAACGATTATGTCTCATTTGGCTCCTTTAATAAGCGATTTGGCCCTGATATTGATATGTGCCGGTATAATGACTCTTGTGTTCAAGAAACTGAAACAGCCATTGGTGCTGGGGTATATAGTTGCCGGATTTTTGGCCAGTCCGCATTTCACTTTTACTCCTTCCGTAACTGATGCCGACAGTATAAAGACCTGGTCGGATATAGGTGTGATATTCCTTTTGTTTGCCCTTGGTCTTGATTTCAGTTTCAAGAAACTGATGAAAGTCGGGGGGGCGGCAGTTATTTCGGCATGCACCATTATCTTGTGTATGATAGCGGTGGGAATATTCGTAGGTTGGACCTTCGGATGGAAGCAGATGGACTGTATCTATCTTGGAGGTATGCTTGCCATGTCATCTACCACCATTATATATAAAGCATTTGATGATTTGGGCATCAGGCAGCAGAAATTCACAGGACTTGTGTTGAGTATTCTTATTATTGAAGATATTCTTGCCATCGTACTTATGGTTATGCTTTCCACAATGGCTGTGAGCAAGAATTTCGAAGGAATGGAGATGGTAGGTAGTATCCTGAAACTGGTGTTCTTCCTTATCTTGTGGTTCGTGGTCGGCATGTATCTCATTCCTACATTCCTCAAGCGCTCGCGTAAGCTGATGAGTGACGAGACACTTCTGATATTCTCCTTGGGCATGTGTTTCGGAATGGTGGTCCTGGCTGCCAAGGTGGGATTCTCTCCGGCATTCGGAGCTTTCATTATGGGTTCCATACTTGCCGAGACACTCGATTCGGAACGTATAGAAAAGCTGGTTGCCCCTGTAAAGGACTTGTTCGGTGCCATATTCTTCGTGTCTGTGGGTATGATGGTCGATCCTAATCTGATAGTTGAGTATATATGGCCTATTGTAGCCATAATAGTGGCAATCCTACTAGGACAGACCATATTCGGTACAGGCGGTGTGCTGCTTTCCGGGCAGTCGCTCAAGACCTCCATGCAGTGCGGTTTCAGTCTGACACAGATAGGTGAGTTCGCGTTTATCATAGCGTCGCTTGGTGTAAGTCTGAACGTGACCAGCGATTTTCTGTATCCGATAGTCGTTGCGGTGTCTGTAATAACCACGTTCCTTACACCTTATATGATCCGTCTTTCTGTTCCGGCATATAACTTTGTAGATAAACGTATGCCTCCTAAATGGAGAAACATGATAGAAAGATACTCGGGCTCCACCCAGCCGGCCAATTATCAGAGTAACTGGAAATCGTTGATTTATGCCATAATCAGGATTACTGTGATATATTCTGTACTGACTATTACGGCCATTTTTATATCTTTCAGCTTTATTCTTCCTTTGCTTGTTGAAACTATGGGAGACAAATGGGGACGTTGGGCAGGCGCGGCCATAACGATAATTCTTATATCGCCTTTCCTGCGTGCCATGATTATGAAGAAGAACCACTCCATCGAGTTCAAGGCTTTGTGGAAAGACAGCAGGTTCAATCATGCTCCTCTGATATCTGTGGTGATACTCAGAATAGTGATAGGTGTGATATTCGTGATTTATGTGATTAACCATATATTCCAGGCTTCCGTGGCTATAGTTGTCGGAGTGGCAATTGTAGTTGTGCTTACCATGATATTCTCCCGTTTCCTGAAGAAACAGTCAATTTTGATGGAGAGGACTTTCGTCCAGAATATGAGGTCGAAGGATATGTTTATGGTTTATAGGGGAAGCAAGAAACCGGAGTACGCAGGACGATTGCTTGACAGGGATATACACCTGACAGACATAAAGATTTCGGCAGATTCGTTGTGGGCAGGTCTGACGCTGATGGAACTGAACCTGGGAAAAAGGTTTGGAGTTCATGTGGCATCAATCATACGTGGTACACACAGAATCAATATTCCGGGCGGGCAGACAAGGATTTTCCCCGGTGACACTATCCAGGTTATAGGTTCCGACTCGCAGTTGTCGGCATTCGCCGAACATGCGGAAGCTATCTCTGAAGGCTGTGTGGATGATGACTTTGAAAAGAAAGAGATGCTTCTCAAGCAGTTTGTTGTTACAGAAAATTCAAAATTTGTAGGTAAGACAATACGTGAGAGTGGAATAAGAAACAAGTATCACTGTCTTGTGGTAGGAGTTGAGTCTTCCGACGATATGTCGTTGCGTCAGCCTGATGTTGATGCAGAATTGCAGGAGGGTGACATAGTATGGGTAGTGGGAGAGGAGTCCGCTCTCGATTCATTATTCGAGGATTGATAGTTTATTCATGTATATAACACTTAAAAGACTAAAAAAATATATCTGAAAAGACTGTATATTATTTAGATATTAATACGGTTTTGTATCTTCGTAATAATATTAACCTTATCCTGATTTTATGTCTTTATACAGTTTTTTCAGATATCTGATATATTCTTTTCTTTTTGTCTTTATCATGTCTTCCTGTTCGCGTCGTGACGATGCCGATGTGAAACGTGCGGTAAATGTTTTGTCAATGGTGAAAGACATGTGCGATAAAGACAGTTTCCCAAAGAATGATTCTATATTGAATTTCTCGGTCAAGGTGTTTTCGCGCGAGGAGATGGATTCATGTCTTGCTACTGCTTATTTTTATCAGGCCAGAATTCAGCATAAGAATTTTTATCTTCTAAGGGCGATAGACAGCTATGTCATGGCGGGTGAGTATGCCGGTTCGGACAGTATGCTTCATTTTAAGGTCAATCTGGAACTGGCGAAAATATACCGTTTCAAGATGAGGCACGACATGGAAAAGTCGTACATAAATTCAGCTGAACGCTTGTTGAAGTCACTGCACGATTCATCGGCAAACATAGATTTTCTACATGAAAAGGCATTATATTATCTGAATAAAAAAGACATGCCGAAGGTATATTCCACTTTAAGGAAGGCATTGGCATATTTATATGATAAAAACGATAATACTAAGTCGGATATATATAAACATTTGTCGGAGGCATATATGGCTTCGGGTAATTCTGACAGCGTAGTGTATTTTGCCGACAAAGGTCTGGAACTGGGGCCGGTTCCCCAGTTGAAGAGTGAACTGCTCATGTTAAAAGGGTTGGCATACACCTTGAACGGGAACTCTGATTCTGCATTGCATTATATAATCCCCAACATGTATAGTGTAGATATGCCTGCACGTATTAAATCGTACAAGGCTATGGCTGAAATGTATGACGGTTTGGGAAAACTTCCGCAAGCTTATGATTTTCTTAAGAAATATACTGCAACTCTTGATTCTCTGATAGAGGACAGGCGTGATGAATTTATGGAAAAGATGCACGGATTACATGAATATAACATACAGAAAAAACGTGCCAACAAGGCTGAGATGCAAGCTGCATCAAGCCAGTTGATGTTTTCCAACTTTGTACTTGCCGCATTACTTCTTATTATGTTCTTATCCATATTGCTCCATTATTACCGTTCCAATAAGCGTAAACTAACTGAACGCCTGAGGGAAGAAACATGTCTGAAAATGGAAGAAACCATAAAACGCAGAGATATGGAAATATCGCTTGCGCGCAAGCAGGAAGAACTGAAACAGAAAGAGATAGAAAAGCTTAACAAGAATATTGATTATTACAAGCAGCTTAACAATATCACTCTTCCGGTGATAATGAGGAGACAGAATGCACAAGGTTCCCTACACCTTTCGGATGATGACTGGAATATAATAATAGGCAATGCAGATGCTTGTTTCGATATGTTCACGGAGAGATTGAAGAAGCTTTGTCCGCAACTTACTGACGATGACATACGTTTCTGCTGTCTGGTTAAGATGGAGCTTTCCATGTCAATGCTTTCAGAAATATATCACATTGCAAAGGCCAGCATATCCCGACGCAAGATGAGGCTGAAAGAGAAAATAGGAATAGAGAATACCAGCTTCGATGAGTTTATTATTGATTTCTAGGATATTTGCTCAAGTTTCAGTTTAAAAACAAAAACGGCTGTAAATTATTTGATTTACAGCCGTTTTTGTTTTTAAACCTCTCCTATATTGAACTTCTCAGGATGTTTTCCCTTGAAATCCTTGAAGTAGAGTTTTATTTCGCGCATATCTTTATCTATATCGCCTGTAGGCATGATAGCTTTGTTGGCATAAATGCACTTTTTCTGATAATCTATACCTATAAGTACAATAGGTATATTTGCGCCGCTTGCTATAAAATAAAAACCTTTTTTCCAATTAGGGTTTGCCGAACGTGTACCTTCCGGAGTTATTGCCAAATGGAATTTCGGACTTTTCTTTATCAGTTCCACAGTCTGTTCAACCAGTGAAGTCCGTTTGTTCCTGTTTACCGGTATTCCGCCCATCCATCTGAACAGGTATCCCAGCGGGAAGAAAAACCATTCTTTCTTCATCAGAAAACCAGATTCGCGACCTATTGCACCGATGAACAGTTTTCCTATTATCAGGTCCCAGTTGGTGGTGTGTGGGGCAGCACAGATTATACATTTGTCGTAATCGGGAACATTGACTTCAGCCTTCCATCCCAATAGTTTGAAGTAAATAAAACTGAAAAGCGCTTTCTTCATTTCCTCCTGTCAGTGGATTATTTTTCGTTCAGCTTGTTGAACACTTCTTCAATCTGTGTATTGAAATCCGATTTCAGTTTTTTGTAGAAACCTTTTACATTTCCTGGTTCAGTATGGCTGATTCGGCTTATTATATCTGAACGGAGGTTTAGTGTCTTTTCTACAAGGTTTGCGATAGCTTCACGTCTTTCACTTTCGGCGTTCATGCCTTCTATAATACACATACCAACAGTTACTTCAGAAATATAGTTCACATGTTTTTTCAAGTCTCTTCTACTAGCCATAATTCTATGATTTTAATTGATTAATAAAAAATATTTTGTCGTAAAGATAATGTTTTTGTTGGAATATCTACCTCTTTTTGTCAAATATTATTCCTATGGTGTATTTTTTTTATCCGTCATTTTCGTATTTCCGAAAAAAAGGCGAAATTTGCACGGAACGTTGAAAAAGCATTAAAAATAAAACGTCCGCACGTTTTGACTAAAACAACAGGTCGTTTTGACTAAAACGACAAGGCGTTTTTTTAAAACGTATAGAAGGATAAAATAATATACACCTTATATAAATAAATTTTGAAATTATGACAAAAAGTGCATTACAAATTGCTAGAGCTGCTTATCAGCCAAAATTACCAAAAGCCCTGACAGGTGCGGTTGCAGTGAAGGAAGGTGAAGCTACTCAGTCTGTAGCCGATCAGGAAGCTATCAAAAAGTTGTTCCCTAACACTTACGGAATGCCTTTGATCCAGTTCGTAGAAGGACAGGCTCAGAACACTGCAGAAATGAATGTCGGTGTTATCTTGTCTGGTGGACAGGCTCCTGGTGGACATAACGTTATCTCTGGTCTTTTCGACGGTATCAAGAAACTTAATCCTAACAACAAACTTTACGGATTTATCCTTGGTCCTGGCGGCTTGGTTGACCACAACTATAAAGAACTTACTGCTGATATCATCGACGAATACCGTAACACAGGTGGTTTCGATATCATCGGTTCAGGTCGTACAAAACTTGAAAAAGAAGAACAGTTCGAAAAAGGTTACGAAATCTTGAAAGAACTTGGTATCAAGGCTTTGGTTATCATCGGTGGTGACGACTCTAACACTAACGCTTGTGTATTGGCTGAATATTATGCAGCTAAGAACTATGGCGTACAGGTAATCGGTTGTCCTAAGACTATCGACGGTGACTTGAAGAACGAAATGATTGAAACATCATTCGGTTTCGATACAGCTTGTAAGACTTACTCAGAAGTTATCGGTAATATCGAACGCGACTGTAACTCAGCTCGTAAATACTGGCACTTCATCAAATTGATGGGACGTTCTGCTTCTCACATCGCTCTTGAATGTGCTCTTCAGACTCAGCCAAACATCTGTATCATCTCTGAAGAAGTTGAAGCTAAGAACATGTCACTTGACGATGTTGTAACTTACATCGCACAGGCTGTTGCAAACCGTGCTGCTGCCGGAAACAACTTCGGTATCGTTCTTATCCCGGAAGGTCTTATCGAGTTCATCCCTGCCATGAAGGCTCTTATCGCTGAACTTAACGACTTCCTTGCAGCTAACGGAGAAGAATTCAACAGCATCGAACCTAACAAACAGCGTGAATATATCATCAGCAAGCTTTCTGCTGAAAACGCTGCTATTTATGCTTCTCTTCCAGAAGGTGTTGCTCGTCAGTTGTCACTCGACCGTGACCCACACGGAAACGTACAGGTATCACTTATCGAAACAGAAAAACTTCTTTCTGAAATGGTAGGCAAGAAACTTGCTGCATGGAAGGCTGAAGGCAAGTTCGCAGGTAAGTTCTCTGCACAGCACCACTTCTTCGGTTACGAAGGACGTTGCGCTGCTCCATCTAACTTCGACGCTGACTACTGCTACTCACTTGGTTACACTGCTTCATTGCTTATCGCAAGCGGTAAGACAGGTTACATGTCATCAGTGCGTAACACTACTGCTCCTGCTGCTGAATGGATTGCAGGTGGTGTGCCTATCACAATGATGATGAACATGGAACGTCGTCACGGCGAAATGAAACCAGTTATACAGAAGGCTCTTGTTAAACTTGACGGTGCTCCTTTCAAAGCATTCGCTGCACAGCGTGAAGCTTGGGCTAAGGAAACTGCATATGTTTATCCAGGTCCTATCCAGTACTTCGGTCCTACAGAAGTTTGCGACCAACCAACAAAGACTCTTCAGTTGGAACAGGCTAAATAATATCGGTTAATGACTGATATGATATAATTGCCAGGAATCACCACAGACAAGCAACAGAGTATGTATGCTCCTGTGGTGATTCTTTTACTATAGTGTATGTACTTGTAACTCTCTGTCTGATTTTTATAATAATATTTTAAACCATGATTAAAGAACCGAAAGTTTCTGTGGAGAAGAAGGCTGCAAAAAGGCCTGCCACAAGGCGCAAACCGTTGCAAACAGCAAATGGCGGAAGTCGCAAACCGGTAAGGGCTAAATCTTCCACTTCAAAGAAACAGTCACAGTCTGTAAAACTGTCGGATACTGCCCATTATGTATTGATGGCAGTCGGTGCATTGATATTCGTGGTTGGATTTTATTATTTCTTCATACGTCCGTATTCATACAGGTGGAAACCGTGTTATGGGATGAAAGCATACGGAGTTTGTCTCCCTTATGGATATGCGGTACATGGAATAGATGTTTCACATCATCAGGACGAAATAGACTGGAAAGTATTGAAAAGTGTACAGTATGCACAGTTTCCTGTACGTTTCGTATTTATAAAGGCTACAGAAGGAGGAGATTTTAAGGATAAGGCTTTCGACTATAACTTTGCTGAAGCTGATAGCACTCATTTTATACGTGGAGCATATCATTTTTATAATCCTAACACAGATCCTATAAAGCAGGCCGATTTCTTTATAGACAATGTAAAATTGAAAGCGGGCGACTTGCCTCCGGTACTTGATATTGAGAAAAGACCAAAGGATGCGGTTAAACTGAAAAGAGACCTGCTTGTATGGTTGAACAGGGTTGAAAGACATTATAAAGTAAAGCCTATATTATACACTTCTTATAAATTCAAGAACAAATATTTGTCCGATTCTGTTTTTAATACATATCCTTATTGGATTGCACATTATTATGTGGATTCGGTGAGATACGAAGGCGAATGGAAATTTTGGCAACACACGGATGTAGGAACTATGCCGGGAATAAATGAGCAAGTCGATTTGAATGTGTTCAACGGTTCCATGAGCGACTTACTGGAATTAACAATTAAGAATTAATAGCTAATAATTAGCCCCTGCCGGTTGCTGACAACTAACAACCAATAACCAACAACTAACAACTAATAACCAACAACAAACCCATGAATATTTTGATGAACATTCTTTGGATAATCTTCGGCGGATTATTCGTATGCCTGGAATATGTGATTTCCAGTTTTCTTCTTATGATTACCATCATAGGGATTCCTTTTGGTCTCCAGACTCTAAAGCTGGCAATGCTTGCGCTTTTTCCTTTTGGGGTGAAGGTACAAAGCACATCTTCAGATGGAGGATGTCTTAGTGTATTCATGAATTTGTTGTGGATACTTTTGGGGGGTGTATGGATTGCTCTTACACATCTTCTTTTCGGTGCCTTATTGTGCATTACAGTGATAGGAATACCTTTCGGAATGCAACATTTCAAACTCGCTGGACTGGCTTTGACTCCGTTTGGTAAAACTATATCCTGACACTATTATTTTTTAACCATTAATACATTTTTAATTGATGACAAAATTCTCTCGTGCGTTCTGGACAGCCAACTTGTCGGAACTTTTTGAACGTATGGCCTATTATGCCATCTTTATCGTAATTACACTTTATCTATCTAACACATTAGGCTTCAACGATATTGAAGCGAGTCTTATTTCAGGTCTTTTCTCCGGAGGACTTTATTTCCTTCCTATGTTTACCGGAGCGTTTGCCGATAAGATTGGTTATCGTAAGGCAATACTGATTGCATTTACGCTGCTTACAATAGGATACCTAGGGTTGGGTATGCTTCCTGTGATGCTTGAGTCGGCAGGATTGGTAGAATATGGCGAAAAAACTCATTTTACAGGACTTGAAACCAGCAGTCTGCGTCTGCTCATTGTGCCAGTGATGGTGATACTTGTGATTGGAGGTTCTTTTATCAAATCTATAATCTCTGCTTCTGTGGCCAGAGAAACAACATCCGAAACGCGTGCACGCGGATATTCGATATTCTATATGATGGTAAATATCGGAGCATTTACGGGTAAATGTTTTGTCGATCCTATGCGTTCGATAGTAGGCGATGAGGCTTATATCTATATAAATTTCTTCTCAGCCACATTGTGTTTCATCGCTTTGCTTACTATATTCTTTTTCTTCCATTCTGCCAATACATCAGGTGAGGGAAAAAGTATGGCGGAAGTGTTCCGTGGATTGGGTAAGGTATTTACCAACGGACGTCTCCTGTTGCTGATACTTATAGTGACAGGTTTCTGGATGATACAGCATCAGATGTATGCCACAATGCCTAAGTACGTAATCCGTATGGCGGGCGAGACTGCAAAACCGGGATGGATTGCCAATGTCAATCCGTTCGTGGTGGTAATATTCGTGAACATCATTACACAGCTTATGGCAAAGCGTAAGGCTCTGACATCAATGGCGGTAGGAATGTTCCTTATACCTCTTTCCGCATTGATTATGGCGTCTGGAAATCTGTTCGAAGGAGATATTTTCGGAATGCATCCCATAACAGTGATGATGATTGCCGGAATTGCCGTGCAGGCACTTGCCGAATGTTTCATATCTCCGCGATATATGGAATTCTTCTCATTGCAGGCTCCAAAAGGAGAGGAGGGACTGTATCTGGGATTCAGTCATCTTCACTCATTCCTTGCTTCAGTAATCGGTTTCGGTTTGTCAGGTATTCTTCTCACAGCATATTGTCCTGATCCAGCACTGTATGATTCCGTAGAGGCATGGAAAGCCGATGCAGCAAACGCGCATTACATCTGGTACTGGTTTACAGGTATTGGTGCCATTTCGGCTATTGCGCTTATAATTTATGCTAAGGCTACAAAGAGTGGAAAATGATATTCTGTTCAGTGAACGGCTGCTGAACGGGCAGTGAACATATTTTGAAAATGTCTTTTCCTGATTTTGGTTGACTGTTATCATGTCATTACCACTGATTTAAGTTGACTCTATTATACTTATCCCTAACGGGAGTTGACTGTTCTTTGTTTTATCCCTGGGAGGGGTTGACTGGAGGCCGTAGGCCGTAAGTCAACCCCTACTATGGGCAAAGGTAAACTTTTTTCAGCGATTATCCCTATGCTGTCTGCTTTTTTATTGCATCCTCGCGATATGAATGCCACCACTTGCGAATTTCCCCATTGCAGCGTGCGGCTTCTTCAGGTGTCATCATATCAACACTCATATGGGGCCTGCGCGTGTTGTAGAACTCCACAGCGACTTTCAGGGCATCTTTGATTTCCGCTAGTGAGTGGAAGCGTATGTCCTTCAGCAACTCGTTTTTAACAGTCTGGTTAACGCGCTCTGCAATAGCATTCTCTTTGGGGTCACCATTCTCAGTCATGCTGATACAAATATTGTTTTCGTGGAGCAAACTGACGTATTCATCAGAAGCATATTGTACGCCTCTGTCGCTATGATGTATAAGTCCGGAGACGTTTTCCTCACCTTTGCCGTCAAGACGGTGTAGTGCCATCGTCAGAGCCTCAGAGACATAGCACGTTTCCAGAGTCTTTCCTACGGCCCAACCTACTATCTCATGGCTGTAAGCATCGGTTATGAGCGAGAGATAGGCGAATGTATAACAGGATTCGGAAAGCCAGACTTTGATGTAGGTGATATCACTTACCCACAGTCGGTTTACACGCTCCGGAAGAAAACTGCGTACAAGATTGGGATATACCGGAAGTCCATGTGTGGAATCGGTGGTTCGTGGTTTACGCATGCGCTTGCGCACATTCAGGCCATGACGAATAATCAGATCCTCGAACCGGTCACGCCCTAGACGCTCCCTGTCGGGAAATTCACAACGATACATATACCAAAGCTTCATGCCGCCTATTCCGGGAGCTGTCTTCCGGATACTTCTTATATATTCCAAAGCAAAGGCTTCAATGGCAGCCTTGCGAGCTGCCGATTGGCCTTTCTGCTTGTGATAAGCCTGCTTGCTAACACCAAACAATCTGCACATCAACTCAATTGGATACTTCTTGGGAGATTGTGCATGCAGGTTCTTCATTGCTTGGTGCCAGCTTTTTTTCTTATCTGGATATTGAATTTTTCCTCGGCTACGTTGATTATCTCGTTGTAGATGTCGGACAGCATGCGTGCTTCCTGAAGTTCGCGCTCAAGGCGTGCAATCTTTTGTGCATCGGTCTCTGAGCATTTTGTGACTGTTGACAATGGAACTGCCATTTCCGGAGCTCTTGCTCCAACTAATCTTTTAGAGGGTACTGAAGACTTCTTTTTCATTACGGATTGAGTTTCTGTTGCAAATTTACTAACCCAATTCCATACTGTGGCAGGGGATACACCTAATTTTTCGCCTATTTGACGATAAGAATAGCCTTGCTTATGAAGTAGGATACCTCTTTCTCGTTTTTCTCTAGAAATTTGTGAACTCATAATGTTGGTTTTATGAGTCAACTTTTTTCAGGGTAAGACAAAAGGAGAAGACGCATAATGAATGGGTTCTGAGGCCATTCGTTATGCGTCTTATTATTATGGGTAAGGTTTGCAATATTCTTGCAAAGGTTTTGCAAAGCTTTTTAATCCTTTCTCTAATAGTTTTTAAACGGTATTTAAATGATGTTTAATCAGTGTTTAATGTTGTATCTATTCTATTCTTTTATGAATACAGAAAGTACAAACATGCATATACTTGGAATAGTAAGCACTAAAGTAAAAAAGCTGGCTATAGCAATGCCAAATGAGTGTTTTATTCTTTTCTGCATAAGATCTACTTTGCTTGACCTGTACTTGTCACTTCTTGATAAAACTTCATCAAAGTTCTTGTAAGCAAATATACCTATTGGTATAGACATTATTATTGCTATAATGCATGTAGCAATGAAAATAACTTTTCCTAAAAGATTTATATCTTCACCATTATCAGATATTGTGTAACTACAATATTTTAATGCAAAATATCCTAAAAATATTGATAAGGTAAGGAATGCGTATATGCCATTGGCAAGAATGTAGAGTAATGTTTTCATTTTAGTCTGAATTCTTTACATATTTTGTTAGCATCATCGTAATTATATATTACATCGTCACCATCGTAAGATGTAGAAGGTAGTAGTAGAGCAACTAAAGTTTTCTTGAACTTCGGGCTTAATTCTGCTCCTTGATAGTCTAAATGTATCAATAGCTTTTTTATGGCATTATTATTCTTGCTATGTATTTCATTTATTTCGTCGGTTGCCCAATGACACATGATTGATGAATATCCAGTACCAGCCCAATATCTTGGAGATGCATTATTTATTAGAGGATAATTAATAAGCGACATAGCTTTTATTACATCTTCTTCCCCTCCATTACTATAAATATAGATTAAGTTCTCCAATACAGAGTTTGCGTAATAACCTTCATCTTTTAGTCTGTCTTTGGAAATGTTTAAAGCAAAAATGAAATCTTTGTTCTTTATCATGTAGTCGATTTCAGCAATAGGCACATAGTCAATATTCATACCTTCCTCGTTCATAATCTTATATGCCGTTTCAAAATCGTTTTCATTTACATATTCCATTAATCTTTTTTCCAAAGAATCGTATTTTTCTCTTTCTTCTTTTCTTCTGTTACTATCAACACAGTCATAAATTATGGCAATGACTAAAAAAATAAAGAAAGCAATCAGACACCCTATTTTATTCATGAATTTATTCCTTTCCAAAATAGAATAATTTACCTAACCAGCTCATTTTCTCGTAGTTTACATCTTTCTTGTATTTTTCTAACAAAGTAGTCTGTCCTTCTATTGCTACTTTTGTTGACATTTCTGTTTTATACATATCCAATTCATACTGTCTGTCGAGCTGTTTCATTGTTGAATCCCATTCCCTCATGTCCTGCTCATGTTTTAGCTTAGCTTCCGGATTAAGGCTTTTTATATATTCAGAGTATATTTTGTCGGCTTCTTTTTTGGCCTTCGAATCCGATGGTATATTCCTGTATATAGCCATAGCTTTTTCAGAAAATCCTCCAATATTATCTCTTTCTGTTCCTAATGTCGCTTTAAAGTCATTCAGCATTATATCGGAGTTATTTTCCATATATTTTTCTATAGCATCAAACCTCATTTTAGAAGATTTCCTATATAGTTCCTGACATTCATTTGGTATTGAATTTAATATAGCTAATGCTTCTTCATATTTATGATTATTAATGTAGCCGACAGCTTCATTCAGTAATAATTCTCCATTAGTATTATAATAATTGATGATTTTCTGTTCAGTTCCGCTAATGAGATTTGTTATATCTGTATCATTTGTAGAGATAGAAGAAATGGCATTTATAGTAGCCAATTCCTTTGAATCGCCTACTCCTATAAGCGTTTTGTTTATTGAATTGAATATTTCTCCTGTCAGAATATTTCCAATATAGATTGTGGCACTATAATTAATTTTATGTTTTTGGGGTAGGGTAGAGGTTATATCATAGTTGATTTCTGTCAAAGTCGGAGCAACTATGATTTGTGGATTAACGCCTTGTGATGCTATACCATTATGTGTTATAATATTTATAATCTTTGATTTCAGTAATTCTGCACTTTCTGATGGCAGATTGTTTTGTACAATAACGCTTAGTGCAATATTGCCATTAATTGGAGATACAGTTTTGCTGATATTGGATATTTTATTGGTTACAACAGTTTCTTGTGTAGTCGGATTGAATGTCGGCTTATTGTTCTTTTTATTTTCCGAACATGCTCCACATCCACATAAAACTATACCAAACAATAGGATAATCTTTTTCATATATAAGTGATTAATTTATGATTACTAATGCATTACCTAAGCCTTGAGAATTGTTGCTTGACTGTAAGGAGAATGTTTTGAAGAAATCTTTTCTGAACTTTCTTGCAAATTCGTATGCATTAAATTGAGTTCCATCATTCATTACATTTGATATTCTCACATTGGTAAATGACATTTCCTTTTTTGTATTTGATACCATATTTGCACTGCCGTTTTTAGCATTTGTTATTACCCAGCGGCGAATCCAGTCAGAATATGTATCCCCTTCATTATTATACATGTCCGATAAATTGATTGGGCAGTCATTGCTAAGAGTAACTCTAAATGAGATTTCTCTACCATTAGCAACGATATCAGTGAAATAGTTTCTTAGCTGAGGCTCAAGTATTTCCAAATCTTTTGTAATTCCTTTTTCCAAATATTCATCTAAACTAATATCAAGATTATTTTTATTTGATACGGCAATGACTTTATCGGAATATACATCTATGGCTGACAATGCTATATTGATATACGATTTTCTTGAAGTCCTTCCTGTTATAACATTTTCTTGATAGTCAAGTTCCAGTATTATATCGGGTGAAACTGTATTCAGAAGAAGTGTCTTGGCGTCTTTTACAATATTGTCAGCTTCATCCAAAATTTGTCTGTCATTTATGGCTTTAAGTGATTGTTCCAGATCATTCAGAGGATATCCTATTTGTATGAAATACTTTTGAATAGCCGAGATTATACTATTTGACTTTTCACTTTTTACTATAAATCCAGATATATCTCTTATTATAGTTTTCTTCCCATTGAAAGTATTGATTGTAAGGCATTTCTCGTCCTTTAACATTCTGTCACTTGGGATAATCATCAGTTTGGGTTTTGCCTGATTGATGACATTAACGGTGTTGTCTTTGTTTTCCGAAATGCTAATATCTGTAATATTTTTTTGCTTGTTCCCTTGTCCACAAGAAACACAGTAAAAAGCTAATAATATATAGTAAAGG
>NZ_JACJLE010000050.1 GCF_016901995.1 Bacteroides caecigallinarum | reverse complement strand
TGCCAAATTATTAGTTTTTGAGTTTTTTAGTTTTTGAGTTTTTAAGTTCAAAATGCAGTTATAATTTACTGTTATGCAAAATATTTTCTATATCAGGCTATAAAAACTACTATGTGGTGAGACTAATACTTCGTATGGTATCGTCACAAAATAGAAATGCAGGATTTAAGGATTTACTTGCTGGAGGGTGATGAAATGTGTTGTTATTTAACATATTTTAAATATGTTCTATAAATGTTTTGTGAAAATAAATGTCAAGGGAGAAGTCGTCATTATACTTTTCCCTTGACATTGTTGCTTTTGTCCGTATTGCTTTGATCTTACTCCCTCACCTCAAACCCCGCTATCGTTCCGGTCTCGGACGAGAACACGGCTCCTATCCTATAGAGTTTTCTCTTGTCCGACGCATATTCCAGGGCATATCCTTTTTCCTCTATCTGGCGCAGGGCTTCCTCTGCAGTGCCGTCAAGCTTGAACTCGAAGATATACACATAGTCCGGAGTCTCCACTATGCAATCCACTCTGCCGCGGCTCTGAACCTTTTCCGTATAGACGGTATAGACACTTATCAGGCGCATTATCAGATAGAACGTGTAGTGGAAGTAGCGTTCACGCTCACGCTCGTTCTCCTTGCGGCGCATGGTGTATGGTATGCTTGCCAGGAAGGAGGTCAGGCCGTCGCGGAAATCATCCAATCTTCCTTCCTCCAGTTGCGATACGGCATCGTCAATCCATGAGTTCACACTTTCGCGCGTGTTGAAATACCCGGCCGCCACGAGCGAAAGGAATCCTTTCCTTACTTCATTGTTCGGATAATCCAGCAGAAACTTGTTTCGCCTTATGTCAAAATCCTTGATGGTCAGATAACCGCTCTGATATATCATCGGAAGCGGTTGCTCCACCGTTGCCTTATAGTCGATGAACTCCTCCGGAGCATAATACCTGCCTGTTATCTCGTCCATGTTTTCGTCCGAGTGCGCCAGCAGGCGAAGCAGGTATGTAGGGGTACCGCTCTTGAACCAGTAGTCGTTCATCTCTTTGGATTTCATGGCGTTGAGCATGCTGAACGGATTATACACATCCGTCATCCTGCTGCTGAAGTGATAGCCGTCATAACAGGCCTTCAGCTTATTCTTCATCTCGTCGTACGTACAACCGTATTCTTCGGCCATCTTCGTGATGCCTTCATTGAAATACGCCTCTATCTCCTCAGTGGTGATGCCGCACAAGGTTTCGTAATCCCTGACCATGCTGATATCCTCGGGCTGGTTGAACCCGCTGAACACGCTCACCTGCGAGAACTTGGTCACTCCCGTAAGGAATACGAACTGAAGATGCTCGTCGGCTCCCTTGAACACGGAGTAGAAGCCTTTAAGGATGTTGCGGTGTTCCTCTTCCAGACTCTTGTCAACATCCATCACGTCCAGCATGGGCTTGTCGTATTCATCCACCAGTACCACGGCACGCAGTCCTGTCATGTTGTGGGCGGCTTCGAGCACTCTTTTAAACCTGAACCCTGTAGGAATGTCCGTGTCCGTCACTACTCCCATCTCATGCTCCCATGTGGAAATATAGCTGTCTATCAGTCTCTGCAATATCCCTTTTTGAGTGAAATCTTCTCCGTTGAAGTCTATATGAAACACCGGATATACCTTCCAGTCCTTCTCCAGAGAGTCTATTTTCAATCCCTTGAACAGCTCTTTCCTGCCTAAGTAATAGTTCTTGAGTGTAGATACCAATAGGCTCTTACCGAAACGGCGGGGACGGCTCAGGAAATAAATTTTTCCTTCGTGTGTCAGGCGGTAAAGCAAATCCGTCTTGTCTATATACAGATAATTGTCCTCAATTATCTGGTCGAAACTTTGTATTCCAATAGGGTATTTCATGTAAGTCAATTAAGAATTAAAAATTAATAATTAATAACCAAAGGTCAGCGAAGCTAAACCTCGTTAACTAGTATCCACAAAAGTAAGTTTTATTCACGATTTTGCCAAATTATTAGTTTTTTTTAGTTGACAAGGAACCAGGAAATGGTTGACGAGGCTTACTAGTGCGTTCTTCTAAGTTATAGTTTTTCTTATTTATTGCCGGTCTTTCCCCGTTCTTCAAGTTCTCTCTTCGCTTTCTCAATCTTTTGCAAGGATTCGAAGGCTGGACGGGAGTTGGAGCGGTCAATAACAAGTCTATAGTGACAATTAGGACATTCTATTGTCTTTCCGTCCAGTATTTCTTTAATATTGAATTCCAGATACTTGCCGCATTGCGGACAGGCGATTCCCGGAGGATATTAAGTTTGTTTTGCAACCTTGCCCACGGTTATATGTCTTATATACAAAAAAAGCATTTGGGAGTTCCGTCAGAACGGTTCTCCCAAATGCTTTATATTTCTCCACTTCAGCCTTAAGTAAATATTAACGTATTTTGTCAGTATTACTCTGCCAATATATCGCTCAACACCTGCTTATCTGCTTTATATTGTTCTTCTTTCAAATACCTTACAATGCTAGCCAGTTTCTGAAAAGTTGACGCTTTCTTCAAAGCCTTGAACAGATTCCTGTATTTTACGGAACTTTTAGCGTCAATCTTCTTTGTTTCCTTTTTCATGCTTTCAAAATCAGATGGCATATTATGTTTTTCCAAATCAACACCTAATTCCTTTACAGCATTCAGAATGAAGACTTCCACTGCCGGGGAAGAGGGTATAATGAAATTGTCACTCATAATCTTATCTCATATACATTTCGTAGTTGAAAAACAAATCTATTCCGGCATTATACACTTCATTCAGTTCCTCGTCAGTAAGACGTTTTATAATGGTCTTGCCTTCCTGTAAGTCAGTCAGATACACAGCCACTTCATCGGTCTTGAGTTCCAGAAAATCGTTTACCACATATGGGCTGTGTGTAGTGATGAAATATTGGTTGCTCTTGTCGTCAGTTATGCTACCGGTCACTTTGGATATGAACGGAGGGTATGAATGGGCCTCAATCTCTTCAAGCATAATTACAGAGCCTTTGTTGCTGCTTATTGCCGCCTTGTAGAAAATGAGACGCTGCAATGTGTCCGATACAGAGAAAAACGGTATGGAAAATACAGTTGTCTCGTTAAGCTGTTTTTGGAATTTTATTTCCCTGGTTGCCGTATCAAACAAAAGCTGCAAATCGTATTCGGCAACAACCTCTCTGATTTCGTTTGTCAGATTAGTGTCATTCTGTATGATTTGCATTATGTTCTCCCCCCCTATTGGCATGAGACAAGGTACGTCTGACACAGAAAATTTGTCCAGTTTCTTGAAATCATATTTTTTGAATTCAGGCATCAATATGGCATTGTTCCGCTTTGTAACTATCTTGCCGGTATTGATGACAAGATTCTCTTTCTTATCGCTGTCAGAGTAATCCCATGTATATTTGATACCGTCATTATTGGTAATGAGTAAGCTGTGATTTCCAGCAATTACATTTATTGGTTCTGATGTGTTCCCGTTGAAAAACAGCTCGTTCATGCTGTTACTGTATCTCACCAGATCACGCATTTCACGTTTTGAATATGCCAGATAAGGTACTGAGAACAATGACAGGGCTTCCAGTATGTTACTTTTACCTACATTCGGACGGCCTAACAACAGGTTATATCGTCTGCAGTCTGCCAACTCTATTCCGACTAATGACTTGAAGTTGTTTATCTTTATGTTTTCTATCATGATTATCTTCTCCCTTGGGTACGCTTCGCGGCTACCTCCCACATCCTTCGCTTCACTCAGATGTGCAAGATAGTCCGTATTTTATCCAAAATTATCCACAAAAGTAAGTCTAATTCCCGATATAACCAACATAAACCGTCGTTTTCTGTTGTCCGGCATAATAAATCACCTAAAATTTATCATTCCACAAAAATATATTGGTTTTCAGAATGAAAAAACTGTTCTGTGGCTCAATTAAAGCATAAAAGATTTTGCTTTGTCAGATAAATGCGATATTTTTGCAATCACTTGCTACAGCAAGATGAAAAACAAGTGGATTTAACAAAATTTTAAATTTTATGGCGAATGTTTATATTCTTATAGGGGCTTTCTTGGCTGCTATAGTACTGGGGAGGATTATAATTCCTAACATTCTTATAATTTCTTTAAGAAAAAGGCTGTTTGATCAGCCTGATGCTAGAAAGGTACATAACCGTCCTATTCCGCGTCTGGGGGGAGTAACATTCTTTCCCGTTATCGTTTTTACTTTTGCTGTGACTACAGCTCTAAGAGTAATGATGAATGAGATAGAATATGAGGTTTTTACTGCAAAAATGGCGTGCGAATTTCTCTTCCTCATAGCAGGTCTTACCTTACTTTATATCATAGGTATAGGTGATGATCTTATTGGCGTTCGCTATCGCAAGAAATTCCTTGTACAGATTATTTCCGCATCACTCTTCCCTATTGCCGGACTTTATATAAATAATTTCTACGGAGTGTTTGGTATAACTGAAATACCTGCATGGATAGGTATGCCGTTCACAGTTCTTCTGGTGGTATTCATTACCAATGCTATTAATCTTATCGACGGTATTGACGGACTTGCTTCCGGCCTTAGTATGGTGGCTCTTGTAATATTTGGGGTGATATTCATGCACTATAAGTTATGGAATTTCGCCATTCTTGCTTTTATCTGCGTGGGTGTGATTATTCCTTTCTTTGCATATAATGTATTCGGTAATGCCGACAGGGGACGCAAGATATTTATGGGAGATACCGGCAGTCTTAGTTTGGGATATATTATAAGTTTCTTTGTTATAAAATACTGTATGTACATACCTGGCGAAGATATGCAGGCATACGGCGCTCCTGTAGTAGTGGCATTCAGTATGCTTCTTGTTCCTTGTCTTGATGTCATTAGAGTTGTATTGAAACGTGCCCGTCTTGGACATCCGCTTTTCTTGCCGGACAAGAATCATATCCATCATAAATTCCTTGATATGGGATTCACTCCTAGACGTGCTCTTATTACAATTCAGACAATGTCAGCAGGTTTCTGTGCATTTTCATTCATTGCTGTAAGACACATGAACAACACACTAGTGTTCGTCATTGATATCATAGTGTGGACATTGTTGAATCTGTGGTTTAACAGGATTATTAATAAGAGGAAGAATTCAATAAAGTGACGAGGTCTCAGTTACAAGTTAACAAGGCTCCTCGTCCGGATGGCAACCTTGTCAACTAGTCAACTAGTATCTAGTCAATTTAAAAACTTAAAAACTTACATGAAACTATACACACTCATACTTTCCCTCCTCCCGTTATGTGCTCATGCTGCAAACGACAGCATCTCAGCAAGGGTGGAAACGGAAGCAACTTTTTCGGGGGGCGATTATGCTCCCCTTTGGCTTTCTACCAACAAGTATGGCATGGGAAGCGCTGAAAGTAACAGTTTTTATCTGCGTGCTGGTGCCGACTGGAAAAGATATTTCCGTCGCGGATGGAAAATCGGTGCAGGCCTTGACCTTGCAGGCGGAGCCGGTACAGTATCCAAATTCTGGGTACAGCAGGCATATTTCGATGTATCATGGCGCATACTCGGATTGAGCATAGGAAGCAAGGAACGCATAAGCTCTCCCCTTGAAAAAAACGCCGACCTCACTTCTGGATGGATGACCGAGGGAATGAACACACGTCCCATACCTCAGGTGCGTGCTGAGATACGCGACTTTTACAGCCTCCCGTTCACCGGTCACTGGCTGGCATTGAAAGGCCATCTGGCCTACGGAGCCTTCCTTGACGGCAAGTGGCAGGAAGATTTTGCGGCTTCCGGTACACTCTACGGAAGAGATATAAAATATCACAGCAAGGCCCTGATGTTCCGTCTGGGAAACAAGGAGAAACTGCCTGTGGAATTTGAATTCGGTCTGCATATGGCAACACAGTTCTGTGGCGACCAGATGCGCAAGCTTGCTGACGGAAGCAGTGAACTTGTAATTGATATGCCGGATGGATTCCGTAACTATATAAATGCCTTCTTCCCTTCATCAGGAGGCAGCGATACCACATGGGGCGAACAAGTAAATGTAGAAGGCAATATGCTAGGAAGCTGGAATTTCGCCCTGAATTATTATTTCCGCGACTGGAAATTCCGCCTGTATCTCGATCATTATTTTGAAGATGAGTCACAATTGGTATGGCAGTACGGCAGATGGAAAGACGTACAGATAGGTCTTGACGTCACTCTTCCAAAAAACAAATGGGTAAGCAATATCCTATGGGAAGGAATATCCACAAAAGATCAGACAGGCCCGTTGCTTTATGACGGATTTGCCGGATCATTCAGTGATCTTCAGATGAGCGGCTGTGACTCATATTTCAATCATTATATATATCAATCATGGCAATACTACGGCCAGGGAATGGGTTCCCCTCTCCTGCCCGGTCCTTCATATAACAAGGATCACAGCATAACATTCCGCAGCAACCGTATGAAAGCCCATCATTTCGGATTCCAGGGCGAGCCTACCGAAGAATGGAACTGGAGACTCCTGGCTTCCTTTGCCCGTCACTGGGGAACATATGCCGGTCCTTTCGATGAAGTGAAACATCAGTTCAGCGGAATGGCCGAAGTCCGATACTCCCCTCTCAAACTGAAACACTGGAGCTTCAAAGCTGCATTAGGAGTAGATAACGGCGATTATATAGGAAACTCTGTGGGAGGAACAGTCGGAGTTCAATTTAGAATTAAAAGGTAATAAGGCTTCTTATTAGGTGACAAGGCTTCAGTTACAAGTTGACAAGGTTTGGCTTCACCGACCTTTGGTTCCATACGGATGGCGGCCTAGTCAACTCGTCAACTTGTCAACTAGTATCTAATCAACTAAAAAAACGACTCATTATGAAACAACTATCAATAAATAACCTGATCAACTCGTCAACTAGTATCTTGTTAACTCTTTTGTTCTTATGCCTTCAGCTTATCTCCTGCGAGAAAGCCCCTATCCGCTCAGATGTAGAAGGCTTCTGGAAGCTGGAGAGATTTACCGTCCTTTCCACAGACGAGACTGTAGAATGCCAAAACCTGTATTACAGCATCACCCGCCTTGTTACTGAGGTATCCGAGCGTAATGGCAGCAACGGATACGGAGCATACATCTCCCGCACAGGATATGAAGAAGATGAAACAGTCCTTGTACTCAGCGATTTCAAGGTAAGATGGAATACCAGTGATAATGGCGAGAACGCCCCCGTCGAAGGCCTCCGTCACTACGGAATAAACTCCCAGTCGGAAACAAAGTTCCAAATCATCCACTGCGACGGCAAGACCATGACACTCCTGTCAGATTATGCCCGTCTTGAATTGAGAAAGTTTTGAGGTATTTCCCCAAGCTAAAGTATCTCATTACGTTTGTTTTTCTGTGTTATAATCAAAGCAATCATGCAAAACATCGTCTATATCAGGATATAAAAGTTACAAGTTGACGAGTTGACAAGGCTGCCATCCGAATGGGGAACCTTGTCAACTCGTCTCCTAGTCTCTTAGTATCCAGTATATTCCTCGCTATAAAACCTTTTCTTGAGTTCTTTGTATATTTCCAGCAGTATATCTGTCTTGTTTATCAATTCGTTTATTGCCTGTACCACTTCCTGATCGTCTATAGGGTAGTCATGAGCAATCTCGTTTCTGAGTTCACGGACATATATCCATTCTGAAACTGAAGGAATGATGTTGTATCTTTCCAGCCGGTTCAGTATATCACGCATAGGTAATGAACTTATGTCTTCATTCAGATGCTCCAAAATATAACGGAAAAGTTTGGCTCCCATTGCGTCCTGCAGTTTTGAGAAGCGGAATATAAACTGGTCCAGACAACGGACTTCGTCAGAGGTCAATGTCTGATACTTGTCACACTGTATGGGAAGTATTGCAGACAGTTCGTCCAATGCTTCCTTAATTCGGATTATATGTCTGTCGCATACTTCAAATTCGCGTGTTATACGCTCTCTTATTTCTTTTTCTCTTTCTGTCATTGCAGTAATATACCTTTTGATAAAGCCTCACGTGCTACTACGGATGTCTCGTGATCACCGATAATGTCTATTTTTTGATCTCCAAGCAGTTCTTTCAGCCTCGCTACCATTCGTATTCTTTTCAGTATGCCTCCATCGCTTTGAGGGGTTCGCAACAGAAGGTCTATGTCACCACCACGTTTACTCTCATCGGTGCGTGACCCGAAGAGATATACTTTCACACCCTTGCCGTATATCTCGTCCGCAACTTTCAGTATTGTTTCTATTTCCTTTCTGCTCAAACGCATACATTTTCGTTTTTTACAAATACTCTTTCCACAAAAGTAATTTTTATTCCCGATATAACCAAATTATAAGTTTTTTAGTTTATAAGTTAGTTTATAAGTTCTTGTATTTTTAAACTATAAATCACCTAAATTTACCATTCCACAAAAATATATCGGTTTTCAGAATGAAAAGACATCTTATAGGCGTTCGTTATCGCAAGAGAATGCTATTAATAAAAGGTGACAACTCGTCAACTAGTATCCCCCGTCGAAGGCCTCCGTCACTACGGAATAAACTCCCAGTCAGACTATGCCCGCCTGGAACTGAAGAAGTTTTGAGGTATTTCCCCAAGCTAAAGTATCTCATTACGTTTGTTTTTCTGTGTTATAATGTTTATTTTTGTCACATTGATGAAATTCTAAAAAGTTAAGGGGTTTTGTATTAAAATGAACAAGAAAGAAAAAGACATAGCCTTATTCATTGCATTCTGCATTGAAGAATATGGGGCAGACAAAGGTATGAGTGGTAAGGAAGTTCTTGATCTGTTTTCCAGGTATGGCGTGACCGATTATTTGAGTAAGTGCTTTGAACCGCTTCACACCCAAGGTCGCGATTGGTTAATTGATGAGATAGACGAATTTATACAAATAAGAAAGAATAAGGAAGAATGAAGGTATATCACGGTAGTTTAGAGGTAGTGGAGCACCCTATGATACTCCGTCCTAACCGTAAACTTGACTACGGCGAGGGTTTTTATACCACTACTTCGGAAAAACAATCCAAAGAATGGGCGGAAAGGCGTATGCTTGAGAAACACTCCGACTGTGGATATGTGAATATATATGAGTTTGACGAAACAAAAATATCGGAGTTCAAAAGCCTGATTTTCACTGAACCTGGAAAGGATTGGACAGAGTTTGTTTTGGCGAACAGAACACAAAAAGGCTTTACACACGACTATGACATAGTTTATGGACCGGTGGCCAATGATAAGGTTTATATTCAATTTAGTCTGTATGAATCCGGTGTTATCAGTATTGAAACGCTTATCCGTGAACTTAAGACATACAAATTGGTTGATCAGTATCTTTTTCATACAGAAAAAGCGCTGAAAGCCTTGAATTTTATAGAAGCAATTAAAATAGTATAACGATATGTTCCAGATAAACCAAAGCAATCTTCACCTGCTTTTGCCCGGGAAAATAAGCTGGCTGGTGGAATACCTGCATGATGACTACGGTTTCACGCTTCAAGAGTGTCTGAACCGTATCTACAGCTCAAATCTCTACAAAAAATTATCGACAGAAAGTACCAAATATTGGCATTTGGGCCCTGTAGATTTGTATGAAGAATTGAAAATGGAATTGTGACGAGGGACGAGTTGACTAGTTACTAGTTAACAAGTTGACCAGGTCGCCATCCGGATGGAGAACCTCGTCCCCTTGTAACTGATGCCTAGTAACTTATCAGAACGGTTCCCCCAAATGCTTCACTATCACCGCCACCTCCGCTTTCAGCAGATACTGGCGGTTCTTGTCGTATCCCATTTCATCCAGCTCCTTCATCATCGGAGGGCAATTCCTTATCCATCTTCGGAAATTCCTCGAGGCAGCCGCTTTCGACACGTCGGGAAAATACATCATTGCCAGCTCATTCTTCTTGTATGTACGCAGACGGAATTCCTGTTCTGCCTGCTCTTTCTGTCCGTTGATCATATGCCTTTTGTTTTTGATTTTACGTAAAGTTACTAAAAATCAGGCAGATAACCAAACTGTGAAAGAACAATATCGGCGGTATGACCGCCATTGTGCGGATTTTTCCTTTCTTGTGTTCCGGAAAAAACGTGCGCACATTTAAGGTAAAGCGTGCGCACGTTTAAGATCGAATGGACGCACGCTTGAGACCGAACGTGCGCACGCTTGAAAGCGGACTTTTCAAGGGGGATTTCCTGTTGCGTGAGTTATATTTTGTGCTCATTGTGCTCACTTTGTCCGTTTGAACATTTTTTTCAGCTTACCTGTCTTCTTGAAGCCTGTCTCAACCCTTATTATCAGGCCGCTTGCGAGATATTTTTCAAGTGCTCGTCTGGCAGCGGAGACATTGGATCCACACTTCAGGGCTTCGTCGCGGAACTCGCTGTAACGGAATATGTCAGGCATCTTCTCCAACACCGGAAGAAGCTTGTAGTAATTGGTCAGCTTCTTTCTTGCGGCTGTATTCATCAGCATGGTGGAGATATTGGCGGAATGCTTCAGGCTGGTGAGTACTATCTTCATGGCCGTGTCGAAGTCTTCGTCCGAGCATGTATATTCGTTTACCTGCCACCCGGCTTCCATTATTCTCATGCAGCTCAACACCATGGCTATCCTTATCATGATGAGACCGGACCTCTTCACTATACCTGCCGAATGCGGACTGTCTTCGGCTGTGGCTATACCCAGCTCGGCATCGAAGGTCTCGCTGTGTATGTCCCATTGCTCACGGGTGAAATGTATAAATATCTCTTTGCCACGGGTGTTGAAGAAATTGACTTTCAGCTTCTCGCCCAGTTTGCCGAACAGTTCTTTAGCGTCGATGTTTCCGTTTCCGTCGAGTGGCGACTGCGACTTCCATCTGTTGTCGGTTCCCATCATATAGAATAGGAATCGGCTGTACATACCGTCCTCGAGCGACTTGAAGAACCGGACGAACTGCTCGGGAGTACCGCTCATCAGTATTGCCAGTCGGGGTTCTTTCACTTCGATAGGCTCCTTGTCTGTCCTGAAACGCAGACCTATGCCCTCGTGAGCGAATATCATACGCAGCTCGGGTGCATGTCGTGCATAATCGGTGTTCAGGGCTTCGCACATCATGTCTATCTCGGCCAGTATCATGATATTGCCGTCGTCCTTGGCCACCATCATATCTCTGATCAGCTGGCTCTTCGATATGTTGGCATGCAGCAGGAATGCCTGGTAGGGAGGTTCCACAGGTTTCAGCTCTATGTTGGCTGTCCTGTTTTCCTTTATGGCCCTTTTCTGCTCCAGTTCCCATATCTGCATCTTCTTCTCGAACTCCCTCTTCGCAGCGTGATAGATGTTGGCAAATTCCTCGTTTACCTTTATGGCAAGTTCTGTGGCGTACATGGCAGCTCCTTTTCCTGCTCCGGCTTCGGCTACAAAGCAAGTGTAGAGATGTGGCGAATATTTACGGTTGCCGTAGATTGTCCTTGCTGCCGGGAACAAGCTGCTCAGGACGCTGATGGACGACAGCAGGATTGTATCCCTCTCCCTCTTGTCTTTGGCTATAACGAGCAGCTCGCTAAGGTCTTCCGGAAGATGGTCGTAAATCTCGTCGGGTAATGCCGGACAGAATTCGTCTATCAGCTCCCCTTCATCCTTATCGTTATCCATAAATTCCTCATTATCCGCATTTTGTTTCGTTTGTGCACTCTGAAATGGTTTCATAGGAGCATTTTGAGCATTGTGAGCACTGTTTGTCTGTATTTGAACTCCTTCTTCACCGTTCTCGTAGCCCCATTTTACAGCGTTCGTTATCTCCTTTGCCGTGATGCCGGACTCTACCCCGCGACTGCACGCCAAGTATATCGCTTCGTCAAGTTGCCATGACTGTACCTTGTGCCAGCGGAGATATTTTCCCAGGAAGAGCATTGTGCTGTGACGGCTGCCACGCACGTAGGTATATTTGGCGAAGAAGCGCTCCATTATCTTAGTCACATCGGGAGCTGAGGAACTATCCATTTCCGTCTCATATCCAAGCGACAAAGCCTGAGTTACGGGATTGTTCAGAACACGGAAATCCTCCGAAGTGTCAGGACCGCTCGCAGGAACATAGCTAAATGGATTATAATCCCCGTCATAGTCGAACACCGTAGCGTCAGGATTGAAATAGATATCCGGATCATACGAAGCAAGGCTGGCACGGGCAAAATCCCTGCATGCCATATCCAGCTCCATGCCGGTGAGTTCCTTCAGACGGGCTGCCACACACTCGTATGCATTACGATACACATCTATATGCACCACACCTATGTTCACCACTATCCTCAGTCCCCTGCCCGAAGAAGTCACATGCAGGATGACCACCCACGGAAACACCTCCAGCAGTTCCCGAGCCGCCTTCAACTGTTCCGGAAGCATATTGTCGATGTCGAACATCGCCCAACCGGTCCTTTCCGTCGTGTCCTTGAAGAAACGCCCCATGCGGCACACTCCCCCATAAACCACTGCAGGCAGCTTCAGTTTCAGTCCCGAAGTTTCATCCTTCCTGCCCTCATTCACCAGGGCACGGATCTGCTCCACCAATGATTTGTACTTACCGTTACGTATGGCATCCACCCACTCGCTTGCATCGATTACTGCGCTAGCCTCTTTGCTGTAGAGGCTTGAAAATTCAGTAATTTTCATTTCTTTCCGTTTTAGTCGATTTATAATAATAGTCCCCGCCTCCCCGGTTTCTATCTTGTATTGTTGTTTCTCTGACAAAAATACACTATCTTAAAATCAACTCCAAATGTTAAAAACAACACATTTTTGCTATATATTATCCGTTGCAGATATATTCTGTCCGCATTTGACGGTTTAATAATTTATTAATTTAACCATCCTTATAAATATTTAAAATCGAATATTTTTTATACTTTTGCAATGTAAAACAAGTTTTCGTATGACAAAATCAAAGAAAAACACTTTAATCAATAACATTATTAACAATTTAAAATTATTTCTTATGAAAAAAAATTTTGCCAGTAGAAACCATGTGCATGTTCATCGAGTTAATCACCCAAGTACTTTATTTCCGCAGCCGCGAGAACCGTCTCAGCAAGTCCGATATAGCAAGACTCCGCAAGTATATCAGGCTCCTTAACCACTGTATAAAGGAAATTAGCAGGAAAAATGAATAAATTCTGTAATAAATCAAGGCTTTTTGTGCGGATTTACAGTCTTTTTCCTCTTTTTTTTGTTACAACATAAGGTTTTTTGTAATTTTGTGCGCAATTATAGTCAGACGGACTCTCTGGCATCCGCTTTTCAGTGGAAATACGGATGTGACAGGGAGCCGCGAAGCGTACCAGAAAGACAAGTTACAAGGCAACCTAGTCAACTGAAGCCTAGTAAACGAAAGCCTCGTCAACTTGTCAACTAGTCCCCTAGTCAACTAAAAAAAACAAACTTAAAAACTTAAAAACTTATACATCATGCGTTTAAGGAAAACATTCCTTGGCTGCGCCATCATGGCAGCCTTAATGGGCGTTACATCATGTTCGTCTTACAAGAGCGCCCTCTACATGCAGGACTCAGAAGTATTCAATGAAATTTCAAAACCCCAGCTTTACGATTTCCGTATCATGCCTAAGGATGAGCTGACAATCATTGTCAGTACTACTAATCCGGAGGCTTCTGCACCTTTTATCCGTAAGTTTGGACAGAGTAAGGAATTTACAAGTGGTAATACAGCCGGACTGCAGAATACAAATCTTACAAGCTACCTTGTAGATAACGATGGCTATATAGACTTCCCTGTTCTGGGTATGATAAAGGTAACAGGAATGACAACCCGTGAATGTGAAGCCCATTTCCGTGAACTTCTGAAACCATACCTAAAAGAAGTTCCGAACGTAACAGTAAGCACATCAAACTATAAATTCAGTGTCCTTGGCGAAGTTGGACATCCCGGTACATACAGTACCACCAACGAAAAGATGACTGTCTATGAAGCCCTTGCCCTTGCAGGCGACATGACACTCTTTTCCGTACGCGACAATGTACAGCTCATGCGTGAAGATGCCACCGGCAAGCGTCAAGTCTATACATTAGACCTCACACGTGCCGACGTAGCCAATTCACCTTATTTCTATATACAGCAAAACGATGTCATCTATGTGAAACCAACCAAAGCCAAGGTACGCAGCAACACATTCAGCACCAACGCCTCAATGTGGATAACACTCCTCAGCTTGGTTACATCAGTCACTACCCTAGTCATCGCCCTCAGCAAATAAACAAGGGAACAAGGTATCAGTTACCAGTTAACAAGGTTTGGCTTTGCCGCTCGCAGCTTCCATCCGCACGGCAACCTCGTCAACTTGTCAACTCGTCCCCTAATTTTTAATTATTAATTCTTAACTCTTAATTAAATTACATGGAGAATCAAAATAACTACTTCGAAGAAGAAAACGAAAAACCAGTCAACTGGCAAGCCCTTATAATGGAATATCTCATACACTGGCCATACATAGTAGCATTTTTAGTTGTATGTATGATAGGTGCATATATCTATCTCCGCTATCAGTCCCCTGTATATAATGTTAATGCCACAGTCCTTATCAAACAGGGCGACAAGACCAAGAACAGCAGTGCCGCATCCACATTCGCAGCCATGCAGGATTTGGGAATGATGTCAATGGCAAGCAATTTCGACAATGAGGTTGAGATTATCCAGTCACGCACACTGATAAAGAAGGTAGTCAATACCCTTAGTCTGAATATTAACTATAGCGAAAAGCAGACATTCGGCTATCCTCGCACACTTTATAAGAATAGTCCTGTAAAGGTATGGATGGCGCCAGAAGAAGCCGACCGCCTTCAGGGAGCAATGCGTCTCAGCATAAGTCTCACTCCTGACAGTACATTCAGTGTAAAGGCACTTTATCGCTATAATGGCGAGGAAATGGAAGAGACACGTTCTTTCGACCGTATGCCTGCATTATTGATTACTCCTGCCGGAACTGTAAGCTTTACAGCTCCAATGGATACAGCAACAGCCATTGTTAAGGAACCGCGTACAATAGAGGCAGTCATCGCCTCACCTACTGCTACAGCTGCCGGATTTAAATCACGACTTACAGCTGAACCAACCAGCAAGACAACATCAATCATAGCCCTTAGCTATTCTGATGTAAATGTCAGTCGTGGAATCGACTTTATTAATACCCTTGTAAGCCTGTATAACAGCGATGCCAACGACGATAAGAACGAAGTGGCAAGCCGTACAGCAGAATTCATCAATGCCCGTATCGAGATTATCAATAAGGAACTTGGTACAACAGAAAAGGAACTAGCAGAATATAAGCAGAAAGCCGGACTTACCGATATAAGCAGTGATGCACAAATTGCACTTCAAGGAAGCAATGAATATAATGCACGTCGTGCCGAGAACGCCACACAGCTTCGTCTTGTGGAATTCCTCCGCCAGTATATTGACAATCCGGCAAACCGTTACGAAGTAATTCCTGCCAATGTAGGAATTACCGATGCAACACTTACAACAGTTATTACCCAGTATAACGAAATGTTGATAGAGCGCAAACGTCTTCTTCGTACATCAAGCGAAGAAAACCCTGCAGTCGCAAATCTTGATATCTCTCTGGCTGCTACACGTAACAGCGTCCTTACCACAGTGGAAAGCGTACATAAAGGACTTCTTATCACACGTAGTAACCTTGATATTGAGGCAGGGAAATACGAGTCACGTATCAGCAACGCCCCTATCCAGGAAAAGGAACTTATCAGTATCTCACGCCAACAGGAAATTAAGGCAAACCTTTACCTTATGCTACTCCAGAAACGTGAGGAAAATGCCATCACACTTGCATCAGTGGCAAATAACGGACGTATTATTGAAGAACCGTTATATGGTGGTCAGACAGGACCGAAATCCAAGCAGATATACATGATAGCTTTTGTGCTTGGAATAGCAATTCCTGTAGGCTGTTTGTGGCTCATCCGTATGCTCCGTTTCAAGATTGAAGGCCGTGCCGATGTTGAAAAGATTACTGACATAACAATTGTAGGCGATGTTCCCGAGACACCTCTACGCAGCGAGGGAGCAATCGTAATCCGCGAAAACCGTAATGACCTAATGGAAGAAGTGTTCCGCAGCGTTCGTACCAATGTACAATATATGCTCCGTGAAGATCAGAAAGTTGTTCTTATCACATCTACCGGTCCCGGTGAAGGCAAGAGTTTTATAGCAGGTAATCTTGCTACATCATTTGCCTTTATGGGCAAGAAGACAGTTATTGTAGGAATGGATATCCGTAAGCCGGGCTTGAACCGTGTGTTCAATATCTCAAGCAGGATACAGGGAATCACCCACTATCTGGCATCCCCTTCCGATACCGACTTGATGTCATTATGCCAGAAGAGCGATGTATGCGACAACCTCTACATCCTTCCCGGCGGAACGGTACCTCCTAACCCTACAGAGTTAGTGGCACGCGACACACTTGACAAGGCAATGGAAATATTGAAGCAAAATTTCGATTATGTAATTCTTGACACAGCCCCTATCGGTATAGTGACTGACACCCAGCTCATTTCGCGTGTAGCAGACGTCAGCATCTATGTATGCCGTGCCGACTATACCCACAAGAGTGATTATGCCCTTATCAACGAGCTTAAGTCAGAAAACAAACTTCCTAACCTCTGCACCATTATCAACGGTATAGATATGGACAAACGCCGCAACGGCTACTACTACGGCTATGGTAAATATGGCAAGTACGGCAAATACGGCTATGGCAAGAAGTACGGCTATGGCTACGGCTATGGCTATGGTAAGGACTAAAACACGAAACACATTTAGTTGACAATGAAACGCTTAATAATAAGAAAATTTGGCCCTATACAAGATGCGATGCTTGAATTAGGTCAAATAAATATTATAACCGGTTTGCAAAGTTCCGGCAAGAGTTGTATTCTTAAAGTAGCATGTTATTGTTCGTATGTTGAAAAAAGAATAGAACTGTCTCAAAGTACTAAAGAATTTGAGGAAGGAACATCATTCATTGATTCTATGGCAGGATATTACGATATATCAAACTATATACAAGATAATACCTACATCGAGTATGAGACCGGCCATTTAAAGTTCCTTTATGACCATTCCGTTAAAAAGTTTACAATGAAATGGAAGTCTTCCCGCTGGAAATATAAACGTCCCAAAGTAACATATATTCCTGCCGACAGGAATCTTGTGGCGTCAATTCCGGTTTGGAGCTCTATCCCGCTTGACAAGAACATGGTTGAGTTCATGGCAAACTGGGACAAGGCCCGTAAGTTCTTGAAAATAGAGAATAACCTATTGAATTTAGGAATTTCATATGTTTACGACAGTGCCTCCAATTCAGACAAAATAGTTCTTGTAAACGGCAGGCCTTTAAAGCTTAAGGAAGGTTCAAGCGGCATCCAGTCATTATTACCGATGTATGTTCACCTTGATTATATAACCAACGGACAGTATGGCGACAATAACGTAAAGATTTCGTATGAACAGGCAGAAGAGCGAAAGAATCTTCTATCCTTGATATACGGCTCTTTATACAGGAAAGATAAGACAGATGATAATTTAGTGACATTTAAAGTTGGCGGTTATGATTATGGATTTTCCGATGTTGATGAAGCCAACAAGTTTATGACAGTCTATGAAAACTATTTTAAAACAGATCATAGCGACATCTATTTGGAAGAACCGGAGAACAATTTATTCCCCCCCACCCAATGTCAGTTCATAAAATGGTTGGTCGAAGCAATAAAAAAACATAACGATACATTATTTATTGCCACTCACAGTCCGTACATATTAGACGAACTGATAAAACAAGCTCCCAAAGGTTTAAATGTATTTTTCACTCACTGTACAGATAAAACGACTTCTACATATTCAGTCAGACAGTTGAAGGATTCAGAAATAAAAGAAATGTATGGTAATGGTGTAGATATCTTTTTCAATTTTGAATTATACCTTTAATTTTATGAAAGACAGAAAGCCGTACATAATGCCGGAGTGTTATGTTGATACAAACTTGATAGAATATCTGGTAAAGGCAGGTGTAAACCACCAGCATAGTTGTACAAAGGTTGTAGGTTTACTTAAAAATAAATTTGCAGATAAGTTTGCAATTGGTATAATAGACAAGGATAAAGTTGAATTAGGTTATATAAAGGATTGTAATACTGTTGCCGAAACCAAACATCTGACAGTCATGAAACATAAATCAGTACATCAATATCTTATAACTGTAAAACCTGCAATAGATAAATTCATTTTAGATTGTGCAACGGAGCAGAAAGTCAATCCTGAAATTTATGATTTACCTTCAAAGCTAAAAGATTTTACTAAAGTCTCAAAATCAGTAACATCAAACGATGACAGAAGGTTTAAGGAATTGTTTGAAGCTATTAAGGAGAATTACGAGATCAAGACTCTCAAAAAAGTTCTGAAATATTTGTCAGAGCAACAGTATAAAGCTGATATAGAGCAATTGAAAAGTCTGTTCTGAATGTTTTTAATCAGGTCATACCAATCTATGTATTTCCATTAAATATCAATAGCATATCATAATGAATAATCATCAAAGCTATATATACAGTTTAGACAACTATCAGGCAATAAATAAAGCCCGGTTAAGACTCGACGGTATCACTGTTCTTGCAGGTCCTAACGGATGCGGCAAAAGTACGCTTTCACGGTGGCTTTATTACCTTGTAAATACAATCAATCAGTTTGATAAATTGGTTACTGATGATTTTATCAGCCGTTTTTATTACAACTTGCTTGACTTAAAAAGAACATCCATTACTGATATCCATTCTGAACCGTTGTTAAGGTTAGATGATTTGCGTAAAGAGGATTTAAGCATAGACAGATTCACGGATATATACACGAAAATCCTGCGAAGATACTATACAGATCTTTTGATATGGAACGGAAATAAAGATATACCGCGAAGTGAGAAGGAACGTGTTTTCTCTTTTCTTAATTTACCCTATTCTTCAAATGATGAAGAAAACGAAGATGCGATAACCGCTTTCTACAGAAAATACATATCGGGAATAAAATCAATGTCTGATATTTCAAAGAATATTAAACTTGTTCATCCCCAAAGGGAGTTGTTCGATTTTATTTGCAGGAAATATAATGAATCAAGAAAAGACATTCCATCCCTACAGCTGTCCGAATCAGGAAATGACATATTGAAAGGAGACACTTTTAATTATCCATATAATCTCAAGAAGGCCATATACATAGACACCCCTATGGCATTGGGGCATAAGGACATACGGAGCATTTCGTGGACATCTTTGCAGGATATGATGATAAACGAGAGCAGGAAGCCTACTTCCGAGGAGCAGAGAATCATTTTCTACATAAAAAAAGTAATAGACGGAACATTCTCAATTAAGGAAAACATATTCCAGAATAAGGAAATAAGATATGTCCGCAGGGACGGACTGGATATTACCTTAGAAAAGGCAGCAACCGGTCTGAACGCCTTTGCCTATCTGTTGTTACTGTTGCAGAACGGATATCTTGACAGCGAAACGCTCTTGCTGATAGACGAGCCTGAAGCCCATCTGCATCCACAGTGGATAGTGGAATTTGCCCGTGTGTTGGTAACAATCCATAAGAAACTGGGTGTAAATATCATGATTGCCAGCCATAACCCGGACATGGTTTCAGCCATATCATCCATAGCAAAGAAAGAAGAAGTGGAAGACAAGATCAACTTCTATCTAGCAGTGAAAGAAAACGATTCATGGCAATATTCCTACAAACCATTAGGAACGGATATATCCGATATATTCCGATCGTTCAATATCGCATTGTCAAGAATAAAGGAATATGGAGAGTAATACCGTTTTCGACAATGCCATACTGTTGTCACATAGTGCCTGCAGTAAAGGTTATGGCTTAAAGCTCAATGAAGTCAGCATACGTGACTACAAGTCAGGCGGATTCAACGACAAGATTGTATGTATAGACCTTGACACATACGAAAGAGCTGCAAAGTCAGGTTCTCCTAATAATACGATGGACGCAGCCATAGGTATATGCAACTATCAAAACAACAGAAGGGTAAGTAAAAGACTCTTATTGGTTGAATTAAGATTGGACTATAAAAGCTCAAAAAATCTTAGCGGAACTGAATTACGCCGTAAGTCCTCACATTCCAGAGAACTGCTAGGAATGGAAATAAGTATAGACCCGAATGATTATTTCATATTCGATGATACGATAATAGAAGAATCAAGACGCAAGATAAACAATCTGGCTATAGAAAACGGATATAAAGACAAATGGCACAGCCAGACGGTAGAAGAGTTTAACAGTTTTGTTCAAGATGCGGAACTTCTGCCCTACTGTCCTGTCAACTCTCCAGAGCAGATTTGCAGTGAAATAGAATCATGTATCAAAGACATCAATTGCTTAATAATGATTAGCGACAAATGGCTTCAGGAAGCAAGAAACTATAAAGACCGTTATAATTTTAATGAAACCGAGTCTATATGCAATGCAGTAATAGCGAGCTTGAAAAATATTCTTGATGAACATCATTTTGATGATGAAAAAGTCGAATGGTATATTGAGGAAATGATTTCCGATTATGAAGGGGTATTGAAATCTGTAAAAAGACTTATTTAAGTCAGTATTTACATTAAATATGAACTACCTTAAGATAAAGAATTTCGGTCCTGTTAAGGACGCAACAATAGAACTTAAACCATTCCTTGTTCTCACAGGAGGACAAGGAACCGGCAAGAGTACCATTGCAAAATTATTATGCATATTCCAGGATTACTACTGGTATGTATCAATATTAGAGGATAACGACACAGTTGAAGTTCTGTTTCTAGAATACGGAATATCAGAGTATTTCAACAAAAACACCTATATCGAATACAGCTGTAATGACATTTTCATCACATATCAGGACAGTCGTTTCAGCTTCAAGCATAGGGAAATCATTGGAAGAGACAGGCTGCTGTCATACTACGGAGATAAAATATCCGGCAAAATATGCAGTCTGCTGCTTAGTCAGGAACTCTTAACCGAAGATTTGCTGGAGAAATTTCTGGACAAGAATTTGCCTTTTATCAAAAGCTACTGTGCATCTTCGCTGTATATACCGACAGGACGAAATATCGCAGCCACATTCTCCAGTGCCCTGTCAACCATGATAGACTCGCAGATTTCTTTCGATCCTGAATTTATCAGATTCATAAATTATTTCGAGAGAGCCAGAAAGCAGTTCCGTGTATATTCATTGCCTGAAATGGAAGATGTAGCATATTTATATGAAAAAAAGAAAGAAGGCATAATTATACCACAGGAAGACGACATCAAAACACTTCCTTTAAGTGAATGTTCTTCCGGCTTGCAATCCCTATTGCCTATGGTTATGACAATGGACTATTGTATCAATGAAAATATGTTCGATTCATACATAGTAGAGGAGCCTGAACAGAACCTATCTCCCTCAGAACAGCTTGCAGTATTGAGACATATAATATGTAGTATGAAAAAATGCAATAACACAGTAAGTCATGTCATTACAACTCACAGTCCCTATCTTCTATCCGGCATAAACATTTCCCTTATAGCGGGACATTTAGCACAGCATCCTGAATATTATGAAGAAACAGAAAATAAACTACCTTCAGAATACCATCTTTCTCTCGGCAGTGTGGCGGCATACGCCCTAGGTGATAAAGACAATTATTGCAAGGACATAATAAATCCACAGACAAACACTATAAATCAGAATTATCTTGATATGACCTTTAACTTCTGAAATTAGATCTTCTCCTACAGAAACAATGGAGAATTCTTCATCGACAATATGGCTGTGGAAAGGGCAATAAGACCAATCACTGTCCAAATAAAGAAAAGCCTGTTCTTCGGAAGCGTGAAAGGAATACAGAACTCTGCAATCTATAATACCTTTATAGAAACCTGCAAACAGGCAGGAGTCTCCTTCAGGGATTACTTCTGCAGGCTGCTCAGAGAATTTAAAAAGGGAAGAACGGATTACGAAAACCTCCTTCCCATGACAATATGCAAATAATAATCGTTAAATTTGTGGACTCTTTTTTAGACGGGCGCTTGCTGGCGTCCGTCTAAAAGGGGACAGTATGCTCGGCATGAGTATTAGCTAACGGGTGCAAGTCCCTAATGAGCCCTAATAGCGGGAATCATACAGTCAATAGCAAGGGTGTCCATCGTGAGGTGGAATCTGAAAGAAGCTGGCGGCAAACATCTGGTCTGACGAACAGAAACTTCATATAAGGCATAAAAACCGTGGGCAAGGTTGCTGTCCAAACCAAAGCCCTATAGCTATTCGGAACGGTTAATGTAGATGAAGCAGACATAAGATGGAAAGTTAATACCCTTATCCGAGGAGGTCTCACGGACATACAGATTAGTTTTTTTTTTACGAAATGTATGGAGTAAAGCTTGCCGTGAGAAGTCAGCAGATGTCATAGTAGCAAACGTGTCGATAAGTTTGTGAAGGACTGAACCTAATAATTAAACGATAGTAATAGAAACATACCTAATGAAAGAACGAATGCAGAAAACATTATCCGAAGTTAATGACTGCCCTCAAAGAGATAGGTCGGAAACCGAATGGTATGAGGGAGTGCAGACTTTCATGTGGATATGTGAAGACAACATCGTGGAAGTACCATTCGACAAGGAACACCTTTTCGAGCAAATCCTGAGTCCTTCCAATCTTAATCGAGCCTATAAGGCAGTGATTGGAAACAAGGGCTGTGGCGGTATCGACAATATGTCATGTGAACAATTGTTTTCATGGCTACTAGCCAACAAAAATGCGCTCATCCGTTCCTTGATGGACGGTTCTTACCGTCCGAACCCCGTCAAAAGGGTAGAAATCCCCAAGGACAATGGCAAGATGCGTCTATTAGGAATCCCCACGGTGGTAGACCGCTTGGTGCAACAAGCCATTAACCAAGTTCTTAGCCCTATCTATGAGCGTCAATTCTCCAGGAGAAGTTACGGCTTCCGTCCGAGGAGAGGCTGTCATGACGCGGTAAGAGGAGCTCAAGAGATAATCAATACAGGCTACACATACGTAGTAGACCTTGACCTCGAGTGCTTCTTTGATACCGTGAATCACAGCAAACTCATAGAAATCCTCAGCCGTACTATTAAAGACGGCAGAGTTGTCAGTCTAATACACAAGTACCTCCGAAGCGGTGTAATGAACAAAGGTTTGTTTGAAACGAGCGAGGAAGGAACTCCCCAAGGAGGACCACTAAGTCCATTGTTAAGTAATATTATGCTCAATGAACTGGACAAGGAACTCGAACGCAGAGGACTTCCTTTTGTGCGCTATGCCGATGACTCAATGATATTCTGCAAATCCAAAAGGGCGGCAAGAAGAGTCAGGGAGTCCATAACCCGATTTATAGAGGGAACTCTATATCTCAAAGTCAACAAGGAAAAGACTGTAGTGTCATATGTCCAAGGAGTGAAGTATCTCGGGTATTCCTTTTATGTAACGAAAGGCAAATGTCGTCTCACAGTGCATCCGAAATCCAAATCTAAGATTAAATCAAGACTTAAAGAACTGACGAATCGTAGCAACGGATGGGGATACATGAAGAGGAAACAGAAACTGAAAGAATACATACATGGATGGATTGGATACTATCATCTTGCCGAAATGAAACGTTTTCTTCTTGACACAGATGAGTGGTTAAGACGGAGAATACGTATGTGTATATGGAAAGCTTGGAAGAAACCCAAGACCAAGGTGGCAAACCTCATTAAATGTGGTATAGAAAAATACAATGCACGGAAATGGGGTAATACTCGCAAAGGTTATTGGCGTATCGCTGATAGCCCTATATTGAAAGTGGCGATAAATAATGATAGCCTGCTAAAGGCAGGATATCCTACCTTAATGGACTCGTATCTCGAATGGCGCCCAAAATAGGAACCGCCGTATGCCGAACGGCAAGTACGGTGGTGTGAGAGGTCGGTGAACATGAAAATAGGAGATAAACACCTATGATTAATGTTTACCTCCTACTCGATCCCTAAAATTGGAAGTTTACACAAGGGATTCCGCCAACACAGTATGGTCAATGCTAATGCATCCGACTACCCTACTCTTGATCAGACCAGACTTCATCAGGATATAAAATTCAATACACTTGATATTTATCATCATACGGTAAATGGAAATGGTGAGAAGATAGATTTAAGTCTGTATTTACATTATTGTTAAGATTTTATTATTTTAAGAAGCAAATTAAATATATATCAATCAAAGCAGCTCCTTTCAACGTGTTAAACAAATATAAGCAAATATAATGGCCTCACCAGACAACATAAGAATAGTAAAAAATACAGGAATTTTATATATCAGAATGTTAATTCTGATGTTTTTAGGATTTTATACTAGTAGAATAGTTTTAAATTCTTTAGGTGTTGTAGATTATGGTATATATAATGTTGTAGGAGGAATAGTTTCTGTATTTTCTATACTTACAACTGCAATGTCTGGAACTACACAACGATTTATAACTATTGCATTAGGTGAGAATGATATACATAAACTTAAAGAGATATTTTCAGTAGGGTTAAGTATACATATAATTATTTCACTAATAGTTTTTATTTGTATAGAGATATTTGGGCTATACTTTTTGTATAATCAGGCTGTTATACCTGAAGAAAGAATGAATGCTGCTTTTTGGGTATTTCAGATATCAACAGTAACAGCAATACTCACTATTATTAATGTACCGTTTAACGGGGCAATAATTGCTCACGAAAAGATGAGTGCATTTGCCTTCTTTTCGATAATTGATGTAGTAATAAAATTATTGATTTGTTTTATAATTCCATATACAGTTTTAGATAAATTGATTGTTTATGCATGTCTGCTATTTATTGCATCAATAATAAATTTTGTCAGTATGCAAATCTATTGTATAAAACATTTTCAAGAAGCTCGTTATCAATTATTGTGGAATAAAGATATGCTTAAGTCAATGTTTGGAATGACATCTTGGTCATTATTCGATAAAATAGCTTATATAGGTTTTGTTCAAGGAGTTACTTTATTAACAAATATATTCTTTGGACCTGCTATTAATGCAGCATCAGGCATAGCGACACAAGGGAATGGAGTTATTAGTAGATTTACTCAGAATTTTCAGGTCGCAGTAAATCCTCAAATTACTAAAAGTTATGCGCATGGAGACTTAGAAAATATGCATAAATTAATTATTAGAAGTGCTAAGTTTTCATGTTTTCTAATGTTATATCTTATTATACCAGTTTTTTATGAAGCTGAAACATTGTTAGGCATTTGGTTGGGCAACGTACCAGAACATACTGTATCATATTTTAAATTATCTCTTTTTATATCATTGATTTTAGCAATAACCAATCCTTTGGACACAAGTAATATGGCAAGTGGGAAAGTACGCAATTATTTATTGGTAAAAAATATAATATTATTATTTATATTTCCTACAACTTATTTTGTATATAAATTAGGAGGTACCCCTGAATCTTCAGTCACAGTAAATATAGTTATGTTTACAATTGTGATGATTGTTTGTGCAAGAATATTACAATCCCAGATAAAACTGAGTTTTACTTCCTTTTTAAAGGAGGTGGTCTTGAAAATATTATTAGTTACAATTTTGTCAGCTATATTGCCATATATTGTATATAACCAGTTTGCTGGAAATAACATAGTAAGATTATTTATAATACTATTAATATCTACAATATCCACGTCCTTTTTTATTTTCATTTTGGGATTGAATAATAAAGAAAAAGAGTTTATAATACAGAAAATAAAAAATAAAGTACATTAAGATATAATGAATATTCTTTTTATAACAAATAATTTTCCTCCGATAGTAGATGGTGTAGGTGATTATACATATAATATAGCAAAGCAATTTGTTGAGCATAAGCACAATGTATATATTGTATGTAAGAAGACAAATGAAATATGTACTAATGAAAAAGAAATGACTATTTTGCCTATAATAAAAAAATGGGATTTTACTAGTCATAAACCAATAGTAAATTTGATAAGGAATAAGTCTATTGATATAGTTTCATTACAATATGTACCCCATGGCTATCAACAAAAGGGTTTACCTTTCCCTTTAATAAAGTTGACTTACGAAATAAAACAAACTCAAGCGAAACTATTCACTTTTTTTCATGAGGTTTGTATTGATTATTATGGTTTAAACCTAAAAAGAACCTTTTTCTCTTTAGGTATAAGAACTATAGCTAAAAGATTAATAAAAAATAGCGATTATGTAGCAACAAGTATAGAGTATTATGCGGATCGTATACGAAAATTTTATAAGGACATTAATGTTTTCACTGTTCGTATAGCTAGTAATATTCCTTTTAAATATTATAACGAAATATATTTGAAGCAATTAAAGAATAAAATTGCACCGAAAGGAGAATTTGTGATTTTATTTTTCGGAAAGAGGAATGTAGAATACCACGTCGAAGCTATTAAAGAGCTAAAAAGAGAAGGTTATAAAATTGTTATTTTATCTTTAGGAAATACTTCGTTTTTAAAACAAGAATACGGAATTTCTACATATAAAACAGGGATGATAGACATTAATGAAATGTCACAATATTTTCAAATAGCTGATTGCTTTTGCTTACCCGAAAATGATGATTGTGGGTGTTCATTTAAAAGTGGAGCTTTAGCGGCAGGACTTCAATATGGTTTACCTATTATTACAAATAATGGTTTTATGACTGAGTCTTCATTAATCGGAGATAATAATATAATATTTGTCAATGCTAGAAACATTTATGATATAAAAAAATCAATAAAACGTCTTATGCAAGACAAAAATTATTATCAATCAATAAGAATTAATGCATTATCCATAGGGAAAACATTGAATTGGGAGTCAACATTTACTAAATATATGGATATTCTTAAATAATTATATTATAATGATAAATACTTCTTATATTCGCAAATGGTTAAAATTACCAATACATTATTTATATAGCGGTGAGAATTATATGAATGCTAAGGCACAGGAAATTATGATTGATTATAGCTCTGATGTGGTTAATCTCTCAGTTTCAAAAAGGCCGACTATCATTTGTATGTTTGACGATAAAATCGCAAGCGGTGGATTAGCAGATAGATTAAGAGGAATTGTTTCTATGTATATGTATGCCAAACAACTGGAATTTGATTTTAAAATTTTCCATGAAAAAGGTTTTAGCTTATCTGATTTTCTTATTCCTAATAAAATAGATTGGATAATTAAAAAAGAAGATATCTTATACAATAGAAATATAAGTAAAGTAGTTTATGTTGCTTGTGGTAATTACCCATTTGAGGATAGTCTAACATTAAAACATTTGAATAATCAAATCAAGAAAGAAACTGGATTTATTCAATATCATGTCTATCCTTCTTTGAGAATAGGAGATAAACAATTTTCAGAATTATACAACGAACTGTTTAGTCCTTCTGAATTATTATCTAGTGCTATTAATGAAATACATAAACAGATTTCAGAGCCATATGTAACTTGTTCTTTTCGTTTTGTGGAACTTCTTGGAGATTTTAAAGATACAATTCACATTACTTTGCATGAGGAGGAAAAACAGAAATTAATTGAAAGGTGTATTGAGGAACTTACTAATATTCATAAGAAAGAGAAAAAGAAAATAGTAGTAACATCAGACAGTTCAACTTTCTTAAATGAAGTTTGTAAACTGGATTTTGTTTGTGTTTTACCTGGTAAAATAGGACATATTGATTACGATAGTACCTACGAATCACATCTAAAAACATTCGCAGACTTTTATACTATTGCAACAGCTCATAAGGCTTATATGGTAAGATGTCCTATTATGTATAATAGTGGTTTTGCTAGGCGGGCTGCTATGATAAATAATATTCCTTTTGAAGAATATAAATTCAATTTATGAAAGGAAGAAATACTGTAATAGACATAATGAAAGGTATAGGTATTATACTTATGGTTGTTGGACATGCAGGCTGTCCTACATTTCTATATAATTTTATATATACTTTTCATATGCCACTTTTTTTTATGATTTCAGGGTGCTTAATTAGTGGAAGCAAACCTAATTTAATCAAAAGGATAAAGGCTTTATATTGGCCTTTTTTGTTTTGGAATATATTATCGTTAATAATGCAATATCCTTTATATAAATTAGGTATATATTCGAGGGTATATGATTTAAATGAATATATTAGACATTTTGTAAGAATTGTAACTTTTGCACAAGCAGAACCAATAGTAGGTCAATTATGGTTCCTTAAAAGTTTATTTTTCTCTTATTTATTTTTATCTATAATTATATGGGGTACAAGAAATAGTGAGAAAATGTTTAAAATAATAGGGGTAGTTTGCTTTATCCTATTATGCTGTGGATTTTACTTATATAAAGAAAAAGGTTTTGTCTTTTATAATATACAAAGGGAAATGA
>NZ_JACJLE010000049.1 GCF_016901995.1 Bacteroides caecigallinarum | reverse complement strand
AAGTAGCGACAATCTCTTTTACACCGTCAATAGGGCATTGGCGGCTGTCGGGGATACCTTGGGAATTAAACTTAAACATAATGCTGCTTAATTTTGATTAGTTACTTATGAAAAGAGCATAAACTCTGTTGTTATGAATTTGGAGGCCAGTGAAGGTGTTTATGCTTATGGAATTTATTCGACAGAAGATTCCATTCCTCTTTCCGAAATACAGAGAGAAGCTGTCAATGATAATAATTATGATAGGTTTATGAATATAAGATTGCTGGAAGAAGGAAATACCTATGAATTGGAAGGACTTGATGAGGGAAAGAAGTACTTTGTATATATTGCCGCAAAAGACAAGTTCGATAATTTCTCCGGTATAACACAAACCTCTGTTACGACTGACGTTCGTGGAGAAGAACATGAACTTAGAATGAAATTTGCTCTTACGTCATTGAATGAAAATACTGTATATTTGCCATTCTGGGGTAATGTAAGAGGGTATATCACATGGGGTGACGGTTCTGAAGAATATATAGACAAGTACGTTTATCCTGGTGATATAAGACATAGTTATAAAATTTCTTCACAGGAAGTGGTCGTAGCTTTTAGAGGTTCTTTGGAAAAAATATCAATGGAGAACCAAAGAGTAGGTTCAGTGATGTGTAAGTCATTGTTGAGTATAGAACAATGGGGAGATACTGATTTGCTTGAACTCGATTTGGAGGATGTTGTAACTCTTGAATCTATTCCAGATGATTTATGCGGAGCATTTAGTGATATAAAATCTTTTGAGAACAGTTTTAAAGGATGTACTTCTATAACTTCTATTCCTTCAGGATTATTCTCTTATGCAACATCGGCTACTGACTTTGAGAGTACTTTTGAAGATTGTACTGGACTTACTGAAATACCTGAAAATCTGTTTGCTAATTGTACAAGTGCAAGAAGCTTTGACCAGGTCTTTTATGGTTGCTCTAATTTGGAAATGATACCGGAGAAACTATTTTACAATAATAGTAATGTTGTTTCAATGCAATATGCATTTTCAGGATGTAGTAAGCTTGTTTCAATCCCTGCCGGCCTGTTTAAAAATAACACTTATCTGAACGATATCAAATGTATGTTCTACAGATGCAGTTCGTTGAAAACAATTCCGGAAGGACTTTTTTCAAGCTGTCACATAAGTTATATTACAGATATTCAACATTATCAGTACGGAAATTTGTACGGCCTTTTTACTGATTGTACTTCATTGGAAAGCATACCTTCAGATTTGTTCTCAAATATGGGGAATGTAGATAATATGGGCGCCTTGTTCAGAGGTTGTTCATCGCTTAAAGCGTTGCCGGAAGGTCTGTTTGATAACAATAAGAATGTGACATTCTTCGAAGATGCTTTCAATGGATGTACAAGTCTTACCACTATACCGGTTACATTATTTGATAACCAAAGAAAAATTGTAAAGGTTAAGAATCTTTTCAATGGCTGTAGTTCACTTACAGGTGAATCTCCTTACACAATGATAGACGGTAAAAAAGTTCATTTATATGAACGTAATAATCCTGAATACAATACTCAGTTTATTGAAATAATAGAGTCTGTCGGCGCATTTAGGGGATGTAACAAACTTGATGATTATGATAATATTCCTAATGAAAGCGGAAATTATTGGAAATAAGGATATGTATTAAAAAAGATAACCCTCGCTTCGTGGATATTCCATTGAAGCGAGGGCCATTTTTTTATCAAGTTAATTTTTTGTTGTTTGTTTTTTATACTTTCATGTTATCCCAGCATAGGCACCAGATACTTAGTAATCATATATCCACCACCCACAAGCCATATATAAAGTAGTCCGGCCAGAACAAATGGTTTTGCACCTGCCTGCTTGAATTTGTCAATGCTGGTGTCTGTTCCAAGTGCAGTCATTGCCATTGTAAGCATGAATGTATCTATATACTCTATTGCACCGTTCAAAGGGATTTCTTTTACGCTATCTACCCCCAGAAGGTATTGCAGCAGTGAATTGACACATATTATGCCGATAAATCCGAATGCAAACCATGGAATAGTGATTTTGCTTTTCTGGGCCTTGCCACTGGCATCTTTAGTTTTGCGGCCTGAAAGTGCTATACCCATTATCACAAGTACCGGAGCAAGCATCATCACGCGGATCATCTTAGTGATTGTAGCCGTACCTGCTATACCAAGTGAGTCTGTAGGGTCCATAGCGTTTCCGGCACCTGCTACGTGTGCCACTTCGTGAAGTGTACTTCCTGTGTAGATTGCCACTCCTGTATCTCCCAGTGCATCAAGCATTCCGGAACGGTACATGATAGGATAGAGGAACATTGATATTGTTCCGAATATAACCACTGTAGAAACTGCAATGGCTGTCTTGTGGCCTTCGCATTTAACAACCGGTTCTGCTCCAAGTACTGCCGCAGCACCGCATATGGCACTACCTGTAGCAGTCATCAGTGATGTGTCGGCATCCATTTTCAGGAGTTTGCCTAACCACACTCCCAGGAAGATCGTTCCTGCCACTATTATTGTATCTATTACAACAGCCGGTATTCCTACTGCAGCCACTTGTGTAAGTGTAAGGCGGAAACCGTAGAGCACGATACCTGCACGAAGTATCTGTTTAGTACAGAATTTTATTCCCGGAACCCATGTCTCAGGCAGCTTGTTTCTGAGGCTGTTGGCATACAGCATACCAAGGATTATACCTACAATCAGCGGACTGAATGACAAACTTTTTACAAATGGAATTTCTGCGATGTAGAATGCAGCGAAAGAGAATAGTGCGATAAGCAGAATACCGTGTATGGTATTGGCGCGATTTTCTTTTGTAAACATATCGTTCTTGTTTTATATTAAAGTTTCTTGTTTCCGGCTGCAAAGATAGTGCTTTTGCCAATATGTTGTTTTTCATCTTATTTTATGGCTTATAACTTTTGGTAATAACCAAAATGTTGAATAAATACTGTTGCCTGTTTTCACAATGTCAAGCATTATTGCTAATTTTGCGCCCGAAAATATAAATATAACAGAATGAAGAATTTATTAGGTGCTTTCTTCGCATTTGGTATTGTCGTTATGGCATTTTCATCATGTGGAGACAAAACTATGAAAATGAATAACCCACGCAATATAAAAGGTGTGGTGAGTTACAAACGTTCTTTCGGCGATTTGAATGCCGTACAGTTAAAATCGGCAAAGGCTATAGGTATATCTCCTGTGGCGTCGCGTGAAGAGGCTGAAAGCCTTAAAAAGAAACTGGTGGAAATAGGTCCTTGCGAATATTATGACATGGATTCATTGACACATTCCATTCCTTATCTGGTTCCTACTGCAAGCGCTCTGCTAGAAACAATAGGTGAGAACTTTCTTGATTCGCTTGAGAATAAAGGACTTAATCCAAACAAGATTATAGTTACTTCCGTTACTCGTACCAAAGAGGATGTCAAGCGTTTGAGGCGTACTAACGGCAATGCATCAATGAATTCATGCCATTTCTACGGAACAACGTTTGATATAAGCTGGAAGAGATTTACCAAAGTGGAAGATCCTGACGGACGTCCTATGCAGGATGTACGTGCTGATACATTGAAATTGGTTCTTGCAGAAGTCCTTCGTGACCTGAAAAAGGAAGAGAAATGTTACGTAAAGTATGAATTGAAACAGGGATGTTTTCATATAACAGCAAGATAATACATTGTGATGAACAGATATTTTATATACCTTGCATACGATGGCACAAACTATCACGGATGGCAGATACAGCCTAATGGTGAGAGTGTACAGGAAACTCTTAACAAGGCTTTGTCGGTCTTTTTGAGAGATGACAGTATTGAGGTGGTGGGTGCAGGACGTACGGATGCCGGTGTGCATGCCAGACTTATGGTGGCACATTTTGATATTGACCGCGAATTGGATTGTGATATGGTGACAGACAAGTTGAATCGTCTGTTGCCCCAGGATATATCAGTTTATAGTGTCCGACGTGTCCGTGAGGATGCTCATGCCCGTTTCGATGCAACATACCGTACATATAAGTACTATATAACCACGCGCAAGGATCCTTTTGCACGCCATTATTCATGGAGAATTTTTCAGAAACTTGATATTGAAAAGATGAATGAGGCAGCGGCAACCCTGTTTGAATATACGGATTTCACAAGTTTCAGCAAGCTCCATACTGATGTAAAGACCAATAACTGCAAGATTATGCATGCCTGCTGGAGTCAGTGTGGCGAGGACGAATGGGTATTTACAATTCAGGCTGACAGATTTTTGCGTAACATGGTGCGTGCCGTAGTTGGTACCTTGGTGGAGGTTGGACGCGGAAAATTATCTGTCGATGGATTTAGAAAGGTTATAGAGGAAAAGAACCGTTGTAGCGCAGGAACTTCTGTTCCGGCTCATGCCCTTTTTCTTGTTGACATAGGTTATCCGGAAGATTTGTTTCTGTAGAAGATTTCCTTTACATACAAACTCATAAACTAAAAACTTAAGAACTTAAAAACTAAAGATATGTGGTTACTATTGGCTTTCTGCTCGGCTGCTTTGCTGGGCTTTTATGATGTATTCAAGAAAAAATCGCTGGCTAACAATGCCGTACTTCCTGTTTTGGGATTGAATACATTATTCTCCAGTCTGATATTCCTTCCGTTTATACTGATTTCTTATTTCAGACCGGATATGCTTTCAGGATCATTGTTTTATGTGCCCGAAGCGGGATGGGAAGTCCATAAATTTATTATATTGAAGTCGTTTATTGTGCTTGGTTCGTGGGTGTTCGGTTATTTCGGCATGAAGCATCTGCCTCTTACAATAGTAGGCCCTATCAATGCCACACGTCCTGTGATGACGCTTGTAGGAGCACTTCTCATTTTTGGTGAGCGCCTTAATGCATATCAGTGGATAGGAGTCCTGCTGGCCATTGTTTCTTTCTTCCTGCTTAGCCGTTCCGGCAAAAAGGAGGGGATAGATTTCAAACACGACCGCTGGGTATGGTTTGTTGTACTGGCAGCAGTTCTTGGTGCTATAAGCGGACTTTACGACAAGTATCTTATGGGGCAGTTCAATAATATGGTTGTACAGGCATGGTATAATATATATCAGCTGTTCCTTATGGGAGGAGTGATACTGTTTTTGTGGTGGCCTAGACGCAAGCATGGTACTCCTTTTCGTTGGGACTGGTGTATAATATTGATTTCCATATTCCTGTCGGCTGCCGATTTCGTGTATTTCTATGCGTTGTCTATGGAAGATTCAATGATTTCCATTGTATCGATGGTAAGAAGAAGCAGCGTTGTAGTTTCATTCCTTTTCGGAGCGATGGTGTTCCGTGAGAAGAACCTGAAGAGTAAGGCTGTGGATTTGCTGCTGGTTCTTATCAGTATGCTGTTCCTATATCTGGGAAATGTGTTGGGTTAAGATAACCAGTTTCAGAATGTAATCCTTATAAAATATTTAGCCCCTGTTTAAACAGAACCCATCGTTTAAACAGGGGCTAAATATGTGTTTATACCAGCACCATATCCGGAATCAAATAGATCAGATCTTCATCTACACCCTTACTCTGTAGTGTTTTAATATCAGATGAGAATATATCATAGAATGAAGACTTTTTGTCTATCAGTTCATTGGCTTTTTTATAAAATGAGATAGCATTCTTTATGTCGTTGTTCACAAGATATACATGTCCTATATTCATCCAGTCTTCTGCTGTGGCATCCTTCTTTTCCAGTATTTTGGTGTACATTTCTATAGCTTTGTTGTATTGGTCCAACATGAAATAACACCATGCAATGGCTCTTTGGGCAGATGTTTTTCCTTTTGTCATATATTCCACCTTGAACATATATCTCAGTGCTTCGTCGTATATACCTTCTGTTATGAGTGCCTGTCCTATTTGTGTACAGATGCTCAGATCGTCAGGATTTATCTGTTCTGCTTCTTTCAGATATTCGTGTACAAGATCATAGCGCTTTTTCTTTTTATAGCAAAGTGCTATATTTTTGAGAGTCCATATATTTCCCGGTGACAAAATATTTGCTTTTTTGAGCAGTTCCAGAGCTTTGTCATAATCTTTGTTCAGAATATTTACATACGCTATTTTTTGCAAAGTTTCGTAGTCGTTAGGATTGTCATCAATGATGTCCATATAGGTAAATACAGCATCAGTCACATGTCCCTTGGCGAACAGATAGTCTGCAAGTTGCTTCAGCTTTCCGCTTTCTTTTACTATCATGCGTATATCGAAATCTTCCCATAATGCAATACCTTCTGAGAAAATATCTTTCTTTTCATAATGTTTTCTCCATAATTTGTAAAAACGGTACAAGTCCTGTATGAAAAGTCTGCTTTCAGTCTGACGTTTTTTCTTTTCATTATTTATGCCTTCCAGTTCTTCATTCAATTTGTTTTGGGCATTCAGTCCAGTATTCATCGCATCCAAAGGCAAGCTAGGCATGGTTTTGAATGTCAGACATAAAGAAAATCTGTCGGAATTACACATGTCTGTTGCTTTCATCAGAGTATTGATGAACGGAGCATAATTGTTGTTTTTGTCTGTCATCATTTCATATATGACAGGCACTTCAGGGCTGAAGATGTAGAACCAGTGAGATGGCTCGTAGAAGAAAGGATAGCTTTTCAGGTTTGAAAATGTACACATGTTTGTGTCCGCCCCTTCCTGACGCAGCATATCCAATTCCTTAATCTGGTCTTTTATTTTCTCTATGTTTTCTTTCCATTCCGGATTTTCTTCAATGATATCTTCTATAAACTCTTCGAAATTCATGTCTGACATATCGTCTATAGGCGATGCCAACTCCGTAGATTGCATTATCGAAGGGATTATCTCGTCTCTCATCTTCTTGTTTATGTTTTCTGTATCAAGTGACAGTATCATTTGTATGATTACAGTATAGAAATCATCCATGAAATATGGATTGTCCTTCATCAGATTTATTTCATCAAGAAGATTTGGATATGAATAGCTTATGGTTTCACTTTGAATGTGCATAGCTATCATTATACCCACTAGGGCACGTTGTGTGATTACAGGATTTTTGCATTTCAGATAGATATGCAAAAGCGTCCTGAACTTATATATATCAAGCATGTATATGAGGCTCAGACATAAAGCCGATGTGAATAATGCTTTGTCATTGTCGGATATTTTTTCTGATTCAATTATCGAAAGTGCTCCGTTATAATCCTCCTCGTTCCATACTACAGGCCGCCAGGTCTTGTTGAATAACTCTTCAAGTATTGATTGCCTTATTTTGATTTGAGTTTCTGTAAGTTCTGTCCGATATGGTTCTTCATACATGTCGGAGATGCTGATATCTTTTTGTCTTTCTTCCAGTTTCTGCAGTATTTCAGCGTATCCTTTCGAAGGGCTATGTTTTTCCTCTCTGTATGTTTGTGAAACGTATGAACTGTCATTTTCCAGCATATTCTGAATTTTTACTCTTTCATTAAGAATAAATGCTTTTCTTAATAATTGGGTGTACATTTCTTTCCTTTCCGGATCGTTCATACCTTGGCTGGTGTATTGCAGCATTAAGCCGTATGTGGTTTTCAGACTTTCAATGTCCGATTTTATCTGCCAGTTGTCTGTAGAAGATGCGTATTCATGAAGTTTTTCGAGAGCTTCTTTCAGTTTGTGGCTATAAATCAAATTTTTTATCTCGTTGTACATATACGGTAATTTCAATATTTATACTATTGCTGCAAAAATAATAACTTTTTCGTAAATTTGCACGAACTATTTTTCATAACGATGACTATTACAGAATTGCAAAACGTATATGCCACTCATCCTAACACCAAAGGTTTGGCTTCGATTCTTAAGGATGGTGGCATAAAGACTGTTTATGTGGGCGGTGTGCATGCTTCGTGTGTATCATTGTTCTTTTCGGCATTTATAAAGAATAATCCATCAGTATATGTGTTTGTGCTTAATGACAGTGAGGAGGCCGGATATTTCTATCACGATATGGTTCAGGCCAATGGTGATGCGGATATCCTGTTTTTCCCTTCGTCGTACAGGCGTGCCATCAAGTATGGGCAGAAAGATGCTGCAAACGAGATTCTTCGCACCGAAGTGTTGAGCCGTCTGGAAAAGAGGGATAATGTGGCGGTGGTTACATATCCTGAAGCTTTGGCGGAAAAAGTGGTGTCGAAGAAGCTTCTGACGGACAAGACTGTTTCGCTCAAGGTTGGTCAGAATGTTGAGACTGACACTATAGCCGCACAATTGGTATCGTTGGGGTTCGACCATGTGGACTATGTTTACGAACCGGGGCAGTTTGCCACCCGTGGAAGTATTCTCGATGTGTTTTCCTTTGCGTCTGAGTATCCTTACCGTATAGACTTCTTTGGTGACGAGATAGACAGTATACGAACTTTTGAGGTTGAATCGCAGTTATCGAAAGAGAAGAAGACTGCTGTAAATATAGTTCCGGAGTTGACAGGAGTTACCGGCGATTCGGTGACATTCCTTGATTTTCTTCCATCACACGCTTTGCTGTGTGTGAAAGACCTGTTATGGGTAAGAGAGAGAATACAGAGTATTCATGATGAGGTGCTTTCATCTCAGGCGATAGCTGTGGCCGAGGAAAGTAATGTGGAACTGCCTGACATTCAGAAAACCATAATTCAGGGAACTGATTTCACAGACAAGGCTCTTGATTTCAGAAGAGTGGATTTCGGCGCCAAACCTGTTGGAACGCCACAGGCGAAACTCGTTTTCGAGACTTCTGTTCAGCCTATTTTCCATAAGAATTTCGATATGGTGTCGTCTTCTCTGAATGATTTTATCCAGCGTGGATATAAGATATATATATGTTCCGACAGCTCCAAACAGACTGACCGACTGAAGGATATATTCAAGGAGAGGGGAGACAAGATAGAATTCGAACCGGTGGACCGCACTTTGCACGAAGGTTTTGTGGACCATACACTCAGTATGTGTATATTCACCGACCATCAGATATTCGACCGTTTCCATAAATACAATCTCCGCAGCGACAAGGCACGTAGCGGTAAAGTTGCACTTTCGCTTAAGGAACTTAATCAGTTTGAACCTGGAGACTATGTCGTTCATATAGACCATGGTATAGGCCGTTTTGCCGGACTGGTACGCATACCTAACGGGAATACCACTCAGGAAGTAATCAAACTGATTTATCAGAATGACGATGTGGTGTTCGTGTCAATCCATTCGCTTCATAAGATTTCCAAATATAAGGGCAAGGAAGGCGAACCGCCAAGAATCAGCAAATTGGGTACAGGCGCGTGGGAGAAAATCAAGGAACGCACCAAGACCAAGATAAAAGATATAGCCCGCGACCTTATAAAACTTTACTCGCAGCGCAAACAGGAGAAAGGTTTCAAATATAGTCCTGACAGTTTCCTCCAGCATGAGCTTGAGGCATCGTTCCTTTATGAAGATACTCCCGACCAGTCTAAAGCTACTCAGGAGGTGAAAGCCGATATGGAGAGCGACCGTCCTATGGACAGACTTGTCTGTGGAGACGTAGGTTTCGGTAAGACGGAAGTTGCCGTAAGAGCGGCTTTCAAGGCTGTGGCAGACAATAAGCAGGTGGCAGTACTTGTCCCTACAACAGTTCTTGCATACCAGCATTTCCAGACTTTCAAGAAACGACTTGAGGGATTGCCATGCAAGGTGGAATATCTTAGCCGTGCACGTACTGCCAAGGATACAAGCCGCATATTGAAAGAGCTTGCCGACGGTCAGATAAATATCCTTATCGGTACTCACAAGATAATAGGAAAGAGTGTCAAGTTCAAGGATTTGGGCTTGCTTATCATAGACGAGGAACAGAAGTTCGGTGTAAGTGTGAAGGAAAAGCTCCGTCAGATAAAGGTGAATGTTGATACACTCACTATGACGGCCACGCCTATCCCGCGCACCCTCCAGTTCTCGCTTATGGGCGCAAGAGACCTGTCTGTAATTCAGACACCACCGCCTAACAGATATCCTATACAGACCGAGGTTCATACTTTCAACGAGGAGATTATAACCGAGGCTATAAATTTCGAGATGAGCCGTAACGGTCAGGTGTTCTTTGTGAACAACCGCATACAGAATCTTGTTGAGCTGAAGGCTCTGATAGAAAGAAATATACCGGATTGCCGTGTATGTATAGGCCACGGGCAGATGCAGCCGGAGGAACTTGAGAAGATTATCTTCGATTTCGTAAATTATGATTACGATGTACTTCTAGCTACAACCATAATCGAAAGTGGTATAGACATTCCGAATGCCAATACCATAATAATAAACCAGGCGCAGAATTTCGGTTTGAGCGACCTGCATCAGATGCGCGGACGTGTTGGACGTGGAAACAAAAAAGCCTTCTGTTATCTGCTTGCACCTCCATTGAGTTCGCTGACTCCCGAAGCGCGCCGCCGTCTGCAGGCTATTGAGAATTTCAGCGATTTGGGCAGCGGTATCCATATAGCCATGCAGGATCTTGATATCCGTGGTGCAGGAAATATGCTTGGAGCCGAACAGAGCGGTTTCATTGCCGACCTTGGTTATGAGACTTATCAGAAGATTTTGGCTGAGGCTGTTACCGAACTTAAAAACGATGAGTTCTCCGAACTTTATGCCGATGAGGTAAAAGCTGGTGATGAAGTTTTAAGTGGCGAAGGTTTCGTTGATGAATGTACCGTAGAGAGCGACCTCGAACTCCTGTTCCCGAATGAATACATACCGAGCAGCAGCGAAAGAATGCTTCTCTATCGCGAACTTGACAAACTGGAACTCGACAAGGATGTAGAAGATTTTAAAGCGCGTCTGATAGACCGTTTCGGAGCAATTCCGCCGGAAGGGGAAGAGCTGATACGGATAGTTCCGTTGAGGCGCATTGCCAAGCGTCTTGGTATAGAGAAGATATTCCTGAAATCAGGACGTATGACACTCTTCTTTGTAAGCAATCCTGACAGTCCGTATTATCAGAGTGAGGCTTTCGGCAAGATGATAGGCTATATGTCACGCTATCCTCGCAAGTGTAATCTCAGGGAGCAGAACGGAAAACGCAGCATGATTATCAAGGATATAAAAGATGTGCAGTCGGCTGTAAGGGAATTGCAGGAGATAACGAGCATACAAGCTGGATAAATAAAATAATAATATAACTGAAATATAATATTTGAATGATGAGAAAGAATATTCTAATGCTGATACTTGGTGCGGGAGCTTTGACTGCTCAGGCTGCAAGTATTAATCCTCTATGGATGCGTGATGTACGCATATCACCCGATGGCAAGTCAGTGGTTTTCTGCTATAAGGGAGATGTGTATAAAGTTAGTTCCAATGGTGGACAGGCTGTTCAGCTTACCACACAGGAGTCGTATGAATCAGACCCGGTATGGTCGCCCGACGGTAAGCAAATAGCTTTTGCAAGCGACCGTTATGGTAATCAGGATGTGTTCATTATGTCGGCTGATGGTGGTCCGGCACGCAGACTTACCCTTAATTCTGCGTCAGAGATACCTACAGCTTTCAGTCCTGATGGCAAGTTCGTTTATTTTTCTGCCTCTATTCAGGACCCTGCACAGAGTGCTCTTTTCCCTACTTCGGCTATGACCGAACTTTATAAAGTTCCAGCAGAAGGAGGAAAAACTTTACAGGTTCTTGCCACTCCTGCCGAAATGGTTGAGTTTAATAATGAAGGCGATTTGTTCCTTTATCAGGACTGTAAGGGGTATGAAGATGAGTGGAGAAAGCATCATACTTCTTCCGTAACACGTGATGTCTGGTTATATGATACAAAAAGCGGAAAGCATACCAATCTTACAGAGCGTGCAGGTGAAGACAGAAATCCTGTATTCTCGGATGATGAGAAGACTGTATTTTTCTTGAGTGAAAGAGACGGAGGAACTTTTAATGTTTATTCTTTCCCACTATCAGATCCAAAGAATGTGAGCCAGATTTCCGATTTTAAGGTTCATCCCGTTAGATTCCTTTCGGTTGGTGACGGAAATAAATTGTGCTACTTTTATAATGGTGAGATTTATACTCAGAACCTTGGAGAAAAGCCTAAAAAACTGAATGTTACTCTTGTGAGGGATGATGAGGATATACCTGAAAATATGAGCTTCACACGTGGCGCAAGTGAGGCGGTAGTATCTCCAGACGGTAAACAGGTGGCATTTATTGTGCGTGGCGAGGTTTTTGTGACTTCTGTAGAATACAATACCACCAAGCAGATAACTAATACTCCGGAAGCGGAGAAAGGTGTTTCTTTCGGAGCAGACAACCGTACCTTGGTTTATGCAAGCGAAAGAGGTGGCAACTGGGGACTATATCTGGCTAAGATAGCCCGTAAAGATGACCCTAATTTCCCTAACGCTACACTTATAGAGGAAGAAGCTTTGCTGCCTTCAACATCTGTGGAACGTGGATATCCTAAGTTCTCTCCAGACGGTAAGGAAGTGGCTTTCATTGAAGACAGGAACAAACTTATGGTGGTGAACCTCGAATCGAAGAAAGTAAGACAGATCACCGATGGTTCTACATGGTATAATACTTACGGAGGATTTGAGTATTCATGGAGTCCTGACGGAAAATGGTTCACTCTTGAATTTATAGGTCACAAACACGATCCTTACACTGATATAGGCATTGTTAAGGCCGACGGAAAAGGAGATATTGTGAATATTACAGGAAGCGGTTATACAAGCGGTTCTCCTCGTTGGGTTATGGATGGTAATGCTCTTCTTTTCACTACCGAAAGATACGGTATGCGCAATCATGCTTCATGGGGCTCGCTGGATGATGTGATGATAGTTTTCATGAATCAGGACTCATACGATAAATTCCGTCTTAGCAAAGAGGATTATGAAATAGAGAAGGCTCTGAAGGAAGAACAGGAGAAGGCTTCCAAGAAGGAAAATAACTCTAAGGGCGACAAGAGTTCAAAGAAAGACGATAAAAAATCAAAGAAGGGTGATGATGCCGACAAGAAAGACGAAGAATCAGTAAAACCTGTTGAGGTTGAAACAGAAGGTATAGAAGACCGCATTGTCCGTCTTACTCCTAACTCATCAAGCATAGCTTCTGCTATTATTTCAAAGGATGGAGAAAAGCTTTATTATCTGTCTTCATTCGAGGGTGGATATGATATGTGGAAGTTGGATCTGAGAAAAAAAGAAACCAAGCTCCTGCATAAGATGGATGCCGGATGGGGAGATATGCAGACCGATAAGGAAGGTAAGGCTGTGTTTATTCTTGGCGGAAGCAATATGCAGAAAATGGATGCTTCGTCCGAGTCTCTGAAGCCTATAACATATAATGCTGAAATGAAAATGGATCTTGCTGCAGAACGTGAGTATATGTTCAATCATGTATATAAACAGGAGAAGAAACGTTTCTATGAGGTTAATATGCATGGAGTAGATTGGGAAGGACTTACTGCAGCTTATCGCCGTTTCTTGCCTCATATCTCAAATAATTATGACTTTGCCGAGATGCTTAGTGAGTGGCTTGGCGAGCTTAATGTTTCGCATACCGGTGCAAGTTACCGTCCGTCTTCAAAGACAGAGGCTACAGCAAACTTGGGATTACTGTATGACTGGGAATACTCAGGCAAGGGACTTCGTATTTCTGAAGTTGTGGCCAAAGGTCCGTTCGACAGAAAGAGCTCTAAAGTAGAGGCCGGTAATATAATAGAAAAGATTGACGGCCGTGTTATAGATAAGGATACAGACTATACTACTCTCCTTAACGGAAAGGCCGGCAAGAAGGTGCTTGTGTCTGTTTATAATCCTGATTCCGGAGAAAGATGGGATGAGGTTGTTAAGCCGGTTACAAGTGGTGCCATGAGTTCACTTCTGTATAAACGTTGGGTTAAGCAGCGTGCTGAGGAGGTAGAGAAACTTTCCGGTGGACGTTTGGGTTATGTTCATATCCAGTCTATGGACGACGGAAGCTTCCGTACAGTATATTCTGATATCTTAGGTAAGTACAATAATTGTGAAGGAATTGTTATCGATACACGTTTCAATGGTGGAGGTCGCCTGCATGAGGATATCGAGGTGCTGTTTAGTGGCAAAAAGTATTTCACACAGGTGGTAAGAGGTCGTGAAGCTTGTGATATGCCAAGCCGCAGATGGAACAAGCCTTCTATTATGCTTCAGTGTGAGGCCAATTACTCTAATGCTCATGGAACTCCGTGGGTATATAAGCATAGGGGCATAGGCAAATTGGTGGGTGCTCCTGTTCCAGGAACTATGACAAGTGTCAATTGGGAGCGTCTTCAGGATCCTACACTGGTATTCGGTATTCCTGTGGTAGGTTATCGTTTGCCTGATGGAAGCTATCTGGAAAATTCACAGCTTGAACCGGATATATACATTTTGAACTCTCCTGAAACTATTGTTAAAGGTGAAGATACTCAGCTGAAAACAGCAGTAGAGGAATTGCTGAAAGAGATTGATTCGGACAAGTAAGATAAATCTATCATATATAATAAAAAGACAGATGGTGTATCATTATTTTCATGGTACATCATCTGTCTTTTTATATATCTGTACACTTTTAGTTTGAGATAATAATTTTCAGTGATGAAAATAAAATTGTCATTCCTAAGTTTTTTTCTTGTAAACTCCTTGATGATTACTTTAAACCACACTGTGGTTTGTACAAATCACAGTGTTATTTCTATAAATCACAGTGTGGTTTATAAAAACATAAGTTATATTTATAGATTGTACTTAGTCGTTTTTGTTTTTTTATCAGATTCATTCCAGATTTCCTTCTATAGGACAATGTTTCTTATAGCTTTAAGATTCAATTCAATGTTATTATTTCCCTTTCTAGTAATAATGCCTTCCTTCTCCATCTTGTTGAATTCTGTTGATAGGGCAGGGCGTGTGACATTAATGTATTCTGCCAGCTGGGTGATGGTATGCGTAAGTTTTATTGTTGATGTCCCTTTGTCAATTCTTTTCATCAGATATACCAGTATTCTTTCGCGGATGGTTTTTCTGGACAGTACATCCAGTCGCATTGTGGTGCACACATTGCAATTTCCCGAGACACAAAGGAAATTCTTTAATATATCAGGGTATTTGCTTATCAGCTCGAATGTGGAATCTTTGGTAGCTGTCAGTAATACAGATCTCTCTATAGTTTTAAATGTAGCGGGCAGACGGTTGTCCTTCTTGAAGAGGTGAGGTGTGGCAAATGCCCTTGGCGATTCTATATATTCTATCAGGACCTCGTTGGCGTTAGCATCGATGATATTTACTTCCAATGTACCTTTTAGAAGTACATACAGATTGCAGCATACATTACCCTGTTCCAATACCACTGCGTTTTCATCAATATCATAAAGTTTTACATCAAGCTTTTTGATAATCTCGTGTTTAATGTTGTCAGGTAAATCACAGAACAGTGGTATTGACAGCAGTTTCTCCTTGTAGTAATTATCGAAAGTTATTGTTTTCATCTTTGCTTTACGGTTTCAGATACAAAAGTATCTGTTTAATCTCTAATAGTCAAATATATTTACGTATTAATGTCTTTTATTTATTGCCAAATGCAGGTCTCTGTCATAAATCTTACATACGGATAGGAGTAATGATAGTATTTTTGTGGCAGTTGAATGATTAATTTGTGGAATATGAGAAAAACAAGTCGTGAAATGGACAGCCAATGGGCATTGGAGGTGATGCGAAAGGCTCCGTATATAACTGTAAGTTTTACCAGAGCGGACGGTACTGCATACGGCGTGCCGCTTTCTTTGGCAAGCAAAGATGATAATGTATGGTATTTTCATTGTGCCCCGGAGGGAGATAAGCTTGATGCCATTGCTGTGAATCCGGAGGTATGCCTTTCTGCTGTAACTAAATGCCAGCCTACTGTAGGACCTAAAGACGGAACATTCACTCTCCAGTATCGCTCGGCTATCGCATTCGGAAAGGCTGAAATTGTAACTGACAATTATGAAAAGGTTCTGGCTCTGAGATTGATAAGCCAACGTTTCTTGCCCAAACACATGGATGCTTTCGAAGAAGCGGTTGAGAGAAGTCTTCATCGTACGGCGGTTGTCAGGATAGTCTTATTGGATCCTCCGACAGGGAAGCGTAAACAGTATGATAAGAATGGTAATGAGATGAAGTATGGCAGAATGGAATAATAAAATACTAAAGAATTGCTTATGAATTTGTTTGATGTATATTCTGTATTTCCCATAAATATAGTTCGTGGAAAAGGCTGTTATGTATATGATGAAGTCGGAAATTCATATATGGATTTCTATGGTGGACATGCTGTAATATCAATTGGACACTCTCATCCATATCTGATAAAGTGTATGTATGAGCAGATGCAGAATCTGATGTTCTATTCTAATTCTGTGATTAATAAACTCCAGGAAAAACTTGCATACGAATTAGGGGAAATATCCGGTTATCCGGATTACAGTGCGTTCTTTGTCAATTCGGGAGCCGAAGCCAACGAGAATGCCCTTAAACTGGCATCGTTTCATACCGGAAAGAAAAAGGTTATAGCTTTCAAGAGTTCTTTCCATGGCCGTACGTCTGCTGCAGTGGAAGTGACAGACAATCCGCTGATAACCGCACCTATTAATTCCAATGACAATGTCTATTTTGCAGATATGGATATTGCTGAGGTTGAGGACGTGCTGCGTAAAGGTGATGTATGTGCTGTGATAATAGAAGGTATATCGGGAGTGGGAGGAATAAGAATTCCTGATGATGAATTCCTCAAGGCTTTAAGAAAGCTTACCCAACAGTATAATGCCGTTCTCATTCTGGATGAGATACAATCCGGATACGGACGAACGGGAAAGTTCTTTGCCCATCAGTGGTGCGGCATAAAACCTGACATCATTACTGTGGCAAAAGGCATAGCAAATGGTTTTCCTTTCTCCGGAGTATTGATAAGCGATGCTTTCAAACCGTGTAAGGGAATGCTTGGAACCACGTTTGGAGGAAATCATCTGGGATGTGCGGCTGCATTGTCGGTGATTCAGGTAATGAAAGATGAGCATCTTATAGAGAATGCCTATGAAGTAGGTTCCTATTTTATCGGTAAATTGCGTTCTTTGAATTCTCCGTTAATCAAGGAAGTGAGAGGGCGTGGACTGATGATAGGGATTGAGCTTACGGTTCCTGTATCTGTTATCCGCAATTCTTTACTGTATGACTATTATATATTTACCGGATATTCAGGAAAAAATGTTCTGAGGATATTGCCACCATTGTGTATCTCAAAATCGGAGGTGGATTGTTTTATAGATAAGTTTATCAGGTGTTTGCATAAGGTTGAATGCGGAAATGATTGAATTAAGAGCTGTTTAAATACTGTTTAAATGGTATTTAAATGGTATTTAAATAGTTCTTAAACTTGGCTTTTAGTTTTCTTTTCATTTTAGTTACAAACGTATGACATCATTTGTTGCCGGTTAAGTTTATGATAACCTTATGGTATTTATAATTTGTCAATTGCTTTATTTTTGCGGATAAATATTGATAAGTTATAAACATTAAAATGTAGCTGTAACAAATGAGAACTATTCGTTTTATTTCGCTTTTTCTATTTCTGATATTCAATTTTATCAATGTATTAACTTTAGACGCTGAAGAGATACGGTTTATCTATTGTTCGGACCTTCATTATGGAATAAAGAGAACTTTTAGAGGGAAGGAGTGTGAGACATATAAGGTGGTGGATGAAATGTTGAAATCGTTTACGTTGCTTTATTCTTCAACATTGCCGTCAGACGGAGGAGCCGGAGCGGGAACTGTATTCGGGGAGCCGGATTTCCTTATTTGTACGGGGGATATTTCAAACAGAATGCAAAAAGGAGCATGGACAGCATCTGAATCGTGGAATCAATTTAAAAAGGACTGGATAGATGCTTTGGATTATCCTGTTTATGTTGTTCCCGGAAATCATGACATATCAAATGCTATAGGATACCCGAAGAGACTTTCACCTGAGCGTGATGATGCGAGTGCGGTAGGTATATTCAATCATAATATGCCGATGTACGGACATAGTGAGATTAAAGAATTTGATTATTCCTCACATCGTGTCCGCTATTCCTTTGTCAGGGATAGCCTCAGATTTATGTTCATTGGTATGTGGCCCGACAGCAATATGCGTATGTGGATGGACAGTGTCATGACGGAAGATCCTGTTTCGCCTGTTATAATATTCACCCATGATCCTGTTGAGGCTGATGCAAAACATTATACCAATCCTAATTATCCTTATAATATAAATGCGGATGACAAGTTTGAAAATCTGTTGAGTGATACTTGTTCTGTTGATAATATTAACAAGTTGCCTAAGGCTAATTGGAGTCATCTTGAACGTTTTGTAGAGTCACACCCACAGATCAAGGCATATTTTCATGGTGACTGCAATTATAATGAATTCTATGAATGGAAGGGTGTCAATGGTACTGTTTCTCTGCCTGTATTCAGAGTGGATTCACCTATGAAAGGGGAGTATTCTTCCAAGAATGAAAACCTGTTATCTTATCAGACCGTATGTATTGATACTGAAAATAAGATTATTACAGTGAGAGAGTGTTTATGGAATAAGAATGGTTTCACTTCAATAACTTGGGGAGAAATGAAAACGATAAGTTATAAATAGTTTTCACTGTAATATTTTTGCAATATTTTTGTTTTGAATTCTTAAAATCTGCGAAATGAATATGTAACCGCTTATTGAGACCTTTGCGCCAGAAAAAGAAAAAAGTTTTTTTTAATAAAGGTATGAAAAAGGTTTTTAAAAGTGTTGCATGCGTCTTGGCTGCAACAGCGCTTAGTGCAAATGTTTTCGCTGCAGACGATACAGAGCTTGCAGAAATGGGTATTGTCAGAGGACGTGTAGTAGATACTGAAAATCACACTCTGCCAGGAGCTTCTATATTTATAGAGGATTTACACACCGGTGTGGTCAGTGATATCGACGGGTTCTATATTCTACCTAATTTAAAACCGGGTGAATACAAGGTTAAAGTGACATATGTAGGTTATAGTCCAATTGAAATGAAAATCAAAATCTCAGGTGGTAAAACTGTAGAGAAGAATATTGTACTTAATGAAGGTGTTGAATTGCAGGAAGTAATCGTTGGCGGTGCTTTTCAGGGACAGCGTCGTGCTTTGAACTCGCAGAAAAATGAAATGGGTATTGTGAATGTGGTTTCTGCCGATCAGGTCGGTAAATTTCCGGATTCAAACATCGGTGATGCCTTGAAACGTATTAGCGGAATCAATGTTCAGTATGACCAGGGAGAAGCACGCTTCGGACAAGTACGTGGTACATCGGCTGATTTAAGTTCTGTAACAATCAATGGTAATAGAATACCTTCAGCTGAAGGAGATATCCGTAATGTACAGCTCGACCTTATTCCTTCTGATATGGTTCAGACTATTGAAGTAAACAAGGTGGTTACTGCAGATATGGATGGAGATGCTATCGGTGGTTCTATCAATCTTGTTACAAAGAGTACTCCGTACAAGCGTGTTATCAATGCTACTCTTGGTAGTGGTTATAATGTAGTGAGCCAGAAAGCACAGGTTAATGCCGGATTTACTTACGGTGACCGTTTCTTCAACGATAAACTCGGTATGATGGTGGCTCTTTCATATCAGAATGCTCCTATAGGTTCGGACGATGTGGAGTTTGAATATGACAGAGATGAAGATACAGGAGAAGTTTTCATTACAGATGCTGAAACTCGCCAGTATTATGTGACACGCCAGCGTCAGAGTTATTCATTGTCTTTGGATTATGATATAAATCCTAATCACAAACTTACTTTCAAGGGTATCTATAACCGTCGTCACGACTGGGAAAACCGTTACCGTATTTCATATAAAGATCTTGATGCCGCAGCAGATGGCGAAGCTAAAGTAGAGATTCAGACCAAAGGAGGTTCTTCTGATAACAGAAATGCGCGTCTTGAATTGCAGCAGACAATGGACTTGGCTTTGGGAGGTGAACACCTGTTCGGTAAATTGAAGATGGACTGGGGTGCGTCTTACTCTCGTGCTAGCGAAGACCGTCCTGAAGAAAGATATTTCACTCTTAAACAGAAAGATATAGCTCTTGATGTTGTTGATGCAGGTCAGCGTTTCCCTTATATCTCAACTAAAGTTAATCCTAATACCGGAGACTGGGGATTGGACGAACTTACAAATTCAAATCAGGAAATATATGAAACAGACGCTAAGTTCAAACTGAATTTTGAATTGCCTTTGGCTTTAGGCTATTATAGCAACAGACTGAAATTCGGTGCAAAGCATGTCAGCAAGAACAAACATAAGGATATTGTAGTTTACGACTACTGTGACGCATACGAAGAAAAATTCGGAACCGAATATATGAGTCATCTTAGCTCGCAGGTGCGTGATGGATATATGCCGGGATCACAGTATCAGTCAACAGATTTCGTTACAAAAGAATATCTTGGAAACATGAATTTCTCTGATATGGAGGGAGAACGTGTTCTGGAAGAATCGTCAGGAAACTTCGACGCGACAGAAAGAGTGACTTCAGGCTACTTGCGTTTTGACCAGAATTTCGGAAAACGTCACCAGTTGGTGCTTGGTGCACGTCTGGAAGCAACAAATCTTACTTATAGTGGTTTCAACTGGAACGTAGATGCGGATGAGAACGAAACTTTGGATCCGACTGGAGAACGTAAGAACAATTATATAAATATACTTCCAAGCGTCCTTTATAAGTTTAATGTAAACGATGATTTCAAAGTACGTGCTTCGTTTACTGAAACTCTTGCAAGACCTAAGTATTCAGCACTTGTACCAAGTACGAATATAAATCTTGCAGAAACAAAAATCTATATAGGTAATCCTGATTTGACTCCAACTCTATCTTACAACTTCGATTTGAGTGCCGACTATTATTTCAAAAGCATAGGACTTGTTTCCGGAGGTATTTTCTATAAGAGAATTGACGATTTTATAGTTGACCAGCGTACAAGCGGTGAGTTTGCCGGATATCCCGGAGTAGATTTCAAGGAGATAAAGAAATCGGTAAATGCCGGTGATGCGGACCTTCTCGGTGTTGAAGTCGGTTTCCAGCGTGACTTTGGTTTCATAGCTCCGGCTTTGAAGTGCATCGGTTTCTATGGAAACTATACATATACATACACCAATGTGAAGAACTTCAATTTCGAAGGACGTGAAAATGAAAAGGATTTGAGACTTCCCGGTTCTCCGGAACATACGGCAAACGCTTCCCTGTATTTCGAAAAGAAAGGATTTAACGTAAGATTGTCTTATAACTATGCTTCGGATTTCATCGATGAAATGGGAGAACATGCAGACCTTGACAGATATTATGATTCTGTAAACTACATGGATGTAAATGCAAGTTATACATTCGGCAAGAAAGTGAAATGTACTGTTTATGCAGAAGCTACAAACCTTCTTAACCAACCGTTGCGTTATTATCAAGGTACTAAGGATCGCACTATGCAGGCAGAATATTATGGAGTTAGAGCTAATGCCGGTGTGAAAATCAGTTTCTGATAAATAGGTGTTAGTATAAATATATTAGAAAAAGATTCTGATTTGTCTGTTATATAAAGATAATTCAGAATCTTTTCAGCTTTATGTCGTTACTTTGCACAAGTAAAATAATCATTAAATAATTTACAACATCATGAATTCATTAAGAAAGAACATTATTACGCTATTTATGGCTTTGTTTGTCGTTACAGTTTCTTTTGCACAAACACCTGAAAGCTGGAAGACTCTTGAAAAGCCATTGAATTTCTATCTTGCCAATGACCTTGGCCGAAACGGATATTATGACCAGAAACCTATTGCCGAACTGATGGGCAATATGGCGGAAAACGTGGATATTGAATGTGTGATTGCTGCAGGCGATGTGCACCATTTTGAAGGAGTGCGCAGCGTAAATGACCCTCTGTGGATGACAAACTATGAACTTATATATAGTCATCCTGAACTGATGATTCCATGGTATGCAATTCTTGGTAATCACGAGTACCGTGGAAACACTCAGGCTGTAATCGATTACAGTGCTGTAAGTGCAAGATGGAATGTACCTGACAGATATTATACTTTCGCTATGGAAAATGACGGTGTCACTGTACGTTTCGTAATGGTGGACACAGCTCCTCTTCTTGACAAATATCGTGAAGATACAGAGAAATATCCCGATGCTTGCAAACAGGATATGAACAAGCAATTGGCATGGATTGATTCTGTTCTGACTGCTGCAAAGGAAGACTGGGTGCTTGTAGTGGGACATCATCCTATATATGCTGAGACAGGAAAAGATGATTCAGAAAGACTTGATCTGCAGAAAAGACTCGATTCTGTTTTACGCAAACACAAAAATGTAGATATGTATTTGTGCGGACATATTCACAATTTCCAGCATATACGTAAGGCTGACAGTAATATTGATTATGTAGTGAATACATCAGGTTCGCTCAGTCGTAAGGTAAAACCTGTTGATGGAACCAAGTTCTGTAGTGGTGAAACAGGATTCTCACTTATCTCGGCTGATAAAAAGGAACTTAACCTGCACATGATAAACAAGGAAGGTAAAGTAATCTATACGGTTTCACGCAAGAAATAAGGTTTCATATATTTCCCAAATGTAAGTCCGGATAACAATAGTATATTGTATATGGCAGCAGCCGATACACTATGCTATTGTTGTCCGGCTTTTTTTATTATTTTGCTATATCCATGTGGCATTTGTAATGAATTGAGATTTGAGTAGTTAAAAAACATGAAATACGCAGTGGCAGATAGTTTAAAAACATGTTATTAAGCATGTGTTTGTAATTCTTTTAATATTTTTGCACAGAATTCGATTTTGTGTGCCGTTGAAGGCAATTTTGATAAAAAGATTATAAACCAAAAAAATAGAGCATGATACAGAAAGTATTGATAGCTAATCGTGGAGAGATAGCAGTGCGTGTTATGCGTTCTTGTCGTGAGATGGGAATCAGGACAGTAGCAGTTTTCTCGGAAGCCGATAGAGCGGCACGCCACGTATTATATGCAGATGAAGCTTGTTTCATAGGTCCTGCTGCATCTCGTGAAAGTTATTTGAATATTGACAAAATCATTGAGGCAGCCAAGCGTCATGGTGCAGATGCTATTCATCCGGGATATGGTTTTCTTTCTGAAAATTCAGAATTTGCCCGCAGATGTAAGGCGGAAGGAATTATCTTTATCGGTCCTGATCCTGAAACAATGGATGCTATGGGCGATAAGATTTCGGCAAGAAAACACATGATTGCAGCCGGAGTGCCTGTAGTTCCCGGTACAGAACAACCTTTGCAGAATGTAGAAGAAGCAAAGAGAATTTGTAATGAAATAGGTTATCCTGTAATGCTTAAGGCTTCAATGGGTGGCGGTGGTAAAGGTATGCGTCTTATCCATAGCGAGGCTGAGGTGGAAGAGGCTTACAACACTGCCCGTTCAGAGTCAATGTCATCTTTCGGGGATGATACTGTTTATCTGGAGAAATTCGTTGAAGAACCTCATCACATCGAGTTCCAGATTTTGGGTGACAATTATGGTAATGCCATACATTTGTTCGAAAGAGAATGTTCTATCCAGCGCAGAAATCAGAAAGTAGTAGAAGAAACTCCATCTCCATTCGTAACTCCAGAGTTGCGTGAAAAGATGGGTAAGGCTGCCGTAGCCGCTGCCAAGGCAGTAAACTACAAGGGTGCCGGTACTATTGAATTCCTCGTTGACAAGAACCGTAACTTCTATTTCCTCGAAATGAATACCCGTCTTCAGGTTGAACATCCTATCACAGAAGAGGTTGTTGGTGTTGACCTGGTTAAGGAACAGTTGCGTATCGCTAACAATGAGCCTTTGCATCTGAAGCAGGAAGAACTGAAACAGAGAGGACATGCCATTGAATGCCGTATCTGTGCAGAAGATACAGACAATAACTTTATGCCTTCACCGGGTATTATCAAGCAGCTGATGGAACCTAACGGTATCGGTGTACGTATAGACAGCTATGTATATGAAAGTTACGAAATCCCTATCTATTACGACCCGATGATAGGTAAGCTGATTGTATGGGCTACTACACGTGAATTTGCCATTGAGCGTATGCGCCGAGTTCTGTATGAATACAAGATTACCGGACTCAAGACTAACATCAGTTACTTGCGTCATATAATGAATGTTCCTGACTTTGTAGAAGGTCACTATAATACATTGTTTATTCCTAAGCATCAGGAAATGCTTAAAGAATGGGCAGGCAAGAAAGAAGAAGAGACTGAAAACATAGCCATGATAGCTGCATACATCGACTATCTGATGAATTTGGAAGAAAACAAGGGAACATCTTCGGATAACCGTCCTATCAGCAGATGGAAAGAATTTGGATTGCAGAAAGGTGTATTAAGAATATAAAAGAGGTAACAAGGCTACAGTTACAAGTTAACAAGGCATTCCATTCGGACGGCAACCTTGTCAACTCGTCAACTTGTAATCTAAAAAACTGACAATATGGAAATACATATAGGAAACAGAGTTGCTGATGTTTCATTGGTCAGCAAGGAAGGTAATAAGGTGCAACTGACTATTGATGGCGTTCCATACGACGTGGATATCGTAATGGCTGAAAACGGTAGTTGCTCTATTATACATGACGGTAAATCGTATAACACAGAACTTATCCGTAAGGAAGGTGGTAAGAGTTATACTGTAAATGCTCACTATCAGTCATATAACATTGATATCATAGATTCACAGGCCAAGTATCTTCGTATGCGTAAGGGAGCTGATGAAAAACAGCAGGATAAGATTGTTTCTCCTATGCCTGGTAAGATTGTGAGCATACCGGTTTCTGTAGGTGACAAACTTGAGAGTGGTGATATAGTAGTTGTAATTGAAGCCATGAAGATGCAGAGTAACTACAAGGTAAGCGCTCCTTGCGTAGTTAAGGAAATCCTTGTAAAAGAAGGTGACTCTGTAAATGCCAATCAGGTGGTTATGACTTTGGATATTATTAAAGAAGACTAATTATGACAACAGAAGAACAATACAAATATTTTCAGGAGCTTGACAAGAAGGCTTCTCAGGGCGGTGGAGTAGAGCGTGTGGAAAAACAGCATGCCAACGGACATATGACAGCCCGCGAACGTATAGACATGTTGCTTGACAAAGGAACATTCAACGAAATAGACAAGTTCGTGATACATCACTGTACCGACTTCGGTATGGAAAAGAACCATATTCCTGGCGACGGTATCGTGTGCGGTTATGGTAAAGTTGACGGACGTCTGGTTTATGTATATGCTTACGATTTCACTGTATATGGCGGTACACTTAGTGTGACAGGCGCACAGAAAATTGTTAAAGTACAACAGTTGGCACTTAAGAACGGTGCTCCTGTAATTGCATTGAACGACTCTGGTGGCGCACGTATTCAGGAAGGTGTGGGAAGTATCTCTGGTTATGCTTCTATCTTCTATCAGAACACTATCGCTTCAGGTGTAATCCCTCAGATTTCTGCTATCCTGGGTCCTTGTGCCGGAGGTGCTTGTTATTCTCCTGCACTTACTGACTTCATCTTCATGGTGAAGGAAAAGAGCCACATGTTCATCACAGGACCGGATGTGGTTAAGACTGTAACTCACGAAGATGTCAATAAGGAAGAACTTGGTGGTGCATACACACACAGCAGCAAGAGTGGTGTAACTCACTTCCTTTGTGATACAGAAGAAGAAACACTTATGGGTATCCGCGAACTGTTGAGCTTCCTGCCATCAAACAATATGGAAGATGCTCCTATACAGCCATGTTCTGATGATATCCGCAGAGCAGACGAATCGCTTATGTCTGTAATTCCTGATGATCCAAACATGCCTTATGATATCAAGAATATCATCGAGCCTGTAGTGGATAATCAGTACTTCTACGAAGTAATGCCACACTTTGCAAAGAACATAGTAGTGGGATTTGCCCGCATGGGAGGACGTTCTGTAGGTATCGTAGCAAACCAGCCTGCATATCTTGCCGGCGTGCTTGATATCGATGCTTCAGACAAGGCTGCACGTTTCATCCGTTTCTGTGACTGCTTCAATATTCCTATCATTTCGTTTGTTGACGTGCCTGGCTTCTTGCCTGGATGCGATCAGGAACACAATGGTATCATCCGTCACGGAGCCAAGATTGTTTATGCATACGCTGAGGCTACAGTGCCTAAGATTACAGTTATCACACGTAAGGCATACGGTGGTGCATACATCGTTATGAACAGTAAGCCTATCGGTTCGGATGTAAACTTCTCATATCCTACAGCAGAGATTGCCGTTATGGGTGCTGATGGAGCTGTAAATATCCTTTACCGCAAGGCTACTCCTGAAGAAAAGGCTAAGGCAGTAGAAGAATACAAGGAGAAATTCTCTAACCCATATCGTGCTGCTGAGCAGGGATATATTGATGAAATCATTCTTCCTAAAGATACAAGATATAAACTTATTCAGGCGTTGGAAATGACTCAGAACAAGAGTCAGAGCAATCCTCCAAAGAAACATGGAAACATGCCTTTGTAATAAGGTGATATCATAATAAAAGAAGATGAACAATGACATTTTATGGTTTTTGCAGACTATAGATGTTGTTGTTCATCTTTTTTATGTTTACAAATGTTTCACGCATTTTAATGTACCGATGTTTTTTTGTACTTTTACGCTCTATATATTTTATATTCCAGAATAGTATGAAAAGATTTATTATGTTGGCAGCCATGTTCTTCTGCCTTTTTGGTGTAACAAATTTAATGTCGCAAAACCCTGTAGCCGATAAGGCGGGATATATAGTAAAGGTAGGGGATATGGCCCCTGATTTCGAAATGACTCTCACTGACGGAACTAAAGTGAAGCTCTCATCACTCCGCGGAAAAGTGGTAATGCTTCAGTTTACAGCGAGCTGGTGCGGTGTTTGTCGTAAGGAAATGCCTTTTATAGAGAGTGATATATGGCAGAAGCACAAGGATAACAAGCAGTTTGCCCTTTACGGTATAGACCGTGATGAACCGCTGGAGCGTGTGAAGGCATTTGCTAAGCAGACAAAAGTCACTTATCCTCTAGGACTTGATCCGGGGGCAGATATTTTTGCGCTTTATGCGGAAAGAAATGCCGGAATAACCAGAAATGTGCTTATCGACCGTAATGGAAAGATTGTAATGATGACAAGACTTTTCAATGACGATGAGTTCAAGTCATTGTGCAATAAAATAGATGAAATGTTAAAAGACTGACTGTAAAAGTATGAAGCGCATTTGTTTTTTATTGTCATTCTTTTGTGTAATATCTTTTTCGGTATCGTCTCAAACTAAGAAAGAACCTCTTTTCGGTAAATCTCATTCGTCCTACACGGTTAGTTCTTCATCGCTGAAAGGGGCTGTCTTTTATCTCGTAAGTGGTCATGGAGGGCCTGATCCGGGCTGTATAGGCAAGTATCAGGGAAAGGAACTGCATGAGGATGAATATGCCTACGATATAATACTCCGTTTGGGTAAGGAACTCCTGGAGAGGGGGGCAAAGGTCTATTTTATCATTCAGGATGCAAAAGACGGTATCCGCGACTCTTATATTCTGAAGAACAGCAAGCGTGAAACTTGTATGGGCAAGCCTATTCCTCTTAATCAGATTGAGCGTCTGAAGCAGAGGTGTGTGGCTATAAATAATCTCTACCGCAAGGATAAGAGCAGTTATAAGCGTGCTATATTTATTCACGTTGACAGCCGTTCAAGAAGCAAGCAGACAGACGTATATTTTTACCATGCCCCGAACAGCAAATACGGCAAACGTCTTGCAACAGAAATTCAAAAGACATTCAAAGGTAAATACAGAAAACATCAGCCGGGTAGAGGATTTGGTGGAACAGTAAGCGAGCGTAATCTTTATGTTCTGAAGAATACTACTCCTGTCGCAGTGTTTATGGAGCTTGGTAATATGCAGAATGCCCTGGACCAGAAACGTCTGGTGATTCCTAATAACCGCCAGGCCTTGGCTAACTGGATAACAGAAGCTATCGTGAAGGATTATAAGAAGAAATAAGCAATTATACAATAACTTTCTTGTGAAACTTTTTGATATAGATCTCAAGGTTTCAAAATGTCAATTTGATATTTTGGAACCTTGAGATTTTAATTTTTCGGACCAATGTGAGCGTAGTCCGTAATTTTATCATTTCTGATAGATATTAAGTATGACTTATTGTTGTTGTTTATTGGGTTATTCTTGATTTGTGTTTTGCTTTTTGTTATTATTGTCGCTTTTTGTGATATAAAATATGTATATTGTATCAATAAGTTATGCTTGTTTTGCCTTTGGTTTAAGAGAAAATAGAGCAAAAATCAGATGAAAAATCATCATAGAACAAATGGACTGTCATTCGATTTAAGGTTTCAGCCCATTTAAAGTCAAATTTCAGCCCGTTTTCTGTAAAGATAATGGGCATTTTTATTTATTATCATTGTTAAATTTATTACTAAGTAGATGTTCATAATTAGTTTATATCATATAGATTTGCTACCTTTGCCTCATAATCCTCAAAGCTACCTCTATGGGCAAAGTCAAATCAATCAGATTAAAGGACTC
>NZ_JACJLE010000048.1 GCF_016901995.1 Bacteroides caecigallinarum | reverse complement strand
AAAGCATGGAGATAGGGATAATACGGAAATATAGAAATCATACTCTATGAAAAATGAGAAACCGATGATTATATAACGAAAAGAGGATGCATCATTTTGACACACCCTCATGGAATTAAGCTTGCTACAGTAGTGTTATATCATCCAATGTAAACATTTACGTTCAGAAATAATGTGTCATGCTGATCGCTGATGTCAAAATCAATCTTGTCTTCTCTGGCCAGCCAGCCTATTGCAGCATTTAAATCTCTGTCTGTTAAACCTGTTGCTGCCTTCAGCTGTTTGTAATCCCAATGTGCATTGTCTTTCAGTTTGTTCCAGACAATACCGGCATTTGCGCCGATTTGATACTTGTCCATTCTTGTTTTGTTTAATTTGTTATTAGATAGTAAGGTCTTGCCTTTGATTACAAATATACTCTTAATAATTATTAATAAAAATTATTGAGACTTTTTTATTGCTGAATGAGTGGGTTTTTAATGTTTTTTAAATGTATAGGGGAAAAGTATTACACAATGGTTTCCGGTCTAATTCGATTTTTACTAACTTTGCATATCATTTCAATATTGAATTATATGGTGAGAAACAAAATAAACTGGAGAGTGCCTAAAGGGGCAGAACTTACTGAACTGGACAAGAAGGTACTGTATTTTCAGAATAAAGGACATCTGGTCCCTTCAAGAAAACTTATAAAAACTCCTGAACAGATTGAGGGAATAAGACGCAGCGGTGTGATAAATACTGCTGTGCTTGATTTGGTGGCAAGTGAAATCAAGGCCGGCATGAGTACGGCTGAGATTGACAAGATGGTGTATGACTTTACGGTGTCGCATGGAGCCATACCTGCACCGCTCAATTATGAGGGATTTCCGAAAAGTGTATGTACTTCTATAAATGAGGTGGTGTGTCACGGCATTCCGTCGGAAGACGAGATATTGGAGGAGGGAGATATTATCAATGTGGATGTATCGACTATTCTCGACGGATATTATTCTGATGCTTCGCGTATGTTTATAATAGGTAAAACTTCGCCTGAAAAGGAGAAGCTTGTGAGGGTGGCAAAGGAATGTCTGGAGATTGGTATGCAGGCTGCTACTCCTTTCGGTTTCGTGGGTGACATCGGTAACGCTATTGAGAAGCATGCCAAGAAGAACGGTTTCTCGGTAGTGAGAGATCTGTGCGGACACGGTGTGGGACTGGAATTCCACGAGGAACCGGACGTGGAGCATTTCGGTAAAAAAGGTACGGGAATGTTGCTGGTGCCGGGAATGGTGTTTACCATTGAGCCGATGATTAATATGGGTACGTATGAAGTATTTGTGGATGAGGAGGATGACTGGACTGTAGTTACGGAAGATGAACTTCCTTCGGCACAGTGGGAACATACTTTCCTTATGACGGAAAACGGATTGGAGATACTTACTTATTGATTTCAAACTTTATTATTATAGATTACAATGGATAATGTCGTTATATTAGGTATAGAGTCGTCGTGTGACGATACTTCGGCTGCCGTGATACGTGACGGTGTGTTGCTGTCGAGCGTAATTGCCAGCCAGGCTGTGCATGAAGCGTATGGTGGCGTGGTGCCTGAACTTGCTTCGAGAGCTCATCAGCAGAACATTGTGCCTGTGGTGCATGAGGCGCTGAAAAGGGCAGGAGTGCAGAAGGAGGATTTGAGTGCGGTGGCTTTCACCCGCGGACCAGGACTTATGGGGTCGCTGTTGGTGGGTGTGTCTTTCGCTAAGGGACTTGCAAGATCGCTTGACATTCCGATGGTGGAGGTCAATCACTTGCAGGGACATGTGCTGGCACATTTTATAAAGGAGTCCGGCGAGGATAATAATCAGCCTAAGTATCCTTTCCTGTGTCTGCTCGTTTCAGGTGGTAATTCGCAGATTATACGTGTGAATGCATACAATGATATGGAGGTCCTGGGACAGACTATTGACGATGCTGCAGGCGAGGCTATTGACAAATGTTCGAAGGTTATGGGATTAGGATATCCGGGTGGCCCGATAATAGACAGACTGGCTAGACAGGGTAATGCTTCGGCATATACTTTCAGCAAGCCTCATATCCCGGGATATGATTATAGCTTCAGCGGACTGAAGACTTCTTTCCTGTATTCGTTGAGGGAATGGCTGAAGGATGATCCGGACTTTATAGAACATCATAAAGAGGACTTGGCTGCATCGCTGGAAAAAACTATCGTGGATATTCTTATGGACAAGCTTCGTAAGGCTGTGAAGGATACGGGCATAAACGAGGTGGCTGTGGCTGGTGGAGTTTCGGCCAACAACGGATTGAGAAATGCTTTCCGCGAACATGCTGCAAAATATGGATGGAACATCTATATCCCGAAATTCGGATATACTACGGATAATGCTGCCATGATTGCTATTACAGGATACTATAAATTCCTGGATAAGGATTTCTGCAGCATAGACAAGCCTGCTTATTCGAGAGTGACAATTAAATAGAACAATATAAAATATAAAGAGATTATGTCAGTAGAAGGTAAAATGTTAAGTCGAGATATAAGCGAGATTTTCTGGAGAGAGGAATTTTCGCTTGCAACTGCAGAAAGCTGTACAGCCGGTAATATCGCTGCTATTCTTACTGCTATTCCTGGAAGTTCAAAATTCTATAAAGGTGGAATCGTGGCTTACTCGAACGAGGCAAAACAGAATTTGCTTGGGGTGAGTGCAGAAACTCTGGAACAGTTCGGTGCAGTGAGCGAGGAAACAGTAGTGGAAATGGTAAAGGGAGCAATGAAGGCTTTCAATGCTGATTTTGCTGTAGCTACATCCGGTATTGCAGGACCTACAGGCGGTACTCCTGACAAACCGATTGGTACTGTCTGGATTGCTGCAGGCAACAAGGATAATGTGATAACAGAAAAAATCTGTGAAGACAACGGAAGAGAGCAAAATGTGCATAATGCAAGCATAAAAGCACTGTATTTATTGCGTGAATTGTGTCAAAATCAAGAAAATAACGAGGAAAAGTAGAATTTATTACTTAAAAGTTTGCATGTTTGAAATAAAAACGCTTACTTTGCACTCCGTTTTAAAGAATGAACGAATTGAAACTATAAAAACTAGATAGAAATGTCAAAAATTTGTCAAATTACCGGAAAGAAAGCCATGATTGGCAACAACGTTTCACACTCAAAGAGAAGAACTAAAAGAACTTTTGATGTGAACTTGTTTACAAAGAAATTCTACTATGTAGAACAAGATTGCTGGATTAGCCTGAACATCTGCGCTAACGGCTTGAGAGTTATTAACAAGAAAGGACTGGACGCTGCATTGAACGAAGCTGTAGCTAACGGTTACTGCGATTGGAAGAGTATCAAAATTATTGGTTAATTAAAAGGAGAGAAAGACTATGGCTAAGAAAGCTAAAGGTAACAGAGTACAGGTAATCCTTGAGTGCACAGAAATGAAGGAAAGTGGTTTGCCGGGAACTTCTCGCTATATCACTACAAAGAATAGAAAGAATACAACTGAAAGATTGGAACTTAAGAAATATAACCCAATCTTGAAGAGAGTAACAGTACATAAAGAAATTAAATAATAAGAGTAAACCATGGCAAAGAAAACAGTCGCAACCCTTCAGACAGGTAAAGAAGGACGTTCTTATACTAAGGTTATCAAAATGGTTAAGTCACCTAAGACTGGTGCTTACATCTTTGACGAACAGATGGTTCCAAACGAAAAAGTTCAGGACTTCTTTAAGAAATAATTGTAGCATTACAGCTATTAAATGATATTTTGAAAGTTCCCGCCAATAATAAACGGCGGGAACTTTTTTTATATCTAAGAAATTAGTTATATCTTTGTGTCATAAATAGATAATTGTATAAGTATGGGAATTTTTAGCTTTTTCTCTAAAGAAAAGAAGGAAACTCTGGACAAGGGATTGTCTAAAACTAAAGAAAGTGTTTTCGGAAAAATAGCAAGGGCTGTTGCCGGAAAGTCAAAGGTGGACGATGAAGTATTGGACAACCTTGAAGAAGTGTTGGTAACTTCGGATGTGGGTGTGGAGACTACCTTGAACATCATTAAACGTATAGAAACAAGGGTGGCAAAGGATAAGTACGTAAATACCCAGGAACTTAACAATATTCTTAGGGAGGAAATTGCGGCTCTGCTTACTGAAAACAATACGGTGGATGCTGAGGACTTTACTCTGCCTGCCGGAAAGAAACCATACGTGATAATGGTGGTGGGAGTGAACGGAGTAGGTAAGACTACAACCATCGGAAAACTGGCATATCAATTTAAAAAAGCTGGAAATACTGTGTATCTGGGTGCTGCCGATACCTTCCGTGCTGCTGCTGTTGAACAGTTGGATATTTGGGGCGAACGTGTAGGTGTGCCTGTGGTGAAACAGAAAATGGGAGCCGATCCTGCATCGGTGGCTTTTGATACTTTGAGTTCTGCTGTGGCTAATAATGCTGACGTAGTGATTATTGATACTGCAGGACGTCTGCATAACAAGGTGGGACTGATGAACGAGCTTACCAAGATTAAGAACGTGATGAAGAAGGTTGTACCTGATGCTCCTCACGAGGTGTTGCTGGTACTTGACGGTTCTACAGGACAAAATGCTTTTGAACAGGCTAAACAGTTTACTTTGGCTACGGAGGTTAATGCGATGGCTATAACCAAACTTGACGGTACTGCCAAAGGTGGTGTGGTGATTGGTATATCTGACCAGTTTAAGATCCCTGTGAAATATATAGGTCTTGGTGAAGGTATTGAGGACTTGCAGGTGTTCCGTCGCCGTGAGTTCGTTGATTCGTTGTTTGGCTCTGAAGGAAAATAAATGAGAAAAAATACTATTGATATAATTACTCTTGGATGTTCCAAGAACCTGGTGGACTCTGAAAAACTAATGCGTCAGCTTGAAGCTAACGGTTACAAGGTGACACATGATGCGGAGAAACCACATGGGGAAATAGCGGTGATTAATACTTGCGGATTTATCGGTGACGCGAAAGAAGAGTCCATTAATATGATTCTGGAGTTTTGCCAGGCAAAGGAAGAGGGAAAACTCAAAAAGCTTTATGTAATGGGATGCTTGTCTGAACGTTATCTTGGCGAACTGAAAGTGGAAATTCCGCAGGTGGATAAATTTTATGGTAAATTCAACTGGAATGAGTTGCTTGAGGATTTGGGTAAGGATTATCATTCGGAATTTGCAATAGAAAGACATCTTACTACTCCTAAACATTATGCTTATCTGAAGATTTCGGAAGGTTGTGACAGAAAGTGTTCGTATTGCGCCATACCTATAATAACGGGAAGACACGTGTCAAGACCGATGGAGGAAATTCTGGACGAGGTGAAATTGCTCGTATCGGAAGGTGTCAAGGAATTTCAGGTTATAGCTCAGGAGCTTACTTATTATGGTGTTGATCTTTACAAGAAGCAGATGTTGCCGGAACTGATTGACAGAATGGCAAAAATTCCTGGGGTGGAATGGATACGTCTGCATTATGCATATCCTGCAAAATTCCCAAGAGAGTTGTTCCGCGTGATGAGGGAGAATGATAATGTTTGCAAGTATATGGATATTGCTTTGCAGCATATCAGTGACAATATGTTGTCGCGAATGAGAAGACACGTGACAAAAGAGGAAACTTACAGACTGATTGAGGAGTTCCGTAAAGAAGTGCCGGGAATACACTTGCGTACTACTCTTATGGTGGGACATCCCGGAGAAACTGAAGATGACTTCGAACAGTTGAAAGAATTCGTTAAGGTTGCCAAGTTTGACCGTATGGGAGCTTTTGCCTACTCTGAGGAGGAGGGCACTTTCTCGGCTGAAAATTATGATGATGATATACCGCAGGAGGTAAAGCAGAAACGTCTGGATGAGCTGATGGCGTTGCAGCAGGAGATTTCCGGAGAGTTGAGTCATCAGAAAATAGGAAAGACTTTCAAGGTTATAATCGACAGAAAGGAAGGCGACTACTATGTGGGAAGAACAGAGTTTGATTCTCCGGAGGTAGATCCAGAGGTTCTTATTAAAGACGATGGCAAGAGATTGAAGGAAGGCTATTTCTATAATGTCCTGATAGAAGATGCCGATGATTTCGACCTGTACGGGAGGATTGCGGAATGAATGAGAAGGAGTTTATAGATGCGTTGTCTGCAAAGACGGGGATTGATGATAAAAGGATTTCAAAACTGATGTCGTCTGTGGCAGACATCGTTTCTTCAAATTTGCAGGAAGGTAAGGATGTGACTATTCAGGGATTCGGCGTTTTTGAGACAAAGAAGAAGATGGAAAAAATTGAAGTCAATGCATCTACAGGCAAACGGATATTGTTCCCGCCAAAACTTCTTGTGGGTTTCAGGCCTTCATCATTGTTGAAAGAAAGAATCAATTCGGTGCTAAACGGGTAATCAATGGAAGACAAACTTACAATTGAAAATCTTGCGGCTTTACTCGCTGCAAAAATGAATATGGAACAGGCAGATGCGGATGCATTTGTCTGTAGCTTTTTTGCCTTGATTGAAGAGGGACTGAAAAGAGACAAGTATGTGAAGATTAAGGGTTTGGGAACCTTTAAACTGATAACGGAAGCAGACAATGAGGGTAAGGTGGTTTTTATTCCTGATGCTGCGTTGAAGGAAGCTGTAAACAAACCGTTTTCTCATTTTCAGCCTGTAGAATTGAATGAAGGTGTTCATTTTGATGATATTGATGAAAATGAATCTTCTGAAGTCGGTGAGGTGGTGACGCCAAGTGAGCCGGAGCCGGATGTGGCTTCGGAACAGTCGGATATTGCTAATGTGGCAGGCCCTGATGCAGAGAATGTTTCTTTAAATGTTGCGCCTGAGGCACAGGAACCATGTGAAGAAAAGGAGGAAATTCCTACGGAGAATACAGAAGGTAAACAACGTAGATGGTTTATGTCATGGTATATGTTTGCCGCGGTACTTCTGGCAGGTGTTGTTATTGGTGTAGGTGTGATGTGGGGTGTGTTTGCAGGAAGGAGCAATGGCTCTGTGGAACGTAGTAATGATTTGAAGCAGTATGAAGAAAAGCCTGTTTCTGTGGCTCCTGTTGATTCTGTGGATACAGAAATATCTGACAGCATTGAGACTACTGAAGAAGATAATGCCGAAGATACAGTAGTGGTGCATAAGAAAGCTATTGATTCGATTATCGGTGTTGCCACAGATGATGTGTCGGAAATAAAATATCTGTCGGATGAGGTGGTTTATAAAATAAGCGGAACTTTGGACACTGTAACCATTGTGAAGGGAAGTACGTTGTCGAAAGTGGCATACAAATATTTCAGAAACAGAAAACTGTGGCCTTATATCGTAATGTATAATAAGGATGTGATAGATGATCCGAATAATGTGCCTATCGGTACCACATTGCGGATACCAAAACTTACTCCTGCGGATTAATCAGAGAATATAACAATTGAGAGGAACAGTATCAGTTGGAAAGTATCCATCATGATGCTGTTCTTTTGTTTTATATTTACGATTTGATTTTAAATTCGGCAGAATAAGATAAAAAAGACTTAAATAGATACATCTGTATGATTTTTTAATAAATATTAGTTGTGGCTGTTAACTTAAAAACGTAATTTTGGGTGCACTAAAAAGGGATTGACCTTGTTTGGTGTGTAAAATATAGAGAATGAAATTAATAAAATAAACAAGAAATTATGGCTGAAGCTATTGATATTCGTGCATTGAACGAATTGATTGAACGCCAGAGTGCGTTCGTGACAAACCTGATGACAGGTATGGATCAGGTTATCGTGGGACAAAAACATTTGGTTGAATCATTGCTGATAGGATTGTTGGCTGACGGACATATATTGTTGGAAGGTGTGCCCGGTTTGGCAAAGACATTGGCTATCAAGACTATGGCATCGCTTATTGATTCTAAATACAGTCGTATCCAGTTTACTCCTGACTTGTTGCCTGCCGACGTTATCGGTACAATGATTTATAGTCAGAAGGACGAACAGTTCATCGCTAAAAAGGGACCTATCTTTGCCAACTTCGTATTGGCCGATGAAATTAACCGTGCTCCTGCAAAAGTACAGAGTGCTTTGCTCGAAGCTATGCAGGAACGTCAGGTGACATTGAGTAAAGAAACATTCCGCTTGCCGGAACCTTTTCTGGTTATGGCTACTCAGAACCCAATCGAGCAGGAAGGTACTTATCCGTTGCCTGAAGCACAGGTGGACCGTTTTATGCTGAAGGTTATCATAGATTATCCTAAACTTGAAGAGGAAAAGAAGATTATCCGTCAGAATATCTCGGGCGAGAAAGTGGAAATCAAGCCTCTTCTTAAAGCTGAGGATATAATGGAAGCCCGCAAAGTCGTAAGACAGGTTTATCTGGATGAAAAGATTGAACAGTATATTGCCGATATCGTTTTTGCAACCCGTTATCCTGAAAAATATGATTTGAAGGAACTCAAGAGCCTTATCGGTTTCGGAGGATCTCCTCGTGCTTCCATCAACCTGGCTCTTGCTGCACGCAGCTATGCGTTTATCAAGCGTAGAGGTTATGTTATTCCTGAAGATGTTCGTGCAGTGGCTCACGATGTATTGCGTCACCGTATCGGTCTGACATACGAGGCTGAAGCTACAAACGTTACTTCGGACGAAATAGTAAGCAAGATACTTAATAAGGTTGAAGTGCCTTAATTAGAAAGAAACCTTTTTTGAAGAATGGAAACTACTGAATTATTAAAGCGTGTACGCCAGATAGAAATTAAGACCCGAGGACTGTCAAGCAATATATTTGCCGGACAGTATCATTCTGCCTTCAAGGGTAGGGGTATGGCTTTCTCCGAAGTGAGAGAGTATCAGTATGGCGATGATGTGCGTGACATCGACTGGAATGTAACAGCACGCTTTGACAAGCCATTCGTAAAGGTATTCGAAGAGGAACGCGAACTGACAGTGATGCTGCTTGTGGATGTATCGAACAGTCTTGATTTCGGTACGTCGAAGCAGATGAAAAAGGATATGGTGACGGAGATTGCTGCTACAATAGCTTTCTCCGCTATCCAGAATAACGATAAGATCGGTGTTATATTCTTTTCTGACAGAATAGAAAAGTTTATACCGCCTAAAAAAGGACGTAAACATATTCTGTATATCATACGCGAGCTGCTGGACTTTAAGCCGGAAAGTTCGCGCACAAATCTGCAATGCGCAATTGAATATCTTACGAATGTATTGAAAAAGCGTTGTACGGCGTTCATGTTGAGCGATTTTATTGATGACAATGATTTCAAGAATGCATTGACCGTGGCAAACAGAAAGCATGACGTGGTGGCTGTGCAAGTGTATGACAAACGTATGGAGGAACTGCCTGACGTAGGTCTGATGCTTGTGCGTGATGCCGAAACGGGACATGAGGAATGGATTGACACTTCGTCTAAGTCGTTGAGAAAGACTCATCATGACTGGTGGGTGGAACGTCAGAAGAAACTTAACGATACGTTTAATCTGTGTAATGTGGATTCTGTATCTGTACGTACAGACCAGGATTATGTCAGGGCATTGCTGAATTTGTTTGCTAAAAGAAACTGATAATCAGATGAAGAAGATATTGTTTAATTATGGAAAAATGATGCTCGGCTCATTGTGTTTTGCCGCTTTTGCCTTGTTCGGTTCGCAGGCAAGCGCACAACAGGTTACTGTAAGGGCCAGCATTGATTCATTGCAGCTGCTGGTGGGCGAACAGACTAAGGTGCATCTGGAAGTAAGTATGGATGCTGATAAAAAATTACGCCTGCCTGTGATAAAAGATACGTTGGTGAGGGGAGTGGAAGTACTTGACATAGCCAAGCCTGACACACAGAAGTTGAATGACGACAAAAGGTGGGTTATCACTCAGGAATATACAATTACTTCCTTTGACTCGGCTTTGTATTATCTTCCTCCATTGGAGGTTATGGTTGACGATGAAAAATATCGTTCTGAATCTTTAGCTCTCAAAGTCTATTCCATACCGGTGGATACTTTGCATCCTGATCAGTTCTTCGGACCGAAAACTGTTGTGGAAGTTCCTATCCAATGGGAGGATATAGATACAATGGTATATGCCTTTATCCTGATGTTGCTGTTCGGCTCGGCATGTGTATTCTTTATTATAAGATATAGAGACAACAAACCTATAATAAAGATTATAAAGATTGAACCGAAATTGCCTCCTCATCAGGAAGCCATGAAGCATATCGAGGAAATCAAGGCTAACAAGAATGTGCAAAGGGAGGATCCTAAACAGTATTACACAGAGCTTACTGACGTGATACGTACTTACATAATGGAACGTTTTGGCTTTAATGCAATGGAGATGACATCGTCCGAAATAATTGAAAATCTGTTGCAGGTAAGGGATAAGGAATCGCTCAAAGACTTGAAATATCTTTTCGAAACTGCTGACTTGGTGAAGTTTGCCAAACATGCACCGATGATGAACGAGAATGATATGAACCTGGTAAATGCAGTGGATTTTATCAATGAAACCAAGCTGGAGGAAGATCCTAATGCGAAAAAAGAGCCTACGGAAATAAAAGTGGAAGAGAAACGTTCAAAACAAGGTCGCATAGCATTGATGTGCAGCATAGGACTGACTGGTGTTATTGCGGTAGTTGCTTTGTATGTAGGTGTGAAATGCATTATAGATCTCTTCTTTTAACGTATAAATGAATGAAGATATGATTTTTGCTAATATTGAATATCTGTTTTTACTGATTTTGCTTATACCGTACATAGTATGGTATGTGATGCGCAGGAAACGGACAGAGGCTACTCTTCAGGTATCTACCACACGAATGTATCAGAATGCGCCGAAAAGCTGGAAGGTCTATTTGATCCATGCTCCTTTTCTGCTCAGACTGTGTACGTTCGTCATGATAGTGCTGGTGCTTGCAAGACCGCAAACTACCGATAATTGGCAGAACACTGAAATTGAAGGTATTGACATCATGCTGGCTGTGGATATTTCTACAAGTATGCTGGCTGAGGATTTGAAACCTAACAGACTGGAGGCTGCTAAACAGGTGGCTGCCGAATTTATCAACGGAAGACCTAATGACAATATCGGTCTTACGATATTTGCAGGTGAGGCTTTTACGCAGTGTCCTCTTACTGTTGACCATGGAGTTCTGCTTAATTTGTTTCAGAGCGTAAGTTGCGAAATGATTTATCGCGGAATGATAGAAGACGGTACTGCTATCGGTATGGGACTGGCGAATGCTGTTACAAGATTGAAAGACAGCAAGGCAAAATCTAAAGTCGTTATATTGCTGACGGACGGTGTGAATAACCGCGGTGAACTTTCTCCTCTTACTGCTGCCGAGATAGCCAAACAGTTTGGAGTGAGAGTATATACGATAGGTGTAGGAACCAACGGTACAGCTCCTTATCCTATGCAGACATATGCCGGTGTGCAATATATTCAGACACCTGTAGAAATAGATGAACAGACCTTGACGCAGATTGCTGCCGAAACTAACGGTAATTATTTCAGGGCTACTAGCAATTCCAAACTGAAGGAAGTTTATCAGGAGATAGATAAGTTGGAAAAAACAAAACTTAATGTGAAGGAATTCAGCAAAAGGGAAGAGGAATACGAGATTTTTGCTCTCGTGGCATTCTTGTGTATCCTGCTCGAGCTGATTTTACGTAATACGGTTTTGAAGAAAATACCTTAAAAATGTTTTGCCATGTTTAGATTTGGAGAACCGATATATTTGTATTTTTTATTGATAATTCCTTTTTTGGTAGTATTCTATATATATACCAATTATAGGAGAAGGAAAAAGTTACGTCAGTACGGAGACCCGGAACTGATGGCACATCTGATGCCGAATGTTTCGAAATACAGACCTGACGTAAAGTTCTGGCTGGTGACAGCTGCGCTGGTCATGGTTATATTCATGCTGGCACGTCCTCAGTTTGGTTCCAAAATGGAGACGGTGAAACGTCAGGGTGTTGAAACTGTGGTTGCGTTGGATATTTCCAACTCAATGCTGGCTCAGGATGTTACACCAAGCCGACTGGAAAAGTCAAAGAAATTAGTGTCCAGACTTGTAGAGACATTCAATAATGATAAGGTAGCTATGATAGTTTTTGCTGGAGAGGCATTTACCCAGCTTCCTATAACAAGCGATTATATATCTGCAAAAATGTTTCTGGAAACAATATCTCCTTCTCTTATTACAACTCAGGGAACTGATATTCGTGGTGCTATCGACTTGGCTATGAAGAGTTTTACTCCGAATGAAGGTGTAGGACGTGCAATAGTTCTTATTACAGATGGTGAAAACCACGAAGGAGGAGCAGTGGAAGCTGCTCAGCAGGCTGCGGAGAATGGCGTAAGAGTTTTTGTACTTGGAGTTGGTTCGCCTGACGGTTCACCTATTCCAGTAGAAGGAACGAATGATTTCCGTCGTGACAAGGATGGCAATGTGGTAGTGACAAAGCTGAACGAACAAATGTGTCAGGAGATTGCAAAAGCAGGTAATGGTATGTATGTTCGTGTTGATAATACAAACAATGCAGAGAGGGCTCTTAACGCTGAAATAAATAAGCTGGCAAAGGCTGATGTTGAGACTCAGGTATATACAGAATTCGACGAGCAGTTTGACGTACTGGCATGGCTGGCATTGATTCTGCTTGCCGCAGACGTTATGTTGCTCAATAGGAAAAATCCTCTATTTAAGAATGTAAAACTTTTTAAACAGGATTGATTTATGTGGTGTAGTAAAGTATATTTGATAGGGATAATGCTTCTGGGAGTTTCTGCTTCATATGCACAGAAGACTGACAGGGATTATCTTCGTAGCGGAAACAAGTTATATAATGACAGTCTGTTTGTAAAGGCTGAAGTAGATTACAGAAAGGCACTTGAGATTAATCCTAAATCTGCAGATGCAATGTTCAATCTGGGAAACTCGCTACTAATGCAGCAAAAAGGCAAGGAAGCTATGGAACAGTTTGAGGCTGCGGCACGTCTGGAGAAAGATAAGGAAAAGTTGGCTCATATATATCATAATATGGGGGTTATACTTCAATCGTCAAAGCAACTGCCGCAGTGTATAGAAGCTTATAAAGAGTCATTGCGCAATAATCCTAAGGATGATGAAACTCGTTACAATCTGGTACTTGCACAGAAACAGCTGAAAGACCAGCAGCAACAGCAAAATCAGGATCAGCAGAAAGAACAGAAGCAGGATCAGAAACAGGACGAGAAAGAACAGAACAAGGATCAGCAGGATCAACAGCAACAGCAGCAAAATCAAAATCAGCAACAGCAGCAACAGAACAAGGATGAAATGTCGAAAGAAAATGCCGAACAATTGCTGAGAGCTGCTATGCAAGACGAGAAAGACGTACAGGATAAAGTGAAGAAACAGATGCAGGTGAGCGGAAAGAAACTTGAGAAAGACTGGTAATCCTGTAACGAATTTCTATTGATATTTTAATAAGTGGAAAAACAATAATTTATATAATGATGAGAAAATATATTTTCTTGATATTGATGATTACTGCGTCACTCCACGTGTTTGCCAAGGAAGAAGTGACATTAAAAGCTTCTGCTCCTGAAGTAGTGGTAAACGGTGATCAGTTCAGACTTACATACACTGTGAATTCGCAGGATGTAAAGGATTTCCTTGCTCCGCAGGCTAAAGGTTTTGATGTCCTTATGGGACCTAGCCGTTCGCAGCAGAGTAGTACACAGATAATTAACGGCAAGGTGTCTTCCAGTCGTTCCATCACATATACATTTATTCTGATGGCGGTGTCGGAAGGTACATTTAATATTCCGTCTGCAAGCATTGAAGTTGATGGTGAGAAGATTTTCTCTAATCCACTTACAATAAAGGTTCTTCCTAAGGATAAGGAAGATGCCAACTCTAACCAGAACCAGGGCAACAGTGGAATTTCATCAAGAAACCAGAAGTCGAACGGAAAGATTTCCGATAAGGATCTGTTTGTTCTGGCAACAGCAAGCAAGACTAAAGTTCACGAGCAGGAAGCCATATTGGTGACATACAAGGCTTATACTACGGTCGATCTTCGCCAGTTGCTTGGAAAGATGCCGGACCAGCAGGGATTTTACGTACAGGAAGTTGAACTTCCTGCCCAGAAGACATTCAAGCTGGAACATTACAAAGGCAGAAACTATAATACTGTGGTTTACAGACAGTATGTGATTTTCCCGCAAAAGTCAGGACGTCTTGAAATACCTGCTGTAACGTTTGACGCAGTCGTTGCTCAGAGAGTGGCTGTATCCGACGATCCTTTTGAGGCATTCTTCAACGGAGGCGGTTATGTGGAGGTTAACAAGAAGATTGTTGCACCGAAGGTGGTTATTAATGTAGATCCGCTTCCTGCCAAACCTGAAGGCTATTCGGGAGGTGTGGGTACTTTCACTATGAAATCGGAAATCAGTGCTACAGAGCTTAAAGCAAACGAAGCTGTTACTGTAAAACTGACAATAGAAGGTACAGGTAATATGAAACTGGTCAGCGCTCCGGAAGTTAAATTCCCGCATGATTTTGAAATATATGATCCGAAGATTGATGATAATTTCCAACTGACTGCAGACGGACTGAGCGGAACAAAGAAAATTGAATATCTGGCAATCCCACGTCATGCCGGAGAGTTTACAATTCCACCTGTAGAATTCAAATATTTTGATGTAAAGTCGGGAACTTATAAGACCTTGAAAACTGAGGCATATAATCTGAAGGTAGCCAAGGGTGAAGGTAATGCAGCCAACCAGCAGGTGATAGCTGACTTTACTAACAAGGAAAATGTCAAGGTATTGGGCACTGACATATTGTTTATCAAGACAGGCGATTCTGCCTTGAGAGAAAAAGGAAAATATTTATTCGGAACTACATCATATTATTTGTGGTATATCATACCTTTCGTGCTGTTTGTGGTATTCGTTGTGATATATAGGAAACAGGCTGTCGAGAATGCAAATGTTGCAAAGGTTAAGACAAAAAAGGCTAACAAGGTTGCTACAAAACGTATGAAGCTTGCCGGTAAGCTTTTGGCAGAAAGCAAGGTCAACGAATTCTATGATGAGGTATTGAAGGCTCTGTGGGGTTATATCAGCGATAAGTTGAATATTCCTGTTTCCAAGCTTTCCAGAGACAACATAGAGGCTGAGCTTTCCAGACAAGGTGTATCCGAAGATCTTATTAAGGAATTTATCGATGTCTTATCGGAATGCGAGTTTGCTAGATATGCTCCGGGAAATCAGAACGAGACAATGGATAAAGTTTATTCGGCATCTGTCGAAGTGATAAGCAAAATGGAAAACAGTATTAAACGTTAAAACATATAGGAGAATTGATTATATGAATAAAGTGTATGTTTTTATATTGCTTCTAATAGGTTTTGTCTTTTCTGTCAACGCTTCGGTTAAGGAAGATGCCGACAAAGCTTATCAGGAAAATGATTTTAAGACTGCTATTGAAAAGTACGAAGCAATTCTGAATGCCGGACAGGAATCGGCAGATGTGTATTATAATTTGGGAAACAGTTATTATAAGAACAAGAATATAGCAAAGGCAGTACTGAATTATGAACGTGCTTTACTGTTGTCTCCGGGAGACAATGACGTGAGATATAACCTTGAAATGGCCAAGAGCAAAACAATAGATAAGGTTACTCCAAAGAGTGAAGTATTCATAGTCACTTGGATAAACTCTATAAGAAATATTATGAGTGAGTCGGCTTGGAGCGTGTTTGCCATTTCATGTTTCATATTGTTCTTGTTAGGAACTTCAACCTATATTTTCGGTAAAAAAATAGTTTTAAAGAAAATAGGTTTTTCATTGGCCGTTATATTTCTGTTCTTTACGGTTGTAGGAAATCTGTTTGCCGATGCACAGAAGGACAGATTGGTGAACAGAACTGGAGCTATCGTAATGCAACCGTCAGTAACAGTAAAAAGTACTCCTAACGAAAGTGGTACCGATCTGTTTGTCCTGCATGAAGGAACAAAGGTTTATATCAACGACAATACCATGAAGGGATGGAAGGAAGTAAGCCTTGAAGACGGTAACAGAGGATGGGTACCGACAGAAAGCATTGAGGTAATATAATGTTATAATATTTTTCTATATATGGACATACAGCAATTGATAGATTTGGATAAGTTGATATTGATGAAACTCAATGGAAGTGATTCGATATTCTGGGATGGATTTATGTATATAGTGACAAGTACTAAGACATGGATTCCTGCAGCTGTCGCATTGCTGTATGTCATATTCAAGAACAACAAGTTCAAACACGGAATGTTGATTCTTTTAATGATAGCTTTGGTGATAGCACTTGCTGACCAGACTTCATCAGGAATCTGCAAACCATTGTTCGAGCGTTTTCGCCCGACCAAAGATCCTGAGCTTATGTATATGGTAGATACGGTGAATAATTATAGGGCAGGGGGGCTGTTTGGATTTATATCAAGTCATGCCGCGAACACATTTGCCGTGGCTATGTTCGTTTCCTTGCTTGTTAAGAATATAAAACTGGGATTTATGATGTTTTTGTGGGCACTGATACCTACATATTCGCGTGTCTATTTGGGAGTGCATTATCCCGGAGATGTATTTTTCGGTATGTTGGACGGGTTATTATGCGGTGTTATAATATATTTCCTGTATGTATTTATATCAAACAAGTTTATTTTCAAGCCTAAATTGATTTCAGCGCAATATACGGTGAGCGGATACGATGTGAAAAGTGTCGATGTGGTAGTGTTGGTACTGCTCCTTACATATTTTTTCGCTGTGGTTTACGGCATGATTATATCCAAAACGCTCTATTTCTGATATAAATTTGGGAAAGGTGATAAAATATCATGTTATCAAATAAAAAATATACATTTTTCTTGCTTGTCAAGTAAAAAATATATATATTTATCATCGAGATGAAAACCATATTGTCTAATTCTTAAAATATAGATTACTATGACAAGAACTATTACTTTTAATGAACTAAGAAACATTAAAGATTCTTTACCTGAAGGAAGTATGCATCGCATTGCCGATGAATTAAATATATCTGTAGAGACTGTCAGAAACTTTTTCGGAGGACAGAACTTCAAAGACGGTAAATGTGTGGGTATCCATCTGGAACCCGGTCCGGATGGCGGTTTGGTTATGCTTGACGATACTACGGTTTTGGAAAAAGCACTGGCCATACTTAAAGAAGAGGCTGAAGCATAAATAGAGATAGCTATAATAGTTGTTCGAGATATGTTGAAAATAACTATTATAGCTATTTTTGTTTTTTAGCAGACGTACAATATATATGGGATTATCCGGCTATTAATTTATTTTTAACCTAAATCAGTCTTATTATGGAAGAAGAAAAACTTGTAACACTTGCTATCTTGACTTATTCTAAAGCTCAGATATTGAAGAATGTACTGGAGAACGAAGGCATAGAGGCATATATACATAATGTAAATCTTATACAGCCTGTCATTTCTTCAGGCGTAAGAATACGAATAAAAGAGAGTGATTTGCCACGTGCCTTAAGCATTATAGAAAGTTCTGCATGGCTGGCAGAAGATGTGGTGAAAGAACATGTGAAAGAAACTGACAAGGAACGTAAAAAACCGGTAATTCTTGTTCCTGTGGATTTCTCTGCCAACTCACTTAAAGCTTGTAAGTTCGGCTTGAATTTTGCAGCGCAGATAAAAGTGGAGGTAGTGCTGATGCACGTTTATTTCAGTCCGGTATATATGCCGAGCCTGCAGTATGCGACTGAAGGATACGGAATGCCATACGAGGCTGAATTGGGAATAAAGAGCATGCTGGACAACGTCCATAACCGTTTGAAGGAGTTGACCGATACTATAGACAAACTTATGGCGGACGGGGAGATACCGGAGGTGAAATACACATGTCTGTTGAGGGAAGGTATTCCGGAAGAAGAAATCCTGGCATACGCACGCGAGGAATCGCCATTGATGATTGTGATGGGAACACGCGGAGAAAATATGACTGAATATGGACTGATGGGAAGTGTGACGGCAGAGGTAATAGAGCGCAGTCCTGTCTTTGTATATTCCATTCCGGAGGAAGCCAAACTGATTAATTTCAAGGAAATCAATAAAGTGGCGTTTATTACAAACTTCGATCAGCGTGACTTGATTGCATTCGATTCTTTGATTACCACCTTCAAGGATTATAATTTTGAGATTTATTTCATACATCTCAATTCCAATGAAGAAAGACGTACATGGAATGAGATTAAGCTTTCTGGAATAAAGGAGTATTTCCACAAACAATATCCTGATTTGAAGATTAATTACAGTCTGGTTACTGAGGACAGTTTCTTCAATAATCTGGATGATTATGTACGGGAAGAGAATATTGATGTGTTATGCGTATCCAACTATAAGAGAAACGTCTTTGCACGTCTGTTCAACCCAAGTATTGCAAAGAAAATGATATTCCACTCACGTACACCGATTTTGATCATCAAATAAATATTTGTAGTATAGAAAAAAGCGGTAGTTCCATTCTGTGTTATGAAACTACCGCTTATATTATGAAATCATTTTCATAAGCATTTCGCGTTGGATTGAATATGAATTACTGTTTTGTTGCAGATACTTCAGCAGGAATAATCCGTTCTGTTTCAGCCTTGATTTCAGCAACAGCTGGTCATTGGCTGTTTCTTCCGAGAACAGTAAAAGGCTGACTGCTATCAGCTCAATTTTATCCATTCCGTTTTCTGATGTTGAATATTGTGATATAATTTCATCAGTGCTTATGTCCATAAGCTCTTTCGGACTTACTCCTAGCATCTCATGTGTATTGTATTCATATTTCTCCAACTCTTTGTTGTCAAGTCTTTTCTTTTTTATGATGGCAGTGACAATCATAGAGATTATCTCCTGTATCATTCTTATTATATAATCCTGTTTTATCATTTTTATGTGATGCGAAAAGCCTTGTCACTTCAGTTTTATTTTCAGAATCTTACCGCTGTTGGCTGGTAAATCTGTTCCCACAGGTTTGGAAGACATGAAGTTTATCTTTTCTTCCTTGCCGCTTATCAGATCCTTTACTTTTATGTTTCCCATCTCAGGCATTCCAAGATAGTTGAATGCATGTTCAGGTATGTTTATTGCCACTCTCATGTTCATATCTCCAAAGTTTACGGCAATAAGCAGTACCTCATCTTCGCATTGTCTGAGGAAAGCATATTGTTTATGCTCGTCCATTTGCCATCCGTTTACGTTGGCATACATCAAATCGAAGAATTTTCCACGGACTATACACTTTTCCTGATTGCAGATGTTCAGAAGCGTTTTGTAGAAGTTCCTTATACCTTTCTCTTTGGCATTAAGCAGGTGGGTATTAAATCTTCCGTGGTTTGTCCAGCGCCTTATGCTGTCAACGCTCCAATAGTCGAATATTGTTGTTCTTCCGTCTCTGCCGCTAAATCCTTCCGTATCCATTCCGCTTTCGCCAAGCTCCTGTCCGAAGTATATCATCACTGGGTTTGTATTCATGCATGCAGATACTATCATTCCAGGGAATGCTTTGTGCGGGTTTCCTGCAAAATAATCGGATGCAATACGCTGTTCGTCGTGGTTTTCCAGGAAATTAAGCATGTGACTTTGAATATCGTTCACACTTTGCCAGCAACCTGTTATGTTTGTAGCGGATGAGTTGCTGCATATTATGGATCTTAGTGTGTCGTACAGGCCTACCTTGTCGTATAAATAATCAAAGTGTCCGTTGTGTATATAATTTCTGTATTCCTGCGGATTGTAAACTTCGGCTATGAATATTATGTCAGGGAATTGTTCTTTGACTTGAGGAATGGCCCATCCCCAGAATTCGCAAGGGACCATTTCTGCCATGTCGCATCTGAAACCATCGATGTTCTTACCTGCCCAGAACAAAAGAATATCTTTCATTTTGTTCCATGTGTCAGGAATAGGTGAGAAATGGCAACCTGTGTTGTTGTAATAATCAACTCCGTAGTTAAGCTTTACAGTTTCATACCAGTCGTTTCTGTTAGGCCATGCATCAAACTTATTGTTTCCTGTCGCTTTTGCAGGCATTTCTGTATATCTGCCGGCTTCAGGATCATAAAGGTCTATATCGCCTTTCAGTTCTTCTCCCGGAATGTAATAGAAATTGTTGTTGGGATTGAACGATACAGATGTATCATCGTCCTCGCCAAGGTCTTTTACTCCTGCCGGTTTTGCCAATGATTTATACTGACGTGCCACGTGGTTAGGTACAAAATCAATAATCATTTTCATTCCGGCATTGTGTGTACGTTCTACAAGGGCTTCAAACTCTTCCATCCTTTTATCCACATCCACAGCCAGGTCCGGGTCAATGTCGTAATAATCCTTTATTGCGTATGGCGAGCCGGCTTTTCCTTTTACTACTGCAGGGTGATCCTTGCGTATCCCGTACTTTGTATAGTCTGTTTGTGTGGCATGAGCTATGATGCCTGTGTACCAGATGTGAGTGGCCCCAAGTCCTTTTATTTCAGAAAGGGCTTGTTCGGTAAAATAATCCAACTTTCCGCATCCGTTTTCTTCTATGCTTCCGTTGGTCTTGCTTGTTAGGGCCTGGTTGCCGAATAAGCGTGTAAAGACTTGATAAATGATGATTTTTTCTTCTGGATTCATAGAGTTATAGTTTAAATTAAAAAAAGAAGACACGTATCGTTTTCTACGATACGTGTCCGGTTTGTCGTGATATTATTCAATGCCGTGGGCATTAGCTTCTTTGTTGATCTTCTTGATCAATCCCTGAAGCACAGCACCCGGTCCGCATTCGATAAATTCGTCTGCTCCGTCGGCAATCATATTCTGTACTGTTTGAGTCCATCTTACAGATGCAGTCAGCTGAGCCACAAGATTTGCTTTAATCTTTGCAGGGTCTGTATATGGTTTTGCGTCAACATTCTGGTAAACAGGACATTTTGGAGTGTGGAACTCTGTTGCATTGATTGCAGCTTCAAGTTCAACTTTTGCAGGATCCATAAGAGGAGAATGGAAGGCTCCACCTACTTTCAGTGGAAGTGCGCGTTTAGCTCCAGCTTCTTTCATAAGTTCACATGCCTTGTTGATACCTTCGATAGAACCGGAGATTACTATCTGTCCAGGGCAGTTATAGTTTGCAGCTACGCAGACTTCACCTTCAGCAGCCACTTTTGCACATATTTCTTCTACTTTCTCGTCAGGCAAAGCAATGATTGCTGCCATAGTTGAAGGTTGTGCCTCGCACGCTTTCTGCATGGCCATAGCGCGTGCATATACAAGTTTCAAACCGTCTTCGAACGAGAGAGCTCCGGCTGCTACAAGTGCAGAGAATTCTCCCAGTGAGTGTCCTGCAGTCATTTCCGGCTTGAAATTTTCTCCCATGCATAATGCAGAGATTACTGAATGAAGGAATACGGCAGGCTGGGTCACTTTTGTCTGACGCAAGTCTTCATCTGTTCCGTTGAACATGATATCTGTAATACGATAACCTAGAATATCGTTTGCTTTTTCGAATAGTTCTTTGGCTAAAGCCGAATTTTCGTACAGGTCCTTGCCCATACCAACAAACTGGGCACCCTGTCCTGGAAATACAAATGCTTTCATGATTTTTCTATTTAATAATTAATAATCTTGTCGCAAAGTTAATGATTGTTTTTATATAACTACTCATTTTCAACGAAAATGTGCATAGGAACCGGCTTATGAAGGTGGTTTAATGGGCCATGCCCTTTACCTATTTGTATGTCTTTTCCGTTCAATATACCTTGATATACATATTCTTTGGCTTTTTCTACAGCTTCCTGCAATGTGTTTCCCAATGCCAGGTTTGTAGCTATGGCAGAAGATAGTGTGCATCCGGTGCCATGTGTGTTGTGACTGTCAATCTTTTTGGAAGTGAACATGTATGGATTATTGTCATCTTTTATACATAAAACGTCGCACATGTCGTTTCCGTTCAGATGTCCTCCTTTTATTAATACTGAGTGGCATCCATAATTGATAATCTTCTTACCGGCTTCCACCATATCATCGGTATTCTCAATTTTATTTCCTGTCAGTACAATAGCCTCACTCAGGTTTGGAGTAATGATTGTTGACAGCGGTATGAGTTCGTTTTTTATAGCCTCTATGGCCTCGTCTTCAATAAGCTTGCAGCCACTAGTTGACACCATTACCGGATCGAATACCACGAATTTGGGCTTGTGTTCTTTTATTGATAATGCTATGGCCTTAACAATTTCCACATCATTAATCATTCCAATTTTTATGGCTTCGGGCTTGATGTCGGTCATTACGGCATCTATCTGTGATTTTACAAAATCGGCCGGTATAGGGTGTATTCCTGTCACTCCACATGTGTTTTGCACTGTTATGGCGGTAATGGCACTTGCGGCATAACACCCCAATGCTGATATTGTTTTTATGTCGGCTTGTATGCCCGCACCGCCACTGCAGTCGGAACCGGCAATCGTGAGTACTGTATGATATTTTTTCATTGTCATAATTTAGTTGTTACAGGAGACAAAGTTAAGAATTATTTCATTCAGTCAAAGAAACAGGTTTTCATTAATAAATATTTATCTGATAAAAAATCAGTAATGATTTCCCTGCATGAATGTTGTATTTTAATAAAAAACAGCTATTTTTGCGGTAATTATAAAAATATGTATTTTATGGATTTGAATGGAAACAATCATATTGTCATAATGGCAGGAGGTATTGGAAGCCGTTTTTGGCCTATGAGTAATAAGGAATTGCCTAAACAGTTCATTGATGTATTGGGTTGTGGACGTACTTTGATACAGCTCACAATGGACAGGTTTAAGGGAATATGTCCGCCCGAAAACGTTTGGGTGGTTACGTCTGCCAATTATGAATCTATCGTAAAGGAGCAATTGCCTGAAATTCCTTCATCACAGATTCTTCTTGAGCCTTGCCGTCGTAATACAGCTCCTTGTATTGCATATGTAAGCTGGAAAATAAAGTCAAAAAATCCGAAGGCGAATATTGTAGTTACACCTAGTGACCATATAGTAATGGATGTAAACGAATTCAGAAGGGTGATAACTTCTGCAATGAAATTTACATTATCATCAGATGCTATAGTTACTCTTGGTATGAAAGCTACACGTCCGGAAACCGGATATGGCTATATCGAGGCCGATCTGACTATGGCTTGCCCGTCTAATAAGGAAATATACAGAGTAGATGCATTCAAGGAAAAACCGGACCTGGAGACAGCCAACAGATATATACAGAAGAAGAATTTCTTCTGGAATGCCGGTATCTTTGTATGGAATGTAAACACTATAGTAAACGCCATGCGTGTTTATCAGCCTGCACTGGGTAAAATATTCGAAAAGATGCTTCCTTATTATTTTACTGATAAAGAACAGGAAATGATTAATGAACTTTTCCCTATGTGTGAGAACATATCCATCGACTATGCTGTAATGGAAAAGGCTGACGAAATATATGTTTTCCCGGCATCGTTCGGATGGAGCGATCTTGGAACATGGGGCTCGCTGCATGAGAATTCAGCAAAGGATGCTTACGGCAACGTTTGTATAGGCGAAAACATAAAGATGTATGAATCACGTAATTGTGTAGTACATGCCACACAGGAGAAGAAAGTCGTAATACAGGGACTTGACGGATATATCGTGGCAGAGAAAAATGATACACTTCTTGTTTGCCGACTAAGCGAAGAGCAACGAATAAAAGAATTTTCGGAAGATTGACCAGAGCAATAATATAAAATTTGACCGGACTTGATGAAATAATCAAAAAGCCCGGTCTTTTTTGTGGTTATGAGTGATTGGTTATTGTGTTGTTTCTTATTTTATTGCTGCCAAAGCTGCTTCGTAGTTTGGCTCCTGTGTTATTTCAGGTACAAGTTCTGTGTAAACAATTTTGCCTTCAGGGTTAATTACCACTACAGAACGTGTCAGCAGGCCTTTCAGCGGACCGTCTGCAATCAGCACTCCGTATTCAGTGTCAAAATCAGAAGGATTTCTGAAGTCGGAAAGTGGAATAACATTTGCTATACCTTCTGTAGTGCAGAAACGTCCTTGTGCGAAAGGCAAATCTTTTGATATCGCCAGTACTACGGTGTTGTCCATGTTGGCTGCCATTTGGTTGAATTTTCTTACAGAAGTGGCGCAGACACCAGTGTCAAGGCTTGGGAAAATATTTAGAATTACAAACTTACCCTTTGTTTCTGATAGTTTGAATTGGCTTAAATCACCTTTTACCATTGTGAAATCCGGTGCTGTGATGCCGGTCTTTATAAATTCTCCCGCTAAATTAACGGTCGTTCCTTTGAATGCTGTTTTTGACATAATCTTGTTTTTTATATGTTATAACTAAATAACGGTTGCAGGATGGAAATTGTTCATCAAAATGAAAAAAACTTTTTATTTTATATAGTTTCGGCCTGTAATCTGGGTTAACTTATCACATTTGTCATTTTTTATTATTCTTTTTTTTATAACTTTGTGCCGGAAATAAAATCATTAATAATTTATTTATGGAACGCAAATTAAAGGATTACGCAACACTTCTCTTGAAGGGGATGGGAATGGGTGCTGCCGATGTCGTGCCTGGAGTGTCAGGTGGTACTATAGCATTTATAGTTGGAATTTATGACGAGCTGATAAATTCTATCAAGAGTATTAACGTAAAAAATCTGAAACTTCTTTTCACGGGAAAGATTTCTGAATTCTGGAAAGGAATAAACGGAAATTTCCTTATTTCTATAATATTGGGTGTCGGAATAAGTATTTTCTCATTGGCAAAGCTTATCACATGGCTGCTCACTGATCATCCTATATTGGTGTGGTCGTTTTTCTTTGGTCTGGTACTTGCTTCCACATGGTTTGTTTCAAAGGACATAAAGGAATGGAACTGGAAAACCATTCTTTCTTTTGTGATAGGCGCCGGTATAGCTTACTACATCACTGTTGCAACTCCTGCCGAGACACCAACCAATTATCTTTTCATATTCCTTTGTGGGGCAATTGCCATATGTGCCATGATTTTGCCGGGAATATCCGGAAGTTTTATCCTGGTTCTCCTTGGCAAGTATTTCTACATAATGGAGGCAGTGAAGACATTCGATATCGTTATATTGGTAATTTTCGGTATAGGCGCATTCATCGGTATAACATCTTTCTCCAGAGTTTTATCGTATGCATTGAAAAACTTCAGAAACGTAACCCTTTCAGTTCTTACAGGCTTTATGCTCGGTTCACTTAATAAAGTATGGCCATGGAAAAGGGTAGTGGAGTTTTATACTGACAGTCATGGAGTGGCTAAACCATTGATAGAGGAAAATATAGCTCCTAATCAGTTCGTAGTAGAGGCTGTAGTCCTTATGATTGTAGGATTCTTGCTGGTATATTTCCTTGAGAAACTGTCTTCAAAGAAACAGGTTGAGGCATAATGTGGATTTGTTGGAACGCTTGTTCCTGATGATATTTTTTCAGGCATGGTAAATTAATACATACCATGCCTGATTTTTTTATAATTATACAATTTATCATTTTGACAAAATGATAAATTTGTTTTGTGAGAATTGAAATTTAACGTACCAAGTTAAGAGATAACCTGAAAAATCGTACGGAAATGCCTTTGATGTGAGTTGAAAAGTTAGCTTTAATGGCGATTATCTTGCGATTTGTACTGCTCTAATGTTTAGTGTGTATAATCTGTTCTTTTATAATCGCTAATACATGTCTTTATGATAATCTGAAAATGATGCTGGCTTTTCTTGAAATAGAATTGAATTTATCAAATTTCCGCCGACTGTATATAGCTCTTGGGAAAAATAATAAAACGTTTCGGCGTTTCAGATAATATTTCAAGGCGTTTATATTGAAATGTCCTCATGTTTTTCTGTAGCTTATGACAATATCTAATGTTAAAATATTGCGGTTGTTTAACTGATTGTCTGTTTTAACTGTTTATTTTGATAAGTATTAATATGGGTGATTTAACATTACACATCTATTTTATGCTATTCTTATGGCGCTTGTGTCGCTTTTTCTGTTAAAACTATGACATTATGAGTTGATGTAGCATGAAATATGATGATATATGATATTCGTATTAAAGAAAAGGAGTTTATTTTTGATTATGAGTGTAATATAAATATGTATTACATATGTAACTTATTATGTTTTATTCAGTATTCAGACAGCTTTCTTTGCAAAAAATGTTTGGATTTTTTGATTTTCTGTTTGTTTTCTCTATCTTTGCATCAAATTAAGTTAAACTTATATGATGATGAAACAGCTTTTAACTCCTGATTATATTTTTGAGTCTAGTTGGGAAGTGTGTAATAAAGTTGGAGGCATTTACACCGTCTTATCTACAAGAGCCAAGACATTACAGGAAGCATTTGGGGATAAGATTTTTTTCATAGGACCGGATGTATGGTTGGGAAAAGAAAATCCTTTGTTTGTTGAGGATGAAAAACTACTCATAGACTGGCGTGAACATGCTTTGAGCTTTGATAAATTAAGTTTTAGAATTGGACGATGGAATATTCCTGGAAATCCTATCGCTATTCTAGTCGATTTTGCTCCTTTCTTTGAGCAAAAGAATGAAATCTATACCCAGGCATGGTTTGATTATCAGGTTGACTCCCTGCATGCTTATGGCGATTATGACGAGGCTTCAATGTTTTCGTATGCCGCAGGTAAGGTGGTCGAAAGTTATTACAGATTCTTCCTTGATGATAGCAAGAAAGTGGTATATCAGGCCCATGAATGGATGACAGGTTTGGGAGCATTGTACGTTCAGAAGCATGTTCCGGAAATAGCCACGATATTTACTACTCATGCCACTTCTATAGGTCGTTCCATTGCAGGAAACAATAAGCCGCTATACGATTATTTGTTTGCATATAATGGCGATCAGATGGCCCGTGAATTGAACATGGAGTCAAAACATTCTATAGAAAAACAGACTGCTCACCATGTTGATTGCTTCACTACAGTAAGTGAAATAACCAACAATGAATGTAAGGAATTGCTTGACAAGGCAGCTGATGTGGTATTGATGAATGGCTTTGAAGATGATTTTGTTCCTAAAGGACGTACATTTGCTGCAAAACGCAAAAAAGCCAGACAGGTAATGCTAAACCTCGCAAACAAGCTGCTTGGTACTTCACTGGGCGATGATACTCTTATTATAGGTACCAGCGGAAGATATGAATTTAAGAATAAAGGAATCAATGTTTACCTTGAAACTCTAAATCGTCTGACAAGAGACAAAAATCTTAAAAAAGACGTTCTGGCTTTCATAAACGTGCCTGGATGGGTAGGAGATGCCAGACAGGATCTTATCGACAGACTGAACAGCAAGGAAAATTTCAATACTCCTCTTGAAGTTCCATTCGTTACACATTGGTTGCACAATATGAGTCACGACCAGGTATTGGACATGCTTAAATATCTTAACATGTCGAATTCTGCCGATTCTAAGGTGAAGGTTATATTTGTGCCGTGTTATCTTGACGGAAAGGACGGTATCCTGAATATGACATATTATGATCTGGTGCTTGGTTATGACCTTAGCGTATATCCGTCATATTATGAGCCATGGGGATACACTCCGCTTGAGAGTATCGCATTCAAGGTTCCTACCATTACATCCGATTTGGCCGGTTTCGGACTTTGGGTTAATTCTGTTGTAGGACATAACGGAGAACTTGCCGATGGAGTGAAAGTTATACACCGTACAGATTATAACTATTCTGAGGTGGCTGATGCCATAAAAGATACTATAAGCGAATTTTCGTCTTTGGATCAGAAACAGATAGAGAAAATACGCAAGAATGCTGCTGCCATAGCTGAAAAGGCATTATGGAAGCATTTCATCAAATATTATTACGAAGCATACGACGTGGCTTTGCGCAATGCTTCGGTAAGACTGAAGAAAAATAAAAAAGAGAATTAATAATTTTAAGTATTTGAAAGATATGAAAATTAAAACAAATTATGCTAATGCTCCTGTATGGAAAGAGGTTACAGTAAAATCTCGTATTCCTGATTCTTTGAAAATGTTACAGGAAATGGCCCGCAACATTTGGTGGTCATGGAATTATGAAGCAACAGATATGTTTAAGTCTCTTGATCCTGAATTATGGAGTGTAGTAGGACAGAACCCTGTTGCCTTTTTGGAACGTTTAAGTTATGAAAAACTCGAAGCTATTTCTACAGACAAGAAGGCTTTGGATAATATAAATAAAGTATATAAGAAATTTACCGACTATATGAGTGTTGCTTCTAACAAGGAACGTCCTTCAGTGGCTTACTTCTGTATGGAGTACGGTATGACTCACGTATTGAAGATTTATTCAGGAGGTCTTGGTATCCTTGCCGGTGACTATCTGAAAGAAGCTTCAGACAGCAACGTTGATATGTGTGCCGTAGGTTTCTTGTATCGTTACGGATATTTCACTCAGAGCCTGTCAATGGACGGACAGCAGGTGGCAAACTACGAAGCTCAGAACTTCGGTAGCCTTCCTTTGGACCGCGTAATCGGTGAAGACGGTAAGCCATTGGTAGTGGATGTTCCTTATCTTGACTACTATGTTCATGCATATGTTTGGAGAGTAAACGTAGGTCGTGTACCTTTGTATCTGCTTGATACAGATAATGAAATGAACAGCGAGTTCGACCGTCCTATCACTCATCAGCTTTATGGTGGCGACTGGGAAAACCGTTTGAAACAGGAAATTCTTCTTGGTATTGGTGGTGTGCTGTTGCTTGAGAAACTTGGCATCAAGAAAGATATCTACCACTGCAACGAAGGACATGCCGCATTGTGTAACGTACAGCGTCTGTGCGAATTCGTAGAAAGCGGAATGACATTCGAACAGGCTCTTGAAGTAGTACGTGCTTCTTCATTATATACTGTTCATACTCCGGTTCCTGCTGGTCACGACTACTTCGACGAAGGTTTGTTCGGCAAGTATATGGGTGGTTATCCACAGCGTATGGGTATTTCATGGCAGGATCTTATGGATCTTGGACGTATCAATCCGGGTGACAACAACGAACGTTTCTGTATGTCAACATTCGCTTGCAACACTTGTCAGGAAGTTAACGGTGTAAGCTGGTTGCACGGAAAAGTTTCTCAGGAAATGTTCTCAGGTATCTGGAAAGGATATTATCCGGAAGAAAACCATGTAGGATATGTCACTAACGGTGTTCACTTCCCAACTTGGTGTGCTTCAGAATGGAAGAAACTTTACAACAAATATTTCGATGCAAACTTCCTGAAAGACCAGTCTAATCCTAAGATCTGGGAGGCTATCTACAATGTGCCTGATGAAGAAATCTGGAACACTCGTCTTGCATTGAAGAACAAACTTACTGACTATATACGTAATCAGTTCCGCGATACATGGTTGAAGAACCAGGGTGATCCTTCACGCGTGGTTTCATTGATGGATAAGATCAATCCTAACGCACTGTTGATCGGTTTCGCTCGTCGTTTCGCTACTTACAAACGTGCTCATCTGTTGTTTACTGACCTTGACCGTTTGGCTAAGATTGTTAACAACCCTAACTATCCTGTACAGTTCCTGTTCGCAGGTAAGGCTCACCCACACGATGGCGCTGGTCAGGGATTGATCAAGAAGATTGTAGAAATCTCTAAGCGTCCTGAATTCTTGGGTAAGATTATCTTCCTCGAAAACTACGATATGAAACTTGCACGTCGTCTTGTTTCAGGTGTTGATATCTGGATGAACACTCCGACACGTCCTCTTGAAGCATCTGGTACATCAGGTGAAAAGGCTTTGATGAATGGTGTAGTAAACTTCTCTGTACTCGACGGATGGTGGCTTGAAGGTTACCGCGAAGGTGCAGGATGGGCTTTGACAGAAAAACGTACTTACCAGAATCAGGAACATCAGGATCAGCTTGATGCTGCTACTATCTACAGTATCCTTGAAACTGAAATCCTTCCATTGTACTACGCTCGCAACAAGAAGGGCTATTCTGAAGGATGGGTTAGAACTATCAAGAACTCTATCGCACAGGTCGCTCCTCACTATACAATGAAGCGTCAGCTTGACGATTACTATTCTAAGTTCTATACTAAAGAAGCTAACCGTTATAAGATGCTTGCTGCAAACGACTATGCTAAGGCTAAGGAAATTGCTGCATGGAAAGAAGAAGTTGTATCTAAGTGGGATTCAATTCAGGTTGTTTCTTTGAATAAGGAAGAAGAACTTCGCGAAGGTAACGTAGAAAGCGGTAAGGACTATACAATCACTTGCGTAGTTGACGAAAAGGGATTGAAAGATGCTGTTGGTATCGAACTTGTAGTTACTTACAAGAATGCTGAAGGCAAAGAACACATTTACTCTGTAACTCCTATGGAAGTTGTCAAGGTAGAAGGTGACCTGTACACATTCCAGCTTACTCACAGCTTGTCAAATGCAGGTAGCTTCAAGGTTTCATACCGTATGTATCCTAAGAACCATGAATTGGCACACCGTCAGGACTTCTGCTACGTACGTTGGTTTAATGAATAATTAATACATTCTATTAATTAATATCGCCAATCATGTCGGTCTGGAGATCTTTTATAAGATTTTCAGACCGATTTTTTTATATTCTGTATTTTTACTCTTATTTTTGTAGAAATACGATATTAATAAGACTGTATATGAAGATACTTGTAGTAGAAGACGATAAAGACTTGATGGAAATAATAACCAAGTCGCTTGAAAAGGAGAGGTATGTGGTTTCGCAAGCTCCTGATTATCGGACGGCAGTGATGAAGGCAGGTGATTATGATTACGACTGCATCCTGCTTGACATAATGCTTCCAGATGGAAACGGTCTTGATCTTCTGGCTGAACTTCAGGAAATGGGTAAGAAAGCCAATGTGATAATACTTTCGGCCAAGGACTCTATAGAGGATAAGGTGAAGGGACTTGACTTGGGTGCCGACGATTATCTTCCCAAGCCTTTTCATCTGGCAGAGCTTCATGCACGCATCAAGAGTCTGCTAAGGAGAAACATGAGAGAAGGGGAAAAGAAAATTGTCTTCGGCAATATTGAAATCCAGCCTGAAAAGTTTGAAGTTCAGGTAGGAGGTAAGCCTATAGAACTTAATCGCAAGGAATACGACATCCTGGTATATTTCATGCTCCGGCCTAACAGACTGGTGAATAAAAGCACTTTGGCTGAATCCGTTTGGGGAGATCATATAGACCAGGTGGATAATTTCGACTTTATTTATGCTCAGATAAAGAATCTTAGGAAAAGGCTTAAGAATGCCGGTTCCACTCCCGAGCTGAAAGCTGTTTATGGTATAGGATATAAATTCGTATTAGAATGAAACTGTTTCACAATGTGATGCTGCATGTATCAGTGGCATCAGTATTTATAATGACTGCCTGGGCAGTATTTTTCTATTGGGCTATAATAGATGAGGTGAATGATGAGGTGGATGATTCGCTTGAAGATTATTCCGAGAGTCTTATTGTCAGATATCTTAATGGTGAGGACATGCCTTCTTTGAACAATGGCTCAAATAACCAGTTTTATATGTACGATGTGAGTAGTGAATATGCCGAGACATATCCTCAAATATCATATCGTGATGAAATGGTATATATTGATGATAAGCTGGAGTATGAGCCGGCTAGAATTCTTATGACTATTTTTAAGACTGACACAGGGTACAAGGAGCTAGTTGTATATACGCCTACCATTGATAAACTTGATTTGCAAAGGTCTATTCTGGGATGGATAGTAGCGCTTTATGCAGGTATTTTGCTTATACTGCTGTTGCTCAACGTATGGATATTCCGGCGCAATATGAAACCGTTGTATGTCCTCTTGTCATGGTTTAATAACTACAAGATAGGCAGCGGATATAAGCCGCTTTCTAATAAAACAAAAATCACGGAGTTCAAGGAACTGTATCATGCCGTTACCATGTCTGCACAGCGTAATGAGAAACTTTACGAACAGCAGAAAATGTTTATTGGCAACGCTTCTCATGAGATGCAGACGCCTTTGGCTATATGTCTTAACAGGCTTGAAATGCTGATGGAAGATGAAAATCTGACGGAAAAACAGATGGAAGAAATAGCAAAGACACGCCAGACATTGGAGAATATCACCCGTATGAACAAGTCGTTGTTACTGCTATGTAAGATTGAGAATGGCCTGTATGCTGATGTGAAGGAAGTGTCTGTCAATTCGTTGGTGAGTCAGTATATAGATACGTTCAATGACGTATATTCTTATAAGAACATTACTGTTAAGGTAACTGAAATGTCATCTCTCAGCATGCAGATAAATGAATCGTTGGCCATAATACTGGTGTCAAATCTTCTGAAGAATGCCTATTTGCATAACTGTGTGAATGGTAAGATTGATGTAGTTATCTCCGAAAAAGATTTTACTGTTTCAAACACAGGTGAATCAGCTTTGGACTCTTCAAAAATATTCACCCGTTTTTATCAGGGAAGCAAGAAAGAAGGTTCTACAGGCCTGGGGCTGGCATTGATACATACCATTTGCAGGGCTAATAACATCAACATATCCTATGAGTTTAGGGATAAGATGCATGTATTCAAGGTGTCTCTATAGAGAAAAGTGATATTATTTCAAAAAAAAAATCAGGAAAAGTGGATTTTTCCAGAATCTTTTCAGTATTGTGTATAATCTTTGCAATATAAAATTAAAGACAGTACTAACAATTAAAATTTTAAAGTTATGAAATTCCCATGAGATAAAAAAATCACGCCAAAGAGAATGTAAATAGTCAAGCTGAAGTTACCTTTGTATAGTGTAACCCTAAATGTATCAGTTATGGCAGAAGTGA
>NZ_JACJLE010000047.1 GCF_016901995.1 Bacteroides caecigallinarum | reverse complement strand
AGAAATCGTCGAATATCTTCAACATTTTCAGAGACAAGTCGAAATTTTTAATAGACAATCTATGCCGGCTTTACCAGTTTTAATCATACGGGGTTTACTGAATGCTTACGTTCATCTCACCTATAGTCTTGCGGATTTCTTTAATCAGACAGTCCGGACTGAGGACCTGAAGGCTGGAGCCGTAGGATAATAGCTCCTGAACCAGATCGAGAGTGATTTTCATATGCATCTTAAAGATGATAAAATTTTCATCGTGAGAGATTACTTCCTGTGTATGGTGCAGCGGTCTTGTCTGTATGTACTGGCCTTGCTTGGTAGTGAATTTTAAAAGAATATCGTGGGCTTTGGTATTTTCTTCACCATGGATAATCCCGAAATTGTCATTATATAATACCTGTGGATAGTTCTTTTCCTTCATAGTGAAACTTTTGTCGCTGACTGTCGCACTGTCCATACGGTCGAGTGAATATACACGCAGGGCATTTCTCTCGTGGCAATGGCCTATCAGATACCATCTTTGGCGGAAGAATTTTATAAAGTAAGGTTCTACAGTGAAATTCTGTGCATCCATCCAGTACGAATGATAGGTGATGTTTATGCATTTGCTGCGCGACATGGCATCAGTGATGGCGTCAAGATGTTCTTCGCCTCCGAAAGTGCTTTCAAGGATGATTCTGTCGGCAAGGCGTTTACGTCTGGAAATAACATCTGTGGATGATGCAACCTGTATCAGCCATTGGTTGATAGGGGAGTTGCCTATTTCTTCCGGATATTCGATATAATATTCGTTAGTGCTACGGTCGCAATTGATGTTGATGTCGAACATCTCTTCGGCTGTGCGTTTGTACGACATGAAGGTGTTACGGTGCAATGTAATGCTGTAGTCAGCATTGTGTGCTCTCCATTCTTCCTGGATTTCATTAAGTGTCATTCTTTTTCTTCTTAGGAGTAGATTGACAAGCCAAATACATATTCTATTCTTCATAAATTCAGCTTTTTATGATAATGTTGCAAATTTACGGAATGTATGCACCGAAAACAAGTGCAAGCGATAACTTCTATAAAATAGGTTTCAGGATGAGATGTCAGAGAAGAAAAATCTTACTTATGATTTTAAGGACGGTTTTCGCTTTGTTTCAGATATGAAAAAAGATAAACAGCATTAACCCACAATTTTTATTCTTTTTGCAAAGCTTTTGAAAACCTTTTCTTTTTATTCTCTATTTTTTCTTATAAATTTGCAGCCTAAATTTAGGAAGGCTATATGCCAAGATATAAGATAATTAGATAAAACAACATAAACTATGAGTAGTAAATTTACTGAATATTCTCAGCTGAACCTGTCTGAGGTGAATAAAGAAGTGCTGAAGAAATGGGATGAGAATGATGTATTCTCAAAGAGTATGACTGAACGTGAAGGCTATCCTTCGTTTGTTTTCTATGAAGGACCTCCATCGGCTAACGGTATGCCGGGTATTCACCACGTTATGGCTCGTACTATTAAGGATACGTTCTGCCGTTTCAAAACCATGAAAGATTTTCAGGTTAAGCGTAAGGCTGGATGGGATACACACGGATTGCCGGTTGAACTTGGTGTTGAAAAGGCTCTGGGTATTACTAAAGAGGATATCGGTAAGACTATCTCTGTGGCAGAATATAATCGTCATTGCCGCACTGATGTCATGAAATTTACCAAGGAATGGACTGACCTGACTCATAAGATGGGTTACTGGGTGGACCTTGAAAATCCTTATATCACATATGATAACCGTTACATCGAGACTTTGTGGTGGCTCCTGAAGCAGCTTTACGGAAAAGGCTTGTTGTACAAAGGTTATACAATACAGCCATATTCTCCTGCTGCCGGTACAGGACTTAGCTCTCACGAACTTAACCAGCCTGGTTGCTACCGTGACGTGAAGGATACAACTGTTGTAGGACAGTTCAAGATGAAGAACCCGAAACCTGAAATGGCTCAGTGGGGTACTCCTTATTTCATAGCTTGGACTACTACTCCTTGGACATTGCCTTCAAACACAGCTCTTTGCGTTGGTCCGAAGATTGACTACGTGGCCGTACAGACTTACAACGGTTATACAGGCGAGAAGATGACTGTAGTTTTGGCAAAACCTCTTCTTTACACTCATTTCAACAAGAAAGCTGAAGATATAGCTCTTGAAGACTATAAACCGGGCGACAAACTTATTCCGTTCAAGGTGGTAGGCGAGTACAAAGGTACTGACCTTGTAGGTATGGAATACGAACAGCTTATACCATGGGTTAAGCCTGTTGAGGCTACAGCTGATGGATGGGTTGAGGCTTCTGCTAAGGCTTTCCGCGTAATCCCTGGTGATTATGTAACAACAGAAGACGGTACAGGTATCGTACATATCGCTCCTACATTCGGTGCCGACGATGCCAATGTGGCTCGTGCTGCAGGAATTCCTTCATTGTTCATGATTAACAAGAAAGGCGAAACTCGTCCTATGGTTGACCTGACAGGTAAGTTCTATCTGTTGGACGAACTTGATGAGGCTTTCGTGAAGGAATGTGTAAATGTTGATGCTTATAAAGAATATCAGGGACGTTGGGTTAAGAATGCATACGACCCTCAGTTCACGGTTGACGGCAAATATGACGAAAAAGCTGCTCAGGCTGCAGAATCGCTTGATATCTATATCTGCATGATGATGAAGCAGAACAATCAGGCATTCAAGATTGAGAAGCATGTACACAACTATCCTCACTGCTGGCGTACAGATAAACCGGTGCTTTACTATCCGTTGGACAGCTGGTTTATCCGTTCTACTGCAGCTAAAGACCGTATGATAGAACTGAACAAGACTATCAACTGGAAACCAGAATCAACTGGAACAGGACGTTTCGGCAAGTGGCTTGAAAACTTGAACGACTGGAACTTAAGCCGTTCCCGTTATTGGGGTACTCCGCTTCCAATCTGGCGTAACGATGAAGGCGAAGAATTGTGTATCGGTTCTGTAGAGGAACTTTATAATGAAATAGAAAAGTCTGTAGCTGCAGGCTTTATGACAGAAAATCCATATAAGAAGCTTGGTTTCGTTCCAGGACAGTACAGCAAGGAAAACTACGATAAGATAGATCTGCACCGTCCTTACGTTGACGATATCATCCTTGTTTCTGAAAGCGGCAAGCCGATGAAACGTGAATCAGACCTTATCGATGTTTGGTTCGACTCTGGTGCTATGCCATATGCACAGCTTCACTATCCGTTTGAAAACAAGGAAATAGTTGACAACCGTTCTTACTATCCTGCCGATTTCATTGCTGAAGGTGTTGACCAGACTCGTGGATGGTTCTTTACACTTCATGCAATCGCTACTATGGTGTTCGACAGTGTAGCTTATAAGAATGTTATCTCTAACGGTCTTGTACTCGACAAGAACGGTAACAAGATGTCTAAGCGTCTTGGTAATGCGGTAGATCCGTTCGCTACAATCGAGAAGTTCGGTTCAGACCCATTGCGCTGGTATATGATTACCAATGCTTCTCCATGGGATAACCTGAAGTTCGATACTGAAGGTGTGGACGAAGTGAGACGTAAATTCTTCGGAACACTTTACAATACATATTCATTCTTTGCACTTTATGCAAATGTCGATGGCTTCTGCTATGCAGAGAAAGATGTACCGATGGAAGAACGTCCTGAAATCGACAGATGGATATTGTCATTGCTCAACTCTTTGATTAAGGATGTTGATGCTTGCTATAATGATTATGAACCAACCAAGGCAGGTCGTCTGATTACAGACTTCGTGAACGACAATTTGAGTAACTGGTATGTACGTCTGAACCGTAAGCGTTTCTGGGGAAGCTCAATGTCAACAGACAAGCTTTCTGCTTATCAGACTCTGTATGTATGTCTTGAGACAGTTGCCAAACTGATGGCTCCTATAGCTCCGTTCTATGCAGACCGTCTGTATATGGATCTTGTAAATGTTACAGGACGCGACAATGTGGTTTCTGTTCACCTTGCTAAATTCCCTGTTGCCGACGAAAGTCTGATAAATAAGGAGCTTGAAGCACGTATGCAGATGGCACAGGATGTCACTTCAATGGTGCTTGCACTTCGCCGTAAGGTTAATATCAAGGTGCGTCAGCCGCTGCAGTGTATCATGGTTCCTGTTGTTGACGAAGATCAGAAACGTCATATCGAGGCAGTTAAGGATTTGATCCTTAGTGAAGTTAACGTTAAGGAAATCAAGTTCGTTGAAGGAGCATCAGGCGTATTGGTTAAGAAAGTTAAGTGTGATTTCAAGAAACTTGGTCCTAAGTTCGGAAAACAGATGAAAGCTGTAGCCGCTGCTGTTGCAGAAATGTCGCAGGAAGCTATTGCAGAACTTGAAAAGAACGGTTCTTACACATTTGCTCTTGACGGAGGTAACGCCGTTATCGAAACTGCCGATGTTGAAATCTTCAGCGAAGACATCCCGGGATGGCTTGTTGCCAACGAAGGTCGTCTGACTGTAGCTCTTGAAGTGACTATAACTGAAGAACTCAGACGCGAAGGTATAGCACGTGAACTTGTAAATCGTATTCAGAACATCAGAAAGAGTAGCGGATTTGAAATAACTGATAAAATAAATATCACTTTATCAAGAAATTCCAACACTGATGATGCTGTAAATGAATATAATAATTATATTTGCAACCAAGTTTTGGCTAACTCACTTGAATTGGCAGATGAAGTTGCCGAAGGTACAGAACTTAACTTTGACGACTTCTCTCTGTTTGTGAAGGTTACCAAACAGTGATAAATGTTCTCATCTGCCGGGTGTTGTAACATCTGGCAGGTACTATTATTAATTTTAAAACTTAAACACTATGGCTGAGAAAACAAGGTATTCTGACGCAGAACTCGAGGAGTTCCGTGCCATTATAATGGAAAAGCTTCAGCTCGCAGAACGCGACTATGAGAAACTTAAAAGCAGCATTATGAATGCTGACGGTAATGATACAGACGATACATCACCTACGTATAAAGTATTGGAAGAAGGTGCCAGCACTTTGTCGAAGGAAGAAACAACACGTCTGGCATCTCGTCAGCTTAAATTTATTCAGAACCTGCAGGCAGCTTTGGTACGTATAGAAAACAAGACATACGGTATTTGCCGTGAAACAGGTAAGCTGATACCTAAGGAACGTCTTCGTGCAGTACCACATGCAACATTAAGTATCGAAGCTAAACAACAAGGAAAGAAGTAATTTTTATTATTTTATGAAATTGAGAATCGAAGTATTTCGGTTCTCAATTTTTTAGGATTATTTTCAGGTTTATGGTGTTTTAAGTTTTTACAGACAACATAGGTATTGATATGAACAGAATTTTTTCTCAAGGCAGAATGTCTGCCGCCATAGTGGTGGCGGTATTGATTATCGATCAGATAATTAAGATATGGGTTAAAACATCAATGTTCCTGCATCAGAATTATAAGATAACAGACTGGTTTTATATTTATTTCACCGAAAACAATGGAATGGCTTTCGGTCTGGAAATATTTGCCAAACTTTTTCTCACCATTTTCCGTATTGTAGCGGTTATATTGATTACATGGTATATATCCAAGCTTGTGCGTCAGCCTGAAAAAGTGAAAAACGGATACATAGTCTGCCTGTCATTGGTGCTTGCCGGAGCGATAGGCAATATTATCGACTGTGTGTTTTATGGAGAAATTTTCAGCGAGAGTACCAGAACTCAGATAGCAAATTTCGTACCTCTGGGTGAAGGTTATGCCGATTGGCTGCACGGTAAGGTTGTCGATATGTTTTATTTCCCGATAATTGATACTTATTGGCCTGATTGGATGCCGTTTGTCGGAGGCGAGCATTTCATATTTTTCAGTCCTATATTTAATTTTGCCGATGCTGCAATTAGTTGCGGAATCATAGCATTGCTTGTTTTTTATAGCAAATATCTTAATTCTTTGTCTCATACAGATAAAAAATAACCAATACACATATATAATGAAGAAGTATTTACGTTTATTGTTTTTTGTAGCTGTCGTGTTTTTGGTATCTTGTGGAAAACAGATACCTGGTGATATTATACAGCCGTCAGAAATGGAAGAGCTGCTATATGACTATCACCTGGCTCTTACTATGGGCAATGATTTGAGTTATACAGAAAGATACAAACGTGAATCTTATAAGAATTATGTGTTCAAGAAACATGGTGTGACCGAAGCTGAGTTTGACTCTTCAATGGTTTGGTACACCAGAAACAGCAAGATGCTTACAGATATATACAAGAACTTGCAGAAACGTTATGAGATGGAAGAAGAGCAGATGAGGTCTGAACTGAACAAACGAAGCGGACAGATTTCCGTATCCTTGTCTGGAGATTCTGTTGATGTATGGTCGGACAGAAACCTTTATTGGCTTACGTCATCACCTCTTACAAACAGGCTTATGTTTGACCTCAAGGCGGATACTACATTCCATGAAAATGATATTCTGGTATTCGAAGCCGATTATAAGTTCCTTTCATATGTTCAGAACAGTACAAAGGCTGTAGTGGCAATGAATATAACATTCAAGAACGACAGCACCCTGGGAGTTTCCAGAGTGATAGAAAAATCAGGTAAGGAGCAGCTTGTTCTCAGTCCTGACTCTGCTTATGAATATAAGAGTGTCAATGGATTTGTGTATTTCAGTAATCCTGACAGTGCTGACGTTTCAGTTCTTGTAAACAATATCAGACTTGTGCGTTACAGAAAGGGAAGTTATAATGTCCGTTCTTCAAATGCTCCTGCAGCCGTGTCGAAAGAGCCCAAGGAAAGATGTGTAAAATCCGAAGAAGAAAAGACGGAGAAGGAAGAACTACGCGTATCCGACAGAAAAGTCAGGGTAATGGCAGAGCCTCAGGAAATAAAACAGGTGGCAAAATGATTGTACGATGAGAAAATTTGCTTCCCATAGGTTGTATATTCCTCATTTGGACTTGTTACTTAGAAATCATACTGTTGAGATTGACGATACAGGTCAAGTCGTTAGGTATTATCCGTTTGAAGGGGAAACCTGTTTCACTGAATGGCTTAACGGATTGATAGTGTTGTCGTGTGATTCTCCTGAGATATCTTTTGATTCAAGACATGATTCTGTAGCTTCTTCTACGGTATTGTTCGTAGATGAGAATAAAAATATCAGGAGTGTATTATCTGAAAATTCCGATAAATCACTCCTGACATTAAATGCATATTATATAACCATGTTTAATGTTTCTGATATGTCTTTCTCGAAAGAAAGCAGAATCGTACGTTTAGGTTAGAGTTGTCGTCTTCTGAATTCCGAACATACGATGGCTGTTGCTATTGCCACGTTTAGCGAGTCCGTTGTCTCGTTTCCCTGCGGATAGTTTGGTATCAGAATTCTTCTGTTTATAAGTGTCGATACTTCTTTGCTTATTCCGTTTCCTTCATTTCCCATTACTATAAGTCCGTTGGCCGACAGTTCGCTTTCATATATGTTGTTCCCGTCAAGGAAAGTTCCGAAAACAGGTACATCGTCAAGCCCGGAAATAAGTGCTTTTATGTCACAGTAATGTATCTTTACTCTTGCCAGAGCTCCCATGGTTGCCTGTACAGTCTTCGGGCTGAAAGCATCTGCCGTACCATGCGAACAATATATGTTTTTTATTCCGAACCAGTCGGCTATCCTTATTATTGTTCCCAGGTTTCCCGGATCTTGTATGTCGTCAAGCGCCAGGCATAATTCTTTTTTCGGATCATCGTCCGATGCCTCATAGTGAGGCATTTCGAATACAGCCAGAACATCCTGTGGAGTTTTAAGCAGACTTGCACGTGACAACTCTTCTTTTTCTACTGCTATTGTTTCATCTGCATTTATATTTTTGTTAGAATCCAGCCATTGCGAAGTAGCTACCAGAAGTTTGCATTTGAAGTGTGCCGAAAGTTCTGAAACAAGTTTGTTGCCTTCTGCCAGAAATACTCCGTTCTCCTTTCTGTTCTTTTTCATCTCCAGCGAACGGATGAATTTTATTTTGTTTTTACTGAGCATATTTGTATTTGAAATGTTTTGTCGGCAAAGCTAAGAAGATATTTTTAATTAATTGTTATCTTGCCGTTTATAAATTATATAAATTCATCCCTTACTATGTGTTGTTAGTGGATTTTTTGTACATTTGCAAATAAATTTGTTTACTTTTCGGAATGGTGGATTTGGTTCGTAAATATATATATATCGTAGTTACGGCATTATTGCTCGTCGGGTGTTCCGTAAGTAAATTTGTTCCTGAAGGAAAATATTTGCTCGATGAGGTGCATATCAGCAGTGACAATAAGGAAATCAAGTCCTCCGAAATGTATTCCTACGTACGTCAAAAGCCAAATTCCAAATGGTTTAGTCTAGTCAAGCTTCCAATGTACATATATTGTTCGTCTGGCAAGGATTCTACAAAGTGGATTAATAAGATTCTTCGTAAGATGGGCGATGCTCCAAGGATATACGATGCCCGTGTAGCCGAGGAAACCCGTATGCAGATACTTGGTGCTGTACAGAATAAGGGTTATCTTGGTGCTCAGGTTTCTCTTGAAGAAAAGATAAAAAAGAACAAGCTTGACACATATTACAGGATATCATCCGGTAAGCCGTATATCATATCTTCCATAGATTATAATGTAGAGGATTATGTTATCAGAGATTTGCTTATGAATGACTCAATACATAGCGGACTGAAAGTGGGAGAGAGGTTTGACGTAAACCAGCTTGAAGAGGAAAGAAACAAGATAACCCAGTTTCTGTTGAATAGGGGATATTATCGTTTTAACAAAGACTATATTACTTTTCAGGCGGACACAGTGAACGGAACTTACCGCATAGATCTTACTATGAATATAGGTTTGAACAATATGCCCAACAGTTCCGAGACTTCATTGCATCGTCAATACAGCATCAGGAATGTCAATTATCTTATGGATGTAGATTTTTCTCCCAATAATGGTGTTAATCTTGATACGATGTCTTACGGAGGAATAAATATCCTATATGACAAGAAACTGTTCTTGCGTCCTGGGGTTATTGACTCACACAACAGAATTGTTTCTGGGAAACTGTATTCTAATCGTGATGTAATGTCCACTTATTCTTCTTTGTCAAGATTGGGAATATTGAAATATTCTAACATAAGGTTTGTCGAACATCTGGAGAATGATTCTGCTTATCTTGACGCTTTTGTATCTTTGTCAAAAAACAAAAACAAGATGCTTTCTTTTCAGGTAGAAGGAACCAACTCTGCAGGTGATTTGGGAGCTGCAGCTTCAGTAACATATACACATCGTAATCTGTTCAAGGGTTCCGAGACTTTTACAATCAAGGTGAGAGGTGCGTACGAGGCTGTTACGGGACTTGAAGGTTATGCCAACAATAACTATACTGAATATGGAGTGGAGAGCAGTTTGGACTTCCCGGAATTTATGTTCCCTTTCCTGACATCGGATTTCAAAAAAAGAGTAAATGCGAAATCGGAAGTAAGCATAAAATATAATTGGCAGATCAGGCCGGAATTCGAGCGTACATTGGCTTCTGCAGCATGGAGCTACAGATGGAATAGTGGAAGAAGGGCCAATCACAGACTCGATGTGCTTGATATAAACTATATCTATATGCCGTACAGGTCGAACACCTTCATTGAATATCTTAATTACATGGATGAAGTCAATCCGTTGCTGAGATATAGTTATGAAGATCTGTTTATTGTAAGGCTCGGCTATACATATACGTATAACAGTGCCGGAGTCACAACCCAGCAGACTGCCAAGAAAAGTTCATATTCCATACGTTTCAATATCGAAGAATCAGGTAATCTGATATATGGATTTTCAAAACTGATACATAAAAAACCTTCGGATGGAGAATCCTTCAGGATGGGTAACATCAGTTTTGCACAATATGTGAAAACAGATTTCGATTTCGCCAAGAATATCATGATTGATGATAGAAACTCGCTTGTATTCCATATAGCTACAGGAGTGGCAATACCATATGGCAATTCAAAGAGTTTGCCTTTCGAAAAACTCTATTTCTCGGGAGGTGCAAATAGTGTAAGAGGATGGAGTGTGCGTTCGTTGGGGCCAGGCAGGTATCATGGTAATTCAGGATCATTGGATTATGTGAATCATACAGGAGATATAAAACTGGATTTGAACGTAGAATATAGGACACATTTGTTCTGGAAACTGAATGGAGCAGCATTCATCGATGCCGGAAATGTATGGACTCTGAAAAGCAGATATACGGATGATACCGGTCAGTTTGCATTCAACCGTTTCTATAAGGAAATTGCGGTGTCATACGGTCTTGGAGTCCGTTTTGATTTGGATTTCCTGATATTGAGATTTGATGGAGGTATGAAGGCTATAAATCCTATGGAAAGTGGAGCTGACAGATTTCCTGTGATCAGACCCGATTTCTCTCGTGATTTCGCATTCCACTTTGCGGTGGGTTATCCTTTCTAATTAATTCAGATAAACAAAAAAACAGTAATATGGCAAAAATAACATTGAAGTTATACACGCATGAAGAGCTTCTTGAACTGGAGGAATGGTTTAAACAAATAGATCTTCCGGAGTCTATACAGCTTGATAAGGCTACTTATATCCCGGATTTGAAAGATACGATAAACCGACTTTTTGTACAGGCTGAGATAAATTATGAAAATCCTAAGATGCAGGGAGCCATATATCTTCTGGAACGCCTAAAGGCAAAGCTGGAAGAAACTCAAAAGTGAATATAATTGCATAAGTCAAAAACATGTACTAACTTTGTCGTTCAAAAGATTAAAAATACTCTTAATATGTTTAGAAGTCATACTTGTGGCGAGTTGAGACTTGCCGATGCAGGCAAAAATGTTACGCTTTCCGGATGGGTACAGCGTACACGTAAGATGGGAGGAATGACATTCGTTGACCTCCGCGACCGTTATGGTATCACACAGTTGGTTTTCAATACCGATGTGAATGCCGACCTTTGTGAAAAAGCCAATCATCTGGGACGTGAGTTCGTTATTCAGGTAAAAGGTACCGTGAACGAACGTTCAAGCAAAAACAATAATATTCCTACAGGTGATATCGAAATCATCGTTTCTGAGCTTAACATTCTGAATTCTGCTCAGACTCCTCCTTTCACTATCGAAGATAATACTGATGGTGGCGATGACCTTCGTATGAAGTACCGTTACCTTGACCTTCGTCGTACGGCTGTTCGCAAGAACTTGGAATTGCGTCACCGCATGACAATGGAAGTACGCCGTTATCTTGACAGCAAAGGATTCCTTGAAGTGGAAACTCCTATGCTTATCGGTTCTACTCCGGAAGGTGCGCGCGACTTTGTCGTTCCGTCACGTATGAACCCGGGACAGTTCTATGCACTTCCACAGTCACCTCAGACATTGAAGCAGCTGTTGATGGTTTCAGGTTTCGACCGTTACTTCCAGATTGTGAAATGTTTCCGCGATGAAGACCTTCGTGCCGACCGTCAGCCTGAGTTTACTCAGATTGACTGCGAGATGAGCTTCGTTGAACAGGAAGATATTATCAACATGTTCGAAGGTATGGCAAAACACCTGTTTAAGGAATTGCGCGGTGTTGAACTTACTGAACCGTTTATCCGTATGCCTTGGGCAGATGCAATGAAATATTACGGTAGCGATAAACCTGACTTGCGTTTCGGAATGAAGTTTGTCGAACTGATGGATATCCTCAAAGGTTATGGTTTCTCTGTATTTGATAATGCTGCATATATCGGTGGTATCTGTGCCGAAGGTGCCGCTACATATACACGCAAGCAGCTTGACCAGTTGACTGAATTCGTTAAACGTCCTCAGATCGGTGCTAAGGGATTGGTTTATGCACGTGTTGAGGCTGACGGTAATGTGAAGTCAAGCGTTGACAAGTTCTATTCACAGGAAGTACTGCAGAAGATGAAAGAAGCATTCGGTGCAAAACCGGGCGATTTGATTCTTATCCTCAGCGGTGACGATGTGATGAAAACTCGCAAGCAGCTTTGTGAACTCCGTCTCGAAATGGGTAATCAGTTGGGATTGCGCGACAAGAATAAATTTGCTTGTCTGTGGGTTGTTGACTTCCCGATGTTCGAGTGGAGCGAAGAAGAAGGCCGCTTGATGGCTATGCACCATCCGTTCACTCATCCTAAGGATGAAGATATCGCACTTCTTGATACTGACCCTGCTGCAGTTCGTGCAGATGCATACGATATGGTTATCAACGGTGTTGAAGTAGGAGGTGGTTCAATCCGTATCCACGACTCTCAGCTTCAGGCCAAGATGTTTGAAATCCTTGGATTTACTCCTGAAAAGGCACAGGAACAGTTTGGCTTCCTGATGAACGCCTTCAAGTTCGGTGCACCTCCTCACGGTGGTCTTGCATACGGTCTTGACCGTTGGGTATCACTCTTTGCCGGTCTGGATTCAATCCGCGACTGTATAGCATTCCCTAAGAACAACTCAGGAAGAGACGTTATGCTTGATGCACCTGGTTATCTTGACCAGAAACAGCTTGACGAGCTTAACCTGGTAGTTGACATCAAGGAAAAGAACTGATAAAACTTCTTTAAATATAATTAGGCACGGATATAGGTGTGTTTGGATTATACCTGTTTCCGTGCCGTATTTTTGAATTTCATTAATGAAAGAAACAGTACGTATCATAAGGTTTGTCATAGTGGGTACTCTCAATGCGGTGATTGCTGCGTTGGTGGTATGGGTGCTTATGCATATTTGCAGACTTGACTATATGATAGCCAATATTTCTGCATATACGGCCGCACAGATAAACAACTTCCTTTGGTGCAAGTACTGGATTTTTCCTTTGGACAAGGAAACAAAAAAGAACAGCATCCAGCGTCAGATACTGTTCTTCCTTATAGCTTTTGTCATGGCCTACAGCGCTCAGTTTGTGTTTCTTCTTGTTTTGGTGGAACTTCTTCATCTCAATGAATATCTTGCCCAGTTCCTTGGACTCTTTGTTTATGGTGCTGTAAATTTTATAAGCAACAAGATGATTACTTTCAAGTAATTCATATTGCATTTGTTTATGCCATATTGTACAAGTCTTTATCTTCCAGATAACTCATATTGTTCTTTGAAATTACATCTCTCGTCTTTTCGGCATCGTCGGTGCGGAAAACAAGGATGCCCTTTCCTGCCAGTAGGAACGAATACAGGTATGATATGCCTATGCCTGCGTCTGTGAAGCTCTTTATTGCATCGGCAGCTCTTCCCGGATAATTGTCGAGTGTTATGGCAAATACTTCCGAAACGTTTGCAGATATTCCTGCCTTGCTTAGTGTCTGAAAGGCTCTTTCAGGATCGGAGCATATTATTCTGTAGATTCCGTATTCCACAGTATCGGAAATGGTAGAGGCTATTAACTGAATTTCAGCCTCTTTCAGCAGTTCGAGAACTTTTAGGAGAGTTCCCGATTTATTTTCTACAAAAACAGATAATTGATGTACTGTCATGATGTATATGTCTTTAAATTAATGTTTTACGTAAATCTTTCACTCTCACAGCCTTTCCTTCCTGTTTCGGCAGACTTCCCTTTGGTACCAGTTTTACGATTGGGGTAATCAGAATTTCGTCTTTCAGCTGGCGAGTAATTTCCTTTGTAAGTTTTTGCAGTGAGCCGAAATCGTCTGTGAATTCGTTCAGTTCCACTTCTACCGTCATTTCATCGTTTGCATCTAGATTGGTGAGTGTAATCAGATAGTCGGAACCAAGCTCCTTGAATTGCATAAGTATAGTTTCTATTTGGATAGGGAAGATGTTTACTCCCTTCAGTATTATCATGTCGTCGCTTCTTCCCTTCATGCGATCAAGGCGTCTGTGATGGCGTCCGCACTTGCATTCTCCTGGTAGGAATCTTGTAAGGTCTCTTGTTCTGTATCTTAACAGTGGCATTGCCTCGCGGTTTATTGTTGTAAGGACAAGTTCACCCACTTCGCCGTCCGGCACAGGTTCCAGTGTTTCAGGATCTACTATTTCAACTATATAATAGTCCTCCCATATATGCAGACCGTTCTGTTCGGTACATTCGAAAGCCACTCCCGGACCACACATTTCAGACATTCCGAACGAATTATAGGCTTTAACTCCGAGCATTTTCTCTATTCTCCTCCTTTGTTCTTCTGAGTGTGGTTCTGCGCCTATTATCAGTGTTCTCAGTTTTGTATCTTTAACGGGATCTATTCCCATTTCTTCCATAACCTCATGCAGACGCCCTGCATAGCTTGGTATGGCGTGAAGTGCTGTAGTTCCGAAGTCTGTTATGAATTTAATCTGTCTTTTTGTGTTTCCTGCCGCAGCCGGTACAGTCAGCATTCCAAGTCTTTCTGCGCCATACTGAAATCCCAGTCCACCGGTAAACATACCGTATCCGGACGAGTTCTGGAATATATCTCCGGCTCTCAGTCCAACCATGTGCAGACAGCGTGCCACGGCATTTGCCCATTCGTCAAGGTCCTTTTGTGTATGGAGTATTACTGTAGGTGTTCCTGTCGTACCGCTTGATGAATGCAGTCTTACCACGTCTTTCAGTGGTACAGCGGCAAGCCCATAAGGATAGTTGTCGCGTAAATCCTGTTTGGTCGTGAACGGTATTTTTCTTATGTCGTCAAGTGATTTTATATCTTCAGGTTTCAGATTACACTCTTCGAATCTTTTCTTATAGAAAGGAGAGTTCATGCAATGTTTTACTGTCTTTTTCAGTCTTTCCAATTGCAGCTTCTCTATTTCCTCTCTCGTCATTGTTTCCATCTCCGGATGGAGATATTTGCAGTTGTTTTCCATTATGACAATTATTTGTAAGGTTTATGTTTTTATCGGAATATTATTCTGAAATGTTATGTTGAAATTCCTATGACTGCAAAATTAGAAAAAATCATCAAAACAGCAAGGAAAAATTTCATTTTTACTGTTTTGATGATTTAATAATATCAATTTGTCTTAAATATATGTTAGTTCTCTATCTTTTTTAAGTATCCCACCGGCATTTCTACTATTGCACACCCCAGCATATTCAGTCTGACTGATACCTGACATTTCCCGTCTATTTCCACCAGCTCTCCTTTCAATCCGTTCAACGGTCCTTTTATAACTTCTACCTTTTCTCCAGGTTTAAGTGTTTCTGTAGTGAATGAGACAGCACTTTCCGAATAGTCTAGCATAAACATGAATCGTTCCATCTCATCATCCCTTATAACAGCCGGTTTGTGTGTTGCCCGGTCTATCATCGTACCGTTTATTGATGGTATGGTTTTCAAAATCTCAATTCTTGTTTTTTCATCTGTATTTATAAAAATCATCATAGGTATTACCACTTCCTTTATCTTCTTTTTTCTGTCACTCCATTGTTTTACCCTTTCCTGTAGTGGTAGGAAGTTTTTTATACCCATATTATAAAGTTTTTCAGCTGTTTTTTTTTCGTGATGCATCTTTACATACATCGCATACCAGTGATTATTTTCCATCTTGTTCTTTATAAGTGGTTTAATAGTCGTTAGATTACCGTTCAATATATTCTACGGCGTATAAATCAATACAAATGTATAAATAAAAATCAATACCGTTATTTAAATCTGTAAAACTTTCTTTTTTGTTTGATTATATTATTCAGCCGAATATAGTATATACTATGTTTTTTTTATTAATTTTGTTCTATTATAAGTTTTGCTGTTGATTATAAAATAGCAGCAAAATGTCATTTTAATCATATAAGGAGTTTATATATGAATGAAGTTGAGCTTCGTATAATAGGAGTGTCGGATTTGTTAAGGCCTTCTACATCGCATGCGTTGATATTGGAAGAAGTGTTTGGTTATGAAGAGAAAAGACGTTTGGCTTTGATTATAGGGGATAGGGAGGCTGCGGATATCAGGTTATGTATGCACAATTATGATACCCCCCGTCCTATGACTTTCGATTTGATGAATTCTATAATAACAGAAGCCGGTATGATAGTGGAAAAGGCTGTAATTTATGATGTGGACGGTGGTATATTCAGTTCATATATATATTTCACACGTTCTGACGGAAGTGAATTTAAAGTTGATTCCCGTACAACCGATGCTTTTTCCATGTCTTTAAAGATGGGTTTTCCTGTATATGTTCTTGAGGATTTGCTGGAAAAAGAAAAAATCCGTATCGTTAGTGCTGACGGTGCAGGTTTCAGTATGCCTCTGAATTCTGTAGGAACAGATATGCTTAAATTGGATTTGCAAGCGGCTATCAATAACGAGGATTATGAAAGGGCAGCTATGCTAAGAGATGAAATATCCAGAAGGGAGGGAAATAATAAGTGTTAATAAATATATTATAAAGCTATTATAAATCCTTATATTGTAAAATAAGGTTAAATATATGGGTTTTTCTTGATGTTTTATATGTTACATAACATAAAACTCGTATATTTGCACTGTGTTTTTCATGGTATTAGATTTAAGGTTAATGAAGATTGGGAGTCTGGGAAGATTCCCTTTTTTTATGCCTCATATTTTGCCTGAAAAACTACAGTTCATTTTTTTGAAATGTATCAACCGGATTATTATGGAAACAGAAACTATAAAATTATTGAAAGAGTGGGCAGCCACTTACCATTGTGCATCGTTCATTCCCGACGATCCTGTACAGTTCCCTCACAGATATACCGAACAGTGTGACATAGAGATTTCAGGTCTGCTTACGGCTGTCCTCAGCTTCGGCAACCGCAAGATGATACTCCGCAAGGCGGACGAGCTGGACGCCATCATGGGACATTCACCTTTGCAATATATTCTTTCTGAGAAATGGAGAGATGATTTCCGTGCCGACGACAAGAGCAGTTTCTACAGGATGGTGTCGCATTCCGATTTCCGTTTTTATCTTGAACAACTTTATTCTGTCTATTCCGAAGGAAAGACTTTGGAAGACAAACTTTTGGAATATGTAGGAACACCTATGCAGAAACTATGCGCGTTTCTTGAGGTGTCCGACCGTTCGCCTCAGAAAAAGCTAAACATGTTCCTGCGCTGGATGGTGCGTCAGGACTCGCCGGTTGACTTCGGTGTGTGGAAAAGAATGTCTGCCTCCGACCTGATTATCCCTCTTGATACCCACGTATGCCGTGTGGCTCATCTTCTCGGTCTTACGGACAAGCCTGTGTTTTCGCTTACAAACGCTAAAAGAATAACGAACGCCCTGGCCGAGATTTTTCCAGGCGACCCTTGTATGGGCGATTTCTCCCTCTTCGGCTATGGGGTGAACAACAAGGATTAAGAAGATATGTACAATCTATCCAATAACTGTACTTTTAGTTCAGTAATGAATGATTGAAAATGTGGCAGAAGAAATCATCAGTTCTTTTTATTTTTCTGCCTATTTTTGTATCTTTGTTCCAAACGTACATCGGTTTTGTTCCTAATTATTAATTTTTAATTCTTAATTGACCGACATGAAATACCCTATAGGAATCCAGAGTTTTGAACGTATAATCGAAGATGGTTATGTCTATATCGACAAGACCGACCTTATATACAGTCTTACCCACGATGGAAGCATTTATTTTCTTAGCCGTCCGCGCCGTTTCGGTAAAAGCCTTCTTGTCTCTACACTGAAGAACTATTACCTAGGGCATAAGGAACTTTTCAAAGGACTGAAGATAGACCGTTTGGAGAAGGACTGGAATGTGCATCCTGTGTTTCATGTGGATTTCAACGGGGCGAATTTCACTCAGGCTGGTGTTTTGGAGACCATGCTTGATGATTATATTGATAAATGGGAAAAACAGTATGATATTCATACTGATCCGGGACTTGGGGTAGGACTTCGTTTTCGTGATATACTTTGCGCTGTACATGAGCAGACAGGCCGTCGTGCCGTAGCCCTGATAGACGAGTACGACAAGCCTATCCTTGATGTGCTTGATGTTGATACATTATTGGAAGACCGTCACCGCAATGTTCTTAAGGCATTCTATTCCGTGTTTAAGGTAGCCGACAGTCATCTCCAGTTCGTACTTCTTACCGGCGTGACCAAATTCTCTCAGGTGAGTGTGTTCAGCGGTTTCAACCAGCCTAAGGATATCAGTATGGATGCCCGTTACGAGACACTTTGCGGTATTACACAGGAAGAGCTTGACGGCTATTTTGTCGAGCCTATATCTGCAATGGCTGAAAGGAACCGTTGCTCTTTAGAGGAAATGAAGTCTCTTCTAAAACAGAAATACGACGGTTACCATTTCAGTGACAATATGACTGATGTCTATAATCCGTTCAGCCTGCTTAATGCCTTAGATAGTCTTCGTCTTCAGGATTATTGGTTCAGTTCTGGAACTCCGACGTATCTGATTCGTCTGCTTGCGCATTTCAAAGAGAACATGAATGAACTGACAGGCAGATATTATAGCCCGGAAGAATTCATTGATTATAAGGCCGATGTGGAACAGCCTTTACCCATGATTTATCAGAGCGGATACCTGACCATCAAGGACTACAATATGCGCCGTAATACTTTTCTTCTTGATTTTCCGAATAATGAGGTAAAGAACGGTTTTCTTACTGCCATTGCTACATCTTATCTACAGCCTAAGAAGCGTATTGAGGGTTGGATTTTTGATGTGCTGGATACTTTGGAGGGTGGAGATACCGACAGACTGTGCAGCCTTTTCACTTCATTTCTTTCGAGCATCCCTTATACTATGCGCCGCAAGGATGATGAGAGGGAGCGCGAACGCTATTTCCAATATACATTCTACCTGATTCTCCGCCTGATAAGCGTCTATACGGTTTATGTTGAGAAGCAACAGAGTCACGGTCGTGTGGACTGTGTGCTGGAAACGCCTCAATATGTGTATATCTTCGAGTTCAAACTCGACGGAACTGCTGAAGAGGCCTTGCGTCAGATAGAAGAAAAGGGTTATGCTGGTGAATACGCCTCAGATACACGTACACTTTATAAGATAGGTGCTAGTTTCTCTTCCGAAACAGGAACGATAGGAGATTGGAAAACAGTCTGATGAAAATAAATATTACCTTTATCAGAAATTCATTGAAGCATAAACGCCGTAATGACCGTCACCTGCTACAGGGCTTATCGTAAGATTATGTTTCTTTGCAAATGGTCGTGTGAATATGTATGAGCTGGCTGTACCTATAACGGCTCCTGCCGCAACATCCCACCAGTCATGTTTCTTGCCATAAACGCGACTCCAGCCTACATACGTTGACAGTACATATGCCGGTGCTCCCCATTTCCAGCCATAGCGACGCTGGATGAAAGACGCTGCCGCGAATGATACTGACGTATGCATGGAAGGGAAGGAGTGGAAATCGCTATGGTCAGGACGTTCTTTCTTTACGGCATATTTCAGTGCGTATGTCACTCCCAGTGTGGTTATGCCTGAAAATACTCCTTGTTTCAACCCCTGCCAATCCTTGTTTATAAGAATGGCTGTCAGTCCGGCTACAGGCAAAAGCACTGCACCTATATCGCCTGATGTTCGGACTGCCTTACGGCTACCGGTAATTTCGATGGTTTGTGCGCTTATGGAGGATGACAGCAGGCAAACCATAAATAATATGCTGATTCTTTTAATCATATTCTCTTTATCATTTAGTATAGAAACGCAAACTTCAGCGTGTCTGTTTAGCTGAATATTTCCATTATTTTAGGTATAAATATAATCAGTCCGACTATGGCTGCTGATATGGCAAGTATAAGCACTGCTCCTGCAGCAAGATCCTTGGTACGTTTGATAGCTTCATTATATCCCGGTGAAACAAGGTCTGCAATGGCTTCTATTGACGAGTTTACAGCTTCTGCTGCAAGTACTGTGCCTATGGCGAAAGTTACAGCTATCCATTCAGTAGTGGATATGTCGAAAGCAAATCCTGCTATTATTACGCATACAGCCGCAAAACAATGTATCCATGCATTGTGTTCACGTGTAATGAGCAATATTATGCCGTTAAAGGCAAACTTGAAACTCTTCAGTCTTTTTTTGAGTGTAAACCCGTCGTTTTTCATCTCTATATTATAAATCGATGGTTACTTCTACCGGACAGTGGTCCGAACCGAATATTTCTGTATGTATTTTTGCTCCCTGAAGTTTATCAGCAAGGCGTGCAGAAGCCACGAAATAGTCAATACGCCACCCTGCGTTCTTTTCGCGTGCCTTGAAACGGTATGACCACCAGGAATAGATATTCTCCATGTCAGGATAGAAATGGCGGAAAGTATCAATGAAACCGGCATCGAGCAATGTCTGGAATTTTTCTCTTTCCTGGTCGGTAAATCCGGCATTCATGCGGTTAGTCTTTGGATTTTTCAGGTCTATTTCCTTGTGTGCCACATTCAGGTCTCCGCAAACCAGTACCGGTTTTTTGCTGTCAAGGTTCTTGATGTATGCCCTGAAATCGTCTTCCCATGTCATTCGGTAGTCAAGACGTTTCAAACCGTCCTGCGAATTAGGAGTATATACTGTTACAAGGAAAAAGTTTTCCATTTCGAGTGTTATCACACGTCCTTCGTGGTCATGTTCGTCAATGCCTATGCCGTATGTTACGTTCAGAGGCTGGTGACGAGTGAATATTGCTGTACCTGAATAGCCTTTCTTTTCGGCATAATTCCAGTATGATGTATATCCTTCGAAACTGAGGTCAAGTTGTCCTTCCTGCATCTTTGTTTCCTGCAGGCAAAAGAAATCGGCATCAAGTGCCTTGAATGAATCACGGAAACCCTTGTCGCAGCAGGCGCGGATTCCGTTTACGTTCCATGAAATAAGGCGCATATTTAATTAATAATTAAGAATTAATAATTGAAAGTTACGGGTTGTTGGTTGTTAGTTGTCATAACCATTCGGACAGAAACTAACAACTAAAAACTAACATCTCACTTCGTTATATCAAAAAGATAAGTGATTTTACCGCATATGTAAGTATGTGCTGAACGTGAGAAATAATCTTTTTTTGTTGTGTTGAAGAAATCGCTAAGTCCGAAATAGTATCTGCCTTCAAGAAGGAAATGTCCTATGCCGGTACGTATCTCCAGACCTCCACCTCCAATCAGTCCATAGTCGAAACCGTTTTCTGCAGCTTTGCCGTATTGCTCATTTTGTATTGAAGGAATGGCATGAGTTTCCTTTTCATTAAGAAGGAAACCTATTTGCGGACCGAGGTTAAGGATGAAACGTGCTCCGTTGCCATATTCTTTTCCGAACGCCAGATGAGCCATGAGCGGTATTTCTACATAGTTCATAGCTCGTTGATAGCTGTCACCACTTCCGTCTTCTATCACCTCTTTCCATCCACGCTGGGAGTAGTTGACCTCCGCCTGAATACCGCAAATCATGCTGAAATATTTCTCTGATATATATCTGGCGGTAAATCCCATTTGCGGGCCTATTAAGTAACCTTGTTTTATTCTTGGGGAGAAATCAACGTTTCCCAGATTGACTCCTCCGCTTATACCTACGGAAAAGTTATGTTTCTGTTCCTGCAACTGAGCGTTGGCTGTAGAAACATTAAGGCCAAGGATAATACCAAGCAAATAGAGTATATATATTTTTTTTATCATTCAAAGTCAAGTTTTATCAGTTCATAATCCTTAGAGAAGTGTACGAAGAATACTTTTCGGTTAATAAATCCTCCCCAGTTGTTTACCCTTTCAAACTTGAAACCGGTCTGTATAGGTGTCACCTGTATTGAGTTCAGATTTTCCTCCATCTTGTTTCCGTATTTAGACAGACCTTTTAGGAAGAAATATCCTGTGTCGTATCCCAACATTCCGTATTTCGGGTATATGTTTGCCATGTCCTTACTGTACCAGCGGCGGTATGAGTTGGTGAAATGGACAGCAGCAGGGAAAAGATTGTTTGTATAGAATGACGAATAGAAATATGTATCTATTTCGTAAAAGCTTGCAAGATAGTCGTTTGTATAAGTCTGCCATTCAGGATAGCCGAACAGGTTCATCATATAGTTTGGATGTTCGCGTCGGATCTGTGTCAATTGTGGAAGAATTTTTACCAGTGCGGTACTTTTTCCTGAAGTAGGTATGAATATGTTGTTTCTCAGCGTATCCATAACAGTGGTTATCTCATAAAAATTATCAGTTACGGTAAAATCGCGATAGCTTATGCCATTGTTCCTTAATTCTGTCTTCATACCTTTGATGAACTCATCCTTTTCTCTGTCACCATTGCTTGCGTTCAGGAATATCACGTTGCTGTCGCTGAACTTGCGTGTAAAGTGTTCGTAAACCTCGGAATACAGATATGACTGTGGAGTATTTATCTGATAGATGTGAGGATTTTTGAAAACCTCATCTACCTTAGGAGCAAACGGGACTACCAGGCGTATGTTGTTATTGTCGGCGAATGTTGCCAGAACATCAATATCCTGTGCCTTTGCCGGACCGAATATTATGTCCATATTCTTCATTTCCTTTTTTGAGAGGATGCTGTTCAGGGTAGCTTCTCTTCCTTTCGTGTCGTATGTGTAAAGATCTATGGATACACCTTGTTTTTTCAGACTATCCACTGCCATAAGGAAGCCTTCGTAATATTCCACCATTCGTACTTGCTCATCCATATTGGTGCTTGTACCTGCCATAAAAGGTAACATTACTGCCGCTTTGATAGTCTTTATGTCTTTTTTCAGTTCTTCGTTCTGGCTGAAAACCTCTTCGTTGGTAAGTTCTTTTGTTGTAGGTTGTGATTCTGACTCTTGTTTCTTGTCATTCTTTCCGTATGGTATGAAAAGGAATGTACCTTTTTTCAGTTTCCCTGTCTTTAATTCAGGGTTTGCTGCTATCAATTCTTCTTCTGTTATGCCATATTCGCGGCTGATGCTGAAAATGGTTTCTTTCCTTTCCACTTTATGCATGTCTTTCCAGTCGTTCATCTTCACGTTTGTGTTCTCCTGTTCTTCAGTTTTAGGAGTTTCTTTTTGTGGCTTGGAATCAGACTGTACCGGAATTATTATTACCTGTCCCGAGCGGAAATTCTCTGTACTCAGTCCTGGATTGGCTTCGCATATAGCCTGTGTGGTGACATTATATTTCACCGATAGACGGTATAAAGTCTCGCCTGCCTGTATTGTGTGGAATACAGGTTTGTCGGAGTTTGTTGTAGCTGCCTGTGGAATTTTAAGTGCAGCTCCCTCTCGGATTTGCTTGTCGCTGCCTGGATTGAGACGTACAATGTCGTCAATGGTGACATTATACATACTTGATATAGAGTATAGGCTTTGGCCTTTGGTTACTGTGTGAAGGAAATATCCGCTCTCGGCTGTAGCCTGAGCCATTACTTTGATGCTGCTTCCGGCAATGATTGCCAGTGCAAGAAATACAGATTGAATAAATTTCATTTTTCAGCTATATGATTATTTACGGGCAAAAGTACGAAAAAAGCATTATCTTTGCAATGTTTCACTGAATATTAAGATATGACAGAAGGAAAAGAAACGATAAGCGTGCAGGGAGCACGTGTACATAATCTGAAAAATATAGATGTCGAAATACCGCGTAACAGCCTTACGGTTATCACTGGGCTGAGTGGAAGCGGTAAGTCGTCGCTTGCATTCGATACAATCTTCGCCGAGGGACAGCGCAGGTATATAGAGACATTCTCCGCATATGCCAGAAATTTCCTTGGTGGAATGGAACGTCCTGACGTTGACAAGATTACAGGACTGAGTCCGGTTATCTCGATCGAGCAGAAGACGACCAACAAGAATCCGCGTTCCACTGTGGGTACAACTACCGAGATATACGACTATCTGCGTCTGCTCTATGCGCGTGCTGCTACGGCATATTCCTATCTTTCGGGAGAGAAGATGGTGAAATATACCGAGGAACAAATCATAGAACTTATAAACCGTGATTATAAGGGGAAGCGTATATTTATACTTTCTCCATTGGTTCGTACCCGAAAGGGACATTATAAGGAGCTGTTCGAACAAGTCAGGAAAAAAGGCTATCTTTATGTGAGAGTTGACGGTGAAGTGAAGGAAATCACTCACGGAATGAAACTGGACAGATACAAGAACCATGACATAGAAGTTGTGGTAGATAAAACAGTTGTAACCGAGAAAGAGGATAAAAGGTTGCGACAGAGTGTGGCCACTGCCATGCGACTGGGAGACGGTTTGCTCATGATACTGGATGCGCAGACAGAAAGTGTGCGTCATTACAGTAAGCGTCTGATGTGTCCCGTGACAGGACTTTCTTATCGTGAGCCGGCACCACACAATTTTTCTTTTAACTCTCCGCAGGGCGCATGTCCGCGATGCAAGGGATTGGGATATGTCAATCTGATAGATGTTGACAAGGTAATTCCGGACCGTACGCTTTCTGTGTATGAAGGAGCAATAGCACCACTTGGAAAATATAAGAATGCTATGATTTTCTGGCAGTTGAGTGCATTGCTTGAACGACATGAAGCTACGCTTAAAACTCCCGTAAGCGAATTGCCTGACGATGCCATTAATGAAATTCTTTACGGTTGCGATGAGCGTCTGAAGATAGACAGTTCACTGGTACACACTTCGTCAGACTATTTCGTAGAATACGAAGGTATAGTGAAATATATACAGATGATGCAGGAGAAAGATGCTTCTGCCACTGCTCAGAAATGGGCTGAGCAATTTGCCAAGACCGATGTATGTCCTGAGTGTAAGGGGATGAGGCTGAATAAGGAGGCCCTTCATTTCCGTCTGCATGACAAGAATATCTACGAACTGGCTTCGATGGACATAAATGAACTTTATGAATGGTTGCAGGGAGTGGAGGAACATATGGACAGTAAGCAGAAAGTAATAGCACAGGAGATTCTTAAAGAGATCCGTACACGACTTAAATTCCTTCTTGATGTGGGATTGGAATATCTTTCTCTTAACCGTACTTCAGTCAGTCTTTCGGGTGGCGAAAGCCAGCGTATCCGCCTTGCAACACAGATTGGTTCGCAGCTTGTAAATGTACTTTATATCCTTGATGAACCTAGTATCGGACTTCATCAGAGAGATAATGTCCGACTGATAAACTCCCTGAAAAGTCTTAGAGATATAGGCAACTCGGTGATAGTAGTAGAGCATGACAAGGACATGATGCTGGCATCGGACTATATAGTGGATATGGGACCGAAGGCAGGACGATTGGGCGGTGAAGTGGTATTTGCAGGAACTCCGCAGGAGATGCTGAAGACACACACTATGACATCGCAGTATCTGAATGGTGAAATGAAGATAGAAATACCTGCCCAAAGAAGACCGGGCAACGGCAAGAAACTGTCTCTGTTCGGAGCCAAGGGAAACAATCTGAAAGGAGTAGATGTGGAATTTCCGTTGGGAACACTTATCTGTGTGACAGGTGTTTCGGGAAGCGGTAAGTCAACACTTATCAACGACACTCTTCAACCTATACTTTCGCAACATTTCTACCGTTCGCTTCAGGACCCTTTGCCATACGACCGTATTGAAGGACTGGAGAATATAGATAAGGTGGTAAATGTGGATCAGTCGCCGCTTGGGCGTACTCCGCGTTCAAATCCGGCTACATATACCGGAGTGTTCTCAGATATAAGAAACCTGTTTGTAGGTCTGCCGGAAGCAAAGATACGTGGTTACAAGCCTGGACGTTTTTCGTTCAATGTAGCCGGAGGACGCTGTGAGGCTTGCGGAGGAAACGGATATAAGACCATAGAAATGAACTTCCTGCCTGATGTGCTTGTCCCTTGTGAGGTGTGTCATGGCAAACGCTATAACCGTGAGACACTGGAAGTAAGATACAAAGGAAAGTCAATAGCCGATGTGCTTGATATGACAATAAACCGTGCTGTGGAGTTCTTTGAGAATGTGCCTCAGATACTGAACAAGATAAAGGTTCTTCAGGAAGTAGGTTTGGGATATATCAAGTTAGGACAGCCTTCTACCACTCTTTCCGGTGGAGAGAGCCAGCGTGTGAAACTTGCTACCGAACTTTCCAAGAAAGATACAGGAAAGACTTTCTACATCCTTGACGAACCTACCACAGGTTTGCATTTTGAGGATATCCGTGTACTGATGAATGTACTCAACCGTCTGGTGGACAAAGGAAACACAGTTCTGGTTATAGAACATAACCTTGATGTTATAAAGATGGCTGACTATATCATCGACATGGGACCTGAAGGTGGAAAGGATGGAGGACAGTTGCTTTCGTGCGGAACACCTGAGGAAGTGGCTATGTCTGATAAAGGATATACACCTAAATTCCTTAAAGAAGAACTAAATCAGAAATAAATTGTTTAATCTATACAGACGTAATTATGAATGCCGTTTTAATCAGCTTTTAAAAAGTATTTAAATAGCTTTTAAACGGCATTTAAACATTGTTTAAAATTATAACATTATAAAGTTATGGCTAAAGAAAAAATATCCAAGACCAATGTGGCAAGACTTCTGGACAAGGATAAGATAAAATATGAACTTGTACCATACGAAGTCGATGAGAATGATTTGAGTTGCGTGCATGTGGCTGCAACCCTCGGTGAGAATATAGAACAGGTATTCAAGACACTTGTACTTCATGGCGATAAGTCAGGGTATTTTGTGTGCGTGATTCCTGGAGAACATGAGATTGATCTGAAACTGGCAGCCAAACTTTCAGGGAATAAAAAATGCGATCTTATCCCAATGAAGGAACTTCTTCCGCTTACGGGATATATTCGCGGTGGATGCTCGCCGATAGGTATGAAGAAACATTTCCCTACGTATATCCATCACACATGTAATGATTTCGATTATATCTATGTTAGTGCCGGAGTACGCGGATTGCAGGTTAAGATAGCTCCTGCAGATTTGATTAAGGTGAGCCGTGCGGAAGTCTGCACATTATTTGAGTGATGTGTTTCAAACCTGACATAACCTGATGTGCTCATGTCTCTGGCTTCAAACTATAGTTTTACGCACTTCAAACTACAGTTTTACGTAAAAAACGAACAGTCGTTTTTCCTATTTTTTATAATAACCATAATTAAAAACTATAACAATGATATTTACAGCAGAGAATATCCTTTTGATAGGATCGGTACTTATTTTCACCAGTATATTGATAAGCAAGACTGGTTATCGTTTCGGAATACCTACGTTGTTGCTTTTCCTACTTGTGGGAATGATGTTCGGCAGCGACGGACTTGGATTGCAGTTCAATAGTGCCGAGGATGCGCAGTTTATAGGAATGATGGCACTCAGTATCATTCTTTTTACCGGAGGTATGGAGACTAAGTTCACAGACATTAAGCCTGTTCTTAAAGAAGGTATAGTTCTTTCTACCGTAGGAGTTCTTCTGACGACTTTACTTACCGGACTGTTTATCTTCTATATTTCGGGATGGAACAGCACGAATATCGAGCTGACATTCATGGTATCGCTGCTTCTGGCGGCTACAATGTCATCTACCGATTCAGCCTCTGTGTTCAGTCTTCTTCGTTCGCAGAAAATGAATCTGAAGGAAAACCTTCGTCCTATGCTGGAGTTGGAAAGTGGAAGTAACGACCCTATGGCATATATGCTTACTATAGTTCTGATTCAGGTTATTTCAAGCGGCAGTTCTCTCAGTATTGGTCTTCTGATTAAAGACTTGTTTGTGCAGTTTCTTATAGGTGGTGCTTTGGGATATTCCATGGGACGGTTCATGTCATGGCTCACAAACAGGATAGGTCTGTCAAACTCATCACTTTATTCAATACTTCTTCTGAGTATGGTTTTCATTACTTTTACTGCTACTGATATGCTCAAAGGTAATGGTTATCTGGCTGTATATATAGCCGGTGTGGTGGTCGGGAATATGAAACTGACTTATCGAAAGGAGATTGTTACATTTATGGACGGACTTACCTGGCTGTTCCAGATTATAATGTTTATCACCCTCGGATTGCTTGTAAATCCTCATGAAATGCTTGATACAGCCGTAGTGGCATTGCTTATCGGTGTATTTATGATAGTTGTAGCACGTCCGCTGAGTGTGTTCGCATGTCTTCTTCCTTTCAGGGGAATAAGTGCCAAAGCCAAACTTTTCGTTTCGTGGGTTGGATTGCGTGGTGCTGTACCAATCATATTTGCCACATATCCGGTTATAGCTCAAATCGAAGGTTCACACCAGTTGTTTAATATAGTGTTCTTTATCACTTTACTGTCACTTGTAATTCAAGGAATGACAATTTCTTCTGTGGCACGTTGGCTTAAACTTGACTTACCTTTGGAGAAGGAAGGAAACGAGTTTGGAGTAGAATTGCCGGATGAGATAGATTCGCAGTTGCACGACATAACTCTTAATCAAGAAATGCTTGTACACGGTAATCGTCTGGCTGATATGAATATACCTAAAGGTTCGCTGGTTATGCTTATCAAACGTGGAAACGAGTTCCTGATTCCTAACGGACAGATGGAACTGCATGTGGGTGACAAATTATTATTTATAACGGAGAACACGAAAGATTAAATTTAAAATATGGTATTTTATTTTTCAGCTACAGGCAATTCTTTATGGGTTGCACAATACATATCAAATTCTTTCAATGAACCTTTATGTGAAGTCTCCGGGTTTATACGGAAACATTCGGCTGAAGGTCTGAGATATACATTGCGTGATGAGGCGGAAATGTTGTTTTTCGTATTTCCTGTACATTCCTGGGGACCGTCATTGGTAATGCTGCGTTTTATCAGGGAGTTACAGTTGTCCGGATTGAAAGGAAACCGTGTATTTGCCATTGGCACATGTGGTGACGATTGTGGATATACAGACCGGATAGTGCGTAAGGAACTTGCAGATAAATGTATTCCTCTGGAAGCCTTCTTTTCTCTGAAAATGCCAAATAACTATATTCTTATGCGTGGTTTCGGTGTAGATCCTGAGCCGGTGAAGGATGAAAAACTAGCTTTGGCTCCAAGTGGTATGGAACAGATTGTAAAAGCTGTAAATACACGTAGTTATTCTGAATCTCAGATTCTCCGTACAGGAATGTCGTGGCTGAAGAGTTATGTGGTCTATCCTGTATTTAAGAGATTTGTTATAGGCAGGCAGTCTTTCAGGACTACAGATGCGTGTATTTCCTGTGGACTGTGCGCTAAGGTCTGTCCAACAGGTACGATAGTTATGCAGAAAGGCAAACCGGTATGGCAAGGAAAGGATTGTGTACAGTGTACGGCATGCATACACCGTTGTCCGGCTCAGGCTATTGAATTTGGCAAGGTGTCGGTGGGTAAGGGAAGATATGTTCATCCGGTACTTGCAGGAAAATGATAATAAATAAACCATAAACTATAGATATGAATAACACATTGAAAAGCGACAGAATAGAAGTTGTCGATGCCTTACGAGGTGTTGCATTGTTTGCAATAGTGATTTTACATTGCTTTGAGCATTATAATCTTTATTATATGCCGGATTGTCAGCCTCATTGGCTTACGGCTCTTGATAAAGGTGTTTGGGATACGGTATGGTTCTTGTTTGGAGGAAAAGCCTTTTCCACTTTTTCTCTTCTTTTTGGACTTAGCTTTTTTATTCAGTTTGATAATGCAAAAAAACGTGGACTTCCTTTCCGGTGGAGATTTGTGTGGAGAATGATCCTTTTGATGCTTTTTTCTCAGCTTCATTCCTTATTTTATAACGGGGATATTCTTTTGTTGTATTCCGTTATGGGAATTTTCCTTGTATCAGTATCAGGCCTTTCCACAAAATCGGTGCTAATATTGGCTTCGGTTATGATTATGCAGCCTGTTGAATGGATAAGACTGATTTGTATCGGATGCGACATTCCTTTTCTGGAATATGGGAATAACTGGGTAGTGTATGGTAATCTGGCAAAGCCTGTAATGGAGTCCGGTAGTTTCCTGGAAATTCTGAGGTCAAATATTACCGACGGGCAGTTGTATGGTAATTTATGGCAGATAGAAAACGGTCGTGTTTTTCAGATAGGAGGACTGTTCCTGTTTGGAATGGCAGCGGGAAGGCTTTCTTTATTCAAGAAATCTGATTATTCTGTCATGATATGGAAAAAAGTATTGTTGTGGTCTGTAAGCTTGTTTGTAATTTTCAATGTAATCAAGATGACATATCCGGAAATGGTAGCCGGTAATGAAGCGCTTATGGTACCGTTGAATATTGCAATATCGTCTATATGCAATTTCCTTTTTATGGCATTGCTGGTTTCATTCTTTGTTTTGATATGGTGGTTCGGAGCAGGAAACGGATATAGATTCCAACGTATATTTATCCCTTATGGGAAAATGAGTCTGACAAACTATATTGTGCAGTCAATAATAGGTGTGTCTTTATTTTATGGCTTCGGCTTGGGATTATATAAATATACAGGAGCAACTTCATGCTTGGTTATAGCGATATTTGTATTTATAATACAGTTGTCATTTAGCAGGTGGTGGCTTTCAACTCACAGACATGGACCGTTGGAGTGGATATGGAAGAAACTTACATGGATTACTCTCAAGTAATGAATATTGTATTTAATAATTATATAAGCTTTTAAAGAAATGACTGAAAAGGAAAAATGCCATAAAGGGCTGCTCTATGATGCTAATTACGATGAAGAACTGTTACGTGAGAGGGCAGTATGTAAAGATTTATGCTATGAATATAACTCTTTGAGACCGTCAATGATTGCCGAACGTACTGAAATAATACGACGACTGTTCGGAAAAACGAGAAATAACTTTCTGATAGAGCAGCCTTTTTATTGCGACTATGGCTATAATATCGAAATAGGTGAGAACTTCTATATGAATGTGAATTGCGTCATCCTCGATGGTGCAAAGGTGACATTTGGTGACAATGTATTTGTCGCCCCTAATTGTGGCTTCTATTCGGCAGGTCATCCTCTTGATGCAGAGAAAAGAAATATGGGACTGGAATATGCTTTCCCTATTATAGTAGGTAACAATGTCTGGATAGGGGCAAACGTGACCGTTCTGCCTGGAGTATCGATAGGCGATGATGCGGTGATAGGAGCGGGAAGTGTAGTTACAAAAAACATACCTTCGGGAGTTCTGGCAGCCGGCAATCCTTGCAGAGTTATTCGTGAACTGACTGAAGATGACAAAAACAAATACAGAATGGAATAAATACATAAAGCATTATAAATATGAAGAAACTGATTTTAAGTTTGTTTGGAATGATGGCTCTTTCGTCGGTATCGGCACAGAGTCTGGAGAAAATGAACTGGTTTAATGAACCGGAAAGTTGGGAGATAAAGGATAGTAAAACCATGACAATGTTCGTTACTCCACAGAGTGACTATTGGCGTATATCTCATTATGGTTTTACTGTAGATGATGCTCCTTTCTATTATGCTACATATGGTGGTGAGTTTGAAGCAAAAGTAAAGGTGTCGGGAGAATACAAGACGCGATTTGATCAGGCCGGTATAATGTTGAGGATAGATCATGAGAATTATATCAAGGCAGGAATAGAATTTGTCGATGGCAAGTACAATCTTAGTACAGTGGTTACTCATAAGACATCCGACTGGAGTGTCATTACTCTTGACAAACCTGTTCCTTATATCTGGATTAAGGCTGTAAGAAGACTTGATGCTGTAGAGGTGTTCTATTCTTTCGATGATAAAGAATACACAATGATGCGCAATGCGTGGATGCAGGACAATGTTCCGATAAAGGTCGGTATCATGGCAGCATCTCCTGATGGAAACGGATTTGAAGCTAAATTCGAGAACTTCACTGTGAAACATTTGCCGGACATGCGCAGATTGGATTGGTTGAAAAAGAATGCGGAAGAATAATTACATAACAAATGTTATAATGTAAATAATTGATAGGATTAATCATTCAGATGATTAATTTTGTCAATTATTTTTTGTATCCTTTTAATGTAAAAACATAGATGAAAACAAAATCAGTTGCTTTTTTATTATTGTCTTTTATCTCGATTATTGTAAAAGCTGATCCTTTTTCTTCACTAAGAAATGAAATAATACACAGTATATGTAAATACGATGCAAAAGTTGGTGTAGCGGTAATGGTAAATAATACAGATACACTGACTGTAAATAATAGCGATAAATATCCTATGATGAGTGTCTTCAAGTTTCATCAGGCATTAGCTGTATGCCATTTTCTACAGATTAAAGGGATACCATTGGACTCCGTAATCAATATATCAAAGGAAGAGTTAAGGGAGAATACTTATAGTCCATTACGTGACAGATTTCCGGAAGGAAATATCCGCATAAGCTTATCGGAACTTATGGAATTTACACTCCAACTTAGCGACAATAATGCATGTGATATTCTGTTTAACCGTATTCTTAGTACAAAAGAAACAGACAGGTATATTCGCTCATTGGGTATTGATAATTTTTCAATAGAAATGGATGAAAACGACATGCATGAGAATCTTGACAACTGTTACAGCAACTGGACTACACCTATGGCTGCCGTACGCCTGATAAATTTATTTCTTGAAGGAGGTGCAGTTTCCGGTGAATATTATGATTTTATTAAAAGAACAATGACGGAATGTACTACGGGTACCGGCAGATTGCCATATCCGTTAAAGAACACTGCAGCTGTGATAGGTCATAAAACTGGAACAGGCGACAAGAATTCCGATGGGCGGTATATTGGCATAAATGATATCGGTTTTATTGATTTGCCGAATGGTGACCGTTATCTGATAGCCGTATTTGTGAAAGATTCTGCCGAGAACTATGAGACTACGGAAAAAATAATAGCAGAAATATCATCTATAGTATATAAGAATATTAGTAATCAATAAAAACTGTATTATGAAAAAAAACAATCTTTTATTTTTACCGGCATCATTAATGATTATGATGTCGTGTGCTGAAGGGGAAAATATGTTTAATGAAACATCATTCATTGGCGAATGGCACGAGATAATGCCTGTAAACAAGCATATCCTTCAGGGTGTCGTGTTTGAAAAGGACGGAAAGGCTTCGTCTGTGGGTATGGCTACTCTGAAATATAACGGATGGGAGTTGTTGAAGAAAGGAAAGGAGTGCAATATTGTGTTGTCAGGCGAAAGTATTGGTAACGGCCAGACAATACAGTTCTCAGATACACTTAATGTTATATCATTGAATAATGATACTTTGACCTTGGGAAAAGGAGATATGTATCGTATTCAGTATGTTAAATTTGAAAATCCTGAAGGACAGGTTATAGGAGGAAGTGATGCCGCCATGGGATATACTTATTCAAAAGTACTCGATAAGAAAATCAGGATTTTTGAGGAAGGTTGCCGTTTGCTGTCGGCTACAGATCCGAATGCCACTATGGCTGCATATTCAGTGTTTTCTGTCGATTCATCAAAGGTAGAGCTGTTTTTGCCTGGAGGGGCTGTGGTATTGGACAAGCGTGTCAGACCTGACGGAACTGCGGTATGGAACGTAGAGGATGATGATACTTATATGGTAGAGAAGTATAACGATGAATGGCTCGTTACCAGAAGAGGCAAGTTGCTTTATGCCACATCTGGAACAGAGAATACCATTAATGCAGAATTTACAGGAAAAGGTGGTGAGAATCTGTTCGTTACATTTTTCAATAATGCAGGAGTGGCTCAGATGAATTATAATGGTGTTGATTATTTGCTTTATCAGTATCGTACTGCTTCCGGTTACGGATATAAGAATGCTTTTGCCGATATTCGTGGAAAAGGCAAGAATATGACACTTACTTTGGCAGGAAGTGAATCTATCGAATTTACTGAAAAATGATAGGACTTTAATTTAGTAATGTCAGTTGATAGTAAGCATTCAGTAAACCCCGTATGATTAAAACTGGTAAAGCCGGCATAGATTGTCTATTAAAAATTTCGACTTGTCTCTGAAAATGTTGAAGATATTCGACGATTTCT
>NZ_JACJLE010000046.1 GCF_016901995.1 Bacteroides caecigallinarum | reverse complement strand
AGAAGCTACAAAAACATATCTCTGCATAAATCATATTTTTCCGATAGTAAACGTATAAATATGCTAAATATCTTTAACCATATTCAGTTTTCTTATTATAGCTCATGATGTAATTATTTTTTCAGATTGTGATAATACTTTTTAAGCAGTTCTATGTCCTTTTCTTTCTCTGTAAATACTTCGAGCAGCATAGGACGGTTTGTTACAGACGGTTCGAGGAAACGTGCAGTGGCGCTGTTCAACTCTTCCTCATTATGAGCAGACAGGTATTCCAGCCCGCGGTCCTCAGCCCATGCCTTTGCCGATGCTGTGTGGGTGGCTGTCACGAAACGGCGTGCGTTTTCGTGCAGTTCAAGTCCCGGCAGTGCGTGGAAAATCTCTCCACCGCTGTTGTTAAGGAGCAGGATACGGATGTTCGAACCGTAGTTATTGTTCCAGAGGGCGTTCATGTCGTAAAAGAAACTCAGGTCGCCTATGATGATGAAGTTCAGCTTGTCCGATGCTGTGGCATAACCTATGGCTGTTGACAGGGAGCCTTCTATACCGTTCGTTCCTCTGTTTGATAATATCTCAACTTCCTGAGGATCATCGAAAAGTTGTGCGTATCTCACAGCCGAGCTGTTGGCAAGATGTAACGAGCATGGTGCAGGAAGTCCGGTTATAACCTTTCCTATGGCACTCATTTCTGAGTATTCGAATTCAGCCTGAGGTATGGCTTTCGACAGAGCTTCCCACTGGCGCGGATATTCCGGAGTTCGGTTTTCCATGCGTGATGAAATCTTTTCGAGGAACTCAAACGGGTCCATTTCGATTATTGTAGTCAGAGAGCCGTATAGATCCATCACTTCACCGTCGGCAGATACATGCCAGTGTTCTACAGGCGGGTGGCGGCGAAGGAATTTTTTCAGACGCTTTGATATGATATGTCCTCCGTATGTGATTAGCAGTTCCGGACGCATCTTCTTCTGTGCCTCGAAGTCCATCGAGCATAGAAGCGGTTCAATGTTTTTGATAGGCATTCCCGGTATGGTGCGGTTGCTTATATTCTCGGAGAACCATGCGAAGTGCTTGTATAGCAGTTTGGTATATTTCTTGTCGAACAGATAAATCAGGTTCATCTGACCTACTACCATCATTCTGCGCTGATATTTGTTCAGACGTTCGATAAGCGGTTCGTAGTCCTTGTCGTAAACGCTCAGTCCCTGATATCTGGTGATGACTCTTGCGTTTGGCAGCTCGTTTACCGGAAGCAGGAAGAAAGGATCGCTGACCGGTACATTGATATGAACAGGACCTTTTCCGTGATGGTTAAGTTCTAGAAGAGCCTCGTTGATCAGGCGGTTGCAGTACCATTCGTCTTCGTCGGTGTTTACTTCCGGCAGGTTGACGGATTTCTTTACAAGATTTCCGAAAACTCCAGGCTGAGGCAATGTCTGTCCGTCCATCTGACCTATCCATGCTGCAGGACGGTCGGCAGATATTACCACCAGCGGAACTTGCTGATAGAAAGCTTCTGCCACTGCCGGATGAATGTTCAGCAAGGCTGTACCCGAAGTACAACAGATAGCTGCAGGGCTTCCTCCGTGGAGGGCAAGTCCGAGTGCAAAGAATCCGGCACTGCGTTCATCGGTTACGGGATAGCAAGTAAACTCTGGTATATTGGCAAGTGTCTGCACAATAGGTATGTTGCGGCTACCGGGGCAAAGTACTATCTTCCTTATCCCATGTGCTTTAAGCAGGGCAGCCAGTTGTAGTATGCTTTTCTTATCGGTGTACACTTTGGGAAATTAAAAATTAATAATTAAAAATTATGAGTTGTTGGTTCTATCAACTGATAACTAACTTTATAGTCTTCATTTTATGCTGCGTCTCTTCCCATTCCGAATTGGCGTCAGATGAAGGAAGGATTCCTCCTCCGGCGTATAAAGTTGCGTAATTGCCGCTTACATTCAGACAGCGAAGATTTACATAAAGTGTTGTATGTCCGTTCGGATCCAGCCATCCTATAATTCCGGAATAGTATTTCCTGTCGTAACCTTCGTTTTCGATTATGAAATCGTATGCCTTGTCTTTTGGAAGTCCGCATACAGCAGGAGTCGGATGCAATGCATCAAGCAGATTGCCTAGTTCTGAAGTTTTTTTCAGTCCGAACTGGAAATCGGTTCTCAAGTGGACAAGTTGTCCGGCACGTGTAGTATAAGGACCTTTTATGGCAATTTTACTGCTGAATTTCTTTATTACTTTGTTGATATATTCGCTTACGAAGGCCTGTTCGTCTTGTTCCTTTTTATGCCACTCGGTTGGCATTACTTCGCCCTGCATAGGCATTGTACCTGCCAGAGCCACCGTATTCCATGTATTCCCCTCGCCGCTGAGGATTATTTCGGGGGTACTGCCTATCCATGTGCCGCTTACCGGTGTGTGCGACAGCGAAATCATCATGCGTGGGTAGCTGTTGCAGGCTGTGATGAAAGCTTCTAAAGGAGAGAAACTGTCACTTAGTGTATATCCGGCATTTCGCGAAAGCACAAGTTTGCTGAAAGTCTTGTTTTTCAGAGGACCTATAAATCTGGAAAAAGTTTCGATATATGTTTTTTTCAGGTCTGGTTCTGTCTGCGATATTTCAGATGATGTAGTATGGTCGGAAGGGCGTTCTTCGATAACAACATTTGAAATCTTCTCTGTTATTTCGTCCCAGCCGGAAGCTGTAACGTCAGGTCTGATTATTACTCCTGGATGGTCTTCAGTAAAACGGAAAGGAGATATGACAAATCCCTTTTCTCCATTAAGCTCCTTTAGGTTTGCGAATACGTGATTTTCTCCGCCATCCTGCATTACTAAAATAGGTGTATCTGTCCACGGAAGGCGATAAATGGCGAACGACTTGTCGCTGCAAGTCATTCTGTCAATAAGTTTATGTATTTGTGAATCAGGTTTGTTCATATCCGTTTTTTCACTATTTGATTAACTATTCTGGCTGTGGATACCAGTTTCCCTTCTGGGGTTGTTATGTCTATGTTCCATATGTGTGTTGTTCTTCCGCGGTGTATCAGTGTGCCGGTGGCTTTAACATACGCTCCTTTTTCCACTTTAACCATTCCTACATGGTTCGCGCTTACCTGAATGCCGCACGGCATTTCATTGGGTGAGCATAACGGCACTGAACCGTGACCTGCCATTATTTCCGCGAGAGCAAGTGATGCCCCTCCGTTCAGTATGCCGAAGGGTTGGCATGTGCGGTGGTCAACAGGCATGATGGCTGTAACTTTCCCTTCTTCCATACTGGTAAACTCTATACCAAGATGTTCACCCATAGAACCTTTTAAATCGGGAATAGCATTTGCCAAGTTTTCGCTGTCTTGCATATTCTTTCAGTTTTTATCCGAATGCAAAGTTAATAAAAAAAGTGATTTATGGAAGTATGTTGTAAATCTTAATTATAGCCTTGTCTTTTTGTAAGAAACGTCTTTTGTAAATATAATTTGCCTACAGATATTTCAGGCTTGGTTTTTTATCATATGTTAATTTTCAGAACAACTCTTTAGGGTAACTTTGCGCCTTGAAAAAAATGATAGTATGAAAGATAGTATTGACTTTGGAAAAATGGATGTATCGAAGTTGTTCGTTAAACTTCTGATACCTACGGTGATGGGAATGGTGTTTTCTGCCATATTTATCATAACAGACGGAATTTTTGTGGGAAAGGGCATAGGCAGCGATGCACTGGCAGCCGTTAATATCACGGCTCCGCTGTTTCTGATAAATACCGGTGTGGCACTGATGTTCGGTATAGGTGCTTCGGTGGTGGCGTCTATACATTTGTCGCACGGTAAAATCAAGGTGGCACGTATAAACGTGACTCAGGCTGTGGTGGTATCATCATTGCTGCTAATACTTTATGCTTTGGCTATAATGCTGAATCTTGAGGAGGTGGCATTGTTGCTTGGCAGTTCGCAAAGGCTTTTGCCCTTGGCTGTGGAGTATATGAACTGGTTTATCCCATTCCTGGTGTTCAGTGCAATGCTTAGTTCAGGAATGTTTTTTGTCCGTCTTGACGGTTCTCCCAATTATGCCATGTTCTGTAATATCATACCGGCTGTCATCAATATAGTTCTGGATTATGTCTTTATTTTTGTATTAGGTTGGGGTATGTTCGGGGCAGCGCTTGCTACAAGTCTTGGATATATAGTAGGTGCGGCTATGATTCTGATATATCTTTTTAATAGGAAAAATGTCATACATATGGTGCGGGTGAAACTCAGTCGGAAGAGTCTTATGCTTACTGCACGGAATGTGGGATATATGTGTCGTCTTGGGTTATCTACTTTTTTATGTGAAGGTGCAATCGCTACAATGATGTTTGTAGGTAACTATGTGTTTATGCGCTACACTGGCGAGGACGGTGTGGCTGCATACAGTATAGCCTGTTATTTCTTCCCGATAATATTCATGGTATATAATGCGATAGCCCAATCTGCACAACCGATACTGAGCTATAATTTCGGTCAGGGTAATAATGTCAGGGTAAATCACGCGTTTAGGCTGGCTCTCTTTTCGGCTGTAGGTTTCGGTGTGGTTGTCATTGTTTTGACTGAGATTTTTTCCCCTCAAATTGTTTCCATGTTTATAGATCCTGCATATCCGGCATATAATATAGCCGAAAGCGGACTTCCTCTGTTTGCTTCCGGATTTATATTTTTCGGAATAAATATGGTTTCAATAGGATATTTTCAAAGTGTGGAACGCGATCGTCCTGCCATGGCTGTGACCTTATTGCGTGGATATATCCTTATTCTGGCATGTTTTTGGATTATGCCTAAGTTATTGGGAGTTCCCGGAATATGGCTGTCTGTTCCTGCGGCTGAATTTGTCACTTTTCTGTTTGTCATTACCATTTATTGCAGAAGAAAGAGATAGTCTTGAAAGTAATGTTTATTTTTGCATCAGTGAATTTAATTAGTGATATTTCATGAGGCAGTTTATTGATGCTTTTTGCAAGAGATACAGTGCTACGGAAAAGGAGTGTATGAAACTTGTTGATAATATGGAAGAAGTTTGTTTCCGGAAAGGTGATTTCCTTGTTCGTGCTGGGGAGACAAACAGTTCGTATTATCTTATTAAGGAGGGAATATGGCGTGGATATATTCTTCGCGATGGGGAGGAACTGTCTGTATGGTTTGCAATAACAGGGGAGACCGTTTTCTCCAGTTGGGGATATATGGCAAACCGTCCGTCGCCTATCTACATAGAAGCCATTACCGACAGCACGCTTTACAGAATAAGCAAACAGAATATGGAGGTGTTTCTCAATTCTTCGATAGAGAGTGCAAACTTGGGAAGGAAACTTGTGGAACAGGACTTTCTGGTTGCAGAAGAACGTATTGTCGCAACAGGTTCTATTCCACAGGCTAAAGAAAGATATCTCGATCTGTTGAAACGCGATCCTATGCTGTTGAAGCATGTGCCTTTGAAATATATAGCATCCTATCTGTTCATCACTCCGCAGTCGTTGAGCCGTATTAGAGCCGAATTGGCAAAAGAAAAATAGAATATAATTATGATTTCATTTCGCCTACACGGTTTATGAACTCATCGGCATATACACGGCCTATTGGTATTTCCACTGCACGGTGATAGAGTGTGAGTTGGCGGCGGGTATAATTTGCCACTTTGTGCAATGGAACTATATATGACTTATGTACACGCATGAATCTCTCCTCTGGAAGCATTTCCATGATTGATTTCATGCTGGTTTGCGAAAGAACAGGCCTGTCATCATCTGTGAGATAAATCTTGATATAATTGTCCATAGCTTCGATATATTCTATCGAGGCTATTTTTATTTTCACGTTCTTGTATTCCACCTTCAGTGTTATCTCTTCCTCTTCCGTAAGTACCGGTGCGGCGGAAAGGCTTTCCAGTTTTTTCATCCTGCGTACCCTTTCTATAGCCTTTTCGAAACGGGAGTATGAGAATGGTTTGTGAAGATAGTCTATAGCATTCAGCTCGAATCCGTCAACGGCATATTCGGCGTAGGCGGTAGTGAATATAAGATATATGCCTGCCGGAAGTTCGCGTGCTATGTCAATACCGTTTATTCCTCCCATTTCTATGTCGAGGAATACTATATCCGGCTTGGAGGACTTTACTTTTTCCAGTCCTGTTATAGGGTCTGTATATGATGTTACTTCAAGGTCGCCGCAGCGTTTGCAGAACTGTTCTATAATACTCAAAGCTACCGGCTCGTCGTCTATTGCTATACACTTCATGCTCATTTCAGTTTTAAGATAAGGTTTACGGTGAAAATTCCGTTTGTATTGCTTATTTCCAGATTGTGTTTACCAGGATATAAAAGCTCAAGTCTTTTCTTGCAGTTGGATATACCTATTCCGGGTTCCTTGTTTTCCGGTTTTGGGTTCACTGTATGGTTTTCTGTGAAAAGCGTCAGTGTGTCATTGTTTACTTTCAGGCTTATTATGATGTCGCTTTCTATGTGCGACGATGCTCCGTATTTCAGTGCGTTCTCGATGAAAGTTATAAGTATCATCGGTGCAATCCTGGTATTTTTTGCAGATTCGTCGGCTGAATATGAATAGTATATATGTGTACGTTTTTCGTCTATGCGGTTCTTTTGCAATTCTATGTACTGGCCGATATATTCGGCTTCTTCCTCAATATTTACAGTGTCCTGTGTTGCCTTTGTGTACATATATTTTATCAGATCAATGAACTGCATGAAGGCTGTTTCTGCTTTCTGGCTTTGGGTTATCATCAGTCCGTATAGGGTGTTCAGGGTGTTGAAAAGGAAATGCGGATTAATCTGTGCCTTGTATAGTGCCAGTTCGGCTTTCTTTTTCTCGAATTCGCTTGCTTGTCTTGCCATAATCTGCTTGTACAGTTCTGTCAGAAGACCTACGGCTATGCTGAAACATACTGTTACCAGATACATGAACCATGTACCTTGCTGATGTTGCTTTATTCTTGTTATGTTCATTGCCTTTTTTATGAATTTGTCCATTCTCGGTTTGTGGCCTCTGAAAGGAAAATCCATCTGGTACTGTGTGATAAGCCATGTAATGAATATTGTGCCTAATAAAACAGCTATTGCTATAAGCAGATGTTTTCTGTCTTTGAGCACCATAGGGACACTGATTTGCTTGATACAGAAATATACGGCATAAAGCCATACTATCAGAGTAATAACAAAGAGTGAATTACTTTCCAGCCATTTGTCAACAGGAAGCATCATCATCATGGCGGGGAGTAGTATGATACAGAAAAATAGGTCAATGCCTATAGGTAAGTACTTGTTGTTCATATCGTATAGAGTTATAATGCAAAAGTAAAATAAATATGCCGAAAAAGCGAATAAATGAAATGTTAAAAATCGGAGTTTGTCGTTTACCACTTGAAGTGTGTCGTTCGCCACTGCATTCGTCTGGAGGCGTTTTTCGTAGCTTATTCTTGAGTAGCTTTGTATCAGAAACGAAAAATTTAACATTATATGAGACTGAAACTTTTTATATCTATTGCTTTATTGTTAGTGCCGTTGATGTTGGTGGCACAGGGGAGGGTTACGATGAGCGGAACCGTGACAGACAAGAATACCGGAGAGCCGTTGCCTTCGGCTACTGTAAGTATAGCACCATCTTCGGATAGGGATGTGAAGAAATATACTTCTACTGATCTTGATGGAAAGTTTTTATTTAAATCCGTATCGTATGACAGTTATGTGCTTGAAGTTACATACGTCGGTTATAAATCAGACGAGAAAAGATTGAAAGTTACTGATAAGAAAGACAGTTATATTGTTACTTTTAAACTCGATGAGAACGCTTTGATGCTTGGTGAAGTGTCTGTACAAGGACGTGCCACACGTGCCGAACAGAAAGGCGACAGTCTGTTCTATAATGCCGAGGCGTTTAAGGTGATGCAGGGAAGCTCGGCAGAGGATCTGTTGTTGAAGATGCCCGGTATAGTTGTCGAAGGAGGAACAATACAGGCGCAAGGTGAAGATGTGAAAAAAATATTGGTAGATGGAAAAGAGTTTTTCGAGGGTGACGTAAATCTTGCCATAAAAAACTTGCCTTCTGACGTCATAGCAAGTATTGAGGTGTTTGATAAAAAGAGCGAGCAGGCCGAATTTACCGGTTTTGACGATGGAGAGGAAGTAAAAACCATCAATATCATAACAAAGGGTGGATATCGTCAGGGTACTTTCGGTGAGGTTTCTGCCGGATATGGTACTGAAGACAGATATAAGTTGAATGGTAATATAAACTTCTTTAATGATGACCGAAGAATTTCAGTTCTTGGAATGTCTAATAATGTCAATCAGCAGAATTTCTCTCAGGAAGACCTTGCCGGAGTTATGTCGTCATCAGCCAAAGGTGGTGGTCGCGGAAGACGTGGCGGTGGCGGCGGAGGAGGCCGTGGCGGTTCCGGTGGAGGAGGTAATACCTCTGATTTCATGGTAGGCAGCATGGGAGGTATCACTTCTACAAACGGTGTCGGACTTAACTACGTTGACAAATGGGGTGAGAAGGTCAATATCACAGGAAGTTATTTCTTTAACCAGTCTGAAAACCTTACTCAACAGCGGACTGAGCGTGAATATTTTGAATCTGTGCTTCCAGGTATGACATACGACTAATATCAGGAAAAGACAATGGAGAACTGGAATCACCGTTTCAATATGAAGCTTGATTACAGGATTTCGGACAGAACATCGCTCCAGTTCCGCCCTACATTAAGCTTTCAGAATAATGATAATGTATCAGTGCTTGACGGACAGAATATGATAAGCGGACTGACCGATACTGAGACACATACCAATACTAATGGTGGTACTGATGCATATAATCTTGGCGCTGATATTATTTTACGTCATCGCTTTCCTGTTGAAGGCAGAACATTGTCACTCATGATGAATGGTAAGATGAGTAATACCGAAGGGGGAACTTATACAGACTATCTGAATACACTGAATATGCTGTCCGGTACACCTCAGACAGAGGAGTACAGCCAGTATAAGAACACAATGAACAAACAGTACAGTTTCCGTTCTAATCTCAGTTATACAGAAAAACTGACTGACCACATGCAGCTACAGTTGGGATATAAGTTCTCATATTCTGATTCTGATTCAGACAGGAAAACATATATGAAATCATCAGTAACCGACTTATATGACCAGCTGGATGAGAGTCTGTCAAGTGTATATCAGACTGGATATACAACTCATGCCGGAAATGTCGGACTTCGTTATCATGCAGGAAGGCTGAATGCAATGATTGGTGCAGATGTACAGTGGTCTGAATTGTCGGGTGATCTTATATATCCTAGTCCGGACAGAATGAATAACAATTATTTTTCATTCCTGCCTTCGTTCAATTTAAGATATTCGTTAGACAGAACAAATTCGTTTATGCTGAGATACAGAAGCAGCTCATCGTCACCGTCGGTTACTGACCTTCAGAGTGTGGTAGATAACTCAAATCCTTTATTCCTTTCTACAGGTAATCCGGATTTGGACCAGCAGATTTCACATACAGCTAACCTCCGATACATACGTACAACGAAATCGGGACAGACATTTATTGCAATGATTGGAGGTACAGCTAAATTAGGTTATGTGGCGGACAGTACATTTATAGCTAAAGAAGATATATGGATTTCAGACAATGTTACTCTGAATAAAGGTTCGCAGTTCACCAAACCTGTAAATATGGACGGATATTACAGTCTGCAGTCAATGATTACATATGGTTTCCCGTTCGACTTGATTCGCAGTAACATCAATTTCAGTGTATCGGCTAACTATTCTAATGTTCCTACCATTTTCAACGGTGAGAAGAGTAAGACAAACGAATTGAACATCATCCCGAAAGTGATTATAGGTAGCAATATCAGTCAGAATCTGGACTTTACTGCTTCCTACTCGGCTGGAATAAACAAAATATACAGTTCATTAAACACAGCCAGCGGTACAGGTGATTATATCACTCATAACGCCGCAGCCAAATTGGGTTGGACATTCTTTTGGGGACTGACATTCCGCAGTACATTCAATTATATAGGTTATACAGGGCTTGATATCGGTAATGAAGATTATTTCCTATGGAATGTGTCATTGGGAAAGAAATTCCTGAAGAACAACGCGGCGGAAATAAAGGTTGAGGCTTTCGATATCCTGAAGCAGAACCAGGCATTCACGCACAGCACTGGAAGCAACTATTACGACTATATAAACAGCAATGTGCTTAAACCGTATGCAATGGTAAGTTTTGTATATACAATCCGATAATGACAGGAAGGCTTTTGCAAAACTCTTGCAAAGCCTTTTAAACAAGATAATTATATATTATTTATAAACTCAAAATTTAAACAGTATGAAAAAGATTTTATTTTTAGCCTTAATGGCTGTTATGTGCTTCCAGACAATAGATGCACAACGTAAAGGTGGAGAAAAAAGAACTCCGGAACAGGTAGTAGAGAATTGGGATAAAAAGCTGGACCTGACAGATGAACAGGAAAAACAGATAACAGATTTATATAAAGATTTTTTCAATCAGAAAGTGTCGCGTGAGGAGAGAAAGGCAAAGATGGATGAATTGAACTCCAAGATTTCTTCATTATTGACTGACAATCAGAAGGCTAAGTTTGAAAAAATGAAGTCTGAAAAGAGAAAGAGAACAAAATAACAATTGATATTACATGCTCAAAATAAAAACAGGCATCATAAAAAACACTATTTTTATGATGCCTGAAAGTTTTTGTGTACAATTTAAACGAGATATTATCTTGCGGCTGTAAACAGAGTAGTTTGTGAGCCGCTGAGAGCGCGTACTGAAGCCAGACCTTGCTGGTCAGGAAGAACTGTTACAGTGTTTCCGTCCTGCAGTTTCACTGTTATTGTTCCGTCTTCGTTCATTGTCATAAGTTCGTATGATTCACCGTCACACAATGCATTCCATGTACGGTTTTCCTGATTGTAAACCAAATCGATAGAAACGTCTTCTCCCTTTTTAGAGATGCTGTATCCGTTCTCGTTTGTTCTGATGAGGTATTCCCCATTTTCGCCTTTTACTGTTTTTGTAGTACCAACGTCAGCTAGAGGGTTTGATCCGCTCCAGAATTCAATAGAGTTGAGAACTACAACGTCAGCAAAGTATGCAACACCATAAACTGGAATAATATTAAATGCCAAAAATACTAACTCGTTTACAAATTTGTTACCAATACCTTGATTCCAGTCTTTTAAGTTGTTCCATAAAGCAAAAGAACCGATACATGAAGAGAATAGCAGGCTTCCACCTAGTAAAGCACATACTACTTTAATTTTTAGTTTTTTCATAATCTACGTATAAATAGTTGTATTAATATACTATACGCAAAGTTAGACTATTTTTTCTAAAAAACAAATATTTTATCAATATTCTCTTTTAATTAATCTTTGTCTATTTTTTGTATCCCTCCAGTAACAGTATCGAAGATTACACGTGTGTTTACTTTCTTATTAAAAAGATCGTTCACCAGTAACTCAGTATTGCCAAACTGTGCAAACATCATATTATTATCTTCAAATAATGTCTTTCCTTTAAATGTAAGCATTACATTTGCTTTTGCTGGAATATTGTATATAATGCCTTTAGGAGCTTTTTTCTTTTTGCCATCTTCACTGTCTGCAGCAGATGTTTGTGCCGGATTGATGTTCTCAATTTTTATGTACATAGGTTCACCTGCAAGATTGTCTGATGACAATACTCCCAGTTTTTGTGAAAATCTCATGACCACTTTTTCAGTGGTATCGCCTTCCGGAAGAATGACAGCTGTAAATAGTTTGTCTTCTCTGGTCTTTATTCCAGTGAACATCTGTACCAATGCTTTTTCCTGTTTTTCCAGATTGTCCATTATCAGTTTTAGTGAAGCACCGTCCTTAGGCATAGTGTCCGCCTGTCCTCTTAGAATAAGATTCTTGCTTTCACGTATGTTGTAGATTTCTTTTGCTGTAAGCTCTGCCATTTTAGCTGTAGAACCGGCAGTAATAATTTCTTCTGTCATGTATTTTCTTCCATCTTCTGCGCGTTGTGGCATTTCCAGAATATATTCTGCTTTTGCAGACTTTGGTGCAGAAGTGTTTATAGCTTTTATAATGTTGTTGTCTGTAACCTCAATATTTGACATTACACTTTTATCACTGAGTTTCATTATATAGGCTTTGGTAGAATCTGGTATTCCTACGGGGCGTACTTCTATTTTTTTTATTTCCCAGTCTGTTGACGACTCGGATGTAACATTGTTTATTCTTAAATACCTGTTAGCGTATTGACAGAAATCTCCTGGCGTATATTTTACCTTTGTTGCAATGACATTAACTTCTACAGCTGTTTTAGGTAAGAAAAATGCAATACCTTCTCCTTCTCCGGGAGTATAATAATCCACATTCTGTGCGTTTGTTCCAAAAGCATAGGCTGCAACTAAAGCCAATGCCATAATTCCTTTTTTGTTCATAAGCTATAGTTTTTGTTTTTTATCTTTTGTTTGAAAGTTGTTTCCATGCTTCCGGTAATGAATTGATAATGTCGGATGCATTCATGCTTATTTCTCCAAATTTCTCTGCAGCTATATCTCCTGCCATTCCATGTAGATATACTCCCAAAAGACATGCTTCCTTAGAGGAATATCCTTGTGCAAGAAGTGATGTCAATATACCGGTCAGAACATCGCCGCTGCCTCCTGTTGCCATGCCAGGATTGCCTGTCGGGTTGAAGTGACATTCTCCTTCCGGAGTTATGACTACACTCCATGCTCCCTTGAGTATTATATATATTTGCAGATATGATGCCAGATCCTTTGCTTTTTGTATTCTTTCGAAACTGTTGCTGCATCTTCCTACGAGTCTTTCAAGCTCTTTTACATGTGGTGTAAGGATAGAACCTTTTGGTACGCAGTTCAGTTGGTTTCTGTAAGTACTTAAAGCATTTATTGCATCGGCATCTATTACGGCTGGTATATAACATTCTTTTAATTGGTTGATTATAGCTTGTGCCGTAAATTCTTCCTGTCCCAGTCCTGGACCTATGCCGAGTGCCTGATAGCTGTCCAGATCTATCACTTCGGCAAAGAATCTGTCGTCCATGTCGTCCTGTGCCATTGCTTCAGGAACGCTTGCCTGTAAAAGAAGGTGGTTGCATACAGGTGTATGTACTGTAAGTAGTCCTGTACCACATCTCAAACAACTTTTGGCAGACAGTACTGCTGCACCTCCCATTCCGTATGAACCGGCAATTATCAGCGCATGTCCGAAATTGCCTTTATGTGCAAATTTCTTTCTTGGTCTGACTATTTCGGCTACTTCTTTTTCTTCTATTATGTAATTGCTGCTTTCTGCCTGTTTTGAAAATTCTTTGTTGATACCGATGTCAAGAACTTCAAGCTCTCCAATCAAGTCTTCGTTTTCAGCAAAAAGGAATGACAGTTTTGGCAGGTTTATTGTAAGCGTAAGATTAGCTTTGATAATGTTCTGACGTATGTTTCTGGTATTGTCCTCGCCCATCATTCCGGATGGAATGTCTATAGATACAACTTTGGCAGGAGAGGCATTAATATATTGCACCACGGCAGCAAAACCTCCGCTTAAAGGCATGTTCAGTCCTGTGCCGAAGAGGCCGTCGATTACAATGTCGTCTGCCGAAAGTTTCGGCGGGTCAAATTGTGTGCTTACTTCTGTATAATTTGTAAATCCGCATTCCTGAAGTCTCTTGATGTTTGTGAGGCAATCTTCCGACAGGTTACCTTTAATATTGAATAGTACTACTTGTACCTGATAGTTCTTCAAGTGTAACATGCGGGCCACAGCTACAGCGTCGCCCCCGTTGTTGCCCGGACCGGCAAATACAACTATCCTGTGTGATTTGTTCCATCTTCTGCATATAGCATCTGTTATCAGGCTTGCGGCCTTTTCCATTAGATTGATGGATAATATAGAATCGTGCTCTATAGTGTAAGCATCGGCTTCTTTCTGTTGTGCGCAACTTAAAATTTTCATTACTTCTTAAAATGGTATTTTGTTGGTAAAAGTAGTAAAAACATACGAACTATACGCTATTTAATCTTCAAAATATACTTAAATACTTAAAAGGTAGTGTTGACATTTGTCGAAAATTGCGTAAATTTGTCCGCAATTTTAATTTTGCATAATTCTATGAGTACTATTCGGATAAAAGACAAGTCGTTTACTACATTTATTACTGAAGATAAGATATTGAAAGAAGTATCGCGTGTAGCAGATGAGATTAATCGTGATTTGGAAGGAACTGAACCTCTGTTTCTCAGCGTTTTGAACGGTTCGTTCATGTTTACGGCCGATTTGATGAAGCGTATCAGTCTTCCATGTGAAATATCGTTTGTGAAACTGGCTTCTTATGAGGGTACATCTTCTACAGGAAAGGTGAAAGAACTGGTCGGTCTGAATGAAAATATAGAGGGAAGGACTGTTGTTATAGTTGAAGATATTATAGACACTGGTTTCACTATGCAACGTCTCGTAGAAACATTACGTTCAAAAAATCCAAAGGATATACGTATAGCTACATTGCTGGTAAAACCTGACAAGTTGCAGGTAAAACTGGATATTGATTATGTGGCAATGAATATTCCTAATGATTTTATAGTAGGCTACGGTCTTGATTACGACGGAAAGGGACGTAATTATCGAGATATATACACTGTAGTCAATGAATAGTGAACAAGGCTTTAGTTACAAGTTAATAGAAGGTTCCCGTCCGGATGGTAACCTTGTCAACTCGTCAACTGATAAAAACTTATATAAACTCAAAAACTTAAACAAAATGTTGAACATCGTAATTTTTGGTGCTCCTGGATCAGGTAAAGGAACTCAGAGTGCACGTATAGTAGAAAAGTATGGTTTGAACCACATTTCAACAGGCGACGTTTTGCGTGCTGAAATCAAGAACGGAACAGAACTTGGTAAAACTGCAAAAGGATATATCGACAACGGTCAGCTTATTCCTGACGCATTGATGATTGATATCCTTGCAAGTGTATTCGATAGCTTCAAAGATAGCAAAGGTGTAATCTTCGACGGTTTCCCACGTACTATCGCTCAGGCAGAAGCTTTGAAGGAAATGCTTAAAGTTCGTGGTCAGGAAGTTTCTATTATGCTGGATCTTGAAGTTCCGGAAGATGAACTGATGACTCGTCTTATCAAGCGTGGTCAGGAATCAGGACGTGCTGATGACAATGAAGAAACAATCAAGAAACGTCTTGTAGTTTACCACTCTCAGACAGCTCCGCTTATCGACTGGTACAAGAACGATGGCAAATATCAGCACATCAACGGTCTTGGAACTATGGACGGTATCTTTGCTGACATCTGTACTGCAATTGACAAACTTTAATTTATAAGAAGGTAAAGAAGTTAGAGAAGTTAAAGGAGGTGAAGAAGTTGTATTGCCTCTCAACATAACTTCTCTAACTTTTCAAATTTACTTCTTTTTTAATTATCCAATCTAACTTCTCAAAATTCTCAATCTAACTTCTCAAACTTCTAACAAAAATATGGCTGAATCGAATTTTGTTGATTATGTAAAAATCTACTGCCGCTCCGGTAAGGGAGGTCGCGGCTCTGTACATATGCGTCGCGAAAAGTATGTGCCAAACGGTGGTCCCGACGGGGGCGACGGTGGTAGAGGAGGTCATGTAATTCTGCGTGGTAACCGCAATTACTGGACGTTGCTTCACCTGAAATATGAACGTCACGTGTTTGCCGAGCATGGAGGTAATGGCTCCAAGAACAAGAGCTTCGGTAAAGACGGTGCCGACAAGGTGATAGAAGTGCCGTGCGGTACTGTGGTTTACAATGCTGATACCGGAGAGTATGTGTGCGATATAACAGACCACGGTCAGGAAGTAATTTTGCTGAAAGGTGGACGCGGAGGTTTGGGTAACTGGCATTTCCGTACAGCTACACGTCAGGCTCCACGATTTGCACAGCCGGGCGAGCCGATGCAGGAAATGACGGTGATACTGGAATTGAAACTGCTTGCCGATGTAGGTCTTGTAGGTTTTCCAAATGCTGGAAAATCAACTTTGCTTTCCACTGTATCTGCAGCACGTCCTAAGATTGCCAATTATCCGTTTACAACACTTGAGCCTAATTTGGGTATAGTGTCATATCGTGACGGAAAATCATTCGTTATGGCAGATATACCTGGTATAATAGAAGGAGCAAGCGAGGGTAAAGGACTCGGACTTCGTTTCCTGCGCCACATAGAGCGTAACTCACTTTTGCTTTTCATGGTGCCTGGCGATACTGATGATATACGCAAAGAGTATGAAATATTGCTGAATGAGCTTGCAACGTTCAATCCTGAAATGCTCGATAAGCAGCGTGTTCTGGCCATAACAAAATGCGATATGCTAGACGATGAGCTCATAAGCATGCTTGAACCGACATTGCCTGAAGGTATTCCTCATGTGTTTATATCTTCTGTGGCGAATATGGGAATTCAGCAGCTTAAAGATATCCTTTGGGCAGAGCTTAACAAGGAAAGCAATCAGCTTGAGGCTGTAAGACGTGATGCAATCGTACATCGTTCGAAAGATGTTTCAAAACTTCAGCAGGAACTTCAGGATATGGGAGAGGATGAAGACTTTGAATATGAATATGAGGATGATGCCGACGATGATTTCGAATATGAATATGAAGAAGAGGATTGGGATGACGAACCCGAAAAATAATGAATAACTTATTTTCAACAGATAAAAGAATGTTAGTGTACGGTTTGAACGAATCGTATGCTGACATTTTTTGTTTCTCTACCACTCGACATGGCGGATATAGCACCGGACAGTATTCATCTTTCAACTGCAACCATTATTGCGGTGACAAACCGGAAAATGTAGAACGGAATAGAAGCCTGCTGGCTGATATAATGCCGTTCCGCCCAAATACATTCGTGATACCGCATCAGATACATTCTACGGAGATACGTACAATAGACAGCGACTACCTGAATTCGGATGAGACTGTAAGGAAAAATATGATTGAAGGCGTGGATGCCGTTATAACCAACCTTAAAGGTATATGTCTGTGTATATCCACAGCCGACTGTATCCCTGTGCTTTGCTATGATGTACGTAATAAGGCAATTGCGGCAATACATGCCGGATGGCGCGGTACGGTGGCACGTATAGTGGAGAAAACTCTGAGAAAGATGCATGAAGAATATGGAACGCGGATGCAAGATGTAGTAGCAGTTATAGGTCCGGGCATTTCTTTACAGTCTTTTGAGGTTGGCGATGAGGTTTATCAGGCTTTTCAAGATGCCGGATTTGATATGAATGTTATATCACGGAGATACTCAAAATGGCATATTGATCTTTGGGAAGCAAACAGAATACAGCTTATTTCAGCCGGAGTAAATCCGGATAATATAGAAGTGAGCGGAATATGTACATATACCGCAAACGAAGATTTCTTTTCTGCCCGTAGGTTAGGAATAAATTCAGGCAGAATTATTTCGGGGATAATTCTGAAAGATGAATAATTGTTACACCATATATTTCTGTGTAAAAGAATAAAACAATTTAGAAAGCGTTTATGGAAAATAGAAAGATAAATATTGTTGTTTCAGACGAACTGAAACAGGCTTGGCCGGGTTTTCAGGGAGCTGCGGTTTTTGCCAGAGTAAAGAATTCCGGTTATAATGAACAGTTGTGGAAACGCATAGACGAGTTTACGGAGCTTTACCGTTCTAAATATACCACAGATTCCATAAAGGACATGCCATCGATACAGGCAACACGTCAGGCATACAAGAAATGTGGTAAGGACCCTAGCCGTTATCGTCCGTCGTCCGAAGCATTATGCCGTCGTATCCTTCGTGGTATTCCATTATATCAGATAGATACTTTGGTGGATCTTATCAATCTGGCTTCCATAAATTGCGGACATTCCATAGGAGGTTTTGATCTTGATAAGATACAAGGCGATGAGCTCGTTCTTGGTATAGGTAAGGCAGGCGAGCCTTACGAAGGTATAGGCAGAGGTGAACTGAACATTGAAGGTATGCCGGTATATCGTGATGCTGTTGGAGGAGTAGGAACTCCCACAAGTGATAACGAACGCACAAAGATAACTGCCGGTACAACCAGACTTCTTGCTATAATGAATGCCTATAGCGGCAAGGAAGGACTGGAAGAGGCCGTAGGTTTTATGGTCGATTTGCTTAAAGAATTTGCCGAAGCAACGGAGATAGAAATCATTTATTTCAGTTAAGAATGAACATTTAATCTTTTTATTGGTTATACATATATAAATACGAGATTATGGATATAGAAAAGATATTGACAGAAGGTATAATCTTCAAGGGAGCAAAATCTCCTGCAGCAAAAAAAGAAGAGAAGGTTAAGACTAAGGCGAAAAAGAAAACCTATATTACCGGACTTCATAATTCCGGAGCTGCAAAGATGAAAGCAGAGATACGTCGTCGCAGAGCAAATCGTCATAAAAACGGATAAACTGTTCTGTTTTTAATGTATTGATTAAATTTATCAATTGAAGGTTATTTTTATAACATATTTTCCCGAAATTTGTTTTTAAATAAAAACTGAATAGTTTAACAACTAAAAAATGAGAATTATGAAAAAAGTATTAATGACTTTATTCGTGTTGTTTGCAGTAGTTACTGCTTACGCACAGGAAATGTATGTTGGTGGTGGAATCAGTTTATGGAGAAATCACGATCTTGATAAAACTACATTCTCTATCAGCCCTGAATTCGGTTACGGATTAAACGAAAAATGGTCTGTTGGCGGACAATTGATTCTTGATGTGAACGGTGGTGACGGTGTTTCTTCTACAGCTTTCGCTTTGGCACCTTATGCACGTTTCTCTTATTATGAGAATGATATTGTACGTTTGTTCCTTGATATGGGATTTGGTGTTTCTATAAATAAGCAGAAACATACAGATGCTGATGCAGGTTTTGAATTGGGTGTGAAACCTGGTATTGCTGTAAAACTCAACGAAAATTTCAGCTTTGTATCTAAAGTAGGTTTCGCAGGGTTCCGTCAGGATTATAGAGGCACTAGCAATAGTGGTTTCGGAGTATATGCTGATGGCGAAGCAATCTCTATCGGTATAGAATACGCATTCTAAAAATAGCGTTCATACGTTTTAAAAAAACGACAGTTCATTTTAATCAAAACGCTTTGTTTCCTTGATTAAAATGAACTGTCATTTTTTTATGCCCTATTTTGTATGATTTATCATTAATTTCTTTAATTTTGTCTTTACTGATAAAATATAAAAAGGAATATTATGAAGAAACTGTTAGTTGCTATGTTATGTATGCTGTCATTTTTTCCGGCAGTTGCACAAAATAAAGTACAATGGGGTATGGAAGTAGGTGTCGGTATGTCGGCATGGATGGGTAAGAATGCAGATGGAAGCAAGCCTTTGTTTAACCCGAAAGTAGGAGTGACTTTGGATATCCCGTTGAATTGGCTGGTTTCTTTTCAGACCGGATTGAACTGGACATCAAAAGGTGCAAGCTATAAAATGTATAATAATTTTGTTACCGGTGAGAATGTCCTTTCAAAAGTACATTCCAATCAGAATTATTTCCAGATGCCTCTTTTGGCTGCATTCCATGTTGGAGCTACATCAAAGTTTGATATGGTGTTCACTGTAGGTCCGTATATTGCATATGGTATATCAGGTAAGTCGGAGACGAATATTGATGCACTTACAATGTCATGGGCGACTTTTGATGATTTGTATCTTGGTGGAAACTATATTGCTGACGGATATAACAGATTTGATGCCGGAGTCCAAATGGGAGCAGGTCTTGATTTTAAAGACTGGACTGTAGGACTTGATGCAGATTTCGGATTCTGCAAGATAGCTCCGAAAGAATCACCGTATAATTTCTCTATGTATTTTACATTTGGGTATAAATTCTGATAAGTGTATATAAATAAAAAAACTCCTGACAGTTGCTTTTTTTCGGAAGTTTCTGTCAGGAGTTTTTTTATATCTATATATCAGGCATGATATTAATGGTGGAACAGACGAATGCCTGTGAATGCCATTGCAATGCCGTATTTGTCGCAAGTTTCGATAACATGGTCATCGCGTACAGAGCCACCTGCCTGTGCAATGAATTCCACACCACTCTTGTGAGCACGTTCGATATTGTCGCCGAATGGGAAGAACGCATCTGAACCAAGAGCTACACCTTTCAGTGTGTCAAGCCATACACGTTTTTCTTCGCGTGTCAATACTTCAGGTTTTTCTGTGAAGAACTGTTGCCATACTCCGTCAGCCAATACATCGTCGTGGTCTTCGCTGATGTAGATGTCGATAGTGTTGTCGCGGTCTGCACGGCGGATTTTTTCAACCCATGGCAAGTTCAGTACTTTCGGATGCTGGCGCAGATACCAGATGTCTGCCTTGTTTCCGGCAAGACGTGTACAGTGGATACGGCTCTGCTGTCCGGCACCAATACCGATAGCCTGTCCGTCCTTGACGTAGCATACAGAGTTTGACTGAGTATATTTCAGAGTGATAAGCGCAATCATAAGGTCACGCTTTGCAGCATCTGTAAAGTTCTTGTTCTGAGTAGGGATGTTCTGGAACAAATCGTCGCCGTTCAGCTTGATTTCGTTTCTTCCCTGTTCGAAAGTTACACCGAACACTTCTTTTGTCTCGATAGGGGCAGGAACGTAGTTAGGGTCAATCTTGATTACATTATAAGTACCTTTACGTTTTGCTTTCAGTATTTCCAAAGCAGTATCTGTATATCCCGGAGCGATAACACCGTCGGATACTTCGCGGTTGATGAAACGGGCTGTCTCTTCATCGCAGATGTCGCTCAGAGCAATAAAGTCGCCGTAAGAAGACATACGGTCTGCACCGCGGGCACGTACGTAAGCATTAGCAAGCGGAGAAAGAGGAAGACCATCGACGAAGTATATTTTCTTCATAGTTTCGTCAAGTTCAAGACCGATAGCAGCACCGGCAGGGCTGACATGCTTGAATGATGTAGCAGCAGGCATTCCTGTAGCTTCTTTCAGTTCTTTTACTAGCTGCCATCCGTTCAGCGCATCAAGGAAGTTGATGTAACCGGGGCGTCCGTTCAGGACCTCAATAGGCAGTTCCCCTTCTTTCATGAAAATACGTGCAGGTTTCTGGTTAGGATTGCATCCGTATTTCAGTTCAAGTTCTTTAGCCATAATTTTTCTTGTTTATGAATTCTGTTACAAAAATACTGTTTTGTCTGCTGTTTTCCTAGTGTGGCCACTGCAATTTTTTTGACTCCAGGAAATAGGTTTCGGTTTGGATGATATGATTTATATGTTCCAAACAATCGTATGATGTGAAAAATACTTATATTCGCATGTCGTTAACAAATTTCTATTATATAAAAAACAATTATGAAGAAATCAATTATTCTATTTTTCTTGTCAATTTTCATGGCTTCTTCAAGTGTCTATTCTCAGAAACTAGACAATCTTTTGGAGTTGAAGCGTAATTCGCATAACAGTCTGTTTCATAATCTTGGAAAAGCATCCAGGGTTCCTGCTTTCCAGATGGAAGGCTATTGGGTGTGGGGAAGTTCTGTAGTTAAATCGCCTGACGGTAAGTATCACATGTATGTGTCACGTTTTCCAAAGTCATTGCCTTTTCATCCTGGATGGATGGTTGCTTCGGAAATAGTACATGCTGTGGCAGACAGTATTCAGGGACCATATACATTTTCAGATGTAGCTTTGCCGCCGCGTGGTGCCCAATACTGGGATGGAAAATCTACGCATAATCCTCGTATCTTCTATTATAATAATAAATACTACCTTATCTATATGGGTTCTACGCATCCTTTTGAAGAACCTACCTATGATGAACTTACACTTGACAGTAAATGGTGTATTGTGGGCAGGGCAAACAAGAGAATAGGACTGGCTGTGGCTGAAAGTCCGTATGGGCCTTGGAAAAGAATGAATGAGCCTATAGTAAAGACAGAGCCGAATACTTTCTACAGTTTTCTTGCTTCAAATCCGTCTCCTGTAATACAGGAGGATGGTTCTGTCCTGATGATTTTCAAGGGACGTCATTACACTAAAGAAGACAAACATTCGTCAATGGCTTTGGGTGTGACTTATGCAAAAAATATAGAAGGTCCGTACGAAGTGTTGAATGACAAACAACCTATATTCCATGTTGATGGTCAGGGTGAAGCAGAGGATCCTTTTTTATGGAAAGATGAAAAAGGATATCATATTATATTTAAAGATCATGTAGGCAAGTTTACCGGAGAAAAGGGAGGAGGTGCCATGGCGCATTCTTCAGATGGCGTGAACTGGGTAATAGATAAAGATCCGAAGGCATATTCTTTAACAGTGGAATGGGAAGATGGCAGTATAGAAAAACAGGGACAGCTAGAGCGTCCTTTCATCTATTTTGAGAACGGAAAGCCTATGTATGTGTTTTTTGCTACGATGGATGGCCCCGGTGGGTTTGAAAATGCTACACGTTCGTGGAACATGTGTATTCCAATAAAGTAAAAAGTATAATTGTTTCATAATAAGAATACTATGAGATTTTTAATTTTGTCTGTATTGTTAGTCTTTTCGGCATTTACATCTGCCGGAAATCTTAAACTATGGTATAACAAACCTGCTTCAGAGTGGACAGAGGCACTGCCATTGGGAAACTCCAGACTGGGAGCAATGGTTTACGGTGGTACTGAAACGGAAGAACTCCAAATTAATGAGGAAACGTTTTGGGGAGGATCGCCATACAGAAATGATAATCCGGATGCTCTGAATGTGTTGCCAGAAGTCAGGAAACTTGTATTTGAAGGTAAATATGGTGAGGCGCAGGACTTGGTTAACAAGAATTTTCTTACTCCGAGGAATGGAATGCCGTATCAGACTATCGGTAGCCTGAAGATTAATTTCACGGGACATGAAAATGCTACGGAATATTATCGTGAACTTGATATAGAAAATGCTATAGCTTCTGTAAGTTATAAAGTTGATGGAGTTACATATAAGAGGGAACTGTTTTCTTCTATTGTAGATAATGTTATAATAATGAGAATTTCAAGTTCTACAGCCGGAAAATTATCATTTTCCATGTCATTTGACTGTCCTTTGGAACATAAGGTCTCTGTAAGGAACAAATGTCTTTATCTGAAAGCTAAAGGTAATGACCATGAAGGAGTGAAAGGAAAACTTTTTGATGAGACTTTGGTCAAGGCTGTTAATACCGGAGGGAAATTATCTTTCGAAGATGATAAGATGAAGGTGGAAAATGCAGATAATGTCATTCTTTATATATCGTCGGCAACAAACTTTGTAAATTATAAAGATATAAGCGGTAACGGATATAAGAAAGCGTCTGGTTATCTGAATGCAGCTGTAAAGAAAGATTATGAGGTTGCAAAGGATGAGCATATTGAAAAGTATAGGAGTTTGTTCGGCAGGGTAAATCTGGAAATTTCATCTGATGACTTCTCAAATGAACCTACAGACCTGAGAATAAAGAAATTTAATGAAAGAAATGACGCAGGACTGGCTGTACTGTTGTTTCAATATGGACGTTATCTGCTTGTCTCGTCGTCATTGCCTGGAGGGCAGCCGGCAAATCTTCAGGGAATATGGAACAATGACGTAGTTGCACCGTGGGACAGTAAATATACCGTGAATATAAATCTGCAAATGAACTATTGGCCTGCAGAGGTTACTAACCTTAGTGAGTGCCATGAGCCGTTATTCACGATGTTACAGGAACTTTCGGATACTGGTAGGGAAACTGCCAGGGTGATGTATGGATGCAACGGATGGGTTCTACATCATAATACCGATTTATGGCGTTCTACAGGAGTGGTGGACGGTGCGTTCTGGGGAATGTGGCCGAATGGTGGAGCATGGCTGTGTCAGCCCTTGTGGCAACATTATTTATATACCGGTGATATGGCCTTTCTTGAAAAATATTATGATGTATTGAAAGGTTCTGCCGATTTCTTTATGGATTTTCTAGTTAGGCATCCTGTATATGAGTGGATGGTTACGTGTCCTTCAAATTCACCGGAGCATGGTCCTGACGGAGAAAACAGTAACTCGGCATCTACAATTGCGGGTTGTACTATGGACAATCAGATTGTGTTTGAACTGTTGTGTAACACTCGTGATGCATCCCGATTATTGGATAAGGATCCTGAATATATAAATAGATTGCAGAGTATGATAGATATGCTTGCTCCTATGCAGATAGGTAAATATAATCAGTTGCAGGAGTGGCTTGAGGATGTAGATAATCCGAACGATAAGCACAGGCATATATCTCATGCATTCGGTTTGTATCCGGGCAATCAGATTTCTCCTTATAAAAATCCGTTGTTGTTTCAGGCTGCTAAGAATACTTTGTTGCAAAGAGGAGATGAGGCCACAGGATGGTCTATAGGATGGAAGATAAACTTATGGGCACGTCTGCTTGACGGTAATCATGCGTATAAGATAATAAGAAACTTGTTTGCAGGACGTACTTATCCGAATTTGTTTGATGCCCATCCACCATTTCAGATTGACGGTAACTTCGGATATACGGCTGGTGTGGCTGAGATGCTTATGCAGAGTCATGACGAAGCCTTGCACTTGTTGCCTGCTTTGCCAGATGAATGGAGGAGCGGAAAGGTGACAGGACTTAAAACCAGAGGAGGATTTACCGTAGATATGGAATGGAAAGGTGGTGAATTGCTCTCTGCCAGAATAAAATCAGATTTAGGTGGAAAACTGAGAATACGTTCGTACATTCCTTTAAAGGGGAAAGGATTGACTGAAGCTGAAGGTGAGAATACTAACCGGTATTATCAGAATGCTGATATAAAGAAACCTTTGATAGCTGAAGGACTGGATGCTGAGTATCCTATATTATATAAGATATATGAGTATGATATTGATACTCAAGCGGGAGATGAGTATATTTTAGAGCGTATGTGATAAAAATTTATAATAAGGCAAGAGTAGATTCTGTATATGTCAGATATTTACTCTTGCTTTTTATTTTTGATATTTTTTGATGTAATTTTGCACAAGGAATTTTATTAATAGATTGATTATGATAGACGAATTGCTTGAATACAACAAATCTTTTGTTGAAACAAAAGGATATGAGAAATTTCTTACTACCAAGTATCCTGACAAGAAGATAGCTATTGTGACATGTATGGATATGCGCCTTATTGAGCTGCTTCCTGCCGCATTGGGACTGAAAAACGGTGACGTAAAGATTATAAAGAATGCCGGAGGTACAATTACACATCCGTTTGGTAGTGCCATGCGAAGTCTTTTGGTGGCAATATACGAACTTGGTGTAGAAGAGATAATGATTATAGGGCATACAGACTGCGGTGTGCAGCATATGGATAGCGATGAGATGCTTTCGCACATGCGTGCTCGTGGAGTGTCGCAGGATCATATAGAGATGATGGAATACTGTGATGTAAATCTGCGTTCATGGTTAAGCGGTTTTGACGATACTGAGGATGCTGTAAGGAAGAGTGTCCATATAGTGCGACATCATCCGTTGATGCCGGCAGACGGTATAAAGGTCAGAGGATTTATTATGAATTCTGTGACTGGAAACCTTGTTGAAGTAGAAGCTGACTGATATGTAATAAAAGGGTTGGAGATTATAGCTCCAACCCGTCTAACAGTTTTATATAAAGGCTTATAGCCTCTTCTATCTCATTAATCATTATGTATTCATCGGCAGTATGCGAACGTGAAGATTTTCCAGGACCGATCTTTATTGATGTGAAAGGCATTAGTGCCTGATCTGAAAGAGTCGGTGAGCCGAATGGAATTTTACCTAGCGCAATGGCACGTTTCACTATAGGATGTTCCGGTGATATACTTGATGAGTTTAATCTGAAGGATCTCGCTTTTACCTCACTGCTGATGTGCTTCTTTATTTCCTCGAAAAGAGTTTCGTTGGAGTAACACTCATTGCTGCGTATGTCAACCACTATGCTGCAAGTATCCGGTATTACGTTGTGTTGTGTTCCGGCATTGATTTGTGTCACGGTCATTTTTACAGGACCTAGTAAGGACGATTCTTTTTCGAACTTGTGAGTACGGAACCATTCTATATCCGGAAGAATCTTGTAGATTGCATTGTCGCCCTCTTCACGTGCGGCATGTCCCGAACGTCCTTGTGCGGTAACATCAAGAACCATAAGACCTTTTTCGGCTATGGCAGGATTCATTTCTGTGGGTTCGCCCACTATGCCAAGTGTTATTGGAGGTAACTGTGGAAGCACACTTTCGATGCCGTTTTTGCCTGAAACTTCTTCTTCACAAGATGCCAGAAAAATAAGGTTGTATTTCTGTTCTGTAGCACTCAAGTGTTTGTAAACCTGAAAAAGGGAAACCAATGATGCACCTGCATCGTTACTTCCCAATCCAAACAGCTTTCCATTGTCTATTTTAGGTGTGAATGGTTGTTTACGCCATCCGTTGACTGGTTTTACTGTATCGATATGGGAGTTTAATAGAATTGTTGGTCTTGAAGTGTCGAACATTGGACTTATGCACCAAACATTGTTTCCCATACGTCCTGTCATGATGCCGGACTCTTCAATGTAAGTTTGCAGGAAGTCGGCTGCTGCATCTTCTTCCCTGCTTATGGATGGTATCCCTATCAGAGCTTGAAGCAGCGTTACAGCTTCCGATGTGTAATAACTGGTATCTGTCATCATATTATTCTGATATTTTATGGCAAAGATATGTTTTATTTTAATATATCGTAACAGATTTGTGGTAAAATAGAAAAATATAATTAACTTTGCGTATTAAGAATTCTAAATAAGTATATAAAATGGGCAAATCATTTTTGTCGGACCTTGTTTTCCGCCAGGCAAAGAAATATGGTGAGAGGGTAGCTCTCAAGTATCGTGATTATTCCATATCTTCGTGGATTTCAGTTTCATGGAACAAATTTGCAGAAAAAGTAAAATATGCTTCACGTGCTATGGTGGCATTGGGCATCAATGAACAGGAGAACGTGGGGGTCTTCTCTCAGAATATGCCTGAATGTTTCTATGTTGATTTCGGAGCTTATGCTACAAGAGTTGTGACAATACCCCTATATGCCACAAGTTCTGAAGCACAGGTACATTATATCGTGCAGGATGCTTCTATAAGGTATCTTTTCGTTGGCGAACAGTATCAGTATGAAGTGGCACGCCGTGTGCAGGGTTTGTGCAGGTCTTTAAAACAGATTATTATATTTGATCCTAACGTAAAACGTCTTCCGGGAGATACTAATTCCATATATTTTGATGAATTTCTGGAAAAAGGTAAGGATGAATCTTTGCAGGAGATAGTTGATAAACGTATTGAAGCTTCTTCTCCTCAGGATTTGGCAAATATTTTATATACTTCGGGCACTACGGGTGAATCTAAAGGTGTAATGTTGCATCATTCTTGTTTCGAATTCGGTATAAAGGCGCATTACGGACGTCTGAAGACTCTTTCGGATAATGATGTAATAATGAACTTCCTGCCTTTTACACATATATTTGAGCGTGCATGGTCATATCTGTGTATTGACATGGGATGTACATTGTGTATAAATCTTCGTCCTGCCGATATACAGAAAACCATTAAGGAGATACGTCCTACTGCTATGTGTAGTGTCCCTCGTTTTTGGGAAAAGGTATATGCAGGCGTAATGGAAAAGATAAACGAGACTACCGGTGTCAAGAAGAAACTGATGCTAGATGCTTTGAAGGTGGGAAAAGAATACAACATCGATTGTCTGATGAATGGCAAGGAGCCTTCTCCTATATTGAAACTTAAATACAAGTTCTATGAGAAGACAATATATAGCTTGTTAAAGAAGACTATAGGTATAGAGAATGGAAACTTCTTCCCGACGGCAGGAGCTGCTATTCCGCCTAAAGTAGAGGAATTTGTAAGATCGGTAGGCATAAACATGATTGCAGGTTATGGACTGACTGAGACAACAGCTACTGTTACTTGCCAGTGGATTGATGATTTTAAAATAGGATCTGTTGGCAGGGTATTACCAGGTGTGGAGATAAAGATTGGCGAAAATAATGAGATCCTCGTAAAAGGTGAGACTGTAACCAAAGGCTATTACAATAAGGAAGCTATAACAAAGGACGCATTTACACCTGACGGATGGTTCCATACCGGTGATGCTGGATATATTGAGGATGGCCGTCTGTATCTGACAGACCGTATCAAGGATTTGTTCAAGACATCTAATGGCAAATATATTGCTCCTCAGGCTATTGAAACAAAACTGGTGGTTGATAAATATATTGATCAGATTTCAATTATAGCCGATCAGAGAAAATATGTTTCTGCTTTGATTGTTCCTGAATATTCGCAGGTCAAGGCATACGCTGAAAGCAAGGGAATTAAATATTCCGATATGAAGGATTTGCTTGCGAAACCGGAAATCCAGGAACTGTTCCGCATGCGTATAGATACGCTTCAACAGGAATTTGCCCATTATGAACAGATAAAGAAATTTACTTTGCTGCCTGAACCTTTCAGTATGGAAAAGGGTGAGCTGACAAATACATTGAAAATAAAGAGACCTGTATTGATGAAGAATTATGCAGCTCAGATAGAGAAGATGTATGAAGAGTAACTTGGTCATTTTGTGTTTTTTGACTAACTTTGTAGCCGCAAAAAAGAAATAAGATGATTACAATAGAACAACTCAAGGATTTAAAGGAACGTACAGAGGCTCTTTACCGCTATTTGGATATTGAAAACAAACAGGTTCAGGTGGAGGAAGAACAGCTCCGCACACAGGCTCCGGGCTTCTGGGATGATGCAAAGAAGGCTGAAGCACAAATGAAAAAGGTAAAAGGACTTCAGGCCTGGATTGATGGATATAAGGAGGTTAAAACTCTTGTTGACGAACTTGAACTGTCATTTGATTTCTTCAAGGATGAATTGGTGACAGAACAGGAAGTTGATGAAGCTTATAATAAGGCTCAGACGGCTGTTGAGGAACTTGAACTGAAGAACATGCTTCGTTCTGAAGCTGACCAAATGGATTGCGTACTGAAAATAAATTCAGGTGCAGGAGGTACTGAAAGCCAGGACTGGTCGTCAATGCTTATGCGTATGTATATGCGTTGGGCTGAAAGTAATGGTTATAAACTTTCTGTAGCAAACCTTCAGGAAGGTGATGAGGCCGGTATCAAAACTGTGACTATGAATATCGAAGGTCCATATGCATATGGTTATCTGAAAGGAGAAAACGGTGTTCATCGTTTGGTTAGAGTTTCTCCATATAACGCTCAGGGAAAGCGTATGACTTCATTTGCTTCTGTTTTCGTTACACCTTTGGTTGACGATTCTATTGAAGTTACTATTGAACCGGCACGTATGTCATGGGATACATTCCGAAGTGGTGGTGCAGGTGGTCAGAACGTAAATAAGGTAGAATCCGGAGTTCGTTTGCGCTATCAGTATAAAGACCCTTATACAGGTGAAGAGGAAGAAATCCTTATTGAAAACACTGAGACTCGAGACCAGCCTAAGAATAAGGAAAACGCAATGCGTCAGTTGCGTTCTATCCTTTATGATAAAGAACTCCAGCACCGTATGGAAGAACAGGCCAAGGTAGAAGCCGGAAAGAAGAAGATAGAGTGGGGCTCGCAGATAAGAAGTTATGTATTCGACGACCGTCGTGTAAAAGACCATCGTACAAACTATCAGACATCAGATGTGAATGGTGTTATGGATGGTAAGATAGATGGCTTTATAAAAGCATATCTGATGGAGTTCTCGGACAGTGAAATTTGATTTCTTATAATTTTTTGTGTTCTGTTTTTGGTATTTATCAATTAAATAGTAATTTTGGGGTAATTAACAATAAAAATATTTGCTATGAGCCAGAAACATAACATTAAGAGACAGAATTACGAGAAACGTCAAGAGGAAAAGGCTGACAAAGTGTTCAAAATAGTATGTATTTCTATATTTGTATTGGGAGTACTGCTGGCAATTGCATATAGTGTAGCATCTTGATTTTTCTAAAGTATAAATAAAGGCTGTCGGATATGAACAATATCCGGCAGCCTTTGTTCTATTTATAAACACAAATATTCAATAATTATATGTCACAGGAGATAGAACGAAAATTCTTGGTAAATGATTCTTCGTATAAGGATATGTCTGTATCGTCCTCAAGGATTATTCAAGGATATATATGCAGTGACAGGGGAAGAACTGTTAGAGTCAGGATAAGGAATGAAAAAGGATATCTGACCATCAAAGGAGCATCATCGGACAATGGTCTTAGCAGATACGAGTGGGAACATGAAATTCCTATTGATGAAGCACGCGAACTGATGAAACTTTGTTTGCCGGGAATGATAGATAAGACGAGGTATCTTGTGGAGTTCGGAAAACATACTTTTGAGATAGATGAGTTTTATGGAGACAACGAAGGACTAGTGGTGGCTGAAGTAGAGTTGGGTAGTGTTGATGAGGAATATGAAATTCCTCCTTTTTTGGGAGAGGAAGTAACAGGACAGGTGAAATATTACAATTCTTTCCTGATGAAATGTCCGTTTAAAGACTGGAAATAGTACCTGAAAACTATCATATTATAGGGTAAAAACTGTTTTCACCCCTTTGATTGTTTGATTTACGGGTATGCCCATATTCTGTTCTATATATATTTGCACTGTGAAAATCAAGCAATTATAGAAACAGACAAACAAACAAGAATATGAAAACAAGTACTTTTGCCCAGAACCTGCTAAACGTGCAATCTGACCTTTTGAACTTTGCTTACAAACTTACTGCCGATTATGAAGATGCGAATGATTTGCTTCAGGAGACATCTCTCAAGGCGTTGGACAATGAGGAGAAATATACTGAAGAAACAAATTTCAAGGGATGGATCTACACCATAATGCGTAATATCTTTATTAATAATTATAGAAAAACATTACGTGACCAGACTTACGTAGATCAGACAGATAACTCATATTTTATAAATAAGGGATTTGATCTTGAAGGTGATTCTACAGAAGGAGCATACGACCTTAAGGAAATGAGACGTATAGTAAATTCTCTGCCAAGTGAATATAAAGTTCCTTTTTCAATGTTCGTAGCCGGATTTAAGTATCGTGAAATAGCGGAGAAACTTAATTTGCCTTTAGGTACGGTTAAGAGTAGAATTTTCTTCACCAGACAGAAACTTCAGGAAGAACTCAAGGATTTCAGATAATAAAACTTTATATAATAAAAAAAGGTCTGCAATTGCAGACCTTTTTTTATGTAAGGAAAATAGTTTTCAAGATTATGCGTTAGCGCGTTTTTCCTGAATTCTAGCCTTCTTACCAGTAAGAGCACGCAAGTAGTACAATTTAGCACGACGTACTTTACCGACTTTGTTGACAGTGATGCTGTCGATAGCTGGAGACTCCAATGGGAAGATACGTTCTACACCAACTGTACCAGACATCTTACGTACAGTGAAACGTTTCTTTTCACCATGACCAGAAATTTTGATAACAACACCGCGATACAACTGAACGCGTTCCTTGCTACCTTCAACGATACGGTATGCTACTGTGATAGTATCACCAGCTTTGAATGAAGGATGCTGTTTGCCAGTAGCAAATGCTTCTTCTGCAATTTTAATTAAATCCATTGTTTTTATAAATTAAATTGTTTATCGTTACAACGCAACATATCAAGTAACTCTTCATGACAGCGATTGCGCGAAAGCGGTGCAAAGGTACTTCTTTTCTAGCACATTGCAAATTCTTTATACCTTTTTTTTCATACTTGGCCCTATTTCTTGTATGATTTATGTTTTTTATTTATTTTCGCAGTAATATAGGCAATTAATAAATAAAGAATATGAAGAAAATCTTATTGGCATGTTTGCTGATTGTGTTGTCGATAAATCTACATGCGCAGACTGATTTTGTATATAAAAATATAGATAGTGAGAAGGCATGCCGCTATTGGGTTGAAAGCAGGTTGGAGTCATTGACTTTGAAACAGAAGATAGGGCAGCTGTTTATTCATACTGTTGCTCCATACACCACTCAACAGAATAAAAAGAATATAGAAGATGCCGTAAAAGAATATGGCATAGGAGGATTGTTGTTCTCTGGCGGAGATATAGAAAAGCAGGTAGAGCTTACAAACTATGCCCAAAGTATGGCCAATATACCATTGCTCATAACTTTCGATGGAGAATGGGGCCTTGCAATGCGTTTGAAAGGTACTCCTTCGTTCCCAAGAAACAGGGTGTTGGGATGCATTCAGAATGATACTCTGATATATGAATATGGAAAGGAAGTGGCCAGAGAGTTGAAAGAAATAGGTGTGCATATAAATTTTGCACCTGTGGCAGATATTGACAATAATCCTAAGAATCCGGTAATAAATACACGTTCATTCGGAAGTGATAGGGAACAGGTAGCCAATAAAGCCCTGGCATACTCCAAGGGATTGGAAGATGGCGGAATTCTTGCCGTATGCAAGCATTTCCCCGGACATGGTGATACGGAAGTCGATTCTCACAAGGCTTTGCCTGTTTTGCCTTTCAGTCAGGAAAGACTTGACAGTATAGAGTTATATCCATTCCGTAAGGCTATAGAAGCAGGAGTAGGCGGAATTATGGTAGGACATCTGAATATACCTTTGATGGACAACAAAGCGGCTTCCGTTTCACATGCTGTTGTAACAGAATTGTTGAAGGAGAAAATGCATTTCAAAGGTCTGGTGTTTACTGATGCTCTTGAAATGAAAGGAATATCCAATAATCCTTATGTGTCCGCTCAGGCTTTGGCTGCAGGAAATGATATGGTGCTTGCACCAAGAAATCTTAAAAGAGAACTTGATGGCGTACTGAAAGCCGTAAAAGAAGGAAAAATAACTGAAGAAGAAATAAATGAAAAGTGTCGCAAGGTATTGACTTATAAATACGCTTTCGGCTTGAACAAACGTCCTTCAATAGAGAAGAATGGCGTTATGTCCCGCATAAACAAGGCTTATACTAATGATTTGATGGGCCGTATCAAAAAATCAGCTGTTACTGTAGTTAAGGATTCCGATGAGATGTTACCGTTGGATTTGACTCTCTCAGGTACTGTGGTCTTGAATGTTTCGAATACATTGTCTGAAACATATCCTTTTTTCAATGAAATAAACGATACTTACCCTGTTACATGGCTGCATGCTAATCTAGATTCGTTGCAGAGCTTGAGAAACAGAATAACTCCTGCCCAGAGAGTAATAGTTGCGGTATATACATCAAAAGTAGAAAAATATAGAAAAGTGCTTCTTGAATTGGCCAAAGGAAAACCTACCATATTGGTTTGTTTCAATTCGCACAAGGTTTTACAGAAACTGAATGATGTGGTGGCGCAATCTTCGGCTGTAGTGTTGGCACATTCGGACGAGAAGTATATACAGAAGTTCGTTGCCGGTATGTTGATTGGAAATCAGAGGGTGGATGGCCGTTTGTCTGTCGATCTTAATGATGAATATAAGGCAGGCTCAGGAGTTATTGTCGATCCGGATAAACCAAGACGATACAAGCCTGAGGAATTCGGTATGGATTCTAAAGTTCTTTCTCGTATAGACAGCATAGCAGAATATGGAATAAAGGAAGGTGCTTATCCTGGTTGCCATGTCTTAGTGTGGAAGAATGGATATCAGGTATATAATAAATGTTTCGGCAATCATACTTATGAGTCTGACAGGGAAGTGAGGGAAAATGATTTGTACGATCTGGCTTCGCTTACAAAAACAACGGCCACTTTACTGGCGGTAATGAAGCTTTATGATGAAGGAAAAATCAATCTTACTGATAAAATTTCAGATTATGTGCCGGAATTGAAGTCAACTGATAAAGAGGGTATAACAATCCAGCAGTTGCTTTACCATGAATCAGGGTTGCCGGCATATTTGCCTTTCTATAAGAAAGCGATAGATCCTAAGAGTTGTAAGGGTGGAATGTATAAGAAATATAAAGATGCCAATCATAAAATAAAGGTTGGTAATGCTCTTTATGTCTGTACGAATTTTGAATTCCTTCCAGAATGGGTATCTGAAAAAGATAGTGCCGGATATACATTGAAATTGTCTGACGGTATTTACATCAAGCCTGAATTCAAGGATGTAATACTGAAGGAAATAGCCGATGCAAGCCTTAAAGGACATTCTTACAGATATAGCTGTTTGAACTTTATGCTTCTGAAAGAGGCTGTGGAGAATATCTCCGGAATGCCAATGGACAAATATCTAGAGGAAAACTTCTATAAACCTATGGGACTGGTACATACATTATATAATCCATTGCAGAGGTATGGTAAGGATGATATTGTACCTACGGTGAAAGAGGATTTTCTGAGAAAAGGTCCTGTCCATGGATATGTGCATGACGAAGCTGCTGCTATGATGGGCGGTGTTTCGGGAAATGCGGGGTTGTTTTCTACGGCTAAAGACGTGGCTACCATCTACCAGATGTTACTTGATAAGGGTGTAATGGGAGATAGGAGATATCTAACAAGAGCCACTTGTGAGCTGTTTATAACCATGAAGTCAAAAAACAGCAGAAGAGGTTTAGGCTTCGACAAGCCTGATGCCGACAAATCAGATAATGGATATTGTGCGCCTGAAACGCCGGCATCTGTATTTGGGCATACAGGTTTCACCGGAACATGTGCTTGGGCCGACCCTGACAATGATTTGGTTTTTGTGTTTCTTTGCAATAGGATTTATCCAAATCCGTGCGACAGGAAAAATCTAATGAAGCTGAAAATACGTCCTGCAATACAACAGGCAATATATCAGGCTATAATGAAATGACTTTATTTAGACATTGTACAAATTACCCACTTTCTGTAATGTGGATGTTACAATTCTAAGTAAAAATACTAACTTTGCATAAACAATTAGTACTAATAATAACTTAATTTTTTTACAACAATGGCTTACGTAATTAGTGACGATTGTATCGCTTGCGGTACTTGTATCGATGAATGCCCAGTAGGTGCAATTTCTGAAGGTGACAAATATTCAATCAATCCAGATGCTTGTACAGAATGTGGTACTTGCGCTGATGTTTGTCCTTCTGAAGCTATTCATCAGGGATAATATCCAGTCGTCGATTTATGACAACGAATTTAGGCTGCTCCAATTAGGGGTAGCCTTTTTTTATGTCTTGTTGTGGAGTTGGAGTTATTGAGGGACAGTAGAAATTTAGTGGGGATAACCATACAACTTAGCAATTCTGAAGAGAAAGAACTTTTTATCCGTTACTCCATGCAGATTGGCTCTGAATAGTTTGATTTTAG
>NZ_JACJLE010000045.1 GCF_016901995.1 Bacteroides caecigallinarum | reverse complement strand
AAGGTAGCACGATGCGTGCAAGCACTTCCAATTGATTCGTTTCCATAAGACAAAGGTCGCAATTTATAGGGATAATAAAAATTAATCCCCACTAAATTTCTACTGCGCCATGTTCGGACGGCATTTTGTATATATAGATATGAAATGTATAGACATAAAAAAAGGAGTACCGCTGTACTCCAACCTTTGTTAACCTTAAAATCTAATACTATGAAAAACACGTTACAAAGGTACGGACTTTTCCTGAATTTGCAAGTTTTGTGTGCGAAAATGTGTGTTTTATAACATAGTTTAACTGTTTTGGCTGGTTTGAAATTCTTATTAACAAAAAAGGAGGCTGTTAAGCCTCCTTCGGTTATTAATGAGTTGTTGTTATATACATCCTTTGCTTGACGGAACTTCAAAGTGATATACATCACGTTTTACGGCCATTTTGATACTTCGTGCAAGAGCTTTGAAAATACCTTCAATCTTGTGGTGCTCATTCTGGCCTTCAGCCTTTATGTTGAGGTTCATTCGTGCCGAATCACTTAATGACTTGAAAAAATGCAGGAACATCTCGGTAGGCATATCGCCTATTTTCTCACGCTTGAATTCTGCATCCCAAACCAGCCAGGCACGTCCTCCGAAATCGAGTGCTACCTGACACAGGCAGTCGTCCATAGGCAGACAGTAACCGTATCGTTCTATTCCGCGTTTGTTGCCTAATGCCTTGTAGATACATTCTCCAAGAGCTATAGCAGTGTCTTCTATGGTGTGATGTTCATCTACCTCGAGGTCTCCTTTTACTTTTATCGTAAGATCCAGTCCTCCGTGTTTACCTATCTGTTCAAGCATGTGGTCGAAAAATCCTAATCCGGTACTTATATCACAAGCTCCGTTACCATCAAGGTTCAGACTTATATAAATATCGGTTTCTTTTGTTGTTCGTCTTACTTCAGCTTTTCTCTCTCCGGCAAACAGGAATTCGGCTATTTTGTCCCAGTCCTTTGTCGCAAGGGAACAATATTCCTCCAGTGATTTCTCTTTAAGAATTTCTTTGTCATCTTGCAGGAGAATGGCTTTGCATCCAAGATTTTTGGCCAGTTCTACATCAGTGGCACGGTCGCCTATAACATAACTTCCTGCCAGGTCGTATTCAGGGTTGTTGATATATTGTGCCAGCATTCCTGTGCGTGGTTTTCTGGTAGGTGCATTGTCTTCAGGAAAACTTCTGTCTATACAGACATTTTCGAAGGTTATTCCTTCGTTTTCAAAAGTCTTCATTACAAGATTGTGTACAGGCCAGAATGTATCTTCCGGAAATGAGTCTGTTCCGAGTCCGTCCTGATTGGTTACCATAACGAATTCGTAGTCCAGTTTTTCGCGCACAAAGCTCAGATTCCGGAAAACCTTAGGATAGAACTCAAGTTTTTCGAAAGAGTCGAGCTGATAATCGACAGGTGGTTCTATCACCAGTGTTCCGTCGCGGTCTATGAATAATATCTTTTTCATTGTCTCTCCTTATTTATAGTTTTCAAGGGCCTCTATAAGTTTGTCGTTCTCAGGACGTGAACCTATAGTAACTCTGAGGCAGTTATGGCACAAAGTGACATTTGTACGGTTTCTTACTATTATTCCTTTATTTACCAGATAATCGTATATCTTTTTTGCGTCAGTGACTTTGGCAAGGAAGAAGTTGGCATCGGTAGGGTAGATATGTTCGCAGCATGCAAGTTTGCCGAATTTCTCTATCAGTCTGGTTCTTTCGGCAAGCAGTGTCTTCACCCATTCCTTTATCTGATATTCTTTTCCTATCATGCTGATGGCTTCTGTCTGTGTCAGGTGGTTTACGTTATAAGGGTATTTCACCTTATTGAACACAGATATGATTTCTTCCGAAGCGAACGCCATACCGAGACGGATGGCTGCACATCCCCATGCCTTTGAGAATGTCTGCAGGACTACCATGTTAGGATATTTGTCAAGCATCGTGGTGAATGAAACTTCATCCGAGAAGTCGATGTAAGCTTCGTCTATAACCACTATTCCTCCGAATTCCTGCAGTACTGTTTCTATCTCTTTTTTGCAGAGGTTGTTGCCGGTAGGATTGTTTGGCGAGCAGAGAAAGATAAGCTTTGTCTTGTCGTCAGTCTTTGCCAGAAGGTCTGAAGCCTTGAACTGAAAGTTCTCATCAAGCAGTACCTTGCGGTATTCCACATCGTTTATGTCGGCACATACTTCATACATTCCGTATGTAGGATCTATAGCTACGGCATTGTCTACACCGGGAACGCAGAATGTACGATAGAGAATGTCTATAGCCTCATCACTTCCATTGCCGAGGAATATTCTTTCTTTGGCAACCTTCTTTACCCTTGAAACCAAAGTCTTCAGTTCAGTCTGCAAAGGGTCCGGGTAGCGGTTGTTCGGCGAGTTGTATGGGTTTTCGTTTGCATCGAGGAATACTGATGCTGTAACCCCTTTATACTCATCCCTGGCAGAAGAATATGGTTTCAGTGACAATATATTGGGACGTATAAGTTCGTTTAATGGTTTCATTGTATTTTCTCTTATGATTTTAGTCTTACTGTGACTGCGTTCTTGTGTGCGTCAAGAAACTCGTTTGCAGCCATTGTCTCGATGGTAGGTCCTATGTTCATTATGCCTTCGCGTGTGATTTCCTGGAATGTAATCTTGCGGGTGAAACTGTCCAGATTTACTCCGCTGTAGGCTTTTGCATATCCGTTGGTAGGAAGGGTATGATTGGTTCCCGAAGCATAGTCGCCTGCACTTTCAGGTGTGTATGGACCGAGGAACACCGAGCCGGCATTGACTATTCGTTCTGCTACCTGCATATAGTCCTTAGTTTCTATAATCAGGTGTTCAGGTGCATATTCGTTAGTCATTTCTATAGCTTCGTCAATGGTATTTACCAATATAAGTTTGCTGTGTGAAAGTGATTTCTCTGTTATTTCCTTTCTTGGTAATACAGCCAGCTGTTTTTCCACTTCCTCTTTAACGGCATTGATGAGCTGTTCTGAAGTCGTAATCAATATTGACTGACTGTCCACTCCATGTTCTGCCTGTGAGAGCAGGTCGGATGCCACGTATGCCGGATTGGCTGTTTCGTCTGCAAGCACAGCTACTTCCGAAGGTCCGGCAGGCATATCTATAGCTACATCGTGTAGTGATACTTCCTGCTTGGCTGCCATTACGTATTGGTTGCCCGGCCCAAATATCTTATATACTTTTGGGATGCTTTCAGTACCGTATGCCATTGCTCCTATAGCCTGTACGCCACCGGCTTTGAATATTCTGCTTACTCCGGCTGCCTTGGCTGCATAAAGTATAGCTGGGTTGATTTTACCTTCACGGTTTGGAGGTGAACACAGGACTATTTCTTTGCATCCTGCAATCTTTGCCGGAGCTGCGAGCATCAGCACTGTAGAGAAAAGGGGAGCTGTTCCTCCTGGAATGTATAAACCTACTTTCTCTATGGCTACTGCTTTCTGCCAGCATGTAACTCCTGTTGTAGTAGTGACTTTCTGTCCTTCAAACTTTTGTGATGCGTGGAATGTGCGAATATTTTCCAATGCCTTGCCGATGGCTTCCTTCAGTGTGTTATCGGTAGCTTTTTCAGCTTCAGCAAATTCTTCTTCAGTTACTTCGAGTGACGACAGTTTTACCTTGTCGAATTTCTCTTCGTATTCAATAACGGCTTTGTCGCCTTTTTCGCGTATATCACCAAGTACTTGTAGCACTGTGTCGCGAAGTGTTGCCGTGTTTAATGTGGGACGACTCAGAAGGTTTTTCCATTCTGACCGTGCAGGATATATTATTATGTTCATTTTTTAGTTTTTAGTTGTTGGTTATTAGTTTTTAGTTATATCAGCATAGATTTCTAACAACTAAAAACTAACAACTTTAAATCTTTATTCTTATTCTTAGAGGATCATCTTTTCGATAGGAAGAACCAATATTCCCTGTGCGCCGATAGCTTTCAGTTTTCCTATTATCTCCCAAAAACATTTCTGGTCCAGTACAGTGTGCACGCTGCTCCATCCCTCGGTGGCAAGTGGCATGACTGTAGGGCTTTTTATTCCTGGAAGTACCTCAATAATATCTTTCACCTTGTCGGTAGGAACATTCATCAGTACATATTTCTTGTCTTCGGCAGCTTTTACGGCATCCAGTCTGAACAGCAGTTCCTTGAGGATTTCTTTTTTATCTTCACTCATGTTCTTGTTGCCAATCAGCAGAGCTTCGCTTTTCATTACCACCTCTACCTCTTTCAGGTTGTTGCTGATAAGTGTTGAGCCTGAGCTTACTATGTCGAATATGGCGTCTGCCAATCCTATTCCAGGAGCTATTTCTACCGAACCTGTTATAACGTGTATATCAGCTTTTATGTTATTCTTATCGAGGAATTTTTTCAGAATTACCGGATAGGAAGTAGCAATTTTCTTTCCGTTGAACCATTCCAGACCGTTATACTCAATTTCTTTATGCAGGGCTAGAGACAGACGGCATTTGCTGAATCCCAGTCTTTGGACAATATCAGCTTCTTCTTCTCTTTCTTCAAATTCGTTTTCACCTACTATACCCATGTCGGCAACTCCACTTGCCACGCATTGAGGTATGTCGTCATCGCGCAGGAACAGGATTTCTACAGGGAAGTTTGTTGACTGTGTGAGCAATGTGCGTTTTGATGTTGACAGTTTGATGTCAGCTTCTGCAAGCAGGGCCATTGTGTCTTCGAACAAGCGGCCTTTTGATTGTACGGCAATTCTTAGCATATTTTTCGATTTTAAAAGTTTATAATCTGCATTAATAAAAAAGGCTCACCGTTTGTTTTACGGCAAGCCTTGAATAAATCTTTTTCTATAATGAACTGCATGAGCCATCAGCCTACCGATTATTTCGTCAGGAAATGATGATGGTGATGTAGAGCAGTTGTAAAAATCATAACTTTTTCTTATTGTTTGCGACAAAAGTATAGTGAAAGATTTATAATTCCAAATTTTTAATGCAAAAAGTTTGATTTTTCTTTCAAATTAGTGGATTTACATCCTCTTCTTCTGTTTCGCATCCGTTGAAAAACATGTCTTTTTGTGCCTTTTCCTTAGAGAATGTGAAGTAGGTACATGTAGCTTTTGTACATTCTTCGCCATTCATATTAAAGATTGATGCGCCTACCAGTATGATGTTTCGTTTCTGTTCTCTGATACGTGCACGTAGTACCACATAGTCATCGGTAGTCATAATGGATTTCATGTATCTGGTTTCCATTTTTGACGTTACACCGGTAGTCTGAAGCTTTCTGGCTATCACCCATGCGCAAATCTCGTCCAGAAGTGTAGCCTGTATGCCACCATGCAGTGTGTTTACCCATCCCTGATATTTTGCTTCAGGATGCCAGATACTTACTATATCATCTCCGTCCTCGTAGAACTCCATTTTCACTCCGGCTTCGTTGTTGGGTGCGCATCCGAAGCAGTAATAACCGTCCATGCCTTTCCATGGGTTGATAATCTTTTTCATAGGCTGTTACAATTATATTTCAAAATCCACACACGCCCTGTCTTCCTTTGCATCTTTTATTATTCCGGCAGCAGCCACGTGGTCAGGATGTACAGAATATGCTTTTACGTCATCCAGCGAATCGAAAGTGCTGTCAAGGCAGATATCCCATTTTTCTGAAGGATTGATATTCAGTCCTACATGAATATCTTTTATGAATTTGATTTTTTCAGGCAGCGATTCAATAGCCGATTTGAAATTGTTCATTATTTCAATTTTCTCATTTTCAGACAAGCTTTCTTTCAGCTTGAACATAACAATGTGCTTGACCATAGTTTGTATATTTTATTTATTATAGTATTTTTGTATGCGGCAAAGATACGGAAATATATTTATTAATTATTAAAATGTGATACGATGAAGAAACATAGAGTGTTAATTCCTGCAATAATAGTGCTTGTGGTAGCTTTTATAACCATACCTTTTGTTGTGAAAGAGGAGCGTGAAGTGGAAATTATTCATGATGATTTGGATCAGGTTATTGAAGATGGCGAACTCATAGTGCTCACAATAAACAGTTATGCGTCATATTTTAATTACAGGGAAGTACCTATGGGGTTTCAGTATGAACTGGCACAGGGCTTTGCGAAATCATTGGGTGTTGAATTGAAAGTTAAGGTCTTGAATTCAGAGGTTGAATTGGTAGATGCTTTGCTCAGGGGGGATGGAGATCTGATTGCATACAATCTGGCCATAACAAATGAAAGAAAAAAAGAGTTGATATATTGTGGCAAAGAGAATATATCGCATCAGGTATTGGTTCAAAGAAGCGATAAGGATGCCTTGAACGATGTGACCCAATTAGTAGGTAAAGATGTGTATGTTATGCCAGGGAAATACGAGGAGCGACTTGAAAATCTGAATCATGAACTGGGGGGAGGTATAATAATACACGAAGTGACCGAGGACAGTATAACGAATGAAGACCTTATCGAAATGGTTGCCAAAGGTAAAATTGATTATACAGTAACTAATAACGAACTGGCTAAAATCAATAAGACATATAATCCAAATCTGGATATAAGTATGGAGATAAGTTTCGACCAGCGTTCTGCGTGGGCAGTAAGAAAGACATCTCCTAAACTGGCTGAGGCTGCGGATAAATGGCATCGAGAGAATATAAACTCAGCCGAGTTCGAGGCTAGTGCCAGAAGATATTTTGAACTTAACAAACATACTCCCCAAGGTTCTATTCTTTCGCTTAAAGATGGAAGAATATCCTATTATGACGATTTGTTCAGAAAGTATGCGCCGCAGATAAACTGGGACTGGAGATTGCTTGCAGCCTTGGTTTATACAGAATCTAATTTTAACCCGTCGGCTGTTTCCTGGGCAGGTGCAAAAGGATTAATGCAGTTAATGCCTGTTACATCCAGAGCTTACGGTGTTCCTGTAGGAATGGAAAGTGATCCTGAACAGAGTATCAAGGGGGGAGTAAAATACATATCAGAATTGCAGAAGATTTTCTCTAAGGTAAAGGATGACAGGGAGCGTGTGATGTTTGTGCTTGCTTCGTATAATTCAGGTATAGGTCATGTGTTCGACGCAATGGCTTTGGCTGAGAAATATGGCAAAGACAAATATGTATGGGATGGGAATGTAGCAGTATATATGTTACTGAAGAATAAGGAAGAGTATTATAAGGATCCTGTCTGTAAGAACGGTTATTTCAGAGGTACAGAAACCTATAACTTTGTACGTGACGTACTGACACGAGCTGATGTTTATATTAAAAACATAAAGGAATGATGTGAAAAACATATGGCTGAAAGCTTATAGGGGAAACTTTCAGCCATGTTTGAGCAATTAATGATGAAAAATGAGAGTTTAATTATTTTTTTATTTGAACATTTCTACGATTTTGTTTAATTCGCCTGTGTTGATTACTCCACTTTGTCTCCACATCTGTTTTCCGTTTTTGAAAATCATCAGAGTAGGCACAGACTGTATGCTGTATTTCATTGCCAGTGCATTATTTTTGTCAACATCAACTTTTATTATACGTACTTTATCTCCCTGTATGTCTTTAACTTGTTTAAGTATAGGAGCCATAGCCTTGCATGGACCGCACCATTCAGCGAAGAAATCCACAATTACAGGTACGTCCGATGAAGAAATTAATTCATGAAAAGTTTCCATATATGTCTATCGTTTTATGTTGTCGTAATATGATTATATAACAAAACGTGCATACTTTTTGTTCGGGTGGAAAATAAAAAAAAGGTGGAAAAATCCACCTTTTTATCTATTCTGAAATATTTATCTTATCAATATTCGTTTGATATCAGACCAACTGTCAATGACATCATTTAAAAGCTATCTGAAGAGTAGATTATTTGTTAAGACCTGAGTAACGTGCGTTAAGTCCGTCAACAATTTCCTGTGTGATGTTGAATGCAGGATCTGCATAAAGAAGATTGTCGAAACCTGTGTTACTGATAATCAAGCTATAACCTTTATCCTTGTTGTAGATTTTCAGGAATGAGTTGATTGAGTCTCTCAACTGAAGGCTGTTCTTCTGGTTTTCGTCAGCAAGGTCCTTGCTAAGTTTTTCCTGCAAAGCCTGAAGATCCTGCTGCTGTTTGATGATACGGTTCTGCTGCTGCTGAGCGCTTTCTGCACTTACGAAACCATTGTTTTCATATTTGCGCTGGAATTCTTTCATTGCTGCATCAAGAGCTTTTGCCTTTTCGTTAAGAGTAGTACGGATATTTTCTTCCTTCTTAATCATAAGTTCGTTCAGGTCGTTCCAGAAACGATATTTTGTAAGAAGCGAGTCTATCTCTACGTATGCAATCTTCATGTTTGTTGTACCTGTAGCTGCAACAGGTGCTGCTGTTTGTGTTGATTCACCATTGTTTCCTGCGCACTGTACAAACATTACAGCCATAACCACAGCTAAAAATCCTTTAAGGATGTACTTAGTCTTTCTCATAAATTTTCTATATCATTTAAGTTAATTATTCTTCTTCTTCTTCATTTTTCTGTCTTTCCGAGATGGCGTTAGGATTGGTTTTACGCTGTTCTCTGTCTTGCGACTGCACGCATCCGATACCTCTTTCACGCATGGCTTTACTTCCGCTAACATGTGTATTAGGGAAACGTCCGTTCTTTTTGAACAGTATTTTTACGCATAATAGTGCTATACAGACAGCTACTATTATAAGTGTAGCGAGTATTATCTTAAGCATTGCTATAGTTTTTATGATAAATAGGATACTGTTCGGGATAGTCAAAATTTGAAAAACTGCCTTTTTCATTTGCCTCTCCGCTCACCTTTCACTATTTTTGTGGTGCAAATATATAGTTTTGTTACGATTAAAACTTCACAATGCTTTTAAAAAAGTCATTATAAAGGTGTAAATCGGCTTATTTAACTTATTTTTGCATAGAAAATAAATACATAAATGCTTAATACAGATTATTATGGAAGTAAAAGATTTGACTCCTAAGATTGTTTTTCATTATTTCGACGAAATATGTCAGGTTCCCCGTCCTTCTAAAAAGGAAGAGAAAATCCGTGCTTATCTTATCGCTTTTGCCGAAAGCAAAGGATTGGAATATAAAGTGGATGAAGCCGGAAATGTCTTGATAAAAAAGAATGCCACTCCTGGAATGGAAGACAGAAAGACCGTAATCCTGCAGTCGCATATAGACATGGTTTGCGAAAAGAACAACGATACTGTACATGATTTCGAAAATGACCCTATTCAAACATATATAGACGGTGAATGGCTGAAGGCTAAAGGTACTACTCTCGGTGCAGACAATGGTATCGGTGTAGCAACTCAGCTTGCTGTGTTGGCATCAGAAGACTTGCAGCATGGTCCTGTTGAATGTTTGTTCACGGTAGATGAAGAAACAGGTCTTACCGGAGCATTCGCATTGAAAGAAGGTTTTATGAACGGAGATATTCTTCTTAACCTTGATTCGGAAGACGAAGGCGAACTGTTTATCGGATGTGCCGGAGGGGCAGGAACAACAGCTCAGTTCCCATGTCCTATGGTAAAATCACCTGAAGGTTATTTCTTTTTCCGTGCTACTGTGAAAGGTCTTACAGGAGGTCATTCAGGAGATGATATCAATAAGAAACGTGCTAATGCCAATAAAGTATTGAATCGCTATCTGATGCTTCTCTCTCAGAAATACGATTTATATATTGCAGAAATAGATGGAGGAAACCTTCATAATGCGATACCTCGTGAAGCTCATGCTGTATGTGCTGTTCCTATGAAGGACAAGGAATCGGTAAGAGTGGATTTGAATATATTCCTTGCTGACGTTGAAAACGAATTCTCTGTTACAGAGCCGAACATCAGAATGGATCTTGAGTCGGAAACAGCTTTGCCGGAAGTCATCGAGAAGTCTGCAATGACCAAGTTCCTTAATTCTATCCATGCGGTGCATAATGGTGTGTTTGCCATGAGTCAGGATATGGAAGGATTGGTTGAAACATCGTCTAACCTTGCTTCTATCAAGATGCGCGACGGACAGATTGTGGTTGTTACAAGTCAGCGCAGTTCTATTTTATCTTCACGTATGGATATGTCGCAGACAGTACGTTCTGCTTTCGAACTAGGTGGAGCAACTGTCACTACAGGTGATGGCTATCCTGGATGGAAGCCAAATCCTTCATCGGAGATTCTGAAAGTGGCTGTTGACAGTTATAAGGCATTGTTCGGCACAGAACCTAAGGTGAAAGCCATCCATGCCGGATTGGAATGCGGTCTGTTCCTCGAGAAATATCCTTCTCTTGATATGGTTTCATTCGGACCTACATTGCGTGGAGTACACTCTCCTGACGAAAGAATGCTTATCCCTACAGTAGATAAGTTCTGGAGACATTTACTTGATGTTCTTAAAAATATACCTGCTAAAGCTTGATTATGAGCTTTATAAGAATATTGATATGTTGGGTGGCATGGTTCATATCATTGGGCCTTGCTGCCCAACAGTCTTTTTTGGTGATGGAATATAATGTGGAAAATCTTTTCGACTGCCGTCACGATTCCCTAAAAAACGATTTGGAATTTATGCCTGACAGTCCTCGCGGCTGGAATTACGGTAAATTCCGGAAAAAAGTAGAAAATATTGCCCGAGTCATACTTTCTGCCTCGCGCGAGAATGTTCCCGATATCATAGGACTTTGTGAGGTGGAAAATGAATTTTGTGCAGAAACACTTGTAAAATACTCACAGTTGAAAGAAGTGGGGTATGAATATATAATTACAGATTCACCTGACGAACGAGGCATAGATGTGCTCCTGCTTTATCAGCCTTACACTTTCAGACTGCTTGACAAAAGATTCATTCATGTTCCCACTGCGAGTATTGGTGGACGACCTACACGCGATATTCTTCATGCGTCAGGTCGTATTGTGACAGGTGATACTCTTGATGTTTTTCTAGTGCATTTTCCTTCACGTTCCGGGGGATGGAGAAAATCTGAAAAGTTCAGACTTATGGCTGCCGAAATATTGAAATCGACAGCAGACAGCGTGATGAGTGTACGCGTAAACCCTAATGTTATAATAATGGGCGACTTCAACGACTATCCGTATAACAAGTCAATTTCGGAAGTGCTTAATGCTTCCAAACCGGGAAATACTATTGAAAAAAATATGTTGTATAATCTAATGGATGGTAGGGAAGGAGGCACCTACCGTTATCGCGGTCAGTGGGGAATTCTTGACCAGATGATAGTAAACGGGAACTTGTTGGGAGAATGTAAAATACGCACCAGATATTCAAAAGCATGCATCATTGACTTTCCTTTTCTGTTGGAAGAGGACGACAAGTATGGTGGTACTACTCCTTATCGTATGTATAATGGTATGAGATATAAAGGAGGATATAGCGACCATTTGCCTGTTTTGCTTGAAATGGAGATACATCGCTGATATCAATACACTTTTTTGACAATGATTTATTGCATAAGTCAATTGAAATACCGATTTTTGTTATTAAGAATATAAATAATAAATCCTATGCTCAGTAAGTTAAAGTTAAATCAGCTTTATTTCAAGGATACTCAGTTTGCCAATCTGATGACAAAACGAATTTTCAATGTTTTGCTCGTGGCAAATCCATACGATGCTTTCATGCTGGAGGATGACGGACGTATAGATGAGAAAATTTTCATAGAGTATATGAATCTCAGTTTGCGTTATCCGCCACGCTTTACACAGGTTTCTACTCCAGAAGAAACATGGAAACAGTTGGGAAATACCATGTTCGATCTTGTTATATGTATGCCTGGAACTGACAGCAGCGACACTTTCGATATTGCCCGTGACATCAAGGCCAAATATCCGCATATACCTATCGTGGTTCTGACTCCGTTCTCACATGGTATCAGAGAAAGAATGGAGCATGAAGACCTTAGTGTGTTCGAGTATGTGTTCTGCTGGCTTGGTAATACAGACCTTCTTGTGTCAATCATCAAGCTGATAGAAGACAAGATGAATCTGGAACACGATATAAAGGAAGTGGGTGTACAGATGATAATGCTTGTGGAGGACTCAATACGTTTCTATTCGTCTGTTCTTCCTAATCTGTACAAGTTCGTGCTTAAGCAAAGTCAGGAGTTTGCAACCGAGGCATTGAACGAACACCAGCGTACGTTGCGTATGCGTGGTCGTCCTAAAATCGTACTTGCACGTTCATACGAAGAAGCGATGAAGCTGTATGAAACATTCAGCAATAACGTGTTGGGTATAATATCAGATGCCAGATTTCCTCATGACGGCAAGATAGATCCTTTAGCCGGAATAAAACTTCTAAAGGAAGTGCGTAGTCGTGATCCGTTTATGCCTCTGATTCTTCAGTCGTCTGAAGTAGATAACCGTAAGTATGCTGATGAGTGTAAGGCGGTATTTGTTGACAAGAATTCCAAAAAGATGAATATCGATCTCCGTGAGGCTGTTTCTGAAAATTTCGGTTTCGGTGATTTCGTATTTATCAATCCTAAGACAAAGGAGGAGGTGGCAAGAGTCCATAACCTGAAGGAATTGCAGAATATAGTATTTTCTATTCCGGCAGATTCTTTCCATTATCATATCAGTCGTAACCACGTTTCACGCTGGCTTTATTCACGCGCCATTTTCCCTGTAGCTGAGTTTTTGAAACAGGTAACGTGGGAGTCACTTCAAGACCTTGATGCTCACAGGCAGATTATATTCGAAGCCATCGTACGCTATAGGAAAATGAAAAATCAGGGCGTTGTGGCAGAATTCAAGCGCGAGCGTTTCGACCGTTATTCCAATTTTGCCCGTATCGGTGAAGGTTCATTGGGAGGTAAAGGACGTGGTCTGGCATTTATCGACAATATGATTAAGCGTCATCCTGATTTCGATGATTTTGAGAATGCATCTGTTGCCATACCTAAGACTGTTGTTCTGTGTACTGATATATTCGATGAGTTTATGGACAGCAACCGTCTTTACCAGTTGGCATTGAGTGATGCTGATGATGAAACTATCTTGAGGGCCTTTCTTCGTGCCAAGCTTCCGGACAGACTGGTAGAGGATTTCTTTGCTTTCTTCGATGTGGTGAAATCACCTATAGCCATACGTTCGTCCAGCCTTCTTGAGGATTCTCATTATCAGCCTTTCGCAGGTATATATTCCACATATATGATACCATATATGGAGGATAAATACGAGATGCTCCGTATGCTGAGTGATGCCATAAAAGGAGTTTATGCATCAGTATTCTATAAAGACAGTAAGGCATACATGCAGGCTACCAGTAACTTGATTGACCAGGAAAAGATGGCTGTGATACTTCAGGAAGTGGTTGGTACACAGTATGGTGACAGATATTATCCTGCCATTTCCGGTGTGGCACGTTCAATCAATTATTATCCTATAAATGATGAACTTGCCGAAGAGGGAACGGTAAGTTTGGCTTTGGGACTTGGTAAATATATAGTAGATGGTGGGCTTACTTTGAGGGTTTGTCCTTATCATCCTGACAAGGTACTGCAGACTAGTGAGATGGATATTGCTCTTCGCGAGACGCAGACACGCTTTTATGCGCTAGACCTCAAGAACACAGGACAGAATTTTTCGCTTGATGATGGTTTCAATCTTCTTAAACTGCATGTCAAGGATGCTGAGGCCGACGGTGCATTGAACTATATTGCCTCTACATACGATCCATATGATATGGTGATACGCGATGGTATTTATCCTGGTGGAAGAAAGGTGATAACATTTGCCAATATTCTTCAGCATGATGTCTTTCCATTGCCTCGCCTTTTGCAATTGGCGCAGAAGTATGGACAGGGCGAGATGCGTCGTCCTGTAGAAATTGAGTTCGCCGTGAACTTCGATGCAAACAACAAAACAGGAGTTTTCTATCTCCTTCAGATACGTCCGATGGTTGATATAAAGGCAGATCTGGATGAAGACCTGAGCCTGATTCCGGAAGATAAGATAATATTGAAGAGTGAAAACTCTCTCGGTCATGGAGTAATGGGCGATATATGCGATTTGATATATGTCAAGACTGATGGATATTCAGCTTCGAATAATCAGCTGATAGCATATGATATAGAGAAACTTAACCGTAAATTCCTGGACGAAGGAAAGCACTATGTACTTGTTGGTCCGGGCCGATGGGGTAGTAGCGACACATGGCTTGGAATACCGGTAAAGTGGCCTAATATCTCAGCTGCAAGAATAATAGTAGAAGCCGGACTGACAAATTATCGTGTCGATCCAAGTCAGGGTACTCACTTCTTCCAGAATCTGACATCATTCGGAGTGGGATATTTCACCATCAATGCGTTTATGAACGACGGTATCTATAATCAGGAATTTCTGAACAGTCTGCCGGCCGTGGAAGAAACACAATATTTGCGTTGGGTAAGATTCAAATCTCCGCTTATAGTTAAGATGGACGGTAAGAAGAAATTGGGAATTGTGGCTTTGCCTGAATAAGCAACTTTATAAATGAAAAAAACGGTTTCATGTATCTGAAAATGATGATGAAACCGTTTTTTTTATGTTTTGATTTATAGCTGACTGCTGTATTCCTTATGGAATTCAACTACAGCCTCTATTCCTTTTCGGAATATGTCTAGAGGGAAGTTCTCATTTGGAGAATGGATGGCATTACTTTCAAGTCCGAATCCCATCAGTACTGTCTTTATTCCAAGAATCTGTTCGAAATCGCTTATGATTGGAATACTTCCTCCGCGGCGTACTGCCAGTGGTTTCTTGCCGAATGCTTTTTCAAATCCTTTTTCGGCAGCCTTATATGCCGGAAGTGAAATAGGGCATACATAGCCTTCGCCACCGTGCATAGGAGTTACTTTCACCTGTACGTATTTAGGAGCTATTTCGTTGATATAGTCAACAAAAAGCTTTGAAATCTTTTCGTGGTTCTGGTGTGGTACAAGTCTGCATGATACTTTTGCGTATGCTTTCGAAGGAAGTACGGTTTTTGAGCCTTCGCCTGTGTATCCTCCCCAGATACCGCATACGTCGAACGAAGGGCGGCAGCTGTTGCGTTCAAGAGTTGAATATCCTTTTTCGCCCTTCAATGCTTTTACTCCGATAGCATTCTTGTATTTCTCTTCATCGAAAGGTATGTTTGCAATCATCTCGCGTTCTTCTGCTGGAACATCTTCCACATCGTCGTAGAAATGAGGTACGGTGATACGTCCGTCGGCATCAGTAATCTTGTCTATCATACTGCAAAGTACATTGATAGGATTTGCTACGGCACCACCGAAATGTCCTGAATGAAGGTCGCGGTTGGGACCTGTGACTTCTATCTCCCAGTATGCCAGTCCGCGCAGACCTGTAGTGAGTGACGGGAGATCCTTGCCAAGCATACTTGTGTCCGATACTAAGATAACATCAGCCTTAAGAAGTTCCTTGTGTTCTTTTAGGAAAGCATTAAGACTAGGTGAACCTATTTCCTCTTCTCCTTCGAAAATGAATTTTACGTTGTGCTTCAGGAGGCCTTCGCGCACCATATATTCGAATGCTTTGGCTTGAATCATTGCCTGACCTTTATCGTCGTCGGCACCTCTTGCCCAGATATGTCCGTCTCTGATTTCGGGTTCAAAAGGATTGCTTTTCCAGAGTTCGAGCGGTTCGGCAGGCATCACGTCGTAGTGTGAATATATCAATACGGTAGGCGCATCAGGATTGACTCTCTTTTCGGCATATACCAATGGGTTGCCTTGTGAAGGCATGATAATAGCTTCGTCTGCACCTGCTTCGATTAGGAGTTGTCTCCATCTTTCGGCACATGCCAGCATATCTTCCTTATGCTGAGGCAGGGCACTGATGCTAGGTATGCGTATCAGACTGAAAAGTTCGTCGATGAAACGCTGTTCGTTTTCTTCAATGTATTTCCTTATTTCCATGGTTATAGAGTTGTTGTTTTGTTTAACAGATAATAATCGAGTATGGTCATGGCTGCCATAGCTTCCACTATAGGAACTGCTCTTGGAAGTACGCACGGGTCATGGCGACCTCTCGCTTTTAATATTGTTTCGTTACCGTCTTTATCCACTGTAGGCTGTTCCATAAGTACTGTTGCGACGGGTTTGAATGCTACTTTGAAGTATATGTCCTGTCCGTTGCTTATACCTCCCTGGATACCTCCTGAACGGTTTGTACGGAAAGCTATCTTGCCGTTGTCGTTATAGAAGATATCGTTCTGCTGGCTGCCTTTCATGTTCATGTTGCCGAATCCCTGTCCGTATTCGAAACCTTTTGCGGCATTGATTGTGAGCATTGCATTGCCTAATGCTGCATGGAGTTTACCGAATGCCGGCTGGCCGAGACCGATAGGGCATCCTTTTATCACGCAATCAACAGTTCCTCCTATGGTATCGCCTTCACCTTTTGTCTTCAGAATGAGTTCAGCCATTGTCCGTGCCATAACAGGGTCCGGACATCTCACAGGATTCTTTTCAATCTCGCTTAAATCGTATGAAGTATAATCCTTGTCGAGTTTCAGTTCACCCACCTGTGATGTGTAAGCTGTAATCTCAACTCCCAACTGTTTCAAGGCTATTTTTGCCAGTGCTCCGGCAACAACTCGTGAGATGGTTTCACGTGCCGATGAACGGCCTCCTCCGCAATGGTCGCGCAGTCCATACTTTTGAGTATATGTAAAATCAGCATGCGACGGACGGAAGACATCCTTCATGTTGTCATAATCGCCTGAATGCTGATTGGTGTTCCATACCACGAAACCTATGGGGCATCCTGTGGAAACTCCATCGTATATTCCAGAAAGAAATTCAACCTGATCTGATTCCTTGCGTGCAGTTGTTATGGCAGACTGTCCGGGTTTTCTTCTGTCGAGTTCTTTTTGGATGAAATCCATGTCTATATGTATTCCTGCAGGGAAGCCGTCTATTACTCCTCCTATACCTTTTCCGTGTGATTCGCCGAAGCTGGTCAGACGGAATATATTTCCAAATGTGTTGTTGTACATTTTATCTCGTTTTTATATTTATATTAGTAGGTTGGTTTATTACCGGATTTATGGTAGAAATAATATTATAACTCATGTTGCCGACAGGTGTGGGCAGTGTTGCTGACAGTGGTCGGCAGCAAATAATGTCGGTATTTTGATTAGAATTTACTTCCGGCTCCTCCACCTCCGAAGCTGCCACCGCCGAAACTTCCTCCTCCGAAGCCACCGCCTCCGAAACCGCCCCGTCCGAAGCCTCCTCCCATGAAGATGCCTCCACCGAACGGTCCGCTCCGCCTTCCGTGGTGATGATTGTTCTCATCATCCACACGCTGTTCCTTGCGTACATAGTGGCCGCAGTTTGAGCAGCATGACACTGTTTCTTCGATATGGTATGTAGGATATTTGGCTATGGTGCGTCTGGAAATGACTTTCATTGTCTGTTTATGGCATTTAGGACAACGTTTTTGTCGTCTGACGGTAAGCCAAAGATAGAACATTGTAAATCCAATGACACCGAAAAGCAGCAGGAACAATATTATAGAATCTTCACCTGATCCGGAGCCAGGCTTATCCGGCGTTCCGTTTTCTCCGTCAAGATATCCTCTTACGGCTTTTATTCCGGCAAGCATTCCTGCATCCCAATTCCCTTGTGAGAAGGCCTTGTTCATGTATCGTACCTGTATCTTCTTGCAGATGGCATCAGGCAATACACCTTCAAGTCCGTATCCGGTTGCAAACTGTATGCAGCGTTCGCCTGTTACGAGAAGTATAACAAGACCGTTGTCTTTTTCTTTCTGTCCGACTCCGTTTTCCTGACCGAGGCGGTATGCAAAATCAAAACAGTCGCCACCTTCAATCTGTTCTACTGCTACTACAAGAACCTGTATTCCTGTTTTCTGCTCCAGTGAAAACAGTGTGGTGTCTATGGCGGCAACAGTCGATGCAGAAAGAATATTGTCAGGATTGCTGACGTAGCGGGTACGATCCATGAGATGTACCATAGGAACATCTTTTACCTTATATTCTTTTGCGGTAGCCGTCATGCAGCAGCACAATGCGAGCAGTATTGCTACGAAATGCAGTCTTCTCATAGTCGTATCAGAATTTTACTTCCGGTGCTTTTTCAGAACCTTCGGCTGCTTCGAAATAAGGACGTTTCTCGAATCCGAAGAGTCCGGCTATGATATTTTTAGGGAAACGGCGGATTGTTGTGTTGTAACTCTTGGCTATTTCGTTGAATTTTCTGCGTTCCACACTGATTCTGTTTTCTGTTCCTTCAAGCTGAGCCTGCAAAGCCTGGAAATTTTCGTTTGCTTTAAGGTCCGGATAGTTCTCTGTTATAGCAAGTAGTCTGCCGAGTGCGGCACCTATTTCGCCTTGTGCCTTCTGGTATGCCTGAAGCTTTTCTGGAGTAAGATCGTCAATGCTGATAGTAGCTTGTGTAGCTTTCGATCTTGCCGATACTACAGCATCCAAAGTCTCTTTTTCGTGTGCAGCATATCCTTTCACGGTATTCACAAGGTTAGGGATAAGGTCGGCACGACGCTGGTACTGGTTTTCTACATTGCTCCATGCTGTGCTTACCGATTCGTCTTGCGAAACGAGTGAGTTATAAGATGAAATACTGTAAATTACTAGAATTGCGATTACTGCTATAACAGTGATGATTGTCCAAGTTTTCTTCATAATTTCTTTTGGTTTATAAATATTAAATTGAAATTCAGCGCAAACATAATAAAAATAACCGTGTCATAAACAGTTGGCCTATGATAGTTTTTTGTGTTTTTTGCCGGAGAATATTTCTTTTATTCTTCTATATATCTTTACTCCTGTCATAATACCGTCGTATGCAGCCATTCCGGTGTTAAAATGGTGTATCATCAGATCCATTTTGCTTTTTGTCTCAGGTGGTGAGAAAAGGTTCTGCGTCAGTTCGTGGATTCTTTCCTTTGAGGCTCTCAGCTCTGCCTTTTTGCTGTTTTTCCTGTCAGAGATGATTTGTATGCTGTATTTGGTTGTTTCGTTCATTGTATATTATTTTTTAGGGTTGTTTTCTTCTTTATCTTTATCCTCTAGGAATAATCGTGCCAGAAAATTGACCATCGGCTGGAAGATTATTTTTTGTCTGAGGATATATATTACAATGCCGAGTAGTAATATACAGCCGCCGATTATAGCATAACTGGCAATAATATTATTGACAAAAGAGTCTATCGTATAAACCAGCATGAACGAGAAATAAAACAAGGCTGTCATCCCCAGAACGATGAGGACGCAGATCAGGATAAGTGTTGATATGAGAATGGTGAGCTTTTCCACCAGGTCAAGCTTGATGTATTGTCCCTGAAGCTCTATATATTTTTTTATTTCCTTGAACAATGCTTCCAGATTGTCAATGCTTTTGTCGTTGGCAAACATATTTGTCTTTACTTTATAATTAATAAAAAAGGGAAATTTAAAAGGAAGTTCCGTCAGTCGCGTTTGCGTGAGCGGCTTTTCCTTTTAAAATCCCTAATGAGTTTTCTCAAAATCTTAAACTGACAGAAATATTGTCTTTTCTGTCTGAAGTCTTTTTACTCTGCATCTTTCACTTCTGCTGCAATCTGGTCAACTAAGTCTTCCATTTCAGCACGATTTAGTCTGATTCCTTTCTGGCGAAGGATTTCAGCTATTTTTCTACGAGTGTCTTCGCCTTTTTCCGGAGCGAATAGGATTCCGGCTGCTGCACCAAGAGCTACTCCGCCCAAGAATGCTGCTACAATGTTCAATGCTTTCATGATAATAGTGTTTTATCGTTGTGTATGATGCGTCTTTAATTATTGTTGCATAGAAATTGATATGCAGACAATATTGAATGACGGTATCATAAACAGGTTTATTGTTTTAGTTTCTACAAATCTAATAAAAAAGATTGTATTTTGTCCGTCTTAATCCGTAAAAAATTATCATTTTATTCTGATAAATGTATAATTAACGGTTTTTAACTGCATTGAAAGCTTTATATTACTACTTTTGCCACGAAAAGCCAGGAAGGTGAATTTATAAATCAAAATAAACATAAAGACGACATGAAAAAATTATTCGTATTAGGAATGGGATTATGCCTTGTATTGGCATTCTCTTCTTGCAAATCAAGTGAAAGTGCTTATAAAAAAGCATATGAGAAAGCTAAACAGAACGAATTGGCTGAGGCGAAAGCTCAGGAAGAAGTGGTTGAACCAGCTCCGGTGGTAGAGGCTGCTCCTGTTCAGACTCCTGCTCCTGTTTCTCCTGCTCCTGTTCGTGAAGAGAAAGTTGAACTTGTTTCAGGAGATGGACTTAAGGCATTCAGTGTTGTGTGTGGAAGTTTTGGTGTAAAAGCTAATGCTGACGGTTTGAAATCAACACTTGACGGACAGGGTTATAATGCAAAAGTTGTATATAATGCGGAACGTAATATGTATCGCGTTGTTGTAGCATCTTTCGATACAAGAGAAGAGGCTGCTGCTGCAAGAGATGCTTTTAAGGCTAAATATCCTAACCGTCAGGATTTCCAGGGCTCATGGTTGTTATACCGTGTGTATTAATGGAAAATAGCTCGGAATTATTATTCTAATTTTCATATTATAAGCGATGGCATCTAGGCTATCGCTTTTTTTTGTACATTTGCGAATTGTTTTTTTTATTTTGATGTATTATGAAGAATAGGTATTATGTTTGTATAATTTGCTTGTTGGTAGCAATGTCGTCTGTGGCACAAGAGAAATTTGAATTGTTTAAGTACGGTGACATGGACAGTTGGGTAACGCGTAGGATAGAAGAGTCGTCCATTATAGGTGGTAACGTTAAATATTTGTATGAACTGGGGCCTGAGATGGATTTTGACGGAAATATTCCATATAAAAATCAGGGTGGTTCGCCATGGGGAAATTCTAATGTCATGGCTAAAGTGGCAGGTATAGTAAAGACAAATACGAGTGTGTTTCCGGAAAAACTCACTCATGGCAAGTGTGCGCGTCTGGAAACTCATATTGAAAGTGTCAAGGTGTTGGGACTGGTAAATATCTCTGTGCTGGCATCAGGTTCTATGTTTCTTGGAGATATTAAAGAACCGATAACCGGTACTAAGAATGGTGAAGAAAAGTTGAATTGTGGTGTCCTCTTCTCGAAAAGGCCAAAGGCTATACGTTATGACTATAAAGTGAAAATGTCTGATCAGAAAGATAGGATACGTATGACTGGCTTCAGCAAGAAAACTGTAGTGAAAGGTAAGGATGCGGCAATAATGGTTTGTTATCTTCAAAAAAGAACAGAAGATGCTGAAGGGAATATAATAGCGAAGCGAGTTGGAACTGCTGCGGTGAAATACTCGGATAATTCCGACTGGAAGAAAGGTGCTACATACGAGATAATGTATGGCAATATAACCGGCAACGCTAACTATGTGCCTGAACTTATGGCTTTGGGAACCGGTGGATATCATGCACGCAACAGCAAAGGCGAGAGCGTGATGATAAAAGAAGACGGATGGGCAGACAAGGATGAAACTCCAACTCATATCATTGTACAGTTCACTTCAAGCATAGGCGGTGCGTTTGTTGGTTCACCTGGAAATACTCTTTGGATTGATAATGTAGGTCTGGTGTATTAACCAAATGCTAGGATTTTTTAAGTTATATATATAAGGCTGTAATAAATTAATTTGTAAATTTGCTGCCACTTATGAGTAGGATTTTAGCAATTGATTACGGAAGAAAGCGTACTGGGATAGCTGTTACAGATCCGATGCAGATTATTGCAAGCGGACTTACAACTGTGCCTACACATGAACTTGCGGATTTCATTATGAAATATGTCGCTCAGGAAAAGGTGGAACGGATTATCATCGGTCATCCTAAACAGATGAATTATGAGGATTCGGAGAATATGAAGAATATTATTCCTTTTATGAACAGACTGAAGAAATTGCTTCCTGCAATTCCTGTGGAATTGGTTGACGAAAGGTTTACATCTGTATTGGCTCATCAGGCTATGCTGGCTGGAGGCTTGAAGAAAAAGGACAGGCAAAACAAGGCGTTGGTGGATGAGATAAGCGCAACTATAATTTTACAGTCGTATCTAGAATCGAAAAAATATTAATAACAGAATAAAATAATAAAGATGATTTTACCGATTTACGTATATGGCCAACCTGTATTGCGTCAGGAGGCTGAAGATATAACTCCGGATTATCCGAACCTGAAAGAATTGATTGAAAATATGTTTGAGACTATGGATCGTGCTGATGGGGTAGGTCTGGCTGCTCCACAGATAGGATTGCCAATCCGTGTGGTTGTGATAAATCTTGATGTTCTTTCAGACGAAATGCCGGAATTCAAGGATTTCAGACGTGCATATATCAATGCACATATCATTGAAACAGGTGATGAAATTGTCTCAATGGAAGAAGGTTGTCTTAGTTTACCTGGAGTACATGAGACTGTAAAACGTCCTGACAAAATACATGTGACATACCTTGACGAAAATCTTAATCCTCATGATGAATGGGTGGAAGGATATCTGGCAAGAGTTATGCAGCATGAGTTCGATCACTTGGATGGTACTATGTTCATTGACCATCTGTCTCCATTGAGAAAACAGATGATTAGAGGAAAACTTAACAAGATGGTTGAAGGTAAAGCACGCTGTGCTTACAAGGTGAAAACTGTAAAATGATAAAAAAGCTTCTATACATATTATATATAGGCTTGATGACACCTGTAGTGGCCCTGTCGCAAATAAATACGGACAGGGTTATGACTATAGGTAAGAATGCTCTCTATTTTGAGGATTATGTATTGTCAATACAATATTTTAATCAAGTTATCAATGCAAAACCATATTTGGCGGAACCTTTCTTTTATCGTGGACTTGCAAAACTGAATCTGGATGATTTGCAAGGTGCTGAAGCTGACTGTACGCAGTCGATAGACAGGAATCCGTTTGTTGCCAATACATACCAGATAAGGGGAATAGCCAGAATACGTCAGGAAAATTTTGACGGTGCGATAGCCGATTATCGTAAGGCTTTGACTATAGAGCCTGAAAATGAAGCGTTCTGGCATAATCTTATACTATGTAGAATTCAGAAAAAAGACTATCCTACGGCAAGAGCCGAACTTGATACTCTCATTTCATTATCTCCGAAATATACTGATGCTTATTTGATGCGTACGGAAGTGTCATTGAAAATGAAGGATACAATACAGGCCATGTCTGACGCTGACAAAGCTATAGAAATGGACCGTTATAATCCGGACCCGTGGGCTTCAAGGGCTGTATTATTTATGCAGAGAAGTAAATATGCAGAGGCGGAATCGGATTTTGATGAGGCTGCAAGACTTTCGTTTAAAAATTCTGGAATATATATAAACAGGGCTTTGGCAAGGTATTATCAGAATAACTTGCGAGGCGCTATGGCTGATTATGATATCGCTCTGGATATTGATAGGGATAATTTGATTGGACATTACAACCGAGGACTGTTAAGAGCTCAGGTAGGTGATGACAACAGGGCTATAGAGGATTTTGACTTCGTATTGAATGTGGAACCGGACAATCTGATGGCTGCATTTAATAGAGGATTGCTCCGTAGTAAGACTGGAGATTATAAAGGAGCTGTGGAAGATTATACTTTGGTGTTGGACGAATATCCGAACTTTATGCCTGGTTATCAGTGTAGGGCTGAGGCTTATCGTAAAATGGGAGACCTTAAGAGGGCTGACGCTGATGAGATAGTAATGCTTAAAGCTCAAATTGACGCACAGACCGGAAATAAGAATAATACAGCTTCGAATGACAAGACAAGAAAGAAGTCTGATAAGAATATGAACAACTATCGCAAAATCGTTGTTGCCGACAATGATGAAGAAGATAGCAAATACAGGACTAACTATCGCGGTAGGGTGCAGGATAAGAATATCAATATTCTTCCTCAGCCAATGTTTGCCTTGACTTATTATGAACGTAAGGATGAGGTGAGAAGACAGGTTAACTTCAATGATAGAATAGCCAGAATGAATGAAAAACACCTGTTCCCGCAAAGGTTGATTATCACGAATAGTGAAATGGCTTTAAGCGAGGATCAGGTTAAGCAGCATTTTGCTTCCATAGACCGTCTGTCGGCTTCTATAGCCAATAATCCGGAAAATGCATTGAATTATTATTCACGTGCGCTGGATTTTTATCTGGTTCAGGATTTTGACAATGCTATCAATGACTTGAATGAATGTATAAAGAAAGACAGTACGTTTTTCCCTGCATACTTCAGTCGTGCATTAATTCATTATAAGGAACTGGAGTATAGAAAGCGTGAAAAGAGTTTCGAGATAGTAGTTGCAGACGATAAGACAGCACAGGTGAGGTCTTTGGATTATGCTAAGATACGTGATGATTTGGATAAGGTGATAGAGCTGGCTCCTGATTTTGTATATGCATATTATAACAGGGCCAATATCCTTACCATAATGAAAGATTATCGTGGAGCAATAGCTGATTATAATAAGGTTTTGGAGATAGAACCAAATCTTGCGGATGCTTATTTTAATAGAGGATTAACTCATATTTTCCTTGGAAACAATAGGCTTGGAATACAGGATTTGAGCAAGGCAGGAGAATTGGGTATATTCTCTGCTTATAATATCATAAAACGTTTTACGGCTAAAGAAAACTAACTTTTATATCAAAAAGAAACCTATTATAGAAACTTTTACTAATTTTGCGGATAAAACTGAGTAAAAATAAGATTAATATATAAAAATCATGATTAAGATAACTTTCCCGGATGGTTCCGTTCGTGAATATAACGAAGGCGTAACCGGTCTGCAGATTGCAGAAAGCATAAGCTCACGTTTGGCACAGGATGTTTTGGCGTGCAGCGTAAATGGTGAGACTATAGATTTGAGTCGTCCTATAAACGAAGATGCTGAATTTGTTCTTTACAAATGGGATGATGAACAGGGTAAACATGCGTTCTGGCATACAAGTGCACACTTGCTTGCTGAGGCTCTTCAGGAACTTTATCCTGGAATTCAGTTTGGTATCGGTCCGGCTATCGAAAACGGTTTCTATTATGATGTAGATCCGGGTGATGCTGTTATTAAAGAAGGTGACCTTCCTGCCATAGAAAAGAAAATGATTGAACTGGCTGCCAAGAAAGAGGCATTGGTTCGTGAAAACATTTCAAAAGAAGATGCATTGAAAATGTTCGGCGAAAGAGGAGAAACTTATAAGTGCGAACTTATCTCTGAATTGGAAGACGGACATATCACTACTTATACTCAGGGTGCATTTACAGACTTGTGCCGTGGTCCACACTTGACTTCTACAGCTCCTATCAAGGCCGTTAAACTGTTGTCAGTGGCAGGTGCATACTGGAGAGGACAGGAAGACCGTAAACAGATGACACGTATCTATGGTATTTCTTTCCCTAAGAAGAAAATGCTCGATGAATATCTTGCATTGCTTGAAGAAGCTAAGAAGCGCGACCATCGTAAAATAGGAAAAGAAATGGATCTGTTCATGTTCTCTGATACAGTAGGTAAGGGATTGCCTATGTGGTTGCCAAAGGGAACAGCTCTTCGTATCCGTCTTCAGGATTTCTTGCGTCGTATCCAGGCAAGATATGACTATCAGGAAGTAATGTGTCCGCCAATAGGTAACAAGCTTCTTTATGTCACTTCAGGTCACTATGCAAAATATGGTAAGGATGCATTCCAGCCAATCCATACACCGGAAGAAGGAGAAGAGTACTTTTTGAAACCGATGAACTGTCCTCATCACTGTATGATATACAAAAACTCTCCACGTTCTTATCGTGACCTTCCTTTGCGTATCGCTGAGTTCGGTACTGTATGTCGTTACGAGCAGAGTGGTGAGTTGCATGGATTGACTCGTGTACGTAGCTTTACACAGGATGACGCTCACTTGTTCTGCCGTCCTGACCAGGTGAAAGACGAGTTCTTGCGTGTAATGGATATTATTTCAATCGTGTTTACTTCGATGGGACTTGAAAACTTCGAGGCTCAGATCTCATTGAGAGATAAAGTGAACCGTGAAAAATATATCGGATCTGAAGAAAACTGGGAAAAGGCTGAACAGGCTATTATCGAGGCTTGCCAGGAAAAAGGATTGCCTGCAAAAATAGAATATGGTGAGGCTGCATTCTATGGTCCTAAACTAGACTTTATGGTTAAGGATGCTCTGGGACGCCGTTGGCAGTTGGGTACTATTCAGGTTGACTACAACTTGCCGGAAAGATTCCAGTTGGAATATATGGGATCGGATAACCAGAAGCACCGTCCTGTGATGATTCACCGTGCTCCATTCGGATCTATGGAACGTTTCGTTGCTGTTCTTATCGAACATACAGCTGGTAAGTTCCCATTGTGGTTGACTCCTGATCAGGTTGCAATTCTTCCTATTTCTGAAAAATTCAATGAATATGCTGACCATGTTCGTATGGAACTTAAGAAATATGATATCCGTGCCTTGGTTGACGACAGAAACGAGAAAATCGGACGTAAGATACGTGATAATGAAATGAAACGTATCCCTTACATGCTTATCGTAGGTGAAAAAGAAGCTGAAAATGGCGAAGTAGCCGTAAGAAAACAGGGTGAAGGCGACAAAGGAAGCATGAAAATAGAAGATTTTGCAAAAAATATTGCAGAAGAAGTTCATAATATGATAAATAAATGGTAACTTTGCAACCGTTTTCATGAATACGAATTAAATATTCATGAAAACGGTGTAAAAACTATTAAAGAATAATTTATAAAAACGTAATTCAAACTGGAATAAAAGTTATTAATGAAGAATGACAATTTAAAAGGGCAACATCGAATCAACGAACAGATTCGTGCCAAAGAAGTCCGCATAGTGGGCGATGATATTGAATCAGCAGTTTATCCGTTGGCGCAAGCTTTAAAGATGGCCGAAGAGCATGAAGCTGACTTAGTTGAAATTTCACCCAATGCTGTTCCACCGGTTTGTAGAATTATAGATTATTCTAAATTCCTTTATCAGTTAAAAAAACGCGCTAAGGAACAGAAAGCTAAGCAGGTTAAGGTTAATGTTAAGGAAATCCGTTTCGGACCACAGACAGATGAGCATGACTATAACTTTAAACTTAAGCATGCAATAGGTTTCTTGCAGGACGGTGATAAAGTAAAAGCTTATGTATTCTTCAAGGGACGTTCAATCCTCTTTAAGGAACAGGGCGAAGTTCTTTTATTACGTTTTGCAAATGACCTTGAAGAGTATGCTAAAGTAGAGCAGATGCCGTTGCTTGAAGGTAAAAGAATGATAATATCATTGACTCCTAAGAAAGGTCCGGCTCCAAAGAAAGCTGCTCCACAAGCTAAAGCCGCTAAAACTGAAGAGGAAGAAGATTAAAAAACAAGAGCGTATAGCGCGCAGGTATAGTGCGTTATTGCCTTTAGAATAATAATAATTAAAAATTTAAACAAGATGCCAAAGATCAAGACTAACTCCGGTTCTAAAAAAAGATTTACTCTTACCGGAACAGGTAAAATCAAAAGAAAGCACGCTTTTCATAGTCACATTTTGACTAAGAAGACTAAAAAGCAAAAAAGAAACCTTGTACACTCAGGATTAGTTCACAACTCAAACCTAAGCCAGGTAAAGGAACTTCTTTGCATGAAGTAATTTTAGCTTTAAAAGCGTATTTTGTATCATTTAAATTATTAACCGAATGTATTAGCTTTAAGTCCGATTGTAAAATATCGGCGCTTTCATTCAAAAAAGAATTAAAACTATGCCAAGATCAGTAAATCACGTTGCTTCAAGAGCAAGAAGAAAGAAAATTTTAGGTTTAACCAGAGGTTACTTTGGTGCTAGAAAGAATGTATGGACAGTAGCCAAGAATACTTGGGAAAAAGGTTTGACTTATGCTTACCGTGACCGTAAGAATAAGAAGCGTAACTTCCGTGCATTGTGGATTCAGCGTATCAATGCAGCTGCTCGTTTGGAAGGTATGTCATACTCTAAACTGATGGGTGCTTTGCACAAAGCTGGTATTGAAATCAACCGTAAGGTTTTAGCTGATTTAGCTATGAATCATCCAGAAGCATTCAAGGCTGTTGTTGCTAAGGCAAAAGCTGCTTAATAGCTTCTAAGGAATAAAAAGTTATTAAAAAGCTGTTCTCACAAATGAGAGCAGCTTTTTTTTGTATTAAAATGATGGTGAAACTTTGTAATATTAATTTTTTGTATTATATTTGTAATACAAAAATATAGCCGCACTTGCAGAATCGGGAAACTCATCAAATTATAAGAAATACCGAGACAAGCTTCACATTCTAATGGCGGGCCACGCCTTCGGGTAGCATTTATGCCGGTGGATTACAAAGGAATTGAGCTCTCAAATCATGTCTATCGGAGTTTCGTCACGCCTCGGGTGCGGCTTCTTTTATATCTAAACTTCATTCAGAAAATACTTTATATTAGGTGTGTGTAAATGATTCGTATTTTTTCATTTCACACATTTCTTATTTTAAAACAATGTATCCCACAAATTTGTATAGGGACATTCAGTAAATAGTATAAAATTAGCCAACTAATTCATACACAAAGTGTTGCGAATTAGTTGGCTTTTTTGTATCTTTAGGTATTCCCCCGAAAATAAGGTTTGACGGCCAAAACGGGGGAAATCCCCCAATAAAGATATGGCTAAGATACAAAATATTTCGGAAATTCACCCTACTTTGGGTTTTACAGAATTTGATATTCTGGAAAAATATCGCAAGAGTTTTAATGAGAGTGAGCTTGGCAGGCTTCATTCAGTGTTTCCTTTTGAAGTTATGGCAAAAGCCATGGGGCTGTCTGAAAATCGTCTTGGACGCAGGAACATATTCAGTCCTTCCGCAAAGATTGCCCTTATGATCCTGAAGGCCTATACCGGACTTTCTGACAGACATCTTGTGGAACATCTTAACGGCAACATACATTACCAGATGTTCTGCGGAATCATGATAGACCCGTCTTTCCCCATAACCAACTACAAGATAGTCAGTGCCATCCGTAATGAGATAGCAGCCCGTCTTGACATTGAATCCCTTCAGGAGATACTGGCCACACACTGGAAACCATATCTTGAGAACCTTCACGTGTGCATGACAGATGCCACTTGCTATGAGAGCCATATGCGTTTCCCTACAGACATGAAGCTCCTTTGGGAATGTCTCGAATGGCTTTACAGACATATCTGCCGGCATTGCAAGGAGCTTGGCATAAGACGCCCACGCAACAAATATGCTGATATTGCAGATTCCTATCTGTCATACTGTAAGAAAAGAAAAAGAAAGGCATCCAGGACAAGGATGCTCAAGCGTCGTATGATCAGGCTTCTTGAAAAACTTCTCATACAGATGGATGAGATTCATAGAAAGTACGGAACCGCACTACGATATACGAAGGATTACCAAAAACGTCTTTCCATCATCAGAAAAGTTCTAGTACAGGAAAAGGAAATGTTTGAAGGCCGTAAGGTCAGTGACCGTATTGTAAGTATTGACCGTCATTATGTACGTCCCATCGTAAGAGGCAAGGAAACCAAACCCGTCGAGTTCGGTGCAAAGGTTAACAACATACAGATAGACGGCATATCGTTCATCGAATACATCTCGTTCAAGGCTTTCAATGAGGGTATACGCCTGAAGAACTGTATCCGTATGCAGCAGAAGCTCATGAAAGTAAGGGTAACATGTGCGGCAGGTGACTCCATATATGCCAATAATGACAACAGAAAATTTTGTACTAAATATAGTATATCCACTTCCTTCGTACGCAAAGGAAGAGCCGCAAAGGATGAACACTTAAGAAAGGTTCTCAGAAGTGAGCTGTCAAGGGAAAGAGCTACCAGGCTTGAAGGAAGCTTCGGAACTCAGAAGCAACATTACTCACTATCAAGGATAAAGGCACGGAACATGAAAACGGAAATCCTGTGGATTTTCTTCGGAATACATACGGCAAATGCAGTACTGATGATAGACAAAATCAGGAACAGAACAGCTAAAGCGGAATGACATGATTTTCATAACCAGAATCAGAAGAGGTTAGCAGACTTCTTCCGGAGAGTCATGTCTTAACGGTTAGAATCAAGAGAGAAAATATAGAAAAACTACAAGAAAAATGGCATATGGAGTGATTATGTTATATCATCTTCATATGCCATCATATATTTTAAGGACATTTACTGAATATCCCTGTATAATTTACATACGAATCAGTGGGATATATTGTCACTATGCGGTTATTTCTAACTGTATCAGTAATTCCTATCAATTGAGTCCTTTTCGTCTATTATAGGGAAAATAAGTCATTCATCGTTGTTGTCCATGTATTTTTCTCCATACCTTTCTGAGTATTTTTTATTTATTATTTCCCGTAGCTCAGTAAGAGCTTTGTGGCAATACTTTATTATTGTTTTCTTATTCTTATTGAATTTTGTTGCTAATGCAAAATATGACTCTTTATTTATCCTTCCTATTATAATTTGTTTTTCCAGATATTCAAGTTCCTCTATTGATTCATCCATTATTTCCAAGGCTATTTTGTCTTTAATGTCGTCTGAGTAATATTTATATGGGAAAGTTGGCTCTTTGGACAAATCTTCATAGTAACTAGTGTTTTTCTTACGCGGGTCTGTAACTCTGTCTTTGCAAAAGTTTAATGTAACTTTTTTAACCCAGACATCAAATTTGCCTTTTTCATAGTAACTTGTACTCAAACGATTGATGACATGTAATATGGCATCATGTATTAGATCTTGTTTCTCATTTGCATTACATGGGAATAAAGCAACTACACTTTCAATGTCTTTATGTATTCTTTCCCAAGTCTCTTCGTCTAAATTGAAAATGTTCATATCTCTTGTATTTTATATTGTTTTTGTAAATATAAGATAAAAGATATGAAAAATGAAATATTTCATTAAAAATAATACATTTTTCTTATAATTTTTACGTTTTTGGATTTTTATTTATTGAATATGCAAAAAAAAGAGATGTCTCCTTTTGGGAAACATCTCTTTGTGTTCTTTAAAGATAAGCTTGAAGTTTTATGCTTCTGCAGGAGCTTCTGCAGTTTCAGCAGCTGGTTCTTCAGTAGCAGCTTCTGCTTCAGCTTTTGCTGCAGCTTCAGCAGCTTTCTTTTCAGCTACTTTCTTAGCTATTTCTTCGTTTACTTTCTTTTCAGCTTCAAGACGTGCTTTAGCTTCTGCCTTCTTAGCTTCTTCCTGTTTTGCTTTCAAAGCAGCAAGACCGTTCTGCTTGTTTTCTTTCCAAGCGTTGAACTTAGCTTCAGCCTGAGCTTCATCGAATGCACCTTTGGCAACACCACCAAGTAAGTGTTTCTTCATGTAAACACCTTCTTTAGAAAGGATGTTGCGAACTGTGTCTGTAGGCTGTGCACCTACCAATACCCAGTGCAATGCACGTTCAAAATTCAAATCTACTGTGGCAGGATTGGTGTTTGGGTTGTAAGTACCAATTTTCTCAGTAAATCTACCATCACGTGGTGCTCTTGCGTCTGCAATAACAATTGAATAGAACGCATAACCTTTGCGTCCGTTTCTCTGCAATCTGATTTTAGTTGCCATTTTTTAAACGTTAAATTTTTAATGTTAATGATTTGAATTATGCTATTATCTCGTAATAGCGGGTGCAAAGATACTGCTTTTCTTTTGTTTTACAAATAGTTGGGATAATTTTCTGTATATTTATTTGTTTAATTCTCTCAACCATTTTTCCAGTTCGCCTGTCCATTGTCTCTTATAGATGAAGCTGTCGCGATAACCCCATCCGTGTCCGCCGATAGGGTATGTGTGCAATGATGCGGGAACTCCGTTGTTTACAAGCGACATATAATAGTTTATACTGTTTTCCACAGGTACAGTTTTGTCATCGCTGCTGTGCATGATGAATGCAGGAGGAGTCTGTGGTGTTACCTGTTTTTCGTTACAGTATTTCTCTACCAGTTTATTGTCCGGATTTTCTCCAAGCAGATTGTTTCTTGATCCCATGTGTGTATATCTCTTGTCCATGGTTATGACAGGGTAGAAGAGTATCTGGAAATCTGGTCTTGTCGTTTCATCGAAATGAGTGGCTGCAGTGCTTGCAAGATGTCCTCCTGCGGAAGATCCCATTATTCCAAGTTTGGAGAATTTCCATTCCTGTGCCTTTCCACGCATTATTCTGATAGCCTGGTGTGCATCGCTTAAAGGTACTTCATTGTTGCCGTTAGGCATACGGTAGATAAGAACTGAATATGTGATACCCATGCCGTTGAACCAGGCAGCCATATCGTGACCTTCGTGAGCAGTCGCCAATCCGTAGTATCCTCCTCCAGGGCAAGCGATAATAGCCATGCCGTTTGGATTTTCGGCCGGATATACATACAATGTTGGTTCTGCAACATATAATGGTCCATTTTCTTTTTGTTCTTTCAGATTATTGTCGTTTGGTGCACCGTTAGGCCATAGTTTGATTTCAATAGGTTTTTGTGCACTTAGAACAGATGAGATTATAATAAAACTCATAATTAATATATTTTTTTTCATAACCGTTTATTTTTGATAGACATACTGGCTTTTACCAGATATATAATAAGTAGAGCATATGCTACGAGCGAAACCAACTGGCTCATAGGATTTGCCAGCCATGACTCGTTTATGAGGTTGATGTCGCAATATCTCATCACTGCGCTTACTACACCCATAAGTGCACCTCCTGCAATGAAACCTGATGCGAGCAATGTTCCTTTCTCTCCACGTTCCTGATTTACTGATTCGTCTTTGCTTCTTGTTGTCACGTACCAGTTTATAGCACCACCTACCAATAGAGGAAGGTTAAGTTCCAAAGGAATGAACATACCGAGTGCGAAAGCCAGTGCAGGAACCTTGAAATAAGTAAGTACAATTGCCAATACAGCACCTGCTCCGTAAAGAGCCCATGGAGCACCTACACCGTTCATAAGAGGGTCGATAACGGCTGCCATAGCATTTGCTTGAGGTGCGGCTAGCTGTCCGCTTGTAAATCCGTAAGAATCATTCAAGACCATTATAACTCCGCCTACAGTAGCAGCAGAAACCAGTGTTCCGAGGAATTTCCATGTTTCCTGTTTCTTAGGAGTGCTTCCCAGCCAGTAACCTATCTTTAGGTCTGTGATAAAACCACCCGCCATTGACAGTGCTGTACATACCACACCACCCATAACCAGTGCGGCAACCATACCTGTAGCCCCGTTCAGTCCGACAGCTACCATGATTACTGATGCAAGGATAAGAGTCATAAGAGTCATACCCGAAACAGGGTTTGTACCTACTATGGCAATTGCATTAGCTGCAACAGTAGTGAAGAGAAATGCTATACCTGCCACAAGCAGAAGTGCCACTACAGTGTGAAGCACGTTGCCCTGCATGACGTCGAAGTAGAAGAAAAGCAGGACGAGCAGCAATGTGAAGATAGAACCGAAAGCAATAATCTTCATAGGAATGTCGCGCTGAGTACGTTCTACGTTACCTTCAGCTTTATTGCCACCCATTTCCTTGGCTGCAAGACTTACGGCTCCCTTGATTATGCCCCATGAACGGACAATACCGATGATACCGGCCATTGCTATACCGCCGATACCTATACTTTTGGCATATTCGCTGAATATCATTTCCGGCGACATGTCTTTAACGGCTGTAGCGATATTCGGATTCCATGTGTTTAGAACCTGGTCGCCGAAAACAAGCGCGAATCCAGGTACTATAACGAACCAAACCACCAGCGAACCGGCACATATTATGGCTGCATATTTCAGACCTACGATATATCCCAATCCAAGTACTGCAGCTCCTGTATTGATTTTGAAAACCAGTTTGAATTTCTCTGCCACCATTTCGCCTGCACTGCAGATGCGGCTTGTGAAGTTTTCGTTCCACCATCCGAAGGTACCTACTATGAAATCGTACAAACCTCCGATAAGTCCTGCCATGAGAAGAGGTTTGGCCTGGTCGCCGCCTTTCTCGCCCGACACAAGAACCTGTGTACTGGCTGTAGCTTCAGGGAAAGGATATTCGCCATGTTTGTCCTTTACGAAATATTTACGGAATGGAATAAGGAAAAGAATACCCAATACACCTCCAAGGAGGGAACTGATGAACATCTGCATGAAGTTCACTGTCATTTCAGGATATTTTTCCTGAAGGATATAAAGTGCAGGCAGAGTGAATATTGCACCTGCAACGATTACTCCGGAGCATGCTCCGATAGACTGTATCATTACGTTTTCACCCAGTGCGTTTTTACGCTTTGTGGCGCTTGACACACCAACCGCTATAATGGCAATAGGTATTGCGGCTTCAAATACCTGACCTACCTTTAGTCCAAGATAGGCGGCTGCAGCTGAGAAAATCACAGCCATTACTATACCCCATGTCACTGACCACAGGTTTACTTCAGGATAATTCTTCGAAGGCGACATGAGAGGCTCATATTTCTCGCCCGGTTTCAGCGGACGGAACGCGTTCTCAGGCAGCCCCGTCGGCTTTTCTTGTTCTGTTTTCATGTTCGATTATGTTATTATTTTGTTAATGTTATTCTATTTCGTGTCCAAAAGTAATAAAAAAACTCATATTCTTTGCATTCTGTATTCGTTTGGTGTACAGCCAACTTCTTTTTTGAACATCCGGCTCAGATGTTGTGGATACTGGAATCCCAGTTCGTAGGCTATTTCAGTCATTGTCATCTGTGTGGATAGCAGTTTTTCTTTTGCCTTATCTACTACTTTGCCGTGTATGTATTCCGATGCCGTTTTTCCTGTCTGTCTGCTTATCATGTCGCCGAAATAGTTTGGCGACAGGAACACCTTTTCGGCAAAGTATCTCACCGTAGGCAATCCGTTTTCGGCTGGAGCCTTGCTGTCGAAATAATCGTCAAGCAGACGTTCGAACTGCACTATCACGTTCTTGTTGGATACCTCTCTTGTTTCGAATTGCCTGTCGTAGAAACGCAGACAGTAGTCAAGCATCAGTCCGATGTTCGCTGTAATAATCCTCTGGCTGTGTTTGTCCTGATGGCTTCGTAGTTCTCTTTCGATATTGCCGAAACATTCCATGATTATCTTCTTTTCATCTTCTGACAGGTGAAGAGCTTCTTTCGAATCGTAAGCGAAGAACGAATATCTTTTTATGTCTTTGCCGAGTGCAGTGCCGTGTATAAAGTCGGGATGAAACAGTATTCCGTAGCCCTCCGGCTTTGTATCGGTATTCATATAAGATGTCACTACCTGTCCAGGTGCGAAACATACTATAGTTCCTTCGTCGTAGTCGTATTCCTGCATTCCGTATGTCAGATCGCCACATTTCGTTTTTTTCAGGTAAACGGCATATACGCCATAATTTATTGTGAGAGTTTCAGGCCATTCCTTAGCTTTGGACAGATTGACAACGCTCACCATAGGATGAAGTGTTTCGAGTCCGAATATATCATTGAATTTATTGACCTCCTCCAGTTTGATAACTTCCTGTTTCATTTATGCGAATTATTGTGTTCGTAGCAAATTTAATACATATTATCCGTATAAGCAACATTCTGTAATATTGGTACAAAGAGCCGTAATCCATATACAGGTTTGTCAGAGTGTATATTATACTTTTGTAAGTAGATGTTCATAATTAGTTTATATCATATAGATTTGCTACCTTTGCCTCATAATCCTCAAAGCTACCTCTATGGGCAAAGTCAAATCAATCAGATTAAAGGACTC